>JAGAZZ010000040.1 GCA_017939155.1 Alphaproteobacteria bacterium | reverse complement strand
TTCGCTTCGGGCAAGGCAATGTAACATTTGCTAACACGCTTTTACAAGCGCTCGCAAATTAACATTGTCTGACAATTCATGGAAAAAACAATTCACCGGATTGTTTTTTCTCATAAATTCCTTGATGAAAGTCAGGGAGCTCTTAGTTATATATTGAAGGCTAAGAGAGTCATACTTGAGTGATTTTCGAACTCCCTGGCGCTTTGAAGCGCCAGTTTTGTTTTAATTAAATATGGAGTGAAAAATCATGAAATTTGAAGAAAAATGGGTTAAGCATTATAGCCATTCTAACGATTTTGAAAAATACATCTGTGGCTGTATCGGCGACTTATTAATAGCTATTCGTCGGGAAAATAACCAGCGGTTAGAATATATAGCCCGCAAAGTTGATGTTGATTCGCGGATTTTAGAAGAAAATGAACTCGGGCGCCGCAAGTTCCATTGGTTTGCTTTATTCAGAGTGTTAAAATTATACGGCAAAACGTTGGAAATTAAATTAGTCAACGCAACATACGAGGAGGAAACACCGGAAGTGACCTCCGAAAATTAATCCTCAAAAAAATCACCCCCGACCGTTTGGCGGGGGTGTTTCTCTTATATATCCAAATCTTCAGCAAACTTGGCGCGCTCAATGATAAACTTGAAGCGCTGTTCGGGGTCTTTACCCATCAGGCGCTCCACCTGACGACGGGTTTCAAACGCTTCGTCACGGCTTTCCTCGGTGTTGGCGGTGGGGATGGTGACGCGCAAGAGAACGCGGTTTTGCTTATCCATTGTTGTTTCTTTAAGCTGTAACGCGCTCATCTCGCCCAAACCTTTAAACCGGCTGATGTCAGGCTTTTGGTTGGCCTTGGCTTTGGCTAAAATTTTATCTTTTTCCTCATCATCTAAGGCATAGTAGTTTTTGCCGCCAAAGACGATTTTATAGAGTGGCGGGGTTGCGATATACAAATGTCCGTTTTCGATTAATTTCGGCATATACTGATAAAAGAAAGTCATCAAAAGCGAGGTAATGTGGGCGCCGTCAACGTCCGCATCGGTCATGATAATGATTTTTTCATATCGCAAATTTTCTTCTTTATAGTTGTCTTTTGTGCCACAGCCTAAAGCCTCTATTATATCTTTGATTTCTTGGTTTTGGGTAATCTTATCAAGGCTGGCGCTGGCAACGTTTAAGATTTTGCCGCGCAAAGGCAAAATCGCCTGCGTCATACGGTCACGCCCTTGTTTGGCCGAACCGCCCGCGGAATCTCCCTCAACAATAAAAATTTCCGTATCTTCGGCGGCTGATTTGGAACAATCTGCCAATTTGCCGGGAAGACGAAGTTTTTTCGTCGGCGATTTGCGGTTTTGGACTTTTTCTTCTTTGCGTTTTTTGCGTAAATCCGCTCTGGATACGACATACTCAATTAACGCGGCGGCATTTTCTTTGTCTGACGAAAGCCAATGGTCAAATGAATCTTTCACCGCTTTTTCCACCAAACCTACCGCCTTGGTGGAGGTTAATTTATCTTTCGTTTGCCCTTGAAACTGCGGGTCACGAATAAACACCGAAAGCATAATTGCCGCATCGCTTAAAAAGTCTTCCGCCATAATGCCGGCGGCTTTTTTGATGTTGGCCATATCGGCGTATTCTTTTAAGCCTTTTAAAAGTGCTGTTCTAAAGCCTTGTTCATGCGTGCCGCCTTGCGGGGTTATGACCGTATTGCAATAAGAGTTGCAAAAGCCTTTTTCATCTTCAGGCCAGGTAATTGCCCATTCGACTTTGCCCTCATCACCGGCTAAATCAGCTTCGCCGCAAAACGGCGTGCGGTTTATCGTCAGCCTCGTGCCGATTTGATAATTCAAAAAATCAAGCAAGCCGTTAGGAAAATTAAACTCGGTTTCAAGCGGAATATTATCTCCCTCTTTAATCAGCTCGGGCGCACACTTCCAAAAAATCTTAATTCCTTTAAACAAAAAGGCTTTTGAGCGCGCCATACGATAAATTTTAGCGGGAACAAACTTGTTATCCGAACCAAAAATCTCCTCATCAGGCAAAAAGGTAATGCTGGTACCGCGACGGTTTGGCGCATTGCCGACAAGAACAAGCGGGGTTAAAGGTTTGCCGCAAGAATATTCCTGCCGATAAAGTTTTTTATCACGGGCAACTTCTACCACCAACTTTTTAGAGAGAGCGTTCACAACAGAGGAACCGACGCCGTGCAAACCGCCTGACACTTTATACGCGCCGCCGCCAAACTTACCACCGGAGTGAAGCGTTGTCAAAATAACCTCCAAGGCAGATTTGCCGGGATATTTCGGGTGGTCATCAACCGGAATACCACGACCGTTATCGGTTATCGTGACCGATAAATCAGCGTTAACCGCAATATCAATCCTGGTGGCGTAGCCTGCAACGGCTTCATCCATTGAGTTATCCAAAACTTCCGCGACCAAGTGGTGCAACGCCTGCTCGTCCGTTCCGCCGATATACATACCGGGGCGGTGTCTGACCGGCTCAAGCCCTTCTAAAACTTCAATATCCCGCGCGGAATATTCTTCTTTGGTTGCGGTTGCGGAATTTTCAAATAAATCGCTCATTTTTTCCTCTGTTTCTTATAATTTTTCTTAACGAATATAGAAAAATAAAACCTTTCAGACAAGCAAAATTTGACGATTTTAACAAAAAAATGCGATACCAGCAAAACAATTAAACAAAAAAGCTTGCATTCTGTCAAAAGCTATGCTAAAAATATCGTGTTTAACTAATTTTATTTTTATCATTATGAGTAAAGGTCCAATAACCGCCCGTATCGACCAGGTCGTTAAGGGCAATGGGTGTTTAACGCTTTGTGTAACATCCATAACTAATGAACGTGAAAGCAGGATAAAGCTCCCCGCTTTGGCTGATATTTCAGCTTTTGAGCCGGATAAAATTATCACTTTCTATTTGGCAGAAGAGGTTTCAAGCGGTGAAAACTTTACGGTGCACAGGCGTGAAGACGGGCAGCCGGTTTTGATTTTTTTGAGCGATGACCAAGGTCAGCCTCTAAAAAACGGTCTTTTATGGCTGGAAAGAGGCTCTGAGACGCTTAAATTGCAGAAACTGCCGCGTGTTGTCGAGATTTTGCTTGAGCTTTCTTCTTATTACGGCAAGCGCCGGGCTTTGGTAGAGAAAGCGCTTGAGGTGCTGAAATTAACCCAAGACGCGGAAACGATTGATGCTCTGTTTTCAATGAAAGCGGAAAATCTGTATGCGCTTTTGGGTGATATGTTCGAACCTCTGCCGCAAGCAACGGCAATTTCGCTCAGCCGCAGTTTTCGTTTGGCCGTTGTTGAGGATTGCCTGATACCGGTGCAGATTGCCGATTGTCTGCTTTCAATGTCTGCAAGCGGCGTTGATTTGGAAAATCCCCGCAAGCGTGATTTGCGGCATATTTTGTATTTGGCGCTTATGCACGGCGAAAGCAAAGAAACACTCAACGATTTTATTGACCGCTATGAGCGACAATAAACTTGTCTTGAATTAAAAAGAAAACGCGTTTCCGATATGGAGGCGCGTTTTTTTTCGTAAAAAAATAAAAAAAATACTTGCAAATTAAATATTTTATGGCTATAAAGCGCTGAAACAGGCATTAAGTCTGTTTTAATAATTCACACGCAGGCAGGCGTCGGCTTTAGAGATAGAGCTTCACGCTCCGGTGCTTAAAGTAATTTAAGTTATTAGCTTGCGGAGGTTTAACTGGAAAATAAGGAATAAGAAAATATGACACTTCCTACTTTTACTTTGCGTCAGCTCGTTGAAGCCGGCGTACACTTCGGACACCACGCTCGTCGTTGGAATCCGCAAATGGCTCCGTATATTTACGGCAAAAAAGACAATGTTCACATTATTGATTTGCAAAAGACTTATCCGATGCTTTATACAGCTTTGGCTGTTGCTCGCGATGTTGCGGCAAAAGGCGGCAAAGTTTTGTTTGTTGCTACCAAGCGCCAAGCTCAGGATATTGTTAAAGAAAGCGCTGAGAGATGCGGACAATATTATGTCAATTATCGTTGGCTCGGCGGTATGCTCACCAACTGGAAAACCGTTAACAAGTCTATCAACCGTCTGGTTAAATTAAACGAGATGGAAGAAAAGAACGCATACGACGGCTACACCAAAAAAGAAATGCAGAACATTAAGAAAGAACAAGAAAAATTGGCTCTTTCTTTAGACGGCATTAAAAATATGGGCGGTCAGCCGGATTTGTTGTTTGTTATCGACACTCCGAAAGAAGCTTTGGCTATCAAAGAAGCTAAGAAATTAGGGATTCCTGTTATCGGCATTACCGATACAAACGCCAACCCGTATGACGTTGATTATCCGGTTCCGGGTAATGATGACGCTATCCGTGCCATTCAGCTTTACTGCGAATTGATTTCTTCTGCAGTGTTGGATGGTATGCAGGCTGAAGTTGCCGCTCAAGGCGTTAAGGTTGAAGACGCCGCTACGGTTTCTGCTGCCGGCGAAGCTTTTGAAAATGTTGAAAACGCTTAATGAATTTAAGTTAAACGTCTTCTTAGGGCGGCGGCTCAAGCCGTCGCCTGATTTGATTATCTATTAGACAAGGGGAATAAAATAATGGCTGAAATTACCGCCTCGATGGTAAAGAGTTTAAGAGAAACATCCGGCGCCGGAATGTTGGATTGTAAAAAAGCCTTGGTTGAAACCAACGGCAATATGGAAGAAGCAATTGACTGGTTGCGCAAAAAAGGTTTGGCATCTGCCGCTAAAAAAGCAAGCCGCATTGCTGCTGAAGGTTTAGTTTCTGTTTTTGTTGAAGGCAATGCCGGTGCTGTTGTTGAGGTTAACTCAGAAACAGACTTTGTTGCTAAAAACGATATTTTCCAAGACTATGTTGAAAACGCTTCTAAAGCGGCATTGGCTGTTAAAGGCGATGTTGAAGGCTTAAAAGCATTTGTTTGCCCGGTAACCGGCAAAGATATGGGCACGATTTTGACCGATATGATTGCTAAAATCGGTGAGAATATGAACTTGCGCCGCGCTGCTTATTTGTCTGCTGAAAACGGCATTGTTTGCTCTTATATTCACAACGCTGTTCGTCCGAATTTAGGTAAAATCGGCGTTTTGGTTGCCTTGGAAGGCAATGCTGACAAAGCTAAAATGCAAGAACTCGGCAAACATATCGCCATGCACATTGCCGCCACCAACCCGATTTCTATGACAATTGCCGAAGTTCCGGCAGAGGCTGTTGCTCGTGAAAAAGCCATTTTCTCTGAGCAGGCTTTAGCTTCCGGTAAACCTGCAAACATTGTTGAGAAAATGGTTGAAGGTCGTATTCGCAAATACTATGAAGAAGTTGTTTTGGAAGAACAAGCTTATATTATGGACCCGGATAAGAAAGTTAAGGCTGTTGTTGAAGACTTTGCCAAAGAGAACAATGCTGAAGTTAAACTTGCAGGCTTTGTTTGCTTTAAGCTCGGCGAAGGCTTGCAGAAAAAAGAAGAAGATTTTGCCGCTGAAGTTGCCGCTCAACTTGGCAAATCTGCTTAATTTTCTATCAGATAAAAATGAGAAACACCCCCGCCAAACGGTCGGGGGTGATTGTTTAGTTTGAAAGCAGTTCTTTGATGAACTGCGGGAGGGTTTGTTCGGCGGGACCAAGGATAACCTCGTCAAAATCCTGCTTATTTTCAGGCTCCTCGAGATTAAAAGCCATTGTTTTGGCGCCGTGCGCTTTCGCCTCAGCGGCAAAATGCGATGCCGGCGCAATTTTGCCCGACGTTCCGACCGCAATAAACAAATCTGCATTTTTTAAAAAATGCTCCGTTAAACCTTGATATTGCAACGGTTCTTTAAAAAACACGATATCCGGCCGCACCGTTCCGACAGATTGACAAGCAGGACATGGTGTCATCAGCAAAATACTTCTTTCGTTATGCCAAACACAATTGCACTTTGTGCAACGAGCGGACGCTATCGATCCATGAATATGAAAGACCCGAGATGAGTTTGCCTTTTCGTGTAATGTATCAATATTTTGTGTTAAGATATTGACACACCCTTGACGACTGTCTGCAAGTTTTTTCTCCAGTTCGGCGATAGCCAAATGCGCCGCGTTCGGTTCTGCTTGGAGCATTTCTTTGCGCAGACGATTATAAAAACGCAAGACAAACAGAGGATTATCCTCAAATGCTTTTAAGGTAGCGACATCCTCAGGGTTACGGTTATACCATAAGCCGTTTTCGCCACGAAAAGTTTGTAAACCCGATGGGGCGGAAATTCCCGCGCCGGTTAAAAACACGATGTTTTGATATTCCATAATATAAAATTTTGATTATAAGACATAAAAATAAAAAATTCAGGATTATGCTACATCTTTTATTAGAAATGTCAAGGAGATATTTGCCAGTTACTTTTCCTGCCAGATATTTTGATAAATCCTTTCCCAGCCTTGGTTATGCGTGGCGCCTTTGACAATGATGACGTCTTTTTGGTCTGCGAACTCTTTGATTAAAAAAGGCAAGATGACCTCATCTTTTTCGCCGACATAATGGGTTTGCGGGATTTTTTGGAACTTAGCGCGATAGTCATTCAGGCTCATTGATTCGTTTAAAGGTGGGAGTTTATGATACTTTGTCCACGCTTCATGGTCAAGATTACCGGCGATGGTGATGATTTTTTTGACATTTAAGTCGGGTTTAGCCGTGGCAATAAGCCCTGCGATTTGCGCTCCGCCGGAAAAACCGATTAAGATGACGGGGCGTGTGCCTGCAATTTGTTTGACGGCGTCATATTCGGCGGTGATGATTTCAGGGGCAAAACGCGCGGTTGTCCAATGGCGTTTGGCGCAAATAGGGCTTTTGATGAATTGGCAAGGACGTGCCAGATAGATGACATTAGGGCTTGGGTCTTGAAAAGCAAGGCTTCGAACAAGCGTCTCTCTCGGGGTCGGGTCTTGCGAAGGATAGCCCGAGGCATTAAATGCGTTGCCGTCGCCTTCGATATAAATTTTATAGAAAGCGTCGGCATTCGTTATTTTTTGCCAAGAGGCAAGGTCAAAATTTTGTGTTTTAATGATTTTATAGGTATAAGTTTCTGGGATTTCAAGTGTGGTGCAAGCGCTAAGCAACAGCAACACGGCGATTATTTTTGGCATATTTGACCTCTTTTAGAACCGGTTTTGGTGTATTTTGGCACAAAAAGGTTTATTTTTTGCTTATTTTTAGCCCAAACAGGGTGTATTTGGTGTTCTTTTTTGTTTTTTCTTTACAAAAAAACGGTTTGCCGAAGCATTTATATATTTTTATGCTGCGGTCTTTGGTGACGATTTGTTCTTTTTTGAAAATACATTTGCTCATTTTTTCTCCTTAATAAATAGTGGTAATTACGTTTTTTTTGTTTAAAATCAAGGTGTTTTTGAATAACTAACCAAAAAAGGACTAATTATGATATACGGATATATACGGGTCAGCACCGAAAAGCAATGTTTAGAAAACCAACATCATGAAATCGAGTTATTTTTACAAAAACAAGATTTGGCGGTTGGCAAGTGGGTTAAAGAAGTGATTTCTTCAAGAAAACCGCTGGAACAACGAAAACTCGGCAAAATCCTTGATAAACTTAACGAAGGGGACATTTTAGTTGCCACGGAGATTTCAAGACTCGGACGCAACTTATTGGAAGTTATGGGAATTTTGCAAGTTTGTTTGGAAAAAAGATGCGAAGTTTGGACTTTAAAAGAAAATTATCGTCTGGGCGCGGACATTCAGAGCAAGGTTTTGGCTTTTGCCTTTTCGCTTGCCAGTGAGATTGAACGTCAACTGATTTCCGAGAGAACAAGAAACTCCCTTAAACGTCTTAAGGATGAGGGGAAGCACTTAGGCAGACCGTTTGGCTTTTCGTATCGAAAATTAAAGAAAAAGCATTATAGAATCAAAGCTTTGCTAAAGCAAAACGTTTCAAAGGCAGAAATTGCCCGTTTAATGGGGTGCACTTGGAGCACACTGCACCGCTATATCCAAACGTTTATTTTAAGAGAAACAATTTAAGACGCCTAAGCCAAAGTTTTATTGAAAACCGGCTCTTTGAACGATTATCTCGTTTAAGGAAAAATTTATTTTGGAGTATGCTCATGAGAATACCAAAGAATTGTCTTCCGCTCACAGTTTTTACACTGTTATTAACGGGAGGAACCGCCGTGGCGCAAGATGTGCCGCAAAATAACTTTAACGCAAATCAAGGAGATATTTATATGTCAGGAAATCATACCAACCAACCCGAGGGATTATGGGAAAAAACTAAAGAATTTGGCAGCGACGCGTGGGAAGCCACAAAAGAAGGAACTGCCAAAGCTTGGGACAAAACTAAAGAACTTGGCAGTAATGCTTGGGATAAGACCAAAGAACTAACCGGTACGGCAGGAGAAGAGGTTAAAGAAAAATCTGCCGACGCTTGGGACAAAACTAAAGAGGTTAGTGCCGATGCAGGCGAAGCTATTAAAGAAAAATCCGCCGACGCGTGGGATAAAACCAAAGAAGTCAGCGCTGATGCAGGCGAAGCGATTAAAGAAAAATCCGCAGATGCTTGGGAAGCCACCAAAGAAGGGACTGCCAAAGCCTGGGATAAAACCAAAGAGGTCAGCGGAGAGGCTTGGGACAAGACTAAAGAAACTTTTTCCGGCAACGAACCCTCTGACCCGATGTATGCCCCGAAAAACAACAACGGCTCACAACCTAATGTGCGGCAGTAAAATTGTTTTTTTGAAAGATAAAGCTCTCGATTTCGGGAGCTTTTTTGTTGGTGCTTACTTGTTTTATGTTGGTTTGAAATTATATGTTTGCCTATGTTTTAGGAGAAACCTGTATGCGTTTTATTAAAATTTTGATGATTGGTTTGTGGTTGGTCAGCAAAATGGTGTATGCGGCAGAGCCTGCCGAATTTGACCCGACAGCTACAAACAAAAGCCTTGATAAAATGATTACCAAGCTTAACGGCAAAAATAAAACCAAAATTGAGGCGGAGGAATTTCTTAACACTCTTAATGTCACATTATCCGACGCCCAAAACGCGCAAAAGCAGTATACTTTAGAGCTTGCCAACATTACCAAAAAAATCGAAGCCTTAAAAAGCGCTACAAATGACGGCGAGACCGCCCTGCCCGGCATTGTCAAAGAATTGGAACAGTATGAAGAAAAAGCCGGAAAATATAAATATATGCTGGCGCAAAATGCTTTGGTTATGGCGAAGATTGATGAAATTAACACGCTTATTTTGAAAAAGCGCAACCGTGAACTTATTAATGATATTTTGGTTAAACAGAGCTCTATTTTTCAGCCGGAGGAATTTTGGCACTCGCTGTTGAGCTTTGGCGGCTTTTTGCAAGAGATTTTGGTTTCACCTTTTAACTGGTATAAAAAATTAACACCCGAGCAACGGGAAAATGCGCTTAACAGTTTGGCTATGCTGGCTTTTATGTTAGCTGTTGCGCTCATTGCCGCTGTTATTATCAAAAGTTTTATTTTAAGGCACTACGGGTATAATCTTGACATCAGCGTTCCCTCATACGGACAGAAATTTAAGGCTGCGGTTTGGATTTTTATTGCCAAAGGGGCGATTGCCGCAGCAATTATCGCGGCACTTTTGATGTGGCTTGAGCGCTTTGAGCTGATGAAAGACAGCGAATTTGCCATATCATTGAAAATTTTTGCGGCATATTTACTCTATTTTCTTATTTTTCGTGCGGCGGTTTTAGCTTCTTTTGCACCGAAAAATCCGGACTGGCGGATTTTTGATATTGAAGCCAAAAAAGTCAGGCGCGCCTCTAATGCCTTGCTTACAGCGGCTTTGGCTATTACGGTCGTATCCTTTTTTAACAGGCTTGCAGAAGTTATTTCCCATAAAACGGAAATTATTTATTCCATGCAAATTTTAGCCAACGGCATTAAAGCCGCGGCAATTATTTGGGCTGTATATCGGGGACTGTATGACGCTAAAGATTTATCTGATGAGGAAGTCCAAAGCGGCGACATTCAAAAACTGTCGTTTTCCTCGCAAATTGCACTTGCGATTATTTTATTTATGGCAATCAGCTTTGCTTTTTCTTTGTTCGGGTATATCAGTTTGTCACAATACCTGATTAACCGGTTTATTATTTCGGTCGCGGTTATTTCGGGGATGTATGTTGCATTCAGGCTCTTAAAGATTTTTTATCGCTTTGTTATCCGCGCCAAATTTTGGATTAGGACGTTTCGTATAAACCCCAGAACGTTACTTAAAAGCGAGGTATGGTTCGGAATTATCCTAAGTCCGGTGTTTTATGTGTTAGGAATTTTAATTTTGCTTGCGGTGTGGGGCGTCTCTGTTGATATTTTACTTTCTAAAACAAAAGGATTTTTGACCGGATTTAATATCGGGGAAGTGCATATTTCCATCACTTCTCTCACGCTTGGGATTATCAGTTTCTGGGTGGCAATGCTTTTGATTAAAATGCTTAAAAGCAGCATTGTCGAAGGGGCATTGAGCAAGCTTGACTTTGATGACGGGATGAAAAACTCGATTATCTCCGGGGTGGGATTTTTCGGATTTATCTTTTCGGTTATTTTAGGAATTGCGGTTGCAGGCGGCAGTTTTAAGAGTTTGGCGATTATGGCTGGTGCGCTTTCGTTTGGCGCCGGGCTTGGTTTGCAAAATATTGTCAGCAATCTTGTTGCCGGAATTACGATTTTATTTGAAAGACCGATTAAACTCGGTGATTTGGTGGTGATTAACGGCTTTGAGGGCGTGGTTAAACAAATCAGTATGCGCTCGACAATTTTGGAAATGGGGAACAAATCTAATGTCATTATCCCTAACTCAACGATTATTTCGGGCAGTGTGGTTAATAAAACACTTAACAACCGCATGACGAGAATCGATATTAAAATCGGCGTTGACTATGGCAGCGACATCACAAAAGTTAAACAAATCCTTTTACAAATCGCCAGGGAAGATACCGGCGTTTTGAAAGAGCCGGCGCCGGCTCTGAGCTTTTTGGAATTTGCCGACAGCAGCCTTGACCTCCAGCTTAACTGCTTTATTGCCAATGTTTCCAAAAGCGGCGAAATTTCTTTCAGGCTCAGGGAAAAGATTATTGAAGCGTTTCGACAAGAAGGAATCAACATTCCTTTTTGTCAACAGGTCATCCGACCGGCAGAAAATTTATTTAACAGCAATTTGAGCGATTCCGGTTAAACTTTTTTACCACAAAAAAACGGGGATAAAAAAAATTTTTTTTTGAAAATCATGAAAAGTGCTACAACAATGCTTATATCTTAGGAACACTTACAATATAGGAGAAAAAATATGAAAAAACTTTTTGCTTTTTTTGCATTAGTATTGACTTTTGCTTTGGCCGGTAATGCTGTTGCCCAAAAGAACGGCGGCGGCTTTGAAGGACCGGGGATTGCCAAGACTTCTGTTGCCGAGGCTTTAAAGATGAGCGATGATACACCGGTTGTTCTTAAAGGAAAAATCGAAAAAAGTTTGGGAAATGAAAAATATCAATTTAATGACGGCACCGGCATTATCGTGGTCGAAATTGACGATGATGACTGGAACGGCGTTGTGGTTAAACCGGAAAACACCGTTGAACTCAGAGGTGAAATCGACAAAGATATGATGCGGGCGCCCGAAGTTGACGTTGATGTCGTTATTTTGGTTGAATAAGTTATTTGACTTAAAATTTTATAAGCCGGAGAATATCCGGCTTTTTTTTTTATATTTCTATTATTTGACCGTCATAGGCTAATTCAAACTCAGAGCTTAACTTTTTATCATCCACGCGAGCTGAAATATGAGTTAAAATTATTCTTTGCGGGGCGACATCGGCAACTATTTTTTTGATATTGTCAATATCGCTATGCCCGTTTTTAGCTTTTTCAAAACCGTTATTACACTCAACTATCAAGAGTTTGAGATTTTGCAACATTGATTTAGCCTCCGGAGTTAACTCCTGCCAATCCGTTACATAAGCAAAATCTTTATAGCGAAAAGAGGAGGAGAAAATGCTGTGATGGGGCAAAAGCGAAGTGGTAAAATCCAGCCCGCAAACAGAGAATTGACCAAAGTCAGGCAAAACTTTCCACTCTATTTTTTTGCTGTCCGGCTCTGCTTCCGCCTGCCCCGTGAATAAATAGCCGAAACTATTTTTGAGTTCCGCCATCGTTTTTTCTGCGGCGTATACCTCTATGCTATGTCCCAACAGTTTGGTCGCGCGCGGGAGCTCGGGAATACCGGCGATATGGTCATAGTGACCGTGCGTCATTAAAACGGCGTTTATATTTTTGACTTTGTTTTTATTGATTTGCTCTCTGAAATCCGGTCCGCAATCCACCAAAATTGATTTTCCTTCATCTTCTATGAGAATCGAGGCGCGCGTGCGATTACTTTGCGGATTTGTAGAATCGGCATTTCCCCAAGTGTTAAACATCATCGGTACGCCATAGGCCGAACCGGAGCCTAATATGGTTATTTTCATCTCGTCGTTTTTCCTTGTTTAAATTGCAACAACGGGGCTATTATAGACTTGTTTAAACGATTTAGGGAAGTTTTTTCTTCATCTAAAGCTTCTATGCGGTTGATAACTTTAATATCTTCTCTGTCGCGTTCGCGCTTTTTTAACAAAGATAATTCATCAACCAGACTATCCCTGTCTTTGGCGTACGCCAACATACGGTTTATCAGATTTTGTTTATCGGTTGCCGGCGCTTCTTGCAAGCTTTTGATAAATTTGCTATCATTCATTAATTGGTTTAACGCAGGAAAACCATAGGCGTATAATCCGGTTTTGCCGATTGATTTGAAATAAACAGCTTGTTTTCTTCGGCGAAAGGCCGCACCTAAAAAGCGTGACAAACAGCGCACGCGTTCTTGCTCATCGTGTTTTCCGGGAGGTGTTTGGCGCAATTTATTTTCAATTATTGACATGGTATCTTCGTTTATACCGCCGCGGGTCAGGTTTATATCATATTTTCCCGCCAAAACAGAAAAGCGGCGCAGCAGATTATAAGCTTTTTCGTTTTCGGGATTGTTGGCAATTTCTATCCGTCCTTCTCTTAAGCCTTCCACCGCGTGATAGGTGTCAACAATTTTACCTTTGGGGTATTTTTTGGAATATTCGATATAAAATTTTTCAATATTATAAATGCCGTTGTTTTCGATATCCATACAAGACAAGTCATATATACCGTACTCAGGGTGTTTGGCAACGGTTGCCAAATTATGGCTTAAGCGCGGATTGCCGACATCAAAGCCTTGGGTTCTTAAATTTTCTATCACATTTTGGTATTGCTCAAGATTGCTGATGGCAATATCATAATCCATCACCCGACAGTTGGGGTCAAGATAGCGGTCTATTGCCGAACCGCCGTATAAAAAAAGTTCTTCGCAACCGGTTAGATTCATAAATTCGTCAATAACTTCAGGTATTGGCTTTGGCGCATTATTTTTCATATTTCCTCCTCTTTGGTGATAAATAATGCATTTTCTTTTACCACATCTTCACTAAGGCGTCAAGTGTTTTTTGGAAAATTTGTCAAAAAAATATTTATCCCTCAAACAGCCCTGTTCATAAAGTGTCACATAAGTTTACTACAATAGCAATCCTTTATGCTTGACATTTGAGAATACGCGATTACTCTAAAATTGTTCTTGAGCTTGCAGGGCTTATAAGCTGAGAACAGATAGTAACCGAGCCGGGTTAATAAGATTAAAAGACTGTATTGTTTTATTTAAATTTTGTTAGCGGCTCCTATAAAGGAGTTTTTTTAATGTCTGAATACAAATACAAACACGGACTTTCGATTATGCGGGCGCAACCCTTTCATATCGGACACCAGAAGCTTGTGGACAGAATGCTTAAAGAATGCGAACGTGTGACGATTGTTTTAGGCTCTATCCAAGAGCAAGGAACGGCACGCAATCCGCTCAATTACACCACCCGCAAAAAAATGATTCAAAATATCTACCGCTCTAAACCGGAATATGAACGGCTTAAAATTATCGGGCTGTTTGATATTAACAATCCGGCAGAATGGGGCGAATATGTGCTGGATTTTATTAAAGAGAGCTTTCCCGATATGCCGGCACCTGATGTTTATTATGCTGGTTCGAGCTATGACGCGCATTGGTTTAGAGAATACTTTAAAAACATAGAGTTAGAAGACCGGACTGACCCGAATTTTCCATTTGTAACCGGAACGATGGTGCGGGATATGATAAAATTCGGCGATACACGCTGGAAGAATTTTATTGCGCCTGAAAACCACCACATTATAGAGGAATATTTTAACAAGAAAAAAGGGATTATTTAGCAGGAGATAAAACAATGGAGAAAACTTGGAACAAACTTAAAGCGGGGTTGAAAGCTTATTGCCAAGATAATGGTTTTAAAAACGTTATCCTCGGACTGTCAGGCGGGATGGATTCCGCGCTGACGGCGGTATTGGCGGCAGACGCGTTTGGCGGAGCGAACGTGCGGGCTATTATGATGAAGACGAAATACACGTCTGCTCTAAGCCTTAACATTGCCCGTGACATCGCTACACTTAATCATCTTAATTATCAGGAGGTTGATATTGACCCGCTTTTTGAGGAAGAAAGCGCTTTTTTACGGCAGGCTTTCGGTGAAGAGGTCAAAGGGATTGTGTTGGAAAATCTGCAAGCGCGCATCCGCGGACAACTCCTAATGGCTTATTCCAACCAGTTTGGCGGGTTGGTGCTTGCATGCGGTAATAAATCCGAAGCTTTAACCGGCTATTGCACGCTATACGGCGACACCTGCGGCGGGTTAATGCCGATTGGTAACATTTATAAAACCACGGTGTTTGAGCTTGGAAAATGGCGGAATATGCAGGGACAAGTGCTTCCTGAAGAAGTCATCTCCCGCGCGCCGTCCGCCGAGCTTGCCTTTGGGCAAAAAGACGAAAATGCACTACCGCCCTACCCAGTTTTAGATGCCCTCTTAAAATACCTTGTTGACGAGGGTAAAAACGTTGCTGAGATTTCCGGTTTTGATAGAGAAACGGTTGAACGTGTGGCAAAGCTTGTTAAAAGCTCGGCTTTTAAGCGCAAACAGATGCCACAGGCACTTGAGGTCTAAGGAGAAGTTTATGGATTATACTGCTGTTTATTCATCACCTATGGGAAATATCCGCCTATTTAGCGACGGACAGGCTTTAACCGGACTTTATACGGAATTTTGGTGCAAGAGGCAAGACAAGGATTTCGGTGCTTTTGAAAACGGCGATGAGCTTGATGTCATCAAACAAACCAAACGTTGGCTTGAGATTTATTTTGCGGGAAAAGAGCCTGATTTTGTGCCACCGCTTGCACCTGCCGGCTCTGTTTTCAGAAAAGAAGTTTGGAATATATTGCGCTCTATCCCTTATGGCAAAGTTATGACATACGGCGAAATTGCCAAGCTTATGGCGCTTCGTTTGAACAAAGAGAAAATGTCAGCCCAGGCTGTCGGCGGTGCCGTGGGGGCGAACCCTATCGGGATTATTATTCCATGTCATCGGGTTATCGGGGCACACGGCAATCTGACCGGATATGCCGGCGGCTTAGTTGCTAAACGCGCTTTATTAGAACTTGAGGGAATAGACACCTCAAAGCTTCTTATGCCCAAGTCCAGCCGTTTTTTATAGAAAAATTTGGCGATAGCTTTGATATGACTTAAAAAAACTTTATCAATTATGCAAAAGAGATATTGACATCTTGAAAATATATATTATAGACTGTTTGGTATGTTTAATGTATTGAGGTGAAATTTAAAACAGACAATGAGTCCGGTATATAGTTATGTTATCAATTTGATATTGGTTTTAGTTCTTGTTTTTTGTAATGCTTTTTTTGTTGTTTCGGAGTTTGCCATTGTAAAAATTCGCCGCACCAGATTGGAAGAACTGGCGCATAGTGGTAGCAAACGGGCAAAAATTGCGCTTAAAATCAGCGAACATCTTAATACTTATTTAAGCGCTACCCAACTTGGCATTACATTGGCGTCCCTTGGCTTAGGTTGGCTCGGTGAGCCGGCAGTTTCCAGATTGCTTGAAAACTTATTTGCCGGATTTTTTGCTGAAAACACGGTTTTATTGCATTCGGTTTCTTTTGGTGTGGCATTTACGTTTATCACGCTCTTGCACGTTGTTTTGGGCGAATTGGTGCCAAAGTCTATGGCTATTCAGGATACCGAGCGTTATGCCCTGATTATTGCCGTCCCGCTTTATACGTTTAACAAAATTTGCACCCCGATTATTTGGTGTTTTGACCATGTATCTTTATGGATTTTGAAATTGATGGGCGTTCAGGCGGCTGATGAAAGCGATGAAGCTCACTCAGAAGAAGAAATCAAGCTCATTATCGATGCCTCACAAAAAGGCGGTGTGATTGATGACACGGAAAGCGAGATTATTCAAAACGCGATTTGCTTTTCTGAGATTTTTGCCCATGAGATTATGATTCCCAGACAAGATATGAAATGTATTTATCAAAACAGCAGTTTTAACGAAGTTATGGAGTTTGTTAAACAAAACAAACACACGCGTTTCCCATTATGCGCGGGAGATAAAGACCAAATTTTGGGAATGATTCATATTCGCGATTTGTTAGAGTGCAAAAACTCACAGCATAAAGATATTTTAAGCAAGATTGTGCGTAAGATTCTCTTTGTGCCGGAGAATAAATCTATTTCGGAAATTTTGCATGAAATGATGAAAAAGCGGATTCATCTGGCCATTGTGGTTGATGAATACGGCGGGACGGCCGGTCTTCTTTCAATGGAAGATATTTTGGAAGAATTGGTGGGCGATATTCGTGATGAGCATGATGAGGTTATCAACGAACCGGTGAAAGTGATTAATGAAAAGGTTTGCGAATTTGACGGTATTTATTTGGTAGAAGACGCTTGTGAGTGTTTGGGGATTCCTTATCAAGAACATGAAGAAAGCACCATGGGCGGCTATGTTTTCAATCTTTTAGGTCGTGAGCCGAAAGTCGGCGATATTGCCGAAGATGATTACTGTGTGTATGAAGTTATTGAAATTGACAATATGCGTATTACCAGAGTTAAAATGACGGTTAAAGAACAGGAAAACCTTGAAGAAGAGGAATAATTCTCTTTTCTTTAGTATATCAGCGCTCGCACGGGCGCTTTTTTTATGCAACCTGTCTGAAAATTAACTTTTTATTAAGCACAAGAATCTATTATTCGCTCCGTTTTTTTATTAATATGGGGAAAATGATGGAAAAGTATTGGTTTTTTGTAGCTTTGGTTTGCAGTTTATTAAACGGTGTGTTTATTTATACAAACCAGATTTTTAAGCTCGCGGGACCTTTATTTATGGTCTTCCGCGGCGTTGGACAATTTTTGGCACTGCTCCCGTTTGTGATGTTTTTTTCACCGATAGAAAATGTGGCTTTTTATCTTTTATGTTTTGCGCAAGGATGTTTAATTGCGTTTAACGACTATCGCCTTTTTCGCTCATCTAAAGCCTTTGGCGCGGAAGTCACAAGTTCTCTTCAACCGCTTGCCATCGGTTTGATTTTTGTGCTTTGGCTGGTGGTTCATCCGGCTGATTTGAAAGCAATGTTGCAACAGCCGCTCCATTTAGCTTTGATTATGTTATGCTTATGCGGCATTACCTTTTCCATTTTGAAAATGAAAAAAGCCAAATCTTCGGCTCAGGCTATGCGTTATCTTCTTCCTTGTTTGTGTTTGATGTCTATTAACGATGTCATCAACAAAGAAGCAATGATACATGGTGCAGAGCATCTTGTTTCAGCTATTTATTTTTATTGTTTAATCACGGCGTTTGTTTCAGGAAGCGCAAATTTCATCCTTTATTTGAAAAAGCATAAACTTAATGAGCTTAAAGTGCCACACTATAAATTCAGAGCTCCTGTAATTGTACTTCTTGTTACGCTTTGTATGATTAGCAAAAACTATGCGATGTTTTTAGCCCCTAATCCGGCATACGTTTCAGCCATTATTTTTCTTTATCCGCTATGGATTGTTTTGGGCAATATGCTTTACAGACATTGTGGCGGAAAAATCGCTTGCGCCGGCGTGCGGCTAAGCACCGTTTCGGTTTTGCTGACATCGGTTATCGGGTTAATATTATTACGCTAAATTATAAAAAAGCGGAGAATTAATCTCCGCTTTTTTTACTCTGCTAAAAGCGCTTTTTGATATATCATAAACGGGTCATTGCCGGAGGCATTGATGGTCAGACTGTTATCTTTATTGACTTTATAGCTGTCTATTTGGTTAAAATCATAGAGCGTAAAATCATTTAAATCCGCCGTTTGCGAACCGGTTAAATAAATATCTTTAATCGTGACTTTATTCGGAGCTTCGCCAAAATCTAAACGAAGACGGAAAATTTCTTTGACCGGCAAAACTATGCTGTATTTATGCGTTCCCGCTTTAGCTTTATGGGTTACAACGTGAGTGGGGTCAAACCAAACCTCACGCTCAACGGTGTAGAACACCTGATAATCAAAGTCTTGAGCGGCTTTGGCGGTAAAGGTCAACACTGCATTTTTCGGTTCAATCTTAATCACTTCTTTGACAGGTTTTAATTCTTCCTGACTTTCCGTAATCAAATCTTCCGGTTCCTCTTCTTTGGGCTGTGCCACCGGAACAGTTGGTTCAACAACCGGTTCCTTAACCTCAGCCTTTTGCTCCACAACGGGCTGGGGAACAACCTTTTCCTGAGGCTTATCACTCTCTTTGAACGCAAAAAACAACAACAGCAAAGCCACCACCAAAATAATGGCGCCAACGATAAGCTGTTTGGGGTCTTTTTTTACTTCTGCGCAAAATTGGCAACACTTTGCGGTTAATTTTTCTTTTTGATTTTTAATATCATCTTTTTGCATTGTTTTCTCCTTTAAGCAAAATAATTTTATTTAATCTAGAAAAGATTTTTATTTTTTTCAACACTTAATTTTATTTGATTAAAAAGGCCGCTTGAAGCGCGGCCTTTTCTTTTTTTATACAAGCCGGCTTTGTTTGATGGAAGCTTTGACAAACTCAACAAACAAAGGATGGGGTGCAAACGGTTTTGACTTCAACTCAGGGTGAAACTGCACGCCGATAAACCACGGATGGTCCGGACGCTCGACGATTTCCGGCAATTTACCATCCGGCGACGTCCCGGAAATCAGCATACCGCCTTGAGCAAGTTGGCTCTTATATTTAATATTAACTTCGTAACGATGGCGATGGCGCTCGGAAATTTCGGTTGTTTGATAAACTTCATAAGCCTTAGAGTCCTCTTTTAACACGGCTTCATACGCGCCCAAACGCATCGTACCGCCCAAATCTCCGTCTTTATGGCGGATTTGCTTCGCGCCGTCTTTATCCCACTCGGTCATCAAACCTATAACCGCTTCACAGTTTTCATCCAATTCGGTGGTGTTGGCGTTTTTAATACCCAAGACATTGCGCATGGTTTCGATGACAGCCATTTGCATTCCGAAACATATTCCCAAAAACGGAATTTTGTGTTCACGGGCATATTTCACCGCGGCAATTTTTCCGGCTGTTCCACGCAAGCCGAAGCCCCCAGGAACCAAAATACCGCTAACATCAGAAAGTAAATCCTCCGGCTCACCCGTTTCCATATCTTCAGCGTCTATCCATTTGATTTTGACTTTGTATTTGTTAGCGATGCCGCCGTGGGTCAGAGCTTCGGACAGCGACTTATAGGCTTCCAACAACTTGACATATTTACCGACAACAGCAATGCGCACCTCGCCCTCGGGGGCTTTTAAGGTTTCAACAATTCTCTCCCAACGGGATAAATCAGCCTGCGGACAAGGCAGATTGAAGTAACGGCAAACAGCGCTGTCCATTCCTTCCTTGGAATAAGCCAACGGCACCTGGTAAATATTGCTGACATCAAGAGCTGCTATCACGTTTTCGTCTTTAACGTTGCAGAACAACGCCAGTTTTTTTCTTTCATTTTCAGGAAGAGGCATTTGCGAACGGCAGAGGAGCATATCCGGCTGAATACCATATTCCTGCAGTTTTTTAACCGAGTGTTGGGTCGGTTTGGTTTTTAATTCGCCTGCCGCCGGAATATACGGAAGCAGGGTTAAATGGACAAACATCGTCCTTTCCCGCCCTAAGTCATAAGCCAGTTGGCGAATCGCCTCCAAATACGGCTGACCTTCAATATCGCCAACCGTGCCGCCGATTTCACATAAAACAAAATCTTCATCTTCCAAATCACTGATAATAAAGTTTTTAATTTCATTTGTGACGTGAGGAATAACTTGGATAGTTGAGCCGAGATAATCGCCATGGCGCTCTTTATCAATCACACGCTGATAGATTTTTCCGGTGGTGGTGCTGTCACTTCTTTTTGCAGAAACGCCGGAAAAACGCTCATAATGCCCTAAATCCAAATCCGCTTCCGTGCCATCATCGGTGACAAAAACTTCACCATGTTGAAACGGGCTCATCGTGCCGGGGTCAACGTTTAAATACGGGTCAAGCTTTCTTAGGCGCACCTTAAAGCCCCGACATTGCAGAATCGAAGCCAGCGAGGCCGAAGCCAAGCCTTTTCCTAAAGAAGAAACAACACCGCCAGTGATAAATATAAATTTCGTTTTTGGATTGAGTTCAGACATATTTTTATCCTTTTTAAGTCAGATTTTGTAGTGAAAAAGGCACCTCCTTGAAAAGGTGCCTTATTTTAGATTTTTGTTTTCATTTGCTTTATTCCGCTGCCGGAGCTTCTGCCTGTGTTTGCGCCGAAGCGTCAGGCACGCTTGGTACAACCGGTGCGGTTTGTGTTAACGGAGCAACATCGGTGATTGATTCCGTCTTTCTTGTTTCGCCTTTATAATATAAAGAGAGCAAGATTGAGGTGATAAAGAAGATAGTTGCCAAGATGGCCGTTGTTCTGGTCATCAGGTTACCTTTACCACGCGCCGATAAGAAATTATCCGCGCCCGAACCGCCGCCTAAACCGCTTAAAGCATTTCCCGAGTTGCGTTGCATTAGAATCATCACAACCAAAAAGATTGCAACCATTAAATGAATTACCAACAATACAGATGCCATTTTTTCTTTCCTTTATTTTGTTAGGGTTGGACAAGCCGCAGCGATGGCCATAAAGTCAGCAACTTTGAGGCTGGCGCCGCCGATTAAACCGCCGTCAACATCAGGCAATGCCAACAGCTCTTTTGCATTAGACGGTTTCATGCTGCCACCATACAAAATACGCATTTTGTTAGCGTTGGCACGACCTAATTTTTTAGAAATCACTTTACGAATAGCGGCGTGAACATCCTCAACCTCGTTTGCGGTCGGTGTTCTGCCGGTGCCGATAGCCCAAACCGGCTCGTATGCGATAACCGTATTTGCTGCGGTTGCGTTTTCAGGCACGGAGCCCATAATCTGAGCGGTACAAACGTCAATCGTTTTGCCGGCATCGCGTTCTGCTTCGGTTTCACCGATGCAGATAATTACTTTTAAGCCGGCTTCAATAGCGGCAGAGGCTTTTTTTGCAACCAATTCGTTTGATTCAAAATGGTTGGTGCGACGCTCCGAGTGACCGACAATAACATATTGACAGCCGAGGTCTTTTAACATAACCGGGCTGACATCGCCGGTGTGAGCGCCGGAAGCGGCATAATGGCAATCTTGCGCACCAAGCATAACCTTTGAGCCTTTAAGGGCTTTTTTGACCGAGGTTAAGAGCGTAAACGGCGGACATACCAAAAACTCACAATCTTTGCGAGCCGCTTTTTTTGCTTCTATGGCAACGCCTTTAGCTAAAGCGATACCGTCTTCTTGCAGGCCGTTCATCTTCCAGTTGCCGGCAATCAAAGTTTTTCTAACCATTTTTGCATCCTTAAATAAAAATTATAACTTGTTATGTTTTAGCACAGGCATTTTTATTTTCCAGCCAAAAATAAAGTTGTTTACAAAAAAATGTTTTGACGGCTCTCCTTAATTATATGGCAAAAAAACGTTGAACATTTTGATAATTGCAATTGCATAAAATTTTTTGGCTTTTATAATGGCGGCAATCAGGTTATTTTTTTGGGATGATAAAAAATGATAAGTAAGTTAGCTAAAGCAAAAGAAAGTTGGTTTTTTAAGATTATTTCGGCGGCGGTTGCCGTCAGCTTTGTATCGCTATTTGGCGTAACGGGGTATATTCATAATGCAAGCCAAAACCAAAGTGTGGTTAAAGTCGGTAATAAAAAGACAACGCAAAGCGAGTTTTCATACCGTTTGCAAAAAGAAACAAACGCAGTTAAAAACTTGACCGGCGATGATTTTGAGATTAGTGAAGAAATGCGCAATTCCTTGATTGAGGGCGTGTTAAAACAAATTATCAACGAAAATGTTTTAGATTTGACAATGAACAAATACGGTATTCATTTCCCGAAAGCCTTTATTCAACAAGCTATTTTTTCACAAAGAGAGTTTGCTAATCCGGTAAACGGACAGTTTAACGCTGATTTGTTTAAGCGTTATCTTGCCGCCGCCGGGGTTAGTGAAGCCGAGTATGTTGCCATGGTTAAGAGAATGATGGGACAAAAGCTTTTGGTTAGCGATTTGGTTAAAGATTTTGATGTTCCGAGCGTTTTAAGCCAAGCGGTTCACAAGATGGACAATCAGCGTAAGTCCTTTAAATATGCGGTTGTTTCCCCGCAAGACATTAAAGTTGAGCGGAAAATCAGCGATGATGAGATTAAACAGTATTATGCTGATTTCGGCGAGCGCTTTACGGTGCCCGAGATGAGGGACGCAGTTGTTTTGTTTATCCCCAACGAGGTGATTTTAAACAGATTTGCCGCAACCGATGAGATGGTGCAAGATTATTTTAACGAGCATAAAAAAGAGTTTGACGTGCCGGAAAAACGCGAAGTTTTGCAGATGGTGTTTACGGATAAAGAATCGGCTGACAAAGCTTATCAAGCCGTTATGAGCGGACAAGACTTTTATAAAGTTGCTAAAGAATTTAAGGCAGAAAACGCGGCTGAGCCGACTTTAGGCTTGGTTGCCTTTGATGAATTGGCTGACGAATTAGCAACAGCCGCTTTTGATATGCAGGCGCAAGAAACCAAGCTTTTGGAAGTTGCCGACAGCTGGCAGGTTATCCGCATTAAACAGGTTACACCGGCTAAAGACGCTGTTTTTGAAGAAGTTAAGCCGCAGATTGTTGAAACTTTGGCTAATGAAAACCTTTATGACGCGACAAGAGAGCTCAGAGGCAACATTGATGATGAGATTAACGGCGGCAAACCGCTTAATGAAGTTGCCAAAGCCCTTGGCTTTGAGCTTTTTGAAGTTAAGAATATCAGCGAAGAAAAAACAGTTGCAGACGCGCCGGAAGCGGTTAAAAATGCGGTTTCGACCCTTGATTTTAACGAGCTTGTTTTTTCTTACGGACTTAATGAAACAACGTCAGCCGAAGAATTTGATGACGGGATTATTGTTGCCGAAGTTACAAAAATTGCAGACGAGCACCTGCCCGAGGTTAATGATATTAAAGATGAAATTATCGCTTTATGGACGGTTGAAGAGAAAAATGCTCTGGCTAAAGAAACGGCTGACAATATTATTGCTGACACAGAGGACGGCAGTGAGCTCGCTGTTGCCGCAAAAGCCAGAAACATTGAAGTTTTCCGTTCAGAGCCGATTAACCGCAATGAAACATTTGCCGGTTTGACCGGATATGAGATTAATGAGCTGTTTGTGGCTGAAGACGGGACGGTTAAAGTTTTTGAACAGCCGGGTAATGTCTTTGTTATCGCCACCCCATTAGAAATGGTAAACTATCAAAATGAGCTTGATGAAGCGGCTTTAGCTGACGTTAAGAACAGAGTTAAAGCCTCCCTCTTCAATGATATGAGCGCGGCGGTGCTTGATGGCTACGCCAAAGATTATAAAATTGAGGTTGATTATAAGCGTGCGGGGTTTGCCGAATAATGAAACTTATTTTTATGGGAACACCGGACTTTGCGGTGCCGGTTTTAGAAAAGCTTATAGCCGAGCATGAGGTTTTGGCTGTCTATACTCGCGCGCCAAAGCAGAGCGGGCGTGGTAAAAAGGTTAATAAAACGCCGGCTCACCTTTTGGCAGAAGAACACGGGATTAAGGTTTTTACCCCTAAAAGCTTAAAACCGGTTGAAGAGCAAGAAACTTTGCGGGCGTTTGGAGCAGATATGGCGGTTGTGGCGGCGTACGGGCTTTTGTTACCGCAGGCGGTGCTTGATATGTTTCCTTTAGGGTGTGTTAACGTTCATGCTTCGCTTTTGCCAAGATGGCGCGGGGCGGCGCCTATTCAGCGGGCAATAGAATCGGGCGATAAACAAAGCGGTATTTCTATTATGAAAATGGCTTTAGCGCTTGATGCCGGCGATGTTTTAAGCCAACAAGCCGTTACCATTACGCCGGAGATGACGGGCGGAGAGTTGCATGACGCGCTGGCCACAATCGGTGCGGAGCTCCTTGCTGATACTTTGAAGCGTTTTAAAGAAATTCAGCCTATAAAACAAGATGAAAGCCTTGTCACCTACGCCGAAAAGCTGGACAAGGCAGAATGTTTGCTTGATTTTCAGATGCCAACAGAACAGCTTTTATTAAAAATTCGCGCGTTTTGCCCCTACCCTGCGCTGTATTTTATCTATAAAGGAGAGCGCTTTAAGGTGTTTAAGGCGCAAAAAGCTGCGCTATCGGGCAGAGCCGGTGAAATTCTTGAAGGAACGCAAAAGCTGATTATTGCCACAAATGACGGCGCGCTTGAAATCTTAAAGCTCCAGAGAGAGGGCAAGCAGGCGATGAAAATTGCCGAGCTATTGCGTGGTTTTTCCTTTGACAAGGGGTATTTGTTGCAAAATTAACAAAATTTATCAAAATTGATTTTTTGCTTGATTATATAAAATTGTTATATATACTTAGGCAAACTTTGATAGTGTAATCCGCGGACATGGTGGAATTGGTAGACACGCTAGACTTAGGATCTAGTGGCGCAAGCTGTAAGAGTTCAAGTCTCTTTGTCCGCACCATCTTTTTTTAAGATGGCTTTTTTGAGAGTAGTAAAATGAATATTAAAGAAGTAAAATCCGAAGGCTTAAGCCGCGAATATGATGTTACAATCAGCGCTTCCGATTTTAGCGCAGCTGTTGAAAAGAAATTAAAAGAAATAGCCAAAACTGTCAGCATGGCGGGTTTCCGCGCCGGCAAGGTTCCTTTTGCTATGGTTAAACAAAAATATTACGGCAATGCCATGAGCGAAACCCTTGATGATATGTTGCGCGACGGTGTTAATGAAGTTTTGAAAGAGAAAAATCTGCGTCCGGTTTTCACCCCTGATGTTGATTTGAAGAAATTTGAAGACGGCAAAGACATTGAATTTAAGGTTTCAATGGATGTTATGCCGGAAATCAAATTAAAAGATTTTTCTCAAGTTAAAGTTGAAAAAGTTGTCGCTGATGTTGCCGAAGAAGAAGTTAATAAGGCTTTGGAATATATGGCAAACAGCCGCCGCGACTCGGTTAAGGTTGAAGAAGACAGAGCCACCGTTAAAGGCGATATTGCGGTTATTGATTTTGTCGGCTCGATTGACGGGGTTGAATTTGCCGGTGGCAAAGGCGAAGCTTATCCGTTAGAGATTGGTTCAAACTCTTTCATTCCGGGATATGAAGACCAACTTATCGGCAAAAAAGCAGGTGAAGTTGTTAATGTGAAGGCAACTTTCCCGGAAAATTACCACGCCAAAGATTTGGCAGGCAAAGAAGCTTTGTTTGTCACCACGATTAAAGAAATCCGCACGGTTAAAAAAGCTGAAATTAATGATGATTTTGCCAAATCAATGGGTGAAGAAAACCTTGATAAGCTCAAAGAAACCATTAAGAGCAGAATTGCCCAAGATTATGAAGGCGCTTCTAAGATGAAGTTAAAACGGGTTCTTTTGGACGCTTTGGACAAGGCTTACAGCTTTGATGTTCCGGCTAAATTGGTTGATATGGAATATGAGTCTATCGTTAAGCAATATGAAAATGCGAAGAAGAACAATCAGCTTGATGAAGATGAAAAAAGCAAAAAAGAAGAAGATTTGCTCAAAGAATATAAAGACATTGCTGTTCGCCGTGTTAAACTCGGTTTGTTGCTTGCAGAAGTCGGCAACCAAGCTAAAGTTACGGTTAATCAGGAAGATGTTAACAAAGCCATTATGGCGGAAGCTCAGCATTATCCGATGCAGGCAAAAGCTATTTTTGACTTCTATTTGAAGAACAAAGAAGCGATTGAGCGTTTGCGTACTCAGGTTTATGAAGAAAAGGTTATTGACTACGTTCTTTCTAAAGCAACGATTAGCGAAAAGAAAGTTTCAGTTGAAGAGCTTTATAACTTTGATGAAAAGAAAAGCGCTTAACATTTAATTTAAGTTTTCTTAAGACCGAAGCCCTCTTTTTGAGGGCTTTTTTGTCTTTTGTAATTAGACTAAAAAAACTCTTGACAAAAATAAAATATCAGGCTATAAAGCTTCTACAAGTTTATTTTTATGTCTAATTTTTAAATTTTATCAAAATTATGAAAAAGGTATTTTTTTTATTTTTACTGACAAGTGCTTTGCTTAGTTCATGTAGAAATAGTCCTGAGTCGACAAAGCCCTCTTATCAGGCAGTTCAAGAAAGTAGCTGTACTTTGGCGAGTGCGCAAACTGTTCAAGAAAGCAATGGCACTTTAGTGAGTGTGTCCTCATCATCTGATGATGGTGTCGTAAAACAAGGGACAAAGCGAAAAGTGATAAAAACAATGTTAGCCATTAGCTCGTATAGGTATGCGACGGCTTCTGTTGCCTATGTTTTGCTTGACGATGGAGAGGTTCTTGTTTTTTCTCCTGGTGTTATACCTCCTTATACAAAAGAGGAAGCTAAGATTCTGATGTTGGCAGACCTCGGTCAAGACGTATACGTTGAGACTCGCTAACATTACCCCCGTTACAAAAACGGGGGTTTTATTTTGTCTTGAGACAAAAAAAATCTTGACAAAAGAAAAATATTGAGCTATAAAGTTTTTACAAGTTTATTTTTATGTCTAACTTTTTTAAATTTAAAATTATGAAAGAGGTATTTTCTTACAAAGTTTCCAAACACAAAGGCGTTTTGGTCTCTCAGTGTTCTCCAAACCAGAATGTTCCAAAACACAAAGTGATTAAGACATTGCATACTCAAGGCGCCATGACAGTACCGTATGGAGAGGCTCCAGCTTCAGTTTCTGTTGCCTATGCTTTGCTTGAAAACGGTGAGGTTCTTGTTTTTTGCGATTCTGATGTCTTTCCTCCTTACACAAAAGAGCAGGCTAAGATTCTGATGTTGGCAGACCTCGGTCAAGACGTATACGTTGTGACAAAATGAAATTAGCAGGCTTTTGCCTGCTTTTTTTGTTGCAAAAAAGAAGAAGATTGACTAGATTTGGGATAATTGTAATTTTTTTAAGGCTTTTAATATGTTAAACGCTGGCTTTGATATTTTAGTTGATTCGCTTTATGAAACGCTATCGCTGTTTTTTTATCTGTATCCGACGTATTTGCTCATGGAATATCTTGAGCATAGGATGTCACGGCGGAGTATGGTCTATATTCGCAAAGCTAAGCAGTTTGGACCGGCAGTCGGGGCGGTTACGGGGCTTATTCCGCAATGCGGTTTTTCAGCGGCAGCTTCTAACCTCTATGCTACCGGACTGATTACGCTGGGAACGCTAATGGCTGTTTTTTTAGCAACATCAGATGAAATGGTGCCGGTTTTGCTCTCGGGCGGCGTTGGTGCGGCGATAATTACCAAAGTTTTGGGGATTAAAGTCCTTTTCGGGGCAACGGCGGGTTTTATGATTGATTTGTTTTTACCGCAAAAATTTATTGCGCACAAAAAAGAACCTGACATTGAAGCTTTTTGCAGGCGTGAAAAATGCAAATGCGATGATAAAGAAAATATTTGGCGCTCGGCTTTCAAACATACGGAAAAGATTAGTTTGTTTATCTTTTTGTTTGCGCTTATAATGAACACGGCGTTTATGTTCGGCGGTAAAGAGATTTTACAAGAGATGTTGACCGGCGCGCCGGTTTTGAGCAAATTTGTCGCGGCTGGAATCGGGCTTATTCCGAGTTGCTATCCCTCAGTTCTTATCAGCCAGCTTTATATTGAAAATGCTATTTCTTTCGGAACTTTGATGGCAGGAACGCTCGCTAACGCCGGTTTGGGGCTTTTAGTGCTTTACCGTGTTAACGCCAACGTCAAGGAAAATCTGCGTATCAGCGCCCTCCTCTATGGCTTGGGTGTCTTTTTCGGGCTTGTTACCGAGTTTTTATTTGCTTAAAAATTTTGATAATTGGCGCGAAGTGTGGCGATTTCTTCGGCATAGCCTTCAATCTCGTTAGGCGTTTCCAGATTTATCGGCAGATTTCTTATCGCCGGATGATTGATAAAACGAATCAGCCCCTCTTGCCCCAGGCTTCCTTTGCCCAGTTTTTCATGACGGTCTTTATGTGAGTTAAACTCAGTCATACTGTCGTTTAGGTGAATTGCGTGCAAACGGTTTAAGCCGATGATACGGTCAAAATCAGCCAACACATCATCCAAGCGGTTGATAATGTCATACCCTGCGGAAAAGACATGACAGGTGTCCAAACAAACGCCTAAGCGCTCGGGAGAGTTGATTTTGGCTTTAGAGATAATTTCCGCCAGTTCCTCAAACGTGGAGCCGACCTCACTGCCTTTACCGGACATTGTTTCTAACAAAACGGTAGTGTGTTTGGCTTCTCCCATCACGTCATCTAAAATTTCCACAATTTGCGGAATGGCCACGGCGACGCCCTGCCCGACGTGCGAGCCGGGGTGGAAGTTATACAGATTATTTGGCAAGTTTTCCATCCGTTTTAAGTCATCGGCAAAAACTTCACGCGCGAATTCTCTGGTTTTCAAATCTTTTGAGCAGGGATTCAAGGTATATGGCGCGTGGGCTAAAATTTTGCCGAAACAATGTTTTTTAGCTAAGCTTAAAAAGGCTTTGACATCTTCTTTATCAATATCTTTCGCCGCCCCGCCGCGCGGATTACGCAAAAAGAACTGAAATGTGTTAGCGTTTATCTTTAACGCCGTTTCCCCCATCGCCTTAAAACCGGCAGAACTTGAAAGATGACACCCGATGCAAAGCATTTTTCTCTCCTTTTTTTTGTTTAACTTCAGAGCGGATTTAGCACACTCTTGGCGGGGTGTCAATTTTTTTATTAAAATATGAAAAAAAAGCTTGTAATCTAATTTTTTTGGTGTAGTAATATCTTCGTTGAACAGCGGAACGTAGTTCAGCCTGGTAGAACGCTGCGTTCGGGTCGCAGAGGTCAGTGGTTCGAATCCACCCGTTCCGACCAACACATAAAAAGCCACTCCTTGAGAGTGGCTTTTTATGTGTTTGCATTGTGAGCAGAGGGGATTTGAACCACGAAAAAGTGGTTCGACTACCAGCTCAAGGCGGGCGGGAGAACGCCGGTCGGCTGCAAGCCGATGAGCGCCTGTGCGCCGAAGCAAAGCGGAGGCAATCCACCCGTTCCGACCAACTTTGTAAGGTGCCTTGTGGCGCCTTTTTTTTATATCTTGAATTTAGTATTTTATCGGGTGGTTTCGAACCGTGGTTCGAATCTTCGCTTCGTTTAACTTCCGTTAAACTTGCTCCCTCGTTTCGGATTTCTAATGTTTCAGAAAACGGATTCATCCTTTTTCTAAAACATAACAAATCTTTCACCTTCGGGCAAAAAACAATTCCCCAAATTGTTTTTTATCCCTCAGCCCGTTCCGACCAACTTTGTAAGGTGCCTTGTGGCGCCTTTTTTTATATCTTGAATTTAGTGTTTTATCGGGTGGTTTCGAACCGTGGTTCGAATCAACGCTTCGTTTAACTTCTGTTAAACGCGCTTATCAGGCATAACAAAAGGCAAGGGATAAGATTCCCTTGCCCTCTTTCTATCGTTTGATAGATAAGAAAATTCGGAATTTCCGAATAACAATAATAAGTTTTATTATCATTATTATACCTTTCAATAATATTGAAAGGGGAAAAACCTTGCATATATATCTTGACAAACAAAATATAATATGCTATCCTCAACCCAAGAAATGAGTAAAAGATTTGGTTTTACCCCTTTCGGTTTGAGTATTTGCCGGTGCTGTAACACCGGCATAAATTTTATATAAAATCAGATTTAAAATGTCAAGCATTGCCCTTATACAAACGAGCTTTTTTGTATTGATTATCGGGTGGTTTCGAACCGTGGTTTGAATCAACGCTTCGTTTAACTTGTGTTTTAAACGTTTCAGGAGAGGAATTTGTTGTTTTTCTACTCTTAAAGAATGGCTTTTAGGTAGCTTTATGATGATGTTTAGTCAAAATGCTTCTTCACGGCTTGTTTATCAACTCTTATTGTTGTCCGAGTAACCAATTAAGTACATTCAAGCGTTGTATACCATTGTTTTCACCAGAGCCGTAGTCCATCGTGAGTAAAAACTTCGGATAATTGTCGTCGATGGCTTCAAGCGGGGCAAGTTCACGTTCCAAAAGTTCTGTACCCAATACATTCAGCGCAACTTGGTAATATTCCACAATGCCGCCGCTTTTTTTAGCGACAAAATCGACTTCAACCAGTTTGCCGCCTTTATGAATTTTACCAACCGAAACTTCATAACCTCGACGTATCAACTCAAGATACACCACGTTTTCAAGAATATGCCCCGCGTCCATATCTTTAATGCCAAGCATAGCCGTACGAAGCCCAATATCAGCAACATAATACTTCGAGTTGCTGTCAAGATATTGCTTGCCCTTAATGTCATAGCGGTCGCATTTATACATCAAGAAACTATCAATAAGACCTTCAATAATCCTATCTATTGTCGGTACGGATATTTTATGACCACCAGCGCTCAAACCGCGTTCGATACTGCGGACAGACGTTTCATTGCCAATATTATCAAACATATATTTAACCACAGCATCAAGCTTGTTGGTATCGGCTATATTAAAACGTTTGACAATATCCTTTTGGACTGTATTCAAATAAACTGTATCACGCAAGTAGTCGCTGATATGTTGTTTGTCGGATAACATTTTTAAAGTCTGCGGAAACCCGCTTTCACGAATGTAATGGGAATAAGTATTTTGCAAATCACGTAGTTGCATTAAATCTTCTTTTGTATCTTGTGCCAGATACGGAAATCCTCTGTAATATTCCTTAAACGACAATGGCTGCATTTTGATTTCAACATAACGACCACCCAAGGAATTAGCTAAGTCTGAAGAGAACATATACGCATTGGAACCGGTCAGATAAACATCAACATTTTTCTGCAAACGTAACGCATTGGCTACCTTCTGCCAATTTCTCAATAACTGAATTTCATCGATAAATACAAAGTTCATTTTTTCAGGGGTTAGCCGTGCAAGAATATAATCAAGCAGCTTTTCATAACCCACCAGAAAATGCTCGTTATCTTCGGTTAATCCTATATTTCTGGTTTGTATAAGGTCTTCAAGATTGATGCTCACAATTTGCTTATCATCAGCAGTTTTATCAGATTGTAACTGCATTTGAAACAGCTCAAACAACTTCGACTTTCCGCAGCGTCTAACTCCTGTCACTATTTTAATTAAATCGTTTTGACCTTGCCAAGCTTTTAGTTGACGTATATATTCCGGTCTGTTTATCAATGTTTCTGTTACCATTTCTTGCCTCCCTTTTGCGTTAATTATAATTAACAAAATTTCGAGAGTCAAGATTTTTGTAAAACATAATTTACAATTTTTAATATTTCATATTTTTGTTAAATGCAATTAACAGTTTAAACATAGTGGTTCGAATCTTCGCTTTGTTTAACTTCCGTTAAACGCGCTCCCTCGTTTCCAAATTACAAAGGTTTCTTAAGAATATATTGATTATTTGCCGTTATTATGGTATAAAAGATATATAATTGCGCTTTACATCAAGAACAACGATAGGAGTTTATTATGGCAGATTATGAGGCTTTAGGCAACTTGATTATAAAAAATCCGAAAGCAGCGCCAAGTGCGTTTAAATCATTTAAGCAGGCGTTGGAAAATGATTATTCTTCTAATTCTCTTAGCAGCGCATACTTTACACTTGCCTCTATCGTTGATAAGCAACCGCAACTGGTCAAAGAGGTCTTTGATACATTTGATGTTGGGTTGCAGAATGAAGATAATAACCTGACTTCTCTTAGAAAAGCGTACGATACACTTGCCTCTATCGTTAAAGCTCAACCGCAACTGGCTAATGAGGTTTTGAATACACTCAATGTTGGGTTACAGAATGAAAATAATTACCAGGAATCTCTTATCCCAGCATACAAGACGCTTGGCTCTATCGTTAAAAGTCAACCGCAACTGGCTAAAGAGATTTTGAATACACTCAATATTGGGTTACAGAATGAAAATAATCACAAGCAATCTCTTATCCAGGCATACGATATACTTGGCTCTATCGTTAAAAGTCAACCGCAACTGACTAAAGAAATTTTGAATACACTCAATGTTGGGTTGCAGAATGAAGATAATGACCTGACTTCTCTTAGAAAAGCGCACGATATACTTGGCTTTATCGTTAGCAAACAACCGGAACTAAGCAAGGAAATAACTTGTCTTGTTCTTAATAGTAAGAATTGGGACTGTTGTGAAGCTCTGAAAATTTTGTCAGCGTATTCCAAAAAAGCAAAGCTCGATGAGTTGTTAAGTTCGGTTAGTGAAAATGACCCCGAGCGGCAAGAAAAAACAAATATGCTGAAAGCAGCGTATGCGCTTCGTTTTTCAACTGCAGATGAGATACAATATGCGTTAGAGAAAGAAGAATATAATTATGATACGCCGAAAATCTCACAAATGCGCTTTTCTGCTCAACAAAGATGTCTAAACGTTTTAATGAACGAGCTTGGCAAAGAAAACGGCGTTTCTAAAGAAGAGAGTATGTCATACCGTCTTGCGCCGGATGATAATGAATTATACAAAAACAACAAAGACTGGCTTGTGCCGGCAAGTTTTAAGGCCGCGGAGATTTTCGGGTGTTATTTTCCGTCTTATATCAAGATGGCGGAAAAACATTTATCCATCCACGATGCGGTTTATTGGTTGCCGGAAAAATTACATGCAAACAAAAAAGATAGTTTTGCCTCTTTTGTGCAACGGAATTTGGTTTATATGAACGCGGAAGGAAAAACCGTTGCTCGCCCGCTGGCTGAGATGGAAATTATCTCTAAGAACTGGAACAGCTTAAAGCCTGAAGAAGAAAAGCTCAAATATAAAGACATTTTGGCGATTTGCCGCAGCAAAAAATATGCGGAGCAAGAATATGAGAACTTTGCCGCCGAAGCGGCAAAATGGGGTGTCGGCAAAGAGCAATACAAAAACCTTGAAAGCGTTTACAAAGCGGGGCTGAGTGTGCCGGAGCCGTTTGACAGCAGCAAAGAATTTAAGTTTGGTGCTTATACAGGGCGTTTTTTGCCCAGAGATGATGTCCGCACCGGATTTTTTGCGGCTACACGGACTGTTGCCAACATTTTAACGGGGTGGGCAAAACTTGCGCCATCTCAACCATCAAAGACCCGTACTCCCAACTTTTTGTGATTGAAAACAAAGACGGACGGATTATTTCCGGCAGTTGGGTTTGGGAAAACAGCGAGGGGAAATATCGCGACGTTTGTTTTGATAACATTGAAGCTATCGGCGATTATGAGAAAAACCCGGTGGTGAACAAAATTTATGATATGGTCGGCAAATATCTGACAACTGAAGCCAATTGCCGCAAAATAACGATTGGCGTGGGGTATCAAGATGCGGATATTTCCAAATATGCCCCAACAGAGAGCATTCCGTTGCCTCAAGCTTATGGCGATAAATACAGCGACGCGAAAGGACAGCAGGTTTTACTTTGTGAAAACAAACACGCCGCAGAGCTTGACAAGACGGCGGAAAGCAAGCGCTTTATCCGCGATATTTGCTTTTTGGACGAAGAGGAGATGGACAAAGTTTCCGAGCAATGTTTCCCAGAGGGCGACCAGGCTTTGATGATGCCGGACAGACCATCCGGCTTGGTGCTTGTCGACGAATATAAGGGCGTTGTCGGCTATTGTTTATATGACAAGGATAAAAAGCATATTTATGATATGGCGGTTTTGCCGGAATATCGCAAAGATAAAAACGCCTCATCAGGTAAATTGTTTGCTGAAACCATGCGTCGGGTTAAAGAACTCGGCGGCGAGTGGCACGCTGAATTAAGAGATAAAACAACTTATCGCTATTTGGATGTTATGGCCAAACGCGGTCTTGTGACATACGAAACGCACGGCGTTGACCACGAGATGAGCGACGGCAGCAAGGTTTATGCCGTCAGCTTTAAGCCTGTCTCTGATGAACGTACCGCAAAGAGAGAGAGCAATGTTGCCCCCTCTCTTCACGGTTCAACACGAGAATAGAATATTAAGGCAAAACGACCGGTTGGCGGAACACGTTTTCCATAAATGATAACGTGACATAGCTTAAAACAAATGCTATCAGCGGAGAAGCGACCCAGCCGGACATTAATTTTAACACCAAGCTCCATTTAATGCCTTTCCCGCCTTTGGCAAGTCCGATACCGACAATGGCGCCAATCACCGCCTGTGTGCTTGAAACCGGAACAGCCGGCAATGGCGGCAAATCAAGCGAGATGAGAAAGTTCTCTAATTTTTGCGATGAAAACAGAATTAACACTAAAGACTGCGACAAAATCACAATCCACGCGACGACAGGCGAAAATGAGAGAACATTTTTACCAACGTTTTTAATGGCTTTTTTGGAATATGTAAACACGCCCACGCAAGCGGCCAACGAACCTAATAAAAACAAGACCTGCACCCCGCTTAGGGTATAAAAACGCCCGAGTTTAAACGGCGTAAAGATACAAGAATCAACAAAGACGCCGACAACGTTAGCCATATTATTTGCACCCAAGGCATACCCACCCAGAGCCGTGGTTAAAATCATCCCCAAACGAATTATCCAGTCTTGCCATAAAATATGAATTTTGCTGTGGTGCATAATTTTTTTGACAATAAGATACAAACCGACAGCAATCAAGCCGGAGATTATCGGGCAGAAGACCCATGAGGCACATATATTAGCAAGCGTTTCAGTATCGGTTTTATTGCTGGTGTAAACGTTCCAGCCGACAATACCGCCGACAATAGCCTGCGAGATGGAAACGCTGATACCAGATTTTAACATCAAAACCACGGCAAGCGCTGAGGATAACGACACGGAAAACGCCGCCGGAAGCGTATCAATTCCACCTAAGGTATTTAAGGTATCCGCAGTGTTTTGCCCGCTTATGACCGAGCCTAAGACGATAAACACGCTAGCAATCAATGCTGCAAAACCGAAACGGAGCATTTTTGTCCCGACGGCCGTGCCGAAAATGTTTGAGGCGTCATTTGCACCTAACGACCAGCCTAGAAATAAACCACTGGAAAGAAAAAAGAGATATGTAAACATCAGCTAAATTTCCCGTTTAATAGCAAAAATCAATAAAGCGTCAATACAATCTTCTGCTAAGTCAGCAATATCGGCAACTTCTTCAACAAAAGTGTTTATTTGTATTTTACGGGCAAGCTCGAGCTCAGAATCGAACACCGCTTTTCTTAATTTGGCAGAAGTTTTATCGCTTTGGTGTTCAAGCAGATATACTTTTTTGGAGTAATCGCGCAAGGTGACCAAATCCCTAAAAAAGGCACGCGAGGAAATTGCCATATTTTCCGCACAATCAGAAACCTGCTGGACAAGTGTCTGGAGCTGTTCATAATAACATTCGGGAATATCCGGCTGTTCGATATAAAACTTATGCGCCACCTCATCAAAAAGATTGATAACCCTGTCAAGATTTTCTACTAATTGCAGGATATTACCGCGCATATCGGGAATAAGGTTTTGCTCATAAAGGCGGCTTTCTATCTCACGGCGGAGTTTATCCGAATCGTGTTCGATTTGTTTGATTTTTTTACTGGTCTGGCGATAATTTTCGCTCCGGCGCTCTTTTAAGTAAATATCAACGGCTTCTTTAAAAACCATTGTCATTTCAATAATTTTATCATGCAGGCGGTCTATAATATGCTCGAGTTCTCTGGTGCGGGCAAATAATGAAATTTTGACGTTAAACATTTATGTTTATCCCTCTTAACTGAAATATATCTGAATTTTTCTGTTTCTATTTCTATGATTTTAAAATTTATACACTTTGTCAACATATTTTTATTTTAGGCTTGCAATTATTTTTTTATACGGTAATTTTTAGGGGTTATATAACATTAATTTTATAGGATGAGAATTATGCACAAAGACAATATTATCACTGTATTGATTTCGGTTATCGCGAGCGTTGTCGTTTCGGTTGCGCTTGCTTCTGTTGTTGCCGGCAAAGGTTCTGCGACTGCCGGTAGCCAGAATATGAATCAGGCTATTGAAGACTATTTGATGAACAATCCGCTTAAGGTGCGTGAAGCTTTGGTTTTAGCTGAACAGCAAGAACAAATTGAAGCTCAAAAACGTATTGCCGAAAGCTACAAAGCAAACATCAAAGAACTCAACAATGCTGATAACTCTCCTTTCGTCGGACCGAAAAACGCTAAAGTAACGATTGTTGAATTTTTTGATTTCAACTGCGGTTACTGCAAACGTTTAGCTCCGGAAATGATGAAAGTTATCAAAGCTAATCCGGATGTTAAATTTGTCTTCAAGCCGGTTACTTTCCTTGGCTCTTTGCCGACTGCTAAGGCTGCTATGGCCGCTTACAAGCAAGGCAAATTCTTGGAAGTTTATGAAGCTTTGCTCACTCATAACGGTCAGATTACTCCGGCTGTTATCGACGAAGTTATCAAGTCTGCCGGTTTGGATGTTGCCAAGACAAAAGAAATCATGGAAAGCAAAGAAGTAAAAGAAGCTTTGGATGATATTACAACTCTTTCTCAAAAAGTCAGCATCCGTGGCGTTCCGACTTTGATTATCAATGGCGAACCTTTACAAGCTATTGAACAAGGTCCTATTCAAAACGCTATCGACAATGCTAAATAGTTTTGTTTGACTGGTTTTAAGGAGCCTTTCGGGGCTCCTTTTTTTAGGCTTGTTTTAAAAAGCTATTGCAAAAATTACAGAAGCAGTTAAACTGATGTTGTTCAAAAAAAACTATGGGAGAATTAAATTGATGAAAACTTTACTTAAAATGTTGGCGGTTATCCTATTAGGCTCTATCGGTGCGGGAGCCGTGATTTATCTGGATAATAATTGCCCGCAAAAACAGGCAAAAGAGCAAGCTAAACTTAACACAGCCATTGCCAAATATATTGAAAGCCACCCTAAAGAAATCTTAGAACAAATTGCAAAAAGCGATAATTTTGGCGAAACGATTAAAAACTTTGTGACACCTGCCGACGATGAGCTTAATAAAAAAATTCAGGCTCTGACAGATGAGGCTGTGAACAACAGAATTGAGATGATAGCGCAAAAAGCCAATGAGCTTAAAGAAAAAGCAGTTGAAGAAAAAGTTTCTGAAAACCAGATTTTTATTGATAACTGGGACAAAATCACCAAGAGCGAAGCGGCACCCTTTGTTGGTCCGACTGAGGCGAAAGTGGTTGTAGCTGAATTTTTTGACTTTGCCTGCGGGCATTGCAAAGCTTTAGCACCGATTGTTGCGCAATTGATTAAAAACAATCCTGATGTTAAATTTGTGTTTAACCCGCTTTATTTCATCAGCGAACATTCCAACTATGCGGCAACAGCGGCAATGGCTGCGGCCGAAAAAGGCAAATTTGTGGAAGTTTATGAAGGCTTGATGACTTTGCCGCAGTTGAACGAAGAAACGATTAACCAAATTTTGGTTGACGAAGGGCTTGATGTTGAAGAAATCAAAAAATTAATGAACGATAAGAAAATCCGCCGCGGGTCGCAAGATATTGACGGTTTGTCGCAAATGCTCGGCATTAACGGCGTCCCGATGATTTTGATTAACGGTGAAGCTTTTTACGGCAGAAGTTTGCAAGACTTTCAAAATAAAATTGACAGCTTGAAAAACTAGCCTTATAAAAATTCTCGGCTCAAGTGAATAGTTCAATTTTTGGGACAATTTCCAAAGCTGAGATTTTTTTCTGCCTTATTAAAAAAATCTCTATGCTTAAAGCATAGAGATTTCTTTATCGTCTAAAGGAGATAGAGCTTGGCGCCAACCTATAAGCTCATACTCACCGCTGTTATTGCCGTATAAAGCTATTGCTTTTTCGTTATTACGGGCAGCCAAGGCCTTCGCCTGAACTAAAACGCAGGATACCGGCTTTTCTTTTGCCTCTTGGTTTAAGATGCCGTAAACATTGAACTTGTCTTTATTTTCCACCACAAAATAATCATCATATTCTGTCAGGTGTTCAAGAAAGCAGGTTGTTACCTTAAAATAGACCTCATCCGCCTCTATGTATTTTACCGAACCGTTATCTAACACGGCGAGCAAGTTTTTTGAGGGCGAAAAGAGTGTTTGTTTAAGCCTTACGCCTAATTTAACCGGCTCATCACTCTTCGGGTCAGTTAAAAACCACTCATTTTGCCCTTTTAGACAATACATCAAGCCTTTTTGAGAGGAGAGAAGCTTTGCTTCATACGCTCTTACAGTCATCACGGTTGTTTTCTTAGTTTGCTTGTCTACCAGCTCTAAGAGAAAACCGCCTTTTCTCTTGTGAACATAGGTTTGATAGCAAACACCTCCTTTTTGGAGCTCGAAGCTGTCTTTAGCATGACAGAGAACGACAAATTCCCGAATAAGCATTATGCCTATTATAAAGCAAAAAAGCTTAAAAAATGCCATATAACTACTATGAGCAAAACACATTCCCAAGACACATAAAGCGATTATTATCCAGACATAAATGTCTTCAACGCTCAAAAAAAGTTTTTGGTAAGCCGAGAGGCGAGCTAATTCCTGTAATCTCCATAAATTTTTTGTTTTCATAATAAATATTTTTTAATTGATAAAATAATTTTTTTAGTGAGGGCAATATATGAGAAAAACATTTTTTTGTCAAGTTCTTTTATATAAAAAATCCTCCTGCTCAAAAGCGAGCGGAGGATTTTTCATTAACCCATAGCCGGGTCTTTTAGGCTCATACGCACCTGCAGCTCTTGTTCTGCCGTTTCACTTGCTAAAACAAGCACTTTGTTGTTTTCCTTTAGAACCACCACCGCGGGGGATACGACGGCAAACTTAGGCAAAGCGCATTGTTCGCTGTTTTCCATAGCAGAGTACAAGGTGTATGTTTCTTTATTTTTTAAGAGAACATACGTTTCGCTCCAATGCAACAGCTTTTGGGGCTTGGCATTTTTTTGCAAACAAATGCTTTTAGGGTCGGTTATATGGCTTTCATTGCTGATGACATATAACCCCTCTTTAGAGGTAAAATACTGTTCACAATCAATACTTTGAAAACCATCATCTTGCAAAAAGCTCGTGATGTATTTCTCGGTTGTGAAATCTTTGTAAGCGTAGACGTTGTTGCCTATTGCCTTGCCTAACAGTTGTGGCTCGGGGTGAAGTTTGCCAAAATAAAACCAGTCATTATCCTTTTGATAAAGAAAGGAATTATTGCTTTTGATGTCATAATCATCGGCTTTGATAGCCCAGTTTTCTTTGCCCAGAACTTCAATGAAGATTTTGTCTAATCGTTCATAAACATAGACTTTAGCCTTGCCTTGTTCAAGCTCTATTTCAAAGAAGTCATAAGGCATTATGACTTTTTTGAGTGTCAACATCACAGCCAGCAAAACAGGCGCAACCCAAAGATTTCCAAAGGCTTCAGGCATACTCGTCATCACCCAAATACAACAGCCAAGTATTCCAATACAGAACAGATTTTCGCCGTTTATTGCTGCTGTCCAAGCTGACAAATTGAACAAGCGGCTGGGGCGCATTTTTTTAAAAATTTCCATAAAACAATAATTTAAATTAATAATAACGTTATCGGGAGAGATTTTAGCACAAACTCGTTTTTTGTCAAGTATTATTTTATATTTTCGCTTAAACTCAGCCAATTTTCTTCGGTTTCAAGGATTTTTTGCTCGATTTCGTGGAGCTTTTGGTTTAATGAAGCAATATCTTTGCCGGAAGCTGTAGCAAATTTAGACAGAATTTCAGCTTTATTTTCTTCCAATTTAGACAAATCACGCTCGATTTCGCGCAGTTTTGCCCTAATTATGCGGTCATCTTTATTGCTTTTTGGGGGTGTTTGGCGTTCATTTGGCGCTGTTTTGGGGTGCGTTTGGCGCTCATTTGGCGCGCTTTTGGAGAGCAAAAAGCGACGATACTCTTCCAAGTCTCCGTCAAAGGCGGTTAAGGTATGATTATGCACCAGCCACAAGGTGTCAGCAACCTGACTTAGAAGGTTAAAATCGTGAGAAATTAAAATCACGGCACCGGCGTAAGCATTTATGGCGTCGGCAAGCGCGGTGCGTCCGGTCATATCCAAATGGTTGGTCGGCTCGTCAAAAATTAATAATTCGGGCGCGTTTAAGTTTATTTTGGCAAATAACAGACGCGTTTTTTCTCCACCGGAAAGCGCTGAGATTTTGGTTATGGCTTTTTCTTGTTCCAAACCGAAGTTGCCTAAATAGGCACGGATAATTTTTTCTGGCTTTTCAGGGGTTAAGGACTGCAAATATTCGGTTGGAGTTAGTTCTTCGGGCAATTCTTCGGCTTGATTTTGGTTAAAATAGCCGATTTTGAGTTTTCCGGACTTTTTCATTGTCCCCTCTAAAAGCGGCAGACGGTCGGAGAGCATTTTCACCAGAGTTGATTTACCGTTGCCGTTTTTGCCCAAAAGCGCGATACGGTCATCTTGGTTGATACAAAAATTGAGTTTTTTTAACACCGGCACCCCGTTATAACCGGTTGAGGCATTTTCGACCGTGATTAACGGTGAGGGCAACGGTTTGAGGTCTGAGAAGATGAAGCGGCTGGCTTTATCTCGGGCAATTTCGGGAATATCCTGCATTTTTTCAAGCATTTTTATCCGGCTTTGCGCTTGGCGGGCTTTTGAAGCTTTATAGCGAAACCTATCAACATAAGATTGAAGATGAGCGCGACGGTCATCTTGTTTTTTTTGCGCTTTTTCCGCCAGCTCTATCTTTTGAGCGTATTGCCTAGCAAAACTATCATAATTGCCGCGATAAAGCGCTAATTTTTGCCCCTCAAAATGGAGAATGCTTTGGCAGATTTCATTTAGAAAATCCCTATCATGGCTAATCAGCAGGATTGTGCCGCGATATTTTTTGAGATAATTTTCCAACCATACCACCGCTTCTATGTCCAAGTGATTGGTCGGCTCGTCTAAAAACAGAATATCCGAATATTGAAACAGGGCGCCTGCCAGATTTAAGCGCATTTGCCAACCGCCGGAAAAATCTTTGACAGGCTTGGTCAAATCCTCTTGATTAAAGCCTAAGCCTTTTAAGATTTCTGCTGTTCGTGCTTCTGCCGAATCGGCTTCTATGAGGCGCAGTTGCTCAAATATTTCGGGCAGCTCCTCGGGGGCGGCGGTTTGCTCTTTTTCTTTTAAGGCTTTAAGGCGCTTGTCTTTATCCAACACATAATTTATGATAGTTTTATGCAAGTCTTCGGCTTTGATTTCTTGCTCAACAAAGGCTTTGAAGTGCTTTTGCGGGATAAAGACCTGACCTTGGCTGACCTCGTGTTTTTCTGCCAAGACCTTAAACAGAGTGGTTTTGCCACAGCCGTTATGACCAACGATACCCAGTTTTTCACCGTCGGGGATTTGTGCAGAGGCGTTTTCTAAAAGAATTTTATTTGCTATTTGCACGGTGATGTTATCAAGATTTATCATTTTTGTTCCTTAATTATAGCGAGGGCGACGGTTTTTATATAATGTTTCCAGCTCATAAAAACTAAGCGGCGCGGTGATGTTTTGCCCTAAGACTTCGGAAGCGACTTCGGGTGAAAAATAATACTCAGAAAAACCGGCGGGCAGATTTTCCACAACAGGCAGAGGAACATCGGCAAGCGGGCTTTTTTGCATCCGCTTTTTTAAGTGGGGAAGAAACCGGCGCATAGTTGTATCGTCTTTAATCTCATTTTCGTTATGGAAAAAATAATAAGAAAAATCTATCGGCGTTCCCTCGGGGTGTCCCCTGCCCTTTTTATAAAGAAACTCGGCAAAAGACTTGGTGATATAATGATTGATGCGCGCTTTATCAGCGGAGATGTGCATATCAAGCATAAAGTTCACCGGCTTCTTGTATTCATTAACCGAGGCGCCATTGACCCGAACATAGTGATTTGAGCCGAAGGCTTTAAAATCTATCACCGACTTGGGGCGAACAATTGACTTTACGGTGTGGTTTAAGAAACGACCGTGAGAGGTGAAAAACTCTGTCATCAGCCCCATATTTCGTGTGAAGGCGCCCGAATCGCCATAGTTTAACCAATGCAGGCTGACCTCGGCTACGTCCTCAAACTCTTTTAAGAAGGCGGTCATGGTGTGTTTTTTCAATGGCACCATATATTCGTCAATATCAATAAAGGCAAGCCAGGTTGTTTGGTCTTTATATTCAGAAACGACTTTTTCATAACAGGTTAACTGTTTGTTTTTTCCGCTCATTTCGATATAGGTTATCAAGCCGCTGTTGATATAGGGGGTAAGATATTCTCTAGTGTTATCCGTGCTATCGTTATCACAAAGATAAAAATGTTCTACGCCGACCAAGCGGTGATATTCCAGCCATTCTTTTAAGTAAGGTTTTTCGTTTTTCATAATTGCCGCGACGCTTAAAAAATAAGCGGGGCGTTGAAAATGCCTGATTAAAAAGAGGGCGCTCAGTACTATCAGGATGATGGCGGGGATAGCGTATTTTTTCATTTTTTTAAGCAAAATTTTCCATAATGTTATGTTTGTTTTTGGGGTCTTTGACAAGCATGGTGGTTACGGGAGCCGATGAATATTTTTGAAATAGCAGACCGTGTCCCAAGCATAAGCCAAAATCAATATTAAAATCGGTTTGGCAATTGTTTAAGTATTCGGCTTGCGATTTCGGGTCACAAGAGAGGCCTTTCATTTCTGATGACAACTCAGAAGCATCCAACCTTGACTCTTTACAGTTAACGCTTAAAACCTCTATTCCCTCGTTTTCAAGCAGAGTTTTGAGCTTTTGAGCGGCAGCGTCCACCGAGAAGCAATTAGCCAGTCCGATTTTTTTATAACCGTTTAATTTGATAAAGTTAATCAGCTCTTTTAGGCGCGAGGCGCTGCGGGTTTGGCTTGTTTTTAGCATAAATTCAACGTCTTCTTTGTTATAATGTCCTTTTTCCATGGTCGTCCTTTAAAAAATAGGCTCTATTAAACAATTTTGTTGAAATAAAATTTAATTTATAATTTGTGTGCTTCGCACGAGTCGTGGATTACCACGCGTATGAGCCTTACGGCAACGCTCGTAATGACTCGGGAGGAGTTATGTTTTTCAACAAAATTGTTTAACTAAGCTAAAAAATATTAACAGTTCGTCAGTTATAGTATAACAACTTTAAAATAATACAAGACTTTTGGGTGGTGTTATTCTATGGTTATGGTGGATTTTATTAAACGAGATATTTGAAATGAGTAAATTTTTATCTTTTTGGCCTTTGAGCGCTTATAACGTGGCGGCTTTTTTGCGGTCACAATTGTTTTTATTGCCGGTGTTGTTGTTTTTTTATCAGGAAAACGGATTAAGTGTCGGTGATTTTTATCTTATTCAGGGGCTGATTGTCTTTTTTGCTTTTTTGTTTGAAATTCCCGCCGGATATTTGGGAGATATTTTTCCGAGAAAATATATTTTAATCACGGCGTATTCGCTGTTTTTATGCCGATTGTTTTTATGGATTTTTTTTAGAGGGTTTGAGGTTATTTTAATCGGTGAGTTTTTTTATGCTTGCTCCAAGGCTTGTTTTGACTCGGTTTCGTCTTCGTTTATTTATGACATTTTGAAAAAAAACGGCGAAGAAAAGAAGATGGTCAAAGCTTATTCCAACTTTAACGCCGCGATGTATATCGGGACGGGAATCGCCGCGCTTTTGGGCGCAGGACTTTATGAAAAATTTGGTTCGCAGGTTTTGCTGATTGCCGAGTTTGTGATTTATTCGGCGGCGGTGCTGTTGCTTGCGATGTTGCCAAACGCACATATTCCGGCTAAAGTGACGCTCGGATTTAAGGAAAGGATTAAGAAGTTTTGGGTGGCGGTGCGCTATATTTTAAGAGCAAAGAAATATTGCTATTTTGTGTTGTTTTCTGGGTTTATGGTTGGGGTGTCGCACTTTTTCTTTTGGAGTTTTCAGCCGCTCATGAAAGCTTCGGGGATTAACCCGAAAGTTTCGCTCACAGATTTGGCTGACAGCGTCGGCTGGGACGCCAGAGTTTTCGGCGAGACGGTTTGGAATTATCTCTTGGCGCTTGATTGGCTTGACTATATCAAAGTGATGGGCGTGGTGATTTTCATTAACAACGTTCTTCGTTCGTCTTTTAGCTATTTTGCGGCGGGAGTTGCCAAAAAGGTGTCGCTGTTTATGTTGGGCAACATTTCGTTTGTGATGGAAATTATCGGTTGCGGGCTGTCTTTTTGGTTGATGAAAATGGGACACATCAGCCCGGCACAATGTTTGGCGTTTATTGTCTTTTTGTGTGTTTGCATCGGGATTCAGCTGATGTTTACCATTACTCATATCAGCAGATTACACAGGCTCATTAACCCTAAAATCAGGTCATTATCATCTTCGGTGAATATGATGACGGGGCGGCTTTTGACCTCGGTTATGCTGATGGCGCCGAAGTTTTTATTAAAACATCAAGAGGGGACCGCCGGGGTTAAGGTGATTGATATTTTTTGGATTTACGCGATTGTGTTTGTGCCGGTCGGGTGCTATTTTATTTATAAAATTTATAAGTATAACGTCAGGGGCGATAATGCGCTTTTAAACGTTGGCGGTGCAAAGGACTAACGGTATGCGGCGGATATGGCTTTGGGCGTTTTTTTTATTGATGGGGGCTTTTCCCGTTCAAAGTGCTGATATTTCGCTTAAAATCTCGGCTGAAGAAAATTGGAAGGCTTGGGGAGATTATATCCTCGGGCAAGATTTGAAACAAGGATTTGAGGAGCTGAACTATTCGGTTGAGCCGTCTTATATCAGCAATTTTTACCCCAAGGGGAGTGAGGATTGTTTGATTGATGTTTATATGCACGGGTTTGTGCCGTTTAACATTCCGCTTAAAAAAGGGAAAACGAACGTGCTTTACCTTTATTATCCGCTGGAAGTGGCGCAAAGTTATAAGTATAAAAATTTAAAAGGGGTTGAAGAGCCGACGTGGTATTCGCTTCAAACGGAATTATGGGATTTTGATGTGATTGCGGTTTCTTCGCCGACTTATATGAAAGAAATTGAGAAGCTAGGGATTAAGACCGTGTTTGCCCCGCAGTTTACGAACCCGGAGAAGTTTTTTTATGACTATGACAAAGAGAAAGCCTTTGATATTTTGTTTGTGGGGCGACCGGGGTATGAACGGATTAGCGCAAAATGGGCGCTTCAAAGCGGGTTTGATGTGGCGCTTTTTGGCGGCGGATGGCAGGATACGGAGTTTGCCGGTCACTTTAAGGGAGATTATATTGATAACAACGAACTGCATACTTATTATGCTTCGGCGAAGATTGTCTTAAACGACACAAGAGAAGATATGAAAAAAGCGGGGTTTATCAGCAATCGGGTGTTTGATGTGACGGCAAGCGGCGGTTTTCTTATCTCGGATTATATGAAAGAGATTGAGGATTTTTATGGGGACAGTATCCCGATGTTTCAAACCAAAGAGGAATTAAAAAGGCTCCTTGATTATTATTTGGCACATCCGGAGGAACGGGCTAAGAAAGCCAAGGCAGCGCAAGAGATAACGTTAAAGTATTTTACCAATACGGCGGTGGCAAAGACTATTCTTCAAGCGGCTAAAGAAGCCAAAGAAAAGAAAGGGGAGCTTGATTTTCATAAAATTGCGATTAAAAGCCCGTGGAGCGAAAATAATTATGCGCTGGGGGATTATTGGCTCGGGCTTGATTTAGAAAAAGGGCTTAGGGAGAACGGGGTTGAGGTTAAAAACTACTATTACGATAACGGAGAATTTGGCGTTGATGATTTTTATGAGCAAGCGGGAAATTTGCTTTATTTGCAATTTAAGTATAACCATATTATGAAAGAAGATGAGCGCAAAAATAAAATTATGTATCTTTATTTTCCGACGTTTGTGCCGAAGCGGGGAAAGTTTAAGAACGGGGAGGAGAAGTTTTTATATAACACGGACGCTTTTTTGGACAATGAGCTGGAGTATTTTGATTTGATTGCAACGCCGGCAAAAAAGACATTTGAAGAGCTTAAAAAACGAGGATATAAGACAGCATTTGTGCCACAGTTTACCAACGCAGATAAGTTTAAGCGAGAGGTGGTGGAAGACTTAAAAACGGATTTATTATTTGTCGGCTCCACTTGGTATGAGCGGGTTAGCGCGAAGTATGCGGCTGAGCTTCAATATGACTTGGCGGTTTACGGATTAAACTGGGAGGGAAAGATTGAGGAAAAATTTATTAAAGGGACGTTTATTGATAATCGGGAGTTAAACAAATATTATTCTTCCGCCAAAATTGTTTTAAGCGACCATGCGGATGATTTGGGCGAGATGGGGCTGGTGATTAACCGGATTTATGACGCAACGGCGGTGGGGACGATGGTGATTTCTAAATACAGCCCGTATATTGAGGAGATTTTTGGCGACAGCGTGCCGATGTTTAAGACTAAAGAGGAGTTTAAAGCGTTGGTGGATTTTTATTTAGCGCACCCTGAGGAAAGGTCGAAAAAAGCCAAGGCGGCGCAAAAAATTACGCTTCAAGGATATACCAACAAAATTATCGGGGCTAAATTTAAGGAACTTTTTTATCTTTTAAGAGAGGAGAAGCAATGAAAAAAAATATTATCATAACGCTTTTGGGGGTATTTTTGGCGGGATGTGTGTTCTATGCCTTGAGGGGACATTTTTGGGGCAACAAAGATGTTATTTACTTAAATGCGAATGATGAACAAGCGTATTTGGAGCTAAAAAAATTAAAGACAGCGTTAAAAAAGGAGGGAAAGCGCGTTATTTTATCTGAGGCGGGGGATTTTAAGAGCGGAGAGATTAACCTTTATGCAAGCTTAGAGGGAGAAGAGTTGCCGAAGGTTTTAGATTTGGGGGCGATAAACTTTTTATGGATTGAGCGGCTTTCTGATATGTGGGCGTTGGATAGCTTTAAGGATTTTGATGTGGTGGTGGTGAAAAATTACCCGTTGTTTTCTCACCTTAAGGCGGTTAATGTCAGGACAGCGTATATTCCGGCGTCTGTTGACGCAGCCAAATTAAATACTCGTTTTAAGGCAACGGGCAAAGCGGCGTATTGGGGAGATGCGGACGGTTTTTCTTTAGCGCTTTATCTGGCGGGAAAAAATGATTTCAGCGTTGATATTTATGGAAAAGGGTTTGAGAAGCTTTGGCCTAAAGATGAAATTAAGGGAGGAAGCGAAGATTTGACTGACTTTTGGGCTTATGATTTTGTGCTGGTTGACCAAAGCGAAGAAGACATCCGCGATGAAGTTGTCAATCAAAAGGTTAGGCAAATTCTTGAGGGTGGCGGAGTGCCGCTGGTGCGGTATAATGCCGGACTTGAGAAGATTTTGGGCAATGGGGAATTGATGTATATGAGTGATGAGGATTTTGCGGTGAAATTTAACAAATTTATCACTTCGGTTGAGGCACTTGAGCAACAAAGAAAAAGTCTTTTTTCCGCTTTGCAACAATTCGACAGCCGAAGCGCTGCGCTAAAATTTATTGAACTCTTTGATATTATGCAAAGAAAACGAATTTAGTTTTCAACTTAGCAAAGGAACTATTATATGGAAAAGAAAAGTATGCCAGCAAAACCTCAACTTTTTTATCTTGATTATTATCGCGCTTATGCCATTTTAACCATTATATTGGGACATACGGCCTGCATCAGACATGCTAAGATTTTGGGATTTCAATGTAATTTATATGGCTTTAATACGGCTTTATTTATTTTTATTGCCGGATATTTGTTTCAGTATTTGTCTTATAAATTTGAATATAAAAATTATTTAAAGAAAAAATTTCTTAACGTCTTTTTGCCTTATTTAGTTCTTATTACTCCCTTAAGTTTAATGTCGGCTTTGGCTGCGCCCGTAAACAACACTTTTCATAATTTACCTTTTTATCAGAAAGTGTTAGGCGGTATTATCTTTGGACAAACTGTTGACATTCCGACTTGGTTTATCGGAATGATTATATGGTTTTATCTGTTAGCGCCGGTGTTCTTAAAGATTTCACGTTCCAAACATTTTGGTATCATCTTAACCTGCAGTATGGTTTATACAATTTTGTCCCGTGTTCCGGTTGTTACTCACGGGTTAGCCCCAAGCACATCTTTTGACTTTAAAATTATTTCGTTGCATTTTATTGCGTTCTTTTTCCAATCTTTTTTTCACTTTTTCTCATATTATTTATTGGGAATGTTTTTCTGCCAGATGAAAGAAAAACATCATCAAAAGATTGCGCAATATCAAACGGAAATTTTAAAATATTTCGGATGGGCGTTTATTTTCAGTTCTTTGGCTTTTTTAACCGCCCCTATTAATGCTCGTGCTTACGGGGGATTCACAAAGCTATTGTCTTGTGTTACTTTTTATTTTCTTTTCACCTGTTATGAAGAAAGAATTTTGCACAATGTTAAACTTCATAAAACTCTTATGTTTATATCGCAATACTCTTTCGGGCTTTTTTTGATTCACCAGTGTTTCGCTAACTTGGGGAATTTTCACACCTTATATGAATTAAATATGCCCTCGATTTTTATAAATTTAACAGCCTGTACGTTTACCAATTTTCTTATTGCTTTAGTATTTTTTGTTGTGGTTTTGGGAGCTTCTTGCCTTACGCTCGTTATTTTGAAATTTATCTTAAAGTGTTTCAAGATTAAAAACACCAGATGGTTTATCGGCGTATAAGCAAAGCCCCTTTTTGGGGTGTGTTTTAGTTTTCATAAGATAAAATGCCGTCTTTTAAGTGTGGCGCGGTATAATGCGGGAGTTGAGAAGATTTTGGGCGATGGGGAGTTGATGTATATGAGTGATGAGGATTTTGCCAATCTTTACAAAAAAATCCTATCCTCCCCAGAAGAAGTTGAAAACCGGCGGAAGATTTTAGCTCAAGCTTCCCAAAACTTTAACAACGTGTCTGCCGCCAAAAAATTTATAGAGCTGTTTGACATAATGACGAGAAAGAAAATTTGACATAATTTTTCATATCTATTTGAATTTAAATAAATATCTTTTAAATTCAATATTTTTTTCATTTTCGTGCATTTTTCTATTGACAAAAAAAAAAAAAACAATCCATATTTGTCCTGTACTTAATAAATTTATGTCTAACAATTAAAAATTTTATCATTATGGAAAACATTAATGTAAGTGATGCAATTTTATGGTTAACAATTGCGTTTAGTGTGTTGGTTGTAGCTCTTGCGGCTACCGGTTTTTGGGGATATAAGTTTTTCAAAAAGCGTTTAGCTAAGGAAAAGGATTTATCTTCTCTGCTGAGCTCGCTTCAAAACGGCTTTGGCACTTGCTCGCAGGAGATTTCTTCCTTGAGTGAAACAACGGCTTTCATGCACTCTTATAACCAGACGATGGGAAAACTGATGCTTGAAGACCAAAAAGCTTTTCTCTACACTGTTGCTTTTCAGCTTGAGTCGCTTATCAAGAAAAACGATGCGCTGCTGAAGTATAAGCTTATTAGTGATGAGGTTGGAAAACAGCGCAACGCGCAGCTTTATGTCCTGAAAGGAAGTTTGCAGCAGTATGCCGACTCCCTGGTATATGTAAATAACGATTTACATAGTAAGGTTGCCTAGTGTTTATCTTACAGGCTCTACTAAACAATTTTGTTGAAATAAAATTTAATTATAATTTGTGCGGCTTGCACGAGTTATGGATTGCCACGCGCTTGTGCCTTACGGCTTACTCACTCCGTTCGGGCAAGCCAATTGTAGCGGTTGTTTTTTGTTGCCTTACGGCAAGTCACAACCCAACAATTGCTATAGCTCTCGGTAAAAAGCGTCCACTGGACGTTTTTTACGTCTTTGAGCCGCAATGCCTCGAAAGGGAAACTGTTAGAAAGGCTGACATTGCGGGGCTTGTATGACTCGAGTTGAGCGTGTCTTTCAACAAAATTGTTTAATTAATAACTTAAAAAAAATTTACATTATGAAAACAAAAACACTTTTTTGCATCATCGGTGCTGTACTTTTGCTCCCATTAGTTTTGGGATGCTGGAAATTTGTATTAGGTTTTGCTTGTGCCAGTTTTATTTTCTGGCATTTCGGCGAAGCCAAGGTTAAAAAATCCATGCGAGCGGCTTTTGATAAAACAAAAGACGTGGTTAATGAGGTTCAAAATGACCTCAAGGAAACCTTGTGAAAAAGCAGCTTTCTACACCATCTTAAATCGGATTGTAAAAATCTCCAGAGATAATCTGAGAGAATAAAAAATGACATCGGCGTTCTGCCGGTGTCATTTTTTTTAGATTCATTGAGATAGCTCTTCATATTTATAAGAGAATTTTTATCTTTGTCTTGCCCTAGTTTTCATAAGATAAAAGACCGTCTTTGAGGGTGGCGGTGCCGCCTAAGGGGATGGTTAAGAGCGGGGCTGTGTGTCCGAAGTCTACATTTGCCAAGATGGGCAAATCTTTCAGTTCAGACTTTGTATTTAAGATAAACTCAAGTCCCTCTCTCGTGACTTTGGAGCCTTTTTGGAAACGACCGATGACCAAAGCTTTGACGTTTTTAAAATCCGGCTGATGGATAAGGGCTTGAAGATTGCGCTCAAACTCCGGCAAAGAACACCCCTCGGTATCTTCTATAAACAATATGGTGTCTTTAGCAAAAGTTGGGCGAAACTCGGTGCCTAAAAGCAGATTAAACGTGCCGAGGTTGCCGCCGATGATGGTGCCTTGGGCGCTGCCGCTCCTGATATTCCAATAGCCTTCGTTTGCTTCAAACTCACGTTTTTCTTGGTCTAAAAACCATAAATCATCGCTCCAGATTTCAGAGGGCGTGATGGTATCTTTGCCGTTTGTGACGAGCATTTTGGCAAAGTGCGCAAAAGTATAGTCACACCCGTATTTCATCCCCAAAGAGCTGAAATGAGGACCGTAATAGACGACTAAGCCGGTTTTAGAAAGAATTGCATTTTCAAGCGCGGTGATGTCTGAAAACCCGCAAAAGATTTTCGGATTATTTTTTATTAACTCATAATCAAGATATTTCAGGAGTTGGTTTGAGTTGGCGCCGCCGATGATGGTCATTACCGCTTTAACGCTTTTATCGGAAAAGGCGGTATGAATATCCTCCACGCGTTTTTGAATTGAGGAAGAGCCCATATAGTCCCAGTTTTCATCGATTGTGTTGGGGGCAAAGACAACCTTTAGCCCTAAGCTTTCAAGCCTGGATTTGGCTATATCGCGGGCGTCTTGCCCGATGATTTTTATGCCCCGCGCCGGAGCGATGACCATAACTTTATCGCCTTTTTGCAATTTTTCAGGTATGATTTTTTGCATTGTTCTCTCCTTTATAGTTTAAAATTCTTCTGTTGGCTGTTCTGTATCTTCAAGCCAATGGACTTGAAGCATGGTGACCGGTTTTATATCGGTTGCGGCAAAAACGCGGCGACGGATTTGACCACGGATAAAATCTTCGGCGGCGTTACGGTTCGGGCGCTCAGCAATTTTATTTTCTATCAAGGGGAGGACTTGGCTCATTATCTCTTGTTTTAAGACATACCACTCATTTTCTTCCAAGATGTCAATTGAGTCAAAATCAAGAGATTGGAGCGTGTTTTCCTTGCTGATGACGGCGCTTATGAACAGCGAACAGTTAAACATAATGCGGCGACGATTTTTAACCAACTCTGAGCTTAAAGCTACCGAACGGCGGCGGTCTATGCCCATAATATCGGCAACGATTTGCTCTTTTAGTTCGATTTTATTGTTTTGATATAAGCATATATCCCCGTTTTGGGCGGAAAAGACATCTTTGACACCGCAACTCAACGCGAAACGCTTATGTTCACGGATAAACTTTTTATCGCCGTGGACGGGAAGAACGATTTTCGGATTTAACAGTTCATACATGGCTTTTAGGTCTTTTTTGCAGGCATGACCGGAGGTGTGCACCAAATAATCTTCCTCGGTGACGAGATGAGCGCCTTTGGCTAAGATTTTTTCTTGCATACGCTCGATTTTATCTTCATTGCCGGGGATTATTTTTGAAGAGAAAATGACGTTATCTTCCGCGCCTAACTTAATGTATTTACTTTCATCATTGGCAATCATGGTCATGGCGCTGCGATAGTTGGCTTGCGAGCCGGTGCAGATATAGAGGGCTTTATCGGAGGTGATACCGTCCACCTCGTCAATGGTGTGAAGGTCGGTATAGTCTTGGAGATAACCGCAATTTTTGGCGATTTTGACATTGGTTGCCAAGCTTCTGCCGACAGTAACCGGTGTTCTGCCGGCGGCGCGCGCGGCCATAATCAGGCTTTCTAAGCGCATAATGTTGGATGCAAAACAGGTGGCAACGATTCCGCCTTGCATTTCAGGAATAATTTTTAAGAGATTATTGCGAACGTCTTCTTCGCTGGCTTGCGGCTCGTCTACCATCACGTTGGTTGAATCACAAACAAAAATATCCACGCCCTCTTTGGCTGCTCTTTCTAAAGACGGAAAATCTGTTTTGACCATTGAGAGCTTATTATCATCAAAGCGCCAGTCTGTGGCGTGCATAATGTTGCCGTAGGGGGTTTTGATGAACAGAGCCGAGGTTTCGGGAATCGAGTGGGCTATCGGGATAAACTCCACTTCAAAGCCTTCGAGCGTGACTTTGCGGTCTTTATTAACAGAGTTCAGCGGGACAAGATTTTGCATTTTATATTCGCTTAAGCGTTCTTTTATCAGCCCTAAAGAGAAATCCGTCGCATAGACGGGACACTGCAACGACGGCCAGATTTGGGCGATTGCGCCTAAGTGGTCTTCATGACCGTGGGTGATAAAAAGACCTAAAATATCTTCGCGATAATTTTCCAAAAATTCGGGCGAAGCGTAACACATATCCATCCCGGGGAAATCATCATTTAAAAAACCGAATCCTGCGTCGACAACAATCAGCTTGCCGTTAACGGCATAGACAAACATATTCATTCCGATTTCATCGGCGCCGCCTAAGGGGAGAAAATATATTCCTTTTTTATTAAAATCATTCATTTTTTATTTTCCTTTTTAACTAAATAAATCTCCGGCAAGTATACGTTCTGTTCCGTTATCTGTTTTTAATATCAAATAAGCGTTGTCGTCAAGCGTTAAAAATATTCCGGTTTTATCTGTTTTCTCGTTTTTTACGGTTATTTTTTGGTTTAAGTTCAACGCCAGCGACAGCCATTCTTCTTTTAGGGAGGTAAAACCGTTTTCTTGGTAAAAAAGAAGGTCTTTGGCAAATTCTTGTAAGAGATAGCGCAAAAAATCCGTCCGGTCAAGTGTTATCGCATTTTCTTTTAAGGAGGTTGCCTGATAGGCTGCGTTTTCAAGTATTGGGGCGGAGACGATGTTAACCCCGACGCCTATTGCCCATAAGTCGTCTTTGATATTTTCAAACAAGATTCCCGATATTTTTTTATTATTTAAAAACACATCGTTAGGCCATTTGATTTTGACAAGGCTTTTGGGGGACAGTGCAAGAATGGTTTTTGCCAAACTCAAACCGATGATACAGACATAGCGGCTTAAATCCTGCGGGGGGATATGTTGGGTTAAGGTGAAATAGAGATTTCCTTTTTGTTCTTGCCAGATATGACCACGGCGCCCCCTGCCCTTGGTTTGGCGACTGGCGCTCAAGACCACCGGGGTTTCGGTTGAGATGAGATTTTTTATTTCATCATTGGTGGAGGTGACACTTGGGGTGTCATACCACTGCCAGAGGGCGATTTTTTCTTTATAGGTATAGGACATAAAACATATCTTTCATGGTTTCGATGATATTAAACGGATTAAAGACAACAAGCGCGAGGCAGAGTATATTTAGGAAAATATAGAATATCAGGAGGGTATTTTCCGTGTCATAGATTTTCAGGCGATGTTCAAAATAAGCGGCTTTTATCAGCTCTAAACCGGCTTTAGCCAGCACGAGCCAAAAGAACAAAATTATGCCGAGGCTTATATAACTTTTTTGGCTGATGAGCCCGTTGATGATATTCATTTCAGCTAAAAAGCCGGCTAAAGGCGGCATACCGATTAAGGAAAAAAGGCTTACAATCAGGATAGCTGCCGTGTAGGGTTTATTTTCGGCAAGACCGGACAGTGAGGCGGTTGTGGCTAAATATTCGCCGCGGCTTTTTATGCTGTAAAAAACCAGATACATCCCATTGAACGCCAAAACCGAGATTAAGCCGATTAAGAACGAGGCATAGGTTGTTTGGGCTTTAAAATATGACAGCAACAGCAACATAATGCCCAAATAATAGGTTTTGGCGTATGCGTTTATGCGGTATAAATTAATGCGGGCATTTACCCCGAGCGCGCCGAAGATAACCGATGAAAGCGCAAACAAAACATAAACAGGTGAAAAGTCTGCTTTTAAGGGAGATAAAACCTGTAGATTAAGCTTGATAAAAACGCCCCATAAAGCGATTGGCGCTATGGTGGCAAAATAATGGCTTACGGGGAGAATACTTTTGCCGGCATTGTCTTCCGCCGTAATGTGAAACGGCACTATTCCTAAAGAATATAAAAAAGGAATTGTGATAAAAACGGCGGAAAGATAGCACGGCAGAGAATCTGATTGCGTGGTTAAGATTGTTTGTATGGTTTGATAAGACAGCGGCGCGGTTGTCTGACTGCTCAGATAGAGCAACCCCAGAGCGAAAAGTATTATGATTGTCAGTGTTATCCAAAATAAGCGCGCGTTTTCGGGGTCTGTCTTTTTATCATAATTCAGTCCTTTTAAGCTCCATTCCATCACATTTAGGAGGACATAACAAGCAAAAAGCACCAGCAGGCTCACTGTTTCTTGCATTAACTTAAAACAGAGCAAGGCTAAAAGTATCAGAGCGTCATAGCGGCACCCCAAACGATTTTTGGCACTAAACCAATATGAGGACAGCCCTAACACAATATAAGCAAAAAAGCCTATGAGCAGATAAAACAACAGAGTATAAGAGTTTGGCTGTAAAAGTGATGTAAAAGTTTTATCATAATAAAGGACGGAAAAAAACAAAGAAACCAACAACCAAAATCTGGCAACTGCAGAATAAACTTTAGCTTTTTCGGTTTTGGCAAGGAATAAAAACCATAAATGCAGGATACCGATAAGCAGGGAAATTTCAGGAAGGGCTGAGATTATATTTTTTAACATTTTGCCTCCTTTTTAGAACACAAACCATAAGGGTTTTATAAACGAGAAAAACAATATGCTTAAGCTTATCATACAAATTATAAAACGCGTTTTTGACAAATCTATGTTATTGATGTTAGCACAGGCGGCATAGCTTTTATCTTTTAAGCGGTATAATTCCTCTAAGAGCGCAAGGGCTACGATGAACATTGATAGCATCACTAAAATTCCTAAGAGCAGGCTGTAATTAAAAATTTCCGAAACGATGATAAAGTTATTCCAAAACAGCGGGGTCACCGGCAGACCGATGGCCGCCAAAATAAACAATGACAAACACTGTGAAGCTCTTGGCATATAACATAATATCCCCTGCCCTAAGCCTAATTGTTTTTTTATTTCTTCAATATGGCTTAAGACAAACGAGATGACGGTGATAATCAGGATATAGGCAAACAAAGAATAGCCGATGTTTTGTTTGAGCGCGCCGGTCGGCAAAAAGACGCCTATCAAGTATAGCAGGCAATATACCGTGGTATAGGCAAACAGCTTATAGCGGATTTCTTTATGGCTTAAGCTGATTAATGAAATAAACAACATCGTCACAATGCACGCGGCTTCAAAAAGCGGCGCATATTTTCCGATGGTGGCGGGAACCGCATTTGGCCAAAAGCGCATAAAACCGTATAGTCCCGTGAGCGGGATTAAATTTGAGGTTAAAAACACCAACGGATTTTTCAGCGTGGCATTAATGGACGCCATCCAGTAATGAAACGGCCAAACCGGCAACCTTGACACAAAGGCAAAAAAGATTGAAAACCATACGACATATTGCATTGTGCCGGTTAAATTGAGGTGACCTATCGTGTTAAGCGGAATATTTCCCCCTTTGAGATTATAAATTAACATCAACGCCAGGAACAAAAGTGTTGCGCCGATTAAATTATAGAGGCTGAAACGCTTAAAGATATTTTTTTTATTTTGATTGCCGTAGGTGCTGACAAGAATAATCAAAGGCATACTTAGGGCTGAAAAGAAGATATAAAACGAAAAAATATCCGCAGCGAAAAGATAACCGTTTAACAGACTTATAAACAAAAGCTCCGAGGCAAGGAGGGTTTTGGGGTGCAAAACATCCCTTGAGGTACAAATTGCGGCGATAAGCAATGACAAATTAATGCTTAGCGCCAACATCATTGAAAATATATCTGCGCCCAGAAGAAGAGCAATTTCCGGATTATTCAGCCACTGATATTTTTCAATAAGCTGAATACCGTTTTTTTCGACATCAAAAAACGAGAAAGTGTATAAGAGCAAGACTATATCGACAGCCATAATCCAGATTGACACGCGGTAGACATTATTTACGGCATAATGGCGGTCGCTTTTGGCTGACATCACAAACATTGCCCCGATAAAAGGAAGCAAAATGAGCAATAACAACAAATAATCAGTCATAGTCTAATCCCTTTATAAAATGACACAACGAACAGCGCTATGCCCAAAAGAACAAAAGCGATGGTCGCGTTTTTTTTATTTAATTTTAAAAACAGGGCGATACCGGCACGGTCGCATAGTTTCATAAAAGCGGTAATGACTTTTTCGGATAAAAACAAATCTACCATTAACCACAGAATCCGGCTTATATGGATAAAAGGAGCGACAAATACCAGCCAAAACAAGCTTCTTTTTAATTCATATTGTTGCAATTTGGGGATGTTATATAAATTTTTGGCATATTTGCCGAGCGGTGTGGCGGCAACAATAAGAAAAGAGGAAGCAAACAGCGCCGTTTCTTTAGCATTTTCTTTATAAAAATACAAACCTGATGCCAATATAGCGATATTAACGACAAAGGAAAGAAAGCGTATGGAGTTTTGTGGGAGCGAATCTAAACGGCGAGATTGCGAAGATTTATATATTTGGCTGATGACGATGCTTATTGTTGTTATTAAAATTGCCGAACATATAAATAACAGCGGAAAGGACAATTCTGCGGAAATTTGGTGCATTAAAGTTAAAAACAGACCTGACAAGAGAGTTATTTCGGCAAACAGCGATTGCAGTGGCAATGTGTTCGTTTCTCTGCCGTTGAGCATCCGCGTTATGTCATCTTCCCGGTTTTGATACAGATAAATCTTAAAAAAGAACTGATTAAAGAGATAAACCGCTACGATGAGCTGAGAAACATACGTTTGCCAGACGAATCCGTTTTGGCTGAATATTCCTAACACCAATCCGATGAAGCTCATATTTAAGCTGACCATTTTTTTGCGAAAATATTTTTGTGTGATAAAGCCTGAGATTCCGCTCAAAAATGTCAGGACAGTCATTATTTTAATCAGCGGATAGAAAAATGGTGTCACTATCAGCAAATTATAAAGCTTTAACAGCAATAAAATGCCTGACAGCGGCGAAAACAAAAGGTTAACCGCGCTCATACGTTGGAATCTGGCCTCGCTTAAATCCATCAGATAACCTTGGAATAGGAAGCATCCCATTTTGATAAAGAGCGCAATAGTGGCTAAAATTCCCGTAAAATCTTTATGACGACCGATTTCGTGATATTCCCATAGGTTAGTTAATTCAAGACTCCGAATTTTACCGCAAACAAGCGCTAATATCATAAACAGACACATATCGGCAAAAAAATTATATATCACATAGCGCCTAGACGAATCGACATCTTTTAAGATAAGATAACCGATAATATCCGTTACAAAAACCATTGTTATCAATTCGATATAATTTTTGGAGCAGATTAATAAGCTTAGCGAGATAAAGTTTAAGACTATCAGCGAATCGAAGGGAGTGCGTTTTTCTTCATAGCGGAAAATGTTATTATTGAGAATCGTTAAAAGAGATAGGAAAAACAAAGGAATAATTATACGATTTGTTGGTACGGCGGGCTGAAAATCTATGCGGATGTCGCCTATTTCCGTCCTATTCCATAGCAAAGAAAAGGCGATATTCTGATTATTTAAGGCGGCGCTTACATAATCAGCAAACAAAAACGCCACAACAAAAAATATCATCCAGGATAATATTCTGTCATAGCGCATTTTAAATTTAATTAAACCGGCGAGGCCTGTCGCCAACAGATATGCCATCGTGTTTATTTCCATAATGCCTCCGGCTTTTATGTCTTATGTGGTTTATTTTAAGTAAGATTTTATATCTTTTACAACACGAACCGGAACAACATATTCGCGTGCAACATCTTCATCTTCCACTTCGACAATTAACATTGTCGTTACCGATTTCAGCGGCACGCGCGCCTCTTTGGCTATATTTTTAAACACAACAGCACTTTCTTTTGAGCGATATAAAAGAGCTGTTTCGCCGCCGTCATACACAAAACGCGGGTCTTCCGGACCACCGGCACGCGAATTAATGATAATTAAGATTTCGCCTTCTTCATTTTGTAAAATATCATATTTGCTTTCTTGATTCAATTCTTGGGCTGTGGACATTTTAACCTCATATAATCTATTGTTATTACGTTGTTTAGGTGTTTAATAACACATAATAGTTAATAAATAAATAGCTAAATGCATTTTTTTTTAATTTTTTTATTGACTATCTAAAAAATATCCTTTATAAACCCATTTCAGTTGTGAGGGCTCGTAGCTCAGTCGGTAGAGCATTTGACTTTTAATCAAAGGGTCATGGGTTCGAATCCCGTCGAGCTCACCAATTTGGGGAGAGGTTGCATTTTTTAATGTAACCTCTTGTTTTTTATCAAAAATTTGCGGTTCGTATGATTTTAAAGACCCAAACTGTACATTTTCGTTATCATTTCCCTGTAAACCTTGATTTATAAGCATTTGCTTCGGTTCGTATGCTTGA
>JAGAZZ010000039.1 GCA_017939155.1 Alphaproteobacteria bacterium | reverse complement strand
ATTAAACGTCAAACTCGGCGTGTCTACATCCCCCTCAACAACCGCCTCAGAGCTCTCAAAATTTATCACCCCTCGGTCATCTCCGCTAATGTTGGCAACCAACGTACCGCTTAAATTGATGCTTCCGCCGTTAATTAGGTTTAGTGTTCCAACACCTAAAGAGGAAATTTCAGGGACATCCTCTGCATCACGATAGCCTTTCCAAACTTCCAAAATTGCGTCATTTGCAATATTTATCGTATTTTGAACATCGGCATTATCCATCAAAAAGGTATTATTTCCTTTGTTAACATTAATTATGCCGCCTGAAAGTTTACTCGTTCCTGCAACACGTTCTGTTTCTGAATCATTCAGAATTTTAGAACTGCCCAAATAAGAATCTTCCATATTGATAACACCGCCAGTCATTTCAAACTGCGCCTTTTCCTCCGGCAAATCATCAACCGGAGAAACAACAACAATTCCTTTTGATAAATTCAATGTTCCACCGGAAATATGTAATTCAGAATCTCCTCCAAATTCGGTACCATCATTGATATTAATAACGGCGTCACCTGAAACATTAGTCACACCGCCGTGAATTTCCGTCTGCGTTGCCGTTATAACACCGCCGCTGATGTTTAATGTTCCGTTGTGCGCTCTGATACCACCGTGTTGTTCCGGATTTGTCCCTTTAACATTAACCTCCCCGCCACTAATGGTCGCATCATTATCGCTACGAATTTTAAAATTATCAATAGTCAGCTTACCACCGGAAACTATAATTGAATCATAATGATACGCTTGCACACCGTCATTTTGTATTGCATCAATATCTTCTCTTCCTGTTGCCGGATTTTTAATATCATCGCCTGCCGAAACAATTAAATCCGTCGCATAAACATTAGCGGCAAAACCAACTGCCACTAACGCTGTTGTAATTAAAAGTTTGTTTTTCATATTTTGAACATCCTTTCATAAATAATTAAAGAAAAACCCACCGTTCATAAGAAAGGCGGGCGGATGTTCGAAAACCGTATAAAGCTAAACGGCTCGGCTTATTTGGCTGAGCCTTATTCACCGACATCCGTCCATAGACAAGAAGTCGGCACTAATGTTTAAAGTCGTGTGCACACGACTAGCTTTATAAAAGGGTTTTCGACGCCCTAAGCAGAAACTCTGCTCGGTTTTACTTTATAAAATAAAAGAATTAGAATCAAGCTAAAACATCAAAAACCCTACAAAATTTAAATAAGCTCAGTCGTTAATTTTTTAAGAGGGCAAAATCTGAATATTGTTTTATCTGAATATAAAATGAGAGGCAAACAGCGCGTCGTTTACCTCTTACTCATCTACAAAATCTATGGTTTTGCTATCATTTTTACATAAAATAGTTTACCGGTACTTGGTTAAGTTGTTCCCACACATCGCCGATTTTTCCACGACGCACGCCTAAGAATATTTTTGTTTCGGCATTTAGCGGCAAAATTTTTCTTATATCGCTAAAAACGGCGCGAACGTAGGGGATATTCTGTTTTGAAAGCATCCAGCACTCCCCCTCTTTTACCTCTGAGCCCTCATAAAATACTAAGGTGTTATTATAAAAATAGCCACGCGGGAATTTTTCTATGATGATATTTCTTTTGTCTTCCGGGATACCGACCGCGGCTAAAATTTCTATATGCGATAAGCTAGACCCTTTTTCCGCCCAGATTATACCGACATTTGGGATAATCACAAATGCTCGCCGATTTTGATGAAAGTTCAATTCATTTATTTGCATGACAGTATCCTTTCTTAGCTATTTTCATTAGTATACAGTTGTTCTTTTAAGAATCAATTGTCTTATTTCATTACGGCTTTATTTTTTGCTTGACAATATACGGTATAGGGTATATAGTATTTTTAAATTAAATTTTCTAAGGACGTAAAAGAATGATTAAAGAGATTATGGAATTTTTATCCGGCGTTAAGATGACAATTATTTCCGCTGTTTTTCTCTGCTTTAGTTTGGGTTTTATGCTTTATGGGATAAAGCCTTTAGTTAACCCGGCTCTTGTGACTGTGCTTATTTCCGGTGTGCCGATTATATATAAAGCTTTTAACAAGCTTATTTATTGCCGGATGATTTCTTCTCCTCTTTTAATCACGATTGCGATGATTGCGGCTATTAGTATCGGCGAATTATTTGCCGCCGGTGAAGTTGCCCTCATTATTGCTATTGGGGAGCTTTTAGAAGAAACGACGATAAAAAAAGCCAAACGCGGTTTAGGCAGACTTTTATCTTTAACCCCTACCACCGCAAGAAAAATTTTAGCAAACGGCTCTGATGAAGTACTGCCTTTATCAGCAATACATCCCGATGATATTTTACGGGTTTTACCGGGTGAAACCATCCCGGTTGACGGGGTCATTGTTCGTGGCAACTCCTCGGTTAATCAGGCGGCTTTAACCGGCGAATCGCTACCGGTTGACAAAGAATGCGGCGATGAAGTTATGGCCGGAACTATTAATTGTTTCGGAACTATTGAGATTAAAACTCTCAATATCAAAGACACTTATTTGCAAAAAATGATTAGTCTGGTCAACCAAGCGCAAGCAAAAAAAGCTCCGACACAGCGAATCGTTGATAAATGGGCGGCTATCTTAGTTCCCGCGGCGCTTGTTCTTGCGATTTTAACGTATTTTGTTACCCATGAGATTATTAGAGCCGTAACGGTGTTGGTGGTCTTTTGTCCGTGCGCCTTAGTTTTGGCAACGCCTACTTCAATTATGGCGGCTATCGGTCAAGCGGCAAAATACGGCGTTTTAATCAAATCAGGTGAAGCCCTTGAAGAAATGGGGAAAATCAATATTGCTGCCTTTGATAAAACAGGTACTTTGAGCTCGGGGAAGATTTGTATTTCAGATATTTTTAGTGTTGAAGATGTCAGCACAAAAGAATTGCTTAAACTTGCCGCCAGTATTGAACAATATTCGGAACATATTTTAGCTAAGACTATTGTTTCATCGGCTAAAAACGAAAAAATTGCTTTAGAAAAAGTTGATGATTTTCAGATGATTGCCGGGCGTGGCGTATCCGGAATGATGAACGGCGTGCCGCTTATGGCAGGAAATTTAAAATATATTTTAGAAACCGGAGCTACGGGTAACGCTTCTTTTTTAAACAAAATAAAAAAATTGCAACAAGACGGCAAAGCGATTGTTGTTATTGCGTATAATGGGGTCCTCTGCGGCGTTATCGCTTTTTGTGATGAAATACGGATGACGGGAAAACAAGTTGTTAATGACTTAAAAGAAATGGATATTAAATCTGTCATTTTAACCGGTGATAACCAAGCCTCTGCTATGTATTTTGCCAAAAGAGCCGACATTACGGAAGTTTATGCCGATTTATTACCAGAAGGCAAAGTTTGTGAAATAGAAAAGCTGATAAAAGATGGCAACAAAGTTTGTATGATTGGCGATGGGGTTAATGATGCCGCTGCACTAAAAACAGCTAATGTCGGTATTGCCATGGGAAGTATGGGCAGCGATATTGCCATCGAATCGGCTGACATTACTTTGATTAATGACAATATTTCAAGCTTGCCTTATTTAAAAAAATTATCTTTGGCAACTATTAAAACCATAAAGACAAATATCAGTATTTCTATGATATTAAATTTTATCGGTATAAGTTTGTCCGTGTATGGAATATTAACGCCGGTTACTGGTGCGATTATGCACAACTTAGGTTCGGTTTTGGTGGTTCTAAACGCAGCCAGACTATACGATAAAAAATTATAAATGATTTAGCAGAGTTTGTGCATTAAAATATTGTTCCTCTTTTGATGGCGTTGCAAGAAGGATACTTTCGGGATTAATATGATATTGTGTCAAATAATTACGAATTTCTTTTTCTTTAGTCTTCACGAGTTTAGGGGACACCATGGTTTGATAGATTTTAAGCATTAATGTATCAATATCTTGCAAGGTTAACATTTTATCCGTGCTTTTAATCAGCAAACTCTGCCCGCGACTTAAGCGCATGGCATTATTGAGCAAACTATCTGAGGCATTTTTAATTTTTTCATACGTTTTATGATAAAAAGCCTGCTCTTCAAAAATATGCTCTTCACATATCTCCGAAATGCCGGTATTCATATATTCTAAGTGTGCGATTAAACTTTTTTCTTCCATTCTTAATTCTCCCAAGATTGTCTTATTTATAACAATTTCTATAATATATAGCCTGATAAAATTAAACTAAAAGTTACATGGTATATAAAATATTATATACTTTATGGCGATTTTTCACATCACCTAACATTAAATGATATTTTTTAATATACCGACTCGGAAAATATTTTATTCCATTTCATTAAAAACATATTCAGACAAATTTTTTAAAAGAAGCTAATCTATCCGCACAATATTAAATATAGCTTGCACAATTAGAAAAGGTGTGACATTATTTTTTTATTAAAATTACTTTTTAGGGACGGATTGATTATGTCTGATTTAAATACTGCAAACAACAGTTTGAAATATGATGATTTAAAACACGCGGTTGAAACCATTGACCGGGAAGTTGAGACTTTGGAAATTCTTAAAAACAGCTTTGATGAAACGCTTTCTCAAGCGCTTGATTTGTTACAAAACGCCAAAGGTCGCATTATTGTTACCGGAATGGGCAAATCCGGACATATTGCCAGAAAAATGGCGGCTACGTTTGCCTCAACCGGCACAGTATCGTTTTTTGTTCATCCGGCAGAAGCCAGCCATGGCGATTTAGGGATGATTGCCGATGATGATGTTATCATTGCTATTTCTTATAGCGGCGAATCGAAAGAGCTCTCTGATATTTTGATGTATGCTAAACGGCATAACATCCCTCTCATTGCAATTACTAAGAATCCTCAAAGTGCTTTGGGTAAAAATTCGTCTTTAGTTTTAAAACTTCCCGATAACGGCGAGGCTTGCCCGCTCGGTTTAGCGCCGACTTCTTCAACCACCGCGACGATTGTTTTGGGAGATGTTCTTGCGGTTGATTTGATGGAAAGAAGAGGTTTTTCCGCGGCAGACTTCCGCCAACGTCACCCGGGGGGCAAACTTGGGGCGATTTTGTGCAAAGTGGCTGACATTATGCATAAGGATAAAGAAATTCCGTTGCTTAAAGAAAATGCCAATATGCAAGATGCTCTGCTTGTGATGAGCGAAAAAATGCTTGGCTGTGTCGGAATTGTTGATGACAACGGCGATTTGACGGGAATTATTACCGATGGTGATTTAAGGCGTTGGATGTCACCCAACCTTATTACGGAAAAAGTGGTTAACGTTATGACGAAAAACCCGAAAGTTATCGGTCCTGAGGCTTTGATTGTTGATGCGGTGAATATGATGAACAACACCGGAAGAGGCATTACCAACTTATTTGTGGTTGAAAACAAAAAGCCGGTCGGCGTTATCCATATTCATGATTGCTTAAAAGCCGGAGTTGCATAATCTTGTTTGAAACGCAAAAAATAGACAGTTTTTTCAGCGGCGAAAAGAACCTCTTGGATGAGGAAGAAAAAATTTATATCAGCCGACGGATGAAAGTTGTACGCTTTTTTAAGCTCTTTTTACCCTGTTTAACCGCTCTTTTGCTGGGAATGGGAATCGTTTTGTTTGATTTTGATGCAACAAGTGACTCGCCTTTGCCTTTAGCCGAAGATGAAAAGCTTTATTTTGAAAAGTTCAGAATGAAAAACACCGTTTTTGAGATTACAGAGAAAGATAATCAATTCAGCGTTTTAAAAGCTCACGTTGTCGAAGAGGCTAATCCGGGCACGAAGGTTTATGATTTAACGCATCCTGATGCCAAAACTTATGATAAAGGAAAAGTTATCACTTTAGAGGCAAAACATGGCGTTTATACTCAGGAAACTCAGGTTTTAGATTTAAAACCTCAAGTTGTCGCCAACTATAACAAACAGATGACTATTAAGACCAACAGCGCAACTTATAACTTTGCAACCGAGTTTGGATTTGGCAATGAAAAAGTTACGGGTGAAGGCGAAAAAGGCTCTTTTGAGGCGAATAAATTTACATTTGATAAAAACAAGGGACAAATGACCTTGATTGAAAACGTTTATCTCAAGAGTGGAGAAATTGAGCTTACAACCCCTGAGAAAGCAACGCTATTTTTAAATGATAATAAATTTATTGCCACCCATGCAACAGTTAAAAAAGGTGCGGATACGGTTAAAGGCGATACACTGACAGCTTTTTTCAAAGATATGAAAAGTTTTGAAATCAGCAAAGCGTTAAGCAAGGGCAATACTCAGGTTTATTCCGAGGGTAAAACCGCTTATGCCGATGAGGGGGAATATGACGCTAAGAGCGGTTGGGTCAAGCTGTTTAACAACGTCAAAATTATTGATAAAAGTGGGTATACGGCTATTGCGAAAAACGGGGTCTATGATTTGATTAAAAAGACTTTCACTCTCACGGGAAATGTCAAAATTACAAAAGGAACAAGCACTATTACAGCACCTAAAGTTACTTATTTTCAAGCTAAAGACGAGTTTTATTTTTATGATGATGTGAAAGTGACGCAAGAGGACGGTACTGCAGCGGCAAAACGAGGGGTTTTCTTTGTTAAGAAAAATATTGCGGAGCTTTATGATAACGTGGTTATCACGAAAAACGGCAATATGGTCAGAGGGGATAAGGCTATTTCTGATTTTAACACGTCTAAAAGCAGGCTTATTGCCAAAGACGGTGGCAGAATTTCAGGCAAGCTTTTTGAACATACATTCAAAAAAGAATCAAAGGGTAAATAATATGGTTTGCAATTCAAACATTAAAGATTCGGTTTTAGAAGTTTTTAACATCGGCAAAAGATATAAAAACAGAAGTGTTTTACGCAATGTTTCGCTTAATGTCCGCCGTGGTGAGGCTGTCGGATTGCTCGGACCGAACGGTGCGGGTAAAACAACCTGTTTTTATTGCGTGACCGGATTGATTACCCCTGATTATGGCGATGTTCATATTGATGGACAAGATATTACGTATATGCCGATGTATAAACGCGCACGGATGGGAATCGGCTATTTACCGCAAGAAGCTTCGATTTTCCGCAATTTAAGCGTTGAAGATAACATCAAAGCTGTTTTGGAGATTGTTGTTGAGAATAAAGAGAAGCGCGAACAAATGTTGGAAGAGTTGTTAAATGAGTTTTCTATTGCGCATTTGAGGAAATCTCCGTCTATCGCTTTATCGGGCGGTGAGCGCAGAAGGCTTGAAATTGCCCGCGCGCTTGCAGGACAGCCTAATTATATTTTGCTTGACGAACCGTTGGCGGGAATCGACCCGATTGCCGTAGGAGAAATTAGAGAATTGGTTTCCCAACTTAAAAACAGAGGACTAGGTGTGCTTATTACTGACCATAATGTGCGCGAAACCTTGGATATTATTGATAGAGCATATATTTTACATGGTGGTTCTGTCTTAATGGAAGGAAGACCGGAGGAGATTGTTGCTTCTGAAGAGGTTAGAAAAGTTTATTTGGGTGAGAATTTTTCAATTTAGAGAGGCTTTTTTATTGACTTTTCAGATGTTCGAGATATGATTTTAACACAATAACAAAACAATTGAAGGGATATGAGATGAAAGTTACATTATCAGGCAAACAAGTTGACATTAGCGATAAATTGCGTAAACACGTTGAAGAAGCAACAGATGCTTCTGTTTCAAAATATTTTAGCGCCCCTATCAGCTGTTCGGTTGCCTTTTCCAAGGAAGGGGAAGATTTCAGCGCGGAAATTACAGTTCATCCGGCTAAAAATATTGTTTTAAAGGGTACCGGCTCGGCCGCTGACCCTTATTCTGCATTTGATAATGCCAACGAACACATTGCAACTCGTTTGCGTCGCCATAAAACAAAACTCAGCGCTCATAAGAGCAAAGTAGGCTTGGCTGAACTTGCATACGCAGCAGTTTTGCCGTTGGTTGAGCAGGATGAGGAAATTGATGTAAACGAAAATGCTCCTTTGACGATTGCCGAAACGGATGCTAACATTCCGGTTTGCACCGTCAGCGAAGCTGTTATGTTTATGGATTTGAGCAACGAAGGCGCTTTGATGTTTAGAAATAGCGCTAACAACCATATCAGCATGGTATACCGTCGCAAAGACGGCAATATCGGTTGGGTGGAGCCTAAAACTGACAACTAATTTTTTAAGGATAACACTATGAATATTGCAGACATTATTTCTAAAGACGCGGTATTGGACAATGTTCAAGCGGCGAGCAAAAGAGAACTGGTACAGCTCTTGTCTGAACGGATTTCAGCTCTTTTAAATTTAGATGAACGCGTTATTTTTGACGCGGTTTGGGAGCGTGAAAACTTAGGTTCTACCGGCTATGGCGATGGCGTTGCTTTTCCGCACGCAAGAATCGAAGGCTTGGAGAAAGTCTGCGGTATGTTTGCCCGTTTGGAGGAACCGGTTGATTTTGATTCGCTTGACGGTAAACCGGTTGATTTGGTATTTATGCTGATTAGTCCGGAAAACAGCGGCGCAGACCATTTAACAGCGTTAGCGGCTCTTTCAAGAATTTTGAAGACAGAAGGCAGTTGCGAAAAATTGCGCAAAGCGCGTTCTTGCGATGAAATTTATGCCATTTTGAACGCATAGTGTTTGACATAATTATTTAAGGGAGCTTTTGCTCCCTTTTTTTGTATGGGAGCAAGTTATAAAAAACAGTTTGCCAAACATAAAAACCACGCTATATATGAGGTATAAAAATAATCAAAGGAGTTTTAAGATGGCTGAAAAAGTGTGTTTGATTGACGGGTCGGGGTATATTTTCCGCGCTTTTTTTGCCAGTCCAAAGATGACAAACCCGGAAGGGGTGCCGGTTAATGCCGTTTACGGCTTTTTAAATATGTTTTTAAGCCTGACGGCAAATATTAAATGCGATTATTGCTTAGTGTTGTTTGATGCCAAGCGGCAAAATTTCAGAAATGAGATTTTTAGCGAATATAAAGCAACAAGACCGGAACTACCGGAAGATTTAAAACCGCAATTTGCGCTTATTCATGAGGTGGTGGAAGCGCTAAACCTGCATTGGCTCTCCATGGAAGGGTATGAAGCAGATGATTTGATTGCGACATACACCGATTTAGCCTTAAAAGAGGGGATGGATGTTACGATTGTTTCTGCGGATAAAGATTTAATGCAGCTTATTCGCCCCGGGGTTGAGTTTTACGACAGTATGAAAAATAAATTTTTCAGCCCAGATGATGTTAAAGAAAAATTTGGGGTATATCCAGAGAGGGTGACAGATGTGCAAGCGCTTGCGGGTGACAGCACAGACAATATTCCCGGTGTTCCCGGTATCGGGTTAAAAACAGCGGCTGAACTGGTTAACACTTTCGGTTCACTGGAAGCTGTTTTGGAACGAGCTGAAGAAATTAAGCAAAATAAGCGACGTGAATTAATTACGACTCATAAGGAAGATGCTTTGATTTCACAGAAACTTGTGACTTTAAAACCTGATGTACCGGTGGAAATTTCGCTTAAATCGCTTAAGTGTATGGCGCCACATCAGGATATTTTGCTTAATTTGTTGGAACGCCACGCGTTTAAAAGCCTTAAAAATAAAACACTTAATTGGCTTAAACAGCGTTGTGCAACTTTGCCGGTCGAAAAAAAAGTTTTAGAGCCGACATATAAAACCATTACAACGGTTATTGAACTCGAAAAATTGGCGACAGGAATTAAAGCGCAAAATAGATTTTCGTTTATGACATATTCGGAGAATAATGAACTTTGCGGTATGTCTATCAGTCTGGATGACGCGAAAGCTTTTTATATTCCATTATGCCGTCAGACGTCGTCGGCAGACCTTTTTACCATAACAAACAAAACTGAGGGCATTGAACTTAAGGAATTTAAAAATTTTCTAATGCCCTTGTTTGCTTCGACCTCAATTCTTAAAATTACTTTAGGAATAAAAGAGCAAATCCATTTGCTTGAGGCTAATTTGGGAACAAAGCTTGCCTTAGTTTCGTTTGATGATATTGCCGTTATGTCGTACGACTTATACAGCTCCAGCGTTACTCATGACTTACCTTCTCTTGCGTCTACCTTTTTAGATTTGGTTTTAAAAAGTTCTGAACCTGAATATAAAAAGATAAAACCAAACACTCTTTTATTGTCAGATATATCCGTTTTGCGCGCGGAAGAAGCAGATTTTGTTATGAGGCTTTATTCCTATTTTAAGCCGTTACTTTTAGAGGAGAAGAGGCTTTATGTCTATGAAGGGATTGATAGACCGCTTGTGCTAACCTTGCTTGATATGGAACGACAGGGAATTATGCTTGACACGTTAAAACTCAAGCAATTAGATGTTCGCTTCACAAATGAGATGAACTCTATTTCTGAGAAAATTTATCAAGAAGCTGGAGAAGAATTTAACTTAAGCTCGCCGAAACAAATTGGAGAAATTCTTTATACTAAACTGGGGCTAAAAGGAAAAAAACACACTTCCGGCTCCCTAAACACCAGCGCCGAAGTTTTAGAGCAAATGGCTGAAACGCATAATTTACCAAAAATGATTTTAGAATGGCGACAATTTCAAAAGCTAAAATCAACTTACACCACTGCTTTGCTTGCCTTAATGGATAAGGAAAACAGAGTGCACACGACATTTAGCCAAGTTTCGGTTAATACGGGGCGCTTGTCTTCTTTAAATCCTAATTTACAAAATATTCCTATTCGTACGACACAGGGACGGGAAATTCGTGAGTGTTTTATTGCCAAACCGAAACATAAGCTTATTGCGGCAGATTATTCTCAGGTTGAGTTAAGATTGCTTGCGACGATTGCAGATGTTAAATTTTTACAAGAAGCTTTTAGGGAGGACGTAGACATTCACCGTAAAACCGCTTCCCAAGTGTTTGGTATTCCATACGAAGAAGTTGACGCAGCGCACAGACGGCGCGCCAAAGCGATTAATTTCGGAATTATTTACGGGATGTCAGCTTTCGGACTTTCTAAAGAAATTGACGTGACACCGGCGGTTGCCCAAAACTATATTGACGCTTATTTTGCCAATATGCCGGAAGTAAAAACCTATATGGATAACACTATTAATTTTGCACGGCAAAATGGCTTTGTTTTAACACCATTTAACCGCAAAATATCCATTTTCGGGATTCAGGATAACAATAAACGTTTGGCTTCTTTTGCTGAGCGGGCGGCTATTAACGCGCCGATTCAGGGTGGAGCCGCCGACATTATTAAGCTTTCTATGAACAAAATCGCTTATCTTTTAGAAAAGATGAATTTAAAAACCAAAATGATTTTGCAAGTGCATGACGAATTGGTTTTTGAAGTGCCGCTTGATGAAGTGGATATTGTGGCAAAACTTATTAAAAACACGATGGAAGATATTAGCGAAATCAAACTCAAAGTACCACTTATTGCCGAGGTGGGCATTGCAGACAATTGGGGCGAAGCGCATTAGTTGCGGCTTTAGGCTCGACTTTTCTGTTCTTTGAATGTTTTTTCTACTTTATAGGTTTGAAAAAAATTTGTATTCTTTTTATGAGATGTCTTTTCTTTTGTATTTGCAGTCATATTATTGGGCTTGTCTTGTTCTTTGGATGTAGCCCCCATATTATTTAAGACACCTTTTCTTGCCTGAAGTTTTTGCTTTTCTTCATAAATACGGGCTTCGGCTTTTATTGTTTGCAAAAATTCTTTATCTGCGTTCTTTTCTGTTTGCGATGTTGTTCTATAGCATTTTTCCCAATGCTCAGCATCTAAAAGAATTGTATCATTTCTCATTAAATCGCTATATACTCGATTTTCATACGCAACTTTTTCAAATTTTTGGATATCTTCTAAACGGTTTGTTTCCATTGCATGAGCACAGAGAGTTTCTACCTCTTTAGCTTTAGCGTCAACTTGGTTGTACATTGCCACCATACCTTCCGGTGTAGATATAACTTTCTTAACTTGAGGACTGACTAACGGATTATCTTTTAATCCAGCCATTTTTACAGCAAATACTTTTGCCTTATCGCCTTCTTGTTCTATCCATCGGGCTGTTTTTTCGTTTTTCATTATATCCGGGCAAAAGTCCTCAAAACCTCTTGGGGCGAGAGGAGTTGGTTCTTTTATAGCAACTGTTTGAGCTTCTTTTTCTATTTCTATAGTTGCTTCTTTTAGCATATTATCATAGACATCTACACCCATATTATCTTTAATACCTTGAAGCAATAGGTCCGGCGCTCCCTGTTTTTCGAGTTCTTCAAAACTCATACCATAAAAGTCTTCCAAAACTTTCTTTTCTGCCGGAGAAACTCCTCGTGACGCGGCATCATCTAAAACATTTCCTGCAACATTCTCTGTTTTTGATTCGACTATTTTAACTTCATTTTCCAACTCTAAAGTTGCTTCTTTTAGCATATTATCATAGACATCTACACCCATATTATCTTTAATACCTTGAAGCAATAAGTCCGGTGCCCCCTGTTTTTCGAGTTCTTCAAAACTTATACCATAAAAGTTTTCCAAAACCTTTTTTTCTGCAAGAGAAATTTCTTCTTTATTACTCATGATTATTCCCTCTTTTTATAATAATTTATGCTTTATAGTATCATTTTTTTAAGAAAATGTAAATATAGTTTTTTTCTGCTTTACCTGATAATTTTTTGATATTATTTTGGTTAGGATTTTTGGTTTAGGAGGTCGTTTATGTTAGTATTTGATTTAGATGGGACATTGTTAGATACGGCAAAAGATTTACATATTGCTCTTAATTATGCGTTAGAAAAACATGGTTTTGAGGGCAAAACCGAGCAGGAAACTTTGGCTCTTTTGGGCAACGGAATTGAAGCTCTGGTTGCCGGAGCAATTGAAAACGGCAAAGAGAATCCGCAATTCTTAGCCACTTTTTTGACATTTAAGGACTATTATTTTGCCCATTTAAACGACTATACCAAGCCTTATCCCGGCATTATGGATTTATTAAGAGAGCTTAAAGCTAGACATATCAAAATGGGTATCGTTTCGAACAAATTTGATGAAGGGGTTAAAGCGCTCGCGGAACGTTTTTTCAAAGGATATATTGATTATGCGCAAGGTGTTTGTGCAACCGTTCAGAAAAAGCCGGCACCGGATGCTGTTTTTGCGCTCATTAAAGCACAAAATGCCGAAAATGAAAAAAATATTTATATTGGTGATTCCGAAGTTGATATTAAAACGGCGCAAAATGCCGGATTGCCGTGTATTAGCGTCAGTTGGGGATTCCGCAGCAAAAAATATCTTCAATCTATTGGCGCAACAACGATTATTGATTCGCCAAAAGAATTGCTAAAATATATTTCTTAGCTATTCGCTATCTTCCTTGATGCCACGGGGCAAGCCCATAAATAGCTTTTAGGCTTTCAGAAGCCGCCTGTTGAATCTCCTTTTTCCGTCCTTTCACCGCGGCTTTGACTTCTCGGGCGGACTTTGCCGCTTTTTCAGAGCGCTCAAGCGCTTCGTT
>JAGAZZ010000038.1 GCA_017939155.1 Alphaproteobacteria bacterium | reverse complement strand
TATCGTATATACAATGAGTTAATATCGCGTGCTAAACCTAAAATGGTGGCATTAACCGCCATTATGCGCAAAATTATTATAGCCTTAAACGCTAAAATTAAAAATATCTGTGCATAAAATTTTTACTGGGTTGATGACTCACGTTTTGGACTTGCGCAATGGCTCGTAGGAGGAGCTGTTAGGAAATAAACGATGTATTTTTATTACTTACAGGTATCGTTATTAAAGTTGCAAGAGTCGATTTCCGTTCCGGTTTTATCCTGATAGCTGATTTTAACGTTTATGCCGTCATCAATGAAAATCGGTTTGATTTTCGGGCACATTTCATAATAAGCGTTTACGCAGGCTTCGTTTTCTATGCTTGATTTCAGAGCGGCTTTTTCTTCAGCTGAAAAAGACGTGGTGTCAACATCTGCCTGATAAATATAAGCGATGGTGTTATTGTTATAGGTTATATCCGTCCAAGTGGTGATGTCATCTATTTTTTTAGGGAGTGTTTTTTTAATGCTTTCCAAAAGAGGAGTTATGCGCTTTTCTTGCGCGGCAAGGTCTTTTTTGGGCGCGGTGTCCTCAATGACAGGATTTTCTTTATTTTCCATATCTTTGAGGATATTATCCAAGCTCTCCTCTTCGCTTAACGAGAGGTCAAGCTCGGGGAGCTCTAATGTGGTGTCGTCAGATGTTTCTTCCGCTTTTTTCGGGGTGTCATCTTCCAACAAAAAGTCTTCTGTTGAGAGAGTGTTTTCTGCAAGCGGTTCATCAAGCTCTAAATCAAAATCTGCCATTTCCTGCAAAGCGGGAGAAATGCCGCCGAGATTTTCCGGTTCTTGGCTTGCTTTGGGAGATGGTGTGTCAAGAGTGAGCGGTTGCGGTGTTTTTAAGGCCGGTTTGTCAAAGCCGTCTGCCTCAATCACGTTAGCGCGAAAGTTCTCAAATTGAAAAGCTAAATATTCGTCTTTTTCAATCGTGCCGTTTGAATTGGTATCAATCTTGTCAAACTCTTTAATAAACAAGTCTTTCATTGCCCCAAGCTGGTCTTTGGCGCTTAAAGCCTCAGCCGAGGTTGCGGCAAACAACGAACAGGAAAGAAAAAGCAAATATTTTTTCATCTTACACCCCTTTAGTGATATTTCATTGAGGTTAAAAGTAACACGGTTTTATTAAATTTTCTTTAACGGGCGAAAATTGTCCGCCCCGTCTAAGAAAGTGACTTTTGAGGCTAATTTTTGATAAGCCGTCATATAGCTTTTTAAGCCTTGCGCCCGTTCCAAAATCAGCTCTTTCGGGACATAGCGGTTGATTGTTTTGGCGCGCTCTTCAGCCCTTTTTAGAGCAAGCGGAGTTTGGCAGACAATACACTCAACCGAAGTTTTGTAGTTGAGCTTTTTTAGGGCGGCAAACAGCTCTAAATGCGCCTGATTGGTGCCGCTATGTTCAAACATAATATTTAAGCGCTGATTAATCGCGCGGCGCAACAGCTCATAGCCGATAATACGCGCGGGCATTTCATATTTTTTATAAGCATAAACCGCCCCTTGCAAGAGCAGGTCTTTCTGATAGCCGGATAATGAGATCATTATCTTATCAAAGCTTAAAAACAAAAAGTTTGGCGGCAGGTGGCTGGAGCAATAGGTGCTCTTGCCGGCGCCGGGAATACCTGAAATTTGCTTTAGTTCCGGGGTTAATGACGGGGATAAGCCTTTCAGCATATCCGCTATTAAGCGCTCACTTTCCTCTGTTTTAACGGAAGAATAGTCTGCGGTTATCAAGCAATTTATGGAAGGCATTAAAGTTTCAAGCATAGCTTTTTCCTAAACTGCCAAACGTTCTTTTTCAGAGAGTTCACTCAAGAGAGCGTATGTTTCCTCGGCAATCATCAATTCTTCATTAGCAGGAATGACCAACACCTTGACTTTGCTTTCTTTGGCGCTGATTTCAAACGGCGCCGGGGTTTTGGCATTAGCGTTTTCATCAAGCTTTAAGCCCAGATAGCTTAAGCGTTCGCAAAGCTTTTGACGGATATAAGGACTATTCTCCCCGATTCCTGCGGTAAAAATAAGCGCGTCCACTCCGCCCAGCTCGGCAACATAAGCGCCGATGGTTTTTAAGAGCGAATAAATAAACGCTTCTATGGCAAATGCACATTTTTCGTTGCCCCGTTTAGCTTCTTCCTTAATGTCACGCATATCCGAGTGTCCCTCGGTTAACCCAAACAAACCGCTTTGTTTGTTTAACATCTGATTGACCTCATCGGCGGTTTTATGTTGCGTTTTTATAATATGAAGCGGAATATAAGGGTCTATATCGCCCGAACGGGTGGACATTATAATTCCGGCAGTCGGCGTGTAGCCCATAGTGGTGTCTATGCTTTTTATATTGTCTATTGCCGTAACGGAAGCCCCGCCGCCCAAGTGACAACAAATAAATTTACCGGATGCGCCTAAATGTTCGGCGGCTCGTTTAGCAGCGTAATGATGTGATGTGCCGTGGAAGCCATAGCGGCGAATACAATCTTTTTTATAATATTCCTTTGGTATGGCATAAGTATAGGCGCATTTTGGCATACTTTGATGATAGGCGCTATCAAAAGCCGCAACCTGCAAGACATCCGGTAATAAAGCCGTGACGGCTTCAAGCCCGTGAACCAAAGCCGGCCCGTGCAAAGGAAGCAAGGGGACAGTATCATAAAT
>JAGAZZ010000037.1 GCA_017939155.1 Alphaproteobacteria bacterium | reverse complement strand
TATCGTATATACAATGAGTTAATATCGCGTGCTAAACCTAAAATGGTGGCATTAACCGCCATTATGCGCAAAATTATTATAGCCTTAAACGCTAAAATTAAAAATATCTGTGCATAAAATTTTTACTGGGTTGATGACTCGCGGGTGAATGTGCGGATGAGCTGTAATGACTCGTTAATCGCTATAACTCTTAATAAATCTTTTGTTTTTGCCGATGTTTGAGATGAGTTCGTAGGCGATGGTTCCGGCGTCGCGGGCAAGGTCGTCTAAAGTTTGGTCATCGTTGATGAGGTAGGCAAAGTCGCCAGCTTTGATGTCTTTTAAGTTGGTGACGTCACAGATGACGTTATCCATTGATACTCTGCCTAAGATTGGGCAGTAGACAGGTTGATTATCTTGATAGAAAACAACTTTGCCGCGGTTTGAGAGGGAGCGGGGGAGCCCGTCGCCGTAGCCTATTGACACAATGGCAATTTTCATCTCAACCGGGGCGCGATAGGTTGCCGAATAGCCGACAAATTCGCCTTTGTTTAATGGTTTTACTTGCAAAACAGGGGCTTTCAGCTCAATAATGTTTAACATTTGGTTTTCACGATAAGGGGCGGTGTTGATGCCATACATTGCCGCGCCTAAGCGTGTGAGGTTAAAATGAAATTCTTTATTTAAGAAAACGCCGTCGGAAGCAGATAATGTGGCGGGTGTGTTTTTAAAAAAGCGCTCTTTGATGGTTTGGAAGTTTGTAAGTTGGCGCTCGTTCATAAAGTGTGCCGGTTCGTCTGCTGAGGAAAGGTGGGAGAGAACATAAGAAAAACTGTTTAACTCCTCGGGGCTTAATTGTTCCAAATCTTCTATCGTGAAGCCCAGGCGGTTTAATCCGGTTTCAACCTGAATGGCGGGTTTGATGTCCTTGATTTGATTTTGGCGCCAAAAAGCAAGCATAACAGGGGAGCAGATAACCGGCGTTAAGCGGGCTTGCTTAAAAAACTCTACCGAATCAGCTCCAATGCCTTGCAACACAAAAATTTCAGCCTCGGGGGCAACCGGTCTGACGAGAGCTCCCTCAGAACCGTGAGCGACAAAAAAATGTCTGCACCCTGCCATATAAAGCGCTTTTGCAACCTCAACAGCGCCCAAACCGTAAGCGTCATCTTTGATGACCGCGGCGGCGGTTGCGGGAGCGGAGAGCTTTTTTAAGAGCTCAAAGTTTTTGATGAGTTTTTTTAAGTTGATATTAAGGACAGGCGTGGTATATAGGGACATAATTTTGTTTCCAGTTATAAAAGGTTTTGTTTTATGCAGTTTATTGATACGCATATTCATTTGCAAGATTTTAGTGCGGATTTTGCACCAGCGGTTATAGACAACGCGGACATGAAGCGCTTGGTTCTCGTTGCGGCAAAACAAGAGGATTTTGCCAAGATTGCGGGGCTTTTAGAGCGTTATCCGCATAAATTTTCGGGGGCGTTTGGCGTTCATCCGTGGTATTGGCGGGAGGAGATAGGGCTTGCGCAAGAGGCGCTCAAAGAGATGTTAAAAAAGTTTCCTAAAGCGCTGGTTGGTGAGATTGGCGTTGATGAGCTTAAAGAGCCGGTGAGTGAGGGACAGCATAAACTCTTTTTGGCTCAGCTTGACGTGGCAAAAGAATTTTGCCGCCCGGTGATTGTGCACGCGGCGAAGGCGTTTGAAGCGTTCAAAGAACATGAGGCGGCGTTAAAAGAGGTCAAATATGTTCATCACGGCTTTGTTAAAAACAGAGAGCTTTTGAAGTTTATCAAGCAAACCGGCGGTTATATCGGGCTCGGGGCGTTGTTTTTGAAGCAAGAAAAAGCGCGTGAGATGTGGGAGATGATGCCTTATGACAAGGTTTTGTTTGAAACGGACGCGCCGTATCGGGTGAGTGAGGAAGAGTATAATAAAAAAGTGCAGGAGAATTTGCTTAAACTTGCTGAGATTGCAGGGCAAGACCCGGCAGAACTGGCAGCGCAATTGGTGTGTAATGCAGAGGAGTTTTTGAAATGTTAAAAGAGAGATTTGGGCGGACAATTGCGCTTTTAGGCAAAGATAAGGCGGAAGCTGTCAGCAGGGCTTCGGTTATGGTGATTGGGTGCGGCGCGGTGGGCGGCTATGCGCTTGAGATGGTGGCAAGGCTCGGGTTTGGGAAGATTTGGGCAGTTGATTTTGATGTGTTTGAAGAAAGCAATATTAACCGGCAGATTTTAGCGGTGACGGAAACTTTGGGGAGGAAAAAATGCGATGTGGCTAAAGAGCGGGTGCTTGCCATTAACCCCGAGGCGGAGGTGACGGCGATGGATTTGCGGATAACAAAGGATAACCTCGGGTTTATTTTGCAGGCAAAGCCTGATTTTGTGATTGACGCGATTGATGAGATGAACGCAAAGGCGGCTTTAATCAGCTTTTTGGTTAAAAACGAGGTGTGGTTTGTGTCGGCAATGGGGGCGGCACTTAAAACAAGACCGGAATTATTAACTCCGGCAAGGCTTGCTCAGACGTCCGGTTGTCCGATGGCTAAGAAGCTGCGTGAGATGTTGCGTTGTGATGGTGTGGATTTAAAAAAGGTGCGGTGCGTGTTTTCGCCGGAAGCAGTTTGTGCGGTGAAAGATGAAGACGGGCGCAATATTTTAGGCTCGTTGCCGATGGTGCCGGCAGGGATGGGCGGAATGCTTGCCGCGGAAGTTTTGAAAGAGTGTTTGCAAAAGGCATAGAAAAACCCCGCCGATGGCGGGGTTAATGTTTGGGTACGTTCCAGATTTTGTTTACTGAACCTTGTAGAGGTTCGTTTCAGCTGTGTGGCTGAATTTGTATACATAGTTATCTGGTCCGTAGAGTGTTGACTCAACCGTTAACTGGTGTGTGTGGATGTAGGGGAAGAAACGTCCCTGAACATTCACCCCCTCCTTGTGGAGGTTAACATCTTTTTCCTCGCTGACTTTCAGCTCACCGCGGAAAGTCTTAGAGAAAGAGACGCCAGTCTCGGGGTCGGTGAAGCTGACCTCTGTCCCTACCTGCATTAAGGCAGTTATGTCCATGCCGGGCATATCCACTCCGCTCTCCATCATCCAAGTGCGGACGATGTGCTTTCCAAAAGCGGTTGAGCTAATGGTAAAAGCGCCGTCCTTCTTGGTGAAGAAGCAACGCTCAGCGTGAGGGAGTGCGGCGAGGCACTTCTCTTTGGTGTCAAGTATCTCTTCTGTAGAAGAGACGATGTCACCAGAGGTTACATGGAGCTCATCGTGACCAGATGGTCTGTAGAACTCTGCAACCAGAGCCCAGATGCTGAACTTCTTGCCGTCGTTTCTGGTTAAGCGCCACTCTAGTTTCAGACGAGCGTCCTGCTCGTTGAAGTGGTACTTAACCTCCTCGTCGTAGCTCCACTGCGGGGCTGAAGCCTCCACTTCCTGAATGTACTCAGGATAAAGGTCGATGACCTCTGTTTTGGGAGACTTGGTGCCGAGGTCTTTCAGCGTTGCAGTAAAATGCAACACCACCTTATACTGATTTTCAGCTATTTGCATAGCAGTATAATCAACATAAGAAACCTCAGTTACCTCCACGTGCGGAAGCTCTTTGCCGGACTGCTCCTGAGCGGCTGTATACGCGTAATCGTACACAGCATCAGCAGTTTGACCGTCGCTGAATGTAAAGTTCTTTGTAAAAGACTTTGCGATTTCAGCGGTAGAGGTTTTATCCTCTACAGAAACGTTGCTCTCATTGCTGAGAGTAACATTTCCGGTCTGCTCGGCAGATACCTTAACGACTGCCTCACGCAGACTAACTGTTGCGTTAGCCTTAGTGTTGAGGGTCAGGTCGTCCTGAATGCCGTCGGCATAGACGATAGAGCCCTCGCCGTTGATGACAGCGGTACTTGTGGTACCGTTATTATCAACTTTAATCCAGCGTGTGACAGAGGTCTGGGCAGACTTGTCTATCACGATGGGCTCCTGAGGGGCTGCCATACGCTTGTTAACAGTCTCACCAGACGAGCAAGCCATCAATGTTAATACCATGGAGAACACACTCATTACAGTTGCTGCGAAAGCAACTGTGTTCATTGTCTTTTTCATAATTCTTATTTTTTTGTTATTAATTTCTGAAAAAGTGTACCCAAACCTTTATAATAATAGATATATAGGATAAAATGGCACACAATAATTTTTTTACATTTTTACTATAGCATGAAAAAATTGCCAAATCAAGAGTTTTTTTGTTAACGAATCGGGTTTTTTGTTTAAAATGAGGGAATTTTGGCGATTTTTTTTTATAAGGTAACGCTAAAGCGTTTAGTTATGGATTGCTTCGCACATGTGGGCTTACGCCCGCTCGCAATGACTCGTGGAAGAGGAAGGCGTTGCTTTATTGGGGAAAATAAAAAACACCCGCTAAAAGCGGGTGTTAGGGTTAGATGTAGTGCAAAGATTTTGCTTTTTTGTACATCTCACTGTCAATCGGGATTAAATCCTTGTTTTGACGGATGAAGCGGCGGATTATCCCTTTGGGATACTTGAGCTCGAAGAGCTTGAGCTGTACCTCTTTGCTTAAAGGGAAGTCATAGGCGACGCAAAGCTCCATAATCAGTTGGGCAGGCATCGGGCTTAAGCTAAACACTTTGAGCAAGGCTTCCGGCGTTAAAACGTGCCCGTTGCCGACATAGCTGATGACTAAATCAGCCGCTTTGGGATGTTCAAACATCAGGAGCTGGCTTTCTGCTGAAATGACGTATCCTTCTTTGACATAGTCATAGAGCGCCGCTAGATTTTGCGGTGTGAACAGGTCACGCTGTTCTTTTTCATTTAATTTTTCCATTGTTTGTTTTTTATAATAGTTTAACATAAAAATTCATAATTGATGTGTAAGGTAACATAGAATCTTTTGAATTGCAAGCAAAAAAAGGCGCCGGAATGCGGCGCTTGAAATGTTTTTAGCGAATTTGTTAGCAGTCGCCTTGCTTTTTTAGCTTTTTAATGAGCATATTTCTTTTTAAGCGGCTAATCCGGTCTATATACAAAATGCCGTCAAGGTGGTCTGTTTCGTGTTGGATGATGACGGCTAAATAGCCTTCGGCTTTTAAGGTCTGCTCTGTGCCGTCTTTGTCTTGATATTTTAAGGTAATGCGGGCGTGACGCTCAACATTGGCGCATTGACCGGGAACGGAAAGACAGCCCTCGTTAAAAACGATTGTTTCAGCGGATTTTTCGATGATTTCAGGATTGATTAAAAAAAGCGGGTGAGGACCGGGAACGCCGTCTTCACTGACTTTGTCATCAATCACGATTAAGCGTTTAAGAACGCCGATTTGCGGGGCGGCTAAGCCAACGCCCTTGTCTTTATACATTGTTTCCAACATATCGTCTAAAAGGGTGCGAATATCTTGAGTGATTTCGGTTACTTTTTCGCATTTTTTGGTGAGGATGTCATCGGGGTATGTATAAAGCTTTAAGACAGCCATTTTTTATATCCTTATATTTTTTGCAATTTGGTCTAACAGAGCGTTTATCATCTTGGGTTCGTTTTTCATAAAGAAGGCATAAGCCAAGTCTACATATTCCTGAATGAGGACTTTGGCATCAACATCACGGGTGAAGCCTAATTCATAAACAGCGCAGAGCAGAAGCGCTTGCATGGTGGCGTTCATGTGGTCATAAGCCGAAGGGTCTTTTAAGTAAGAACGAAGCGAGTCTTCAAGGTCTTGCTTTTTGGCGTGAATGCCCCGAACCAGTTTTTCAAAATAAGCTTTGTCCATTTCTTCAAGTTCGACCATTTCTTCGCCGTTTAGCGCTGTTTCTTCAATGGCGTAGCGACCAACTTCTCCATCCTTAAAATCTTTAATAACCTCGTCAACGCTTAAGCCTGAAAAAGCGGACATATACACCGCTTGAACAGCGGCAAGGCGGGCGCCGGATTTTTTTCTGATTTTTTCTGAAACGAATTTAGTCATTTTTAGTGTCTTTCAATTAAAAAATAAGGGTTATGAGCTGATTTTACTGACAAACTCTTCAAAATCTTTTATTTCTTTAAAGTCTTTGTATACGGAAGCGAAACGGATGTAGGCGACTTTGTTGATTGAAAGCAACCTGTCCATTACTTTTTCACCGATGGTTTTTGTGGAAATTTCGGTTATGCCGTCATTTTCAACCTCGCGGCGGATGTCTTCTACCATACGCTCCACCTCAAAGCCTGAAATGCCGCATTTGCTGACGGCAAGCATAATCGAGCGGGCAAGTTTTTCTTGGTCAAAAAGAACACGCTCGCCGTTTTTTTTAATCACGGTGAGGTCTTGTAGCTGTATGCGCTCATAGGTGGTAAAACGACCGCCACAGTCCGGACATTCACGACGCCTGCGGATGGCATTTTCCTCAACCGTGTCGCGAGAGTCTTTGACCTGAGTGTTGTTTTGACCGCAAAAAGGACATTTCATTTGTTTCGTGCTCCTTGTTATTAGAGCTCATATATACGGCAAATTATCGGAAAAATCAAGATAATTTTTAAGCCTGCCTTTAAACCATAAATTAACTTTTGCGGGGGATAATGGAAAAAAGCTTATAAACCCTTTTAAAGTATCCGGACAAAGACAATGATTTTAAAAAACAATTTAAGCAAAAGCCCAGTTTATTGGAGTGTCTGGATATTAGCGCTTTGTATGGTTGCCGGTTATTTAGTGAGCGCTTTTACATCGGGGTTCGGCGCAGATGAGCGCGAGCATATACACGCGATTTTTATGATTTTGGACGGACGTGTGCCGTATCGGGATTTTTTTGAACATCATCATCCGCTGTTTTGGTATCTGTTACAGCCGTTTGTTTATTTTTGGGGCGATGACCCGTCGGTGTGGGTTTATGCCCGAGGGGTGGCGGTTTTGCTCAACGTCGGCATTGTTTATTTTATTTATAAAATTTGCCGTTTGGCGGGGCTTAGTGTTTATGGGGCGTTCTTGGCGGGGGGGAGCTGGTTTGCTTTTTTTGCGGTGCAAAAGTCCGGTATAGAGTTTCGACCGGATTTATTAATGATTTTATTTTATCTTGCGGGGCTTTATTGCTTTTTTTTATATTTACAACAGAAGCGCTACGGGTGGCTTTTGGTCTCGTTTGTTTTGTTTTTTTGCAGTTTTTTGACATTGCAAAAGGTGATTTTTTTATTTGCGGGACAGTTTTTTATTCTTTTAAGGCTGTTTTTTAAGAAAAGGATTTTGTGGTTTGATTTTATGGCTTCCGGCGGCAGTGTTTTGGTTTTGTGTTTTATTGCGGTTTGGGCGTTGGCGCAGGCGGGGGCTTTAGGGGTTTATTTTCAGTCAAACTGGCTTTTGAACCTACAAATCAGGGTTATGCCGACGGTTGAGATAAAACATTTGTATATTTTTATTGCAGGTGCCGTGTGCGGCGGCGGGGTTTTGTTTTGCTCAAAAAACGAGGTTATGCGCGACGTGGCTTTTTTGTACTTGTTTATCGGGGTCGGGCTTTTGGTTTGGCGCCCGTGGTTTTATCAATATTTACTGCCGTATTGTGCGCTGCTTGCGATTATTTTCGGGTATGTGATTTATGAGCCGCTTATTAAGTTGAAATGGGCGCCGCTTTTGATGTTAGTTTTGGCGTGTCTTTTGGCAAAACAGGCGTATGACAAGTGGCGTTTAAGCTTAAACGACGCGTTCAGACTTAGTGTTTATCATGATGTTTTGGCGTTTATGCTCGAAAAAACCGAACCGAAAGATTTGGTTTTAGGCAACGGGGAGGATATGGTTGCCACCTTAAGGCACAGCGCTTTGGGGTATTATTGGTTTTCGGTGGGGTCTTTGGCAACGCTTGACAACCGGATGTTTTCTAAACGGGAGTTGCCTGATTATGATTTGATTATCAAAGCAAGAAAGCCCAAGGCTGTTGTTAACGGGTTCTGGCGCAATTGCGCTTTGGGGGATATGTATATCGTTAACCGCGACTGCCCGTTTTGGGAGGGGATTGACAAGGATTATTTGAACCAGCATTATACTGATTACGGGTTTGTGTTTATTCGTAAAGATTAGCAAAGGAAAAAAAGACTATGATTGCATTAAAAGCTCAAAAAATTGCCGAGATTTTAGGCTATGAGGGGGATGTTTCGGATATTGAAATCAGAGAGGTTTCAACCGACAGCCGCAAGGTTGACGGGCATACCCTCTTTATTGCTTTAAAAGGCGAGAAATTTGACGGGCATAATTTTATTGCTGACGTGCTTAAAAGCGGCGGGGCTATGGCGGTTTCAGAAAAGAAAATCGACGGGGTTGATGAGAAAAAAGTGATTATTGTCAAAGATACGCTCAAAGCACTTGGCAAACTTGCGCAATATAACCGCCGGCAATATAAGGGGACAGTGATTGCTCTGACCGGCAGTTCGGGCAAAACAACGACCAAAGAGGAGCTTAAAGCGGCGTTGTCAAAATATGCCAAAACATACGCTACAAGCGGCAATTTTAATAATTTTATCGGGGTGCCTCGGTCGCTTTTGGATATTGATATGGATGCCAAATACGCCATTATTGAGATGGGAATGTCGGCAAGGGGGGAAATCGACTATTTAACCAAACTCACCGAGCCTGACGTGGCGCTCGTGACAAATGTTTATCCAATGCACTTGGAATTTTTGGGCACATTAGAAAATATAGCTAAAGCCAAGGCAGAAATTTTTTCAGGTTTGAGAGCAGGCGGGACGGCTGTTATCAACGAAGATACGGCTTATGCGGAGATTTTGGAAGCAGAGGCGCAAAAATTTGCTAAAACCCTGATTAAATTTGGCAAAAACCGACACCCTGCCGTTACCCTTTGTTTGAGCGAAGAGGGCGAGGCGTTTTTGTATAATGCGTGGGCGGTGCTTTCTGTTTTACAGGCGCTCGGGCTTGAGCTTGAAAAAGGCGTTGAGGCGGTTAATGCTTTTTCAGCCCCTGAGGGACGAGGAAAGAAGTTTTTGCTCAACCTTAACGGAAAGAAAGTCATTTTGATTGATAATAGTTATTCAGGCGGACCGGACGCAACGGTTATGGCAGTTCACGCGCTTGGAAAAATGCCGGCGAAAGGACGAAAAATTGCGCTTATCGGGAAAATGGCCGAGCTTGGGAATTACACTAAAGAAGCGCATATTCGCGTAGGAAGAGCTTTGAGAGAAAACAACATTGATATTGTTATCGGTGTGTGTGCGGAAACACGAGATATGTTAAATGAGCTTAGCGCCTCGCAAGAACAGCATTATTTTGAAACGATTGAAGGTGTGAGCGATTTTCTCTTAAGTGAGCTTCAAGATGGGGATGTGGTGTTGGTTAAGGGGTCGCACTATTCGTCGCAAGTATATAAGGTTGCAACATTTTTTAAAGAAAAATGTTGCGGATTGGGGGCGTGCTAAAGCACAATCATTGAGGCAAATTTTCTCCTTTATGTACCGGTTATGTACACCGCAGGAAAAAATTTGCCTCAAGCATAGCACTTTATCCCACCCGTTGCAAACTCGCTCTTTAAGAGCGAGTTTCGGTTTTAAATTAAATGGGGTGAGAGTTTGTAGTTTTGGGGAACGTGTTGCATTTTTCTCAGCTCCCGCGATTGCTAAAGCAAAATTTTCTAAATATTTTAATTTAAAAGATAATTTTAAACATTTTTAAACGTAGATTTTCTAAAAATAAAGTTTGAAATTTAAGTTTTAATAAGCTAACTTTGTGGTTATGAAGAAATTAGACGTTTATATTATAAAGCAGATTGTGACCGGTTTTTTGTTGGTGGCGTTGTCTTTGATGTCCATGTTGTGGCTGACGCAATCGCTCAAATTTGTTGAGATGGTGACCGATAAAGGGTTGCCGGTTTATTTGTTTGTGGAAATGACATCGCTTTTGATGCCGCGCGTGTTTACCATTCTTTCGCCGATTGCGTTGTTTGTGGCGGTGATGTTTGTTTATAACCGCTTGATTGCCGATAGTGAGCTTATTGTGATGAAAGCGGCGGGGATTAGCTCGGTTGTGATTGCCAGAGCGGCTATTTTTATGGGAATCGCGGTGGCGTTGTTTAATATTTTTGTTTTGAATATCGGTATTCCAATGGCAGAGAACAAATTTCGCGATTTAGAGTATGAGGTTAAAAACAGCTTTACGAAGATGATGTTGCGTGAGGGGGCTTTCACGACTTTTAAGGGGAATATGACGATTTTTATTGACAGGTTTGCCGAAGACGGGACGGCATACGGCATTTTAGTCAGCGACGGAAAGAAAGCTGAGGAAAAGGTGGTGACGGTGGCTGAAAGCGGTATGCTGGAATATACGGACATCGGACCGAAGATTTTGCTAAAAAACGGCACCAGACAAGTGATGAACAAGAAAAGCGGACAGTTTTCTTCTATGACGTTTGATGACTATGTGGTCGATTTTGGTGACATTTCGGTGGCTAAAAAGAAAGACAAAGGGGTCAGAGAGCGTTCTATCAGCGAATTGTTTGCAGAAGCTGAGAAGCCTGAAACCGCACTTAAAGAAGCCAGAGCTTTTAAGGCTGAGGCGCATAGGCGGATTTTAGCCCCTTTGTTTAATTTAGTGTTTGCGCTTTTGGCGTGTACGGGGTTGTTGATTGCCAACTTTAACCGCCGCGGGCAAGGAAAAGTGATTTTAATTTCCATTTTATCAATGATTGCCGTGCAGGCGTTTGATATGACATTTGCCAATATGGCGCGCAAACATGAATGGATTGTTTGGTTGATGTATGTTAACTGTTTTGTTCCGCTCTTGATTTGTTTTTTGCTTTTAGCCAAAGGGTCGGTGTTTATAAAAAAGAAGAAGAAAAAGGAGGCGCCGGATGCGTTTTAAGTTTTATGTGGCGATGATGGCGGCTGTGTGTGCGGCTCAAGCATGGGCTGCTAATGAGCCATACGCCGGGGCAATTGTCAGAAAAGAATCGGGAATAACGCCGAAGGCGGATTTTCGTCCGGGAAATATGACCGACATTATGCCCTCTTTGCAAAAGTCTGATGAGGAGCAGGAAATTTATTTTTCGGCTGATGAGCTTGAAACCGATGAAGCTAACGGGCTGATTGTTGCCAAAGGCAATGTGGTGGTTGAACGCGGCAAGATGGTGCTTGATGCGGATAGGCTTTGGTATAATCAAAAACGTGATGTGATTGTGGCAGAAGGAAACGTTGTGTTAACCGAGGAAGACGGCAGCGTTTTATATACCGACGAGATTGAGTTATCGCAAAAGATGAAACGGGCGTTTGTTAACAAGGTGAAAGTTATCTTGCGCGACGAATCGCGGATTTGGGCAGATACGTTTGTTAAAAAGCCAAGTGACAATAAGCAGATGAGAAACGCCTCGTATACGGCGTGCGATATGTGCCAAGGCAAATCGCCTTTGTGGCAGATTGATGCCAGAAAGGTTAATTATGACGCCAAGGGGCAGAATATTAACTATAATGACGCGGTGGTTCGGATTAAAAACGTGCCGGTGTTTTATCTGCCGTTTTTAAGCCATCCGTCGCCGGAAGTTAAGCGCCGTTCAGGGTTGTTGATGACCTCTATGGGGAGTTCGTCTTATTTAGGACAGTATTTGCAACCGACGTATTTTTGGAATGTGTCTGACCAGACGGATGTGATTTTGTCGCCATATTTTTCAACAGATAGGGATATTGTTTTAGGCGGACAGTACCGGCAGTATTTTTATAATGGTCATATTTCGGCCTCGGGTACTTATTTGGATGATAAAGGCGGAGATTACCGAAAGATGAATTATCGGCAGTTTAACCGTCCGGAACACCGCGGCAATTTGTTTTTAGACGCGAGATATGAGCTCAACGATTACTGGGTGGCTAACCTTGATTATAATTATGTGTCAGATGTGTTTTATCTTAAAGATATGAGCTTGGCGGGCAGAGATGACGCATGGCTGACATCAAAGCTTTCGTTTGAACGCTTTGAGGGTAGGGATTATGCGACAATTGAGGGGTATCATTACCAACTGACGAGTTATAATTTGAAGGCGCGCAACAGTGCAGAATATGATAACCGGATGAAAGATTTGCCGACGGTCGCGCCGTTTATGGAGTATGAAAACATCAGCACGCCTAATCCGTATGGCGCTTATTTTAAGACCAACGTTTCGGCGGCTTCGGTTTATCGCGAAAGCGATGAAGAATCGCAAAGAGTGTCGATGATTAATTCGTGGGAATTGCCTTATACGAGCGATTACGGTGAGCAATATAAGATTGCCGCTTCTTTGAAATCTGATTTGTATTATGTCGGCGATTATATGTATAATAGGGATGATACCTACGACGGAACTTTGGCGCGGGTGTTCCCGCAGGTCGGGGTTGAGTGGCGGCTGCCGTTTGTCAGGGCAACGGAAGATTCACGGCAGATTATCGAGCCGGTTATCGTGGCGGTGATGGCGCCAGAGCTTGATAATACGCCGGAGAAAATTCCTGATGCGGACAGTGCCGATGCCGAGTTTGATGACGCTAACATTTTAAGTTTGGACAGATATGCCGGCTATGACCGTAATGATGACGGCAGCAGGGTCAGCTATGGTTTGAATTGGAGCTCGTATGGCGATATTATGGGCAGAACTTCGGCGTTTATTGCACAGAGTTATCAAATTTCGGATGAAAGTTCTTTTATGCGGGCAGTTAACGAAGAAGACAAGTTTTCGGATTATGTCGGCAGAATCGATGCCGCACCTAATAAATATCTCGATTTGAACTATCGGTTTAGGTTGGATAAGACTGATTATGAGCTAAAATACAGCGAATTAGGCGCAAGAGTCGGTACGGGAATATTAAGTTTTTATACTTCGTATATATATTTGCAACCGAACCAAAATTCTTATTATACGACAGATGAGCGCAAGGAGCTATATTTCAGCGTCAGTTCCAAGCTCACGAAAGACTGGTCTTTAGGCATTTATGACCGTATTGACTTAACCGATGGCGGTGGCGAGCTTGAACACGGCGGTCACTTGACGTATGAAGACGAGTGCTTACGGTTGTCTTTTACGGCGAAAAAGTATAATTATGATAATCCGACGATGGATGATGATTATGAAATCGGACTAACCTTTTTCTTTAAAACATTGGGCGGTTTCGGCTCTAATTAGACGGGAGAATTGAGATGAAAAAATTATGGATAATTTTGGGACTATGCGTTTTAGCTTTAGATGTGACGGCTCAAGAGGCGGATATTTCTAACCTTGACAGAGAGGTTAGAAGCTCAAAATCCCGCTCAATTATGTTTAGGCGCCCGCAAAATATGGAAGAGCAGGCGGCAAGGCGTGCCGAGGCGGAGGAAAGAGCCCGAGAAGAATCGAGAATAAAAAAAGAGCAGGCCGTGTTTCGTCCGTATAATTTATTTGGCAAAGGGCTAAAAATTGCGGCGACGGTTAACGGCGAGATGGTTTCAAACAAAGATTTGCAGGAAAGGGCTAATTTGTTTTGCTTAACGACCGGTATGATGATTAACGAAAAAAATAAGAAATTGGTTGCCGATAAGGTTATGCAAAACGTGATTGACGAGAAGATTAAATTGCAAGAAGCAGAAAAACAAAATATTCGGGTTTCAGATAAAGAAATTAAAGATGCGTACCGGAATTTTGAAAAATCCAACGGTGTGCCGGCGGGCAAATTTGCCAATGTGCTTAAAGAATATCAGGTAAGCCAAGATGTGTTTATGACTCAGATTAGGGCTAATCTTTTGTGGAATAAACTGGTTTCGCATAAGATGGGGCAAAATGTTGATGTTTCGATTAAGGAAATCAATGATGAGCTTGAGCGGATTAAGAAAGATATGGATACGCCGAAATATATGGTTTCCGAGATTGTGATTAAACGAAAAGACGGCGAGCATATTGACGAATTAGTGGAAACGCTTAAAAATGACCCGCGGTTTGAGCTTTATGCCGCGCAGTTTTCGCAATCAGCCAGCGCGCCTTCGGGCGGCAGGCTCGGTTGGGTATCCGCCGGACAGTTGGCGGCACCTTTGGACAAAGCTATTCGGGCGTTAAAAGAAGGACAGATTTCTAATGCGATTGCTTATCGGACGGATTATTACATTTTTAAGATGGATAAAATTTATGACCCGAAAAAGGATAAAAAAGAAATGCCCGGCGAAGACGAGGTCAGAGCATTTGTTAAAAATCGCAAGACGGACGAACTCGCTAACAAATATATCCGCGATTTGCGTAACAGGGCGGTGATTGAAAAGAAGTTTTAAGGTTTTTTTGATGACGGTCTTAAGCACAAAAGAGTTTGTTGAAAAATATGGCTTGATGGCAAAAAAAGCCTTGGGGCAGAATTTTTTGCTGGATGGTAATATTACCGATAAAATTATCCGGCTATCTATGCAGGCGCAAGGGCTGGCTTCTTTAGAAAACGAACGTTTTATTGAGGTCGGTCCGGGACCGGGCGGGTTGACACAGGCAGTATTAAAGCAACATCCTGCCAAACTTACGGCAATAGAAATGGATGAGCGCTGTTTGGCGATTTTAGAAGAGATTAAAGCGTTTTATCCGGAGCTTGAGATTTGTGCGGGTGATGCGTTAAAATTTGACTGGCAGAAGAAAATTTGCGATGAGGGGAAGCAACATATCATCAGCAATCTGCCGTATAATATTTCGGTGGTGTTGCTGACGGGGTGGCTTAAGAACATCGAGAATTTTAAGAGCTTAACCCTGATGTTTCAAAAGGAAGTGGCGGACAGAATTTTGGCGCAACCGGGAACAAAAGAGTACGGGCGATTGTCGGTTATGGCGCAGTTGCAATGTGAGGTTGTAAGGTTGTTTGATTTGGCTCCGACGTGTTTTGTGCCGGCGCCTAAGATTTGGTCTTCGGTGTTGCTTTTTAAACCGCAAAGAGAAGTTGTGCCGGAAGATGTGCTTTTAAAAGTTGAGATGTTGACCGGGCTTGCGTTCGGGCAACGGCGCAAGATGGTCAGACAGAGTTTGAAAAGTGTTAACGGCATTTTAGAGCATTTGGCGGTGTTAGGGATTGAGCCGACATTAAGGGCGGAAGATTTAACGCCTTTAGCGTATCTTGATATAGCTAAAAGGCTAATTTGACGGATAAGATATTTAAAAACCTAAATTAGGGGTTATTTTCTTTCCTGTTTTTAACAATAATTTTTATAGGAGAAGAAAATGACAGAAGGTGTTAGATTTCCAACTTTAGCATTTATTACCGGTGGTGTGGGACAAGCCAATGATGGTATTCCACCGCAACCGTTTGAAACTTTTTGCTATGACTCAGCGTTGTTGCAGGCTAAAATCGAGAATTTTAACGTTGTGCCTTATACTTCGGTTTTGCCGAAAGAAATTTATGGCAATATTGTGCCGGTAGACAAAGTGGTTAACCAGTTTAAACACGGTGCGGTTTTGGAAGTGATTATGGCCGGACACGGCGCCAGCCGCGATGAACATAAAGCGATTGCAACCGGTGTCGGGATATGCTGGGGCAAGGATAAAAACGGCGAATTAATCGGCGGTTGGGCGGCTGAGTATGTTGAATTTTTTGATACTCAGATTGATGATGAAATTGCTAAAGGTCATGCCGAGATGTGGCTTAACAAGTCGCTTAATCACGAACTTGAAATCAGAGGTGTGGAGAAACACAGCGATTTCCAGATGTTCCATAATTACCTCAATATCGAGCAGCAGTTCGGTTATAGCTTAACCTGCCTCGGGTTTTTGAACTTTGAGCACGCTCCGGCTGCCAAAGTCTAATTTCTTTTAACAACGGTCAAACAGATTTTGAGAAGTTAAAAGGAAGATTATAATGGCAAAACAAGAAAATATTAAGAGTGATTCTTCCGATAACGGAGGAAAACTCGGCGTTTTGGCGCTGGCGGGCGTTGTTGTCAGCTCCATGATTGGCGGCGGAATTTACAGTTTGCCGCAAAATATGGCAGCGGGGGCTTCGGTTGGGGCGGTTCTTATCGCTTGGCTGATTACCGGTCTCGGCGTTTATTTTTTAGCAAACACGTTTCGGATTCTTTCCGTCGTTAAACCGGATTTGACAGCCGGTATTTATATGTATAGCCGTGCAGGCTTCGGACCGTATGTCGGTTTTACTATCGGTTGGTCGTACTGGCTGTGCCAGATTTGCGGCAATGTCGGCTATGCCGTGATTACGATGGATGCGTTAAACTATTTTTTCCCGCCGTATTTTCAGGGTGGAAACGGTTTATATTCCATCATCGGCGGTTCGGTTTTGATTTGGGGCTTTAATGCGCTTGTTTTAAGGGGCATTAAGCAGGCGACAATTGTTAACCTTATCGGTACGATTGCCAAGATTGTTCCGCTGTTGTTTTTTATCGTGGTGACAATCGTCTTTTTTAATGCGGATAGATTTTCGTTTGATTTTTGGGGCGAAAACGAACCCAAACTCGGCGATTTGTCTAATCAAATTAAAGGGACGATGTTGGTGACCCTATGGGCGTTTATCGGTATTGAGGGCGCGGTTGTGATGTCCAAGCACGCGAAGAATCCGCAATCTGTCGGTAAAGCTACGCTTTTAGGGTTTGTCGGCTGCCTTTTGATTTACGTGCTGTTATCTGTTTTGCCGTATGGTTTAATGAGCCAGGAAGAACTTGCCAAACTGCCTAATCCGTCAACCGCGGCGGTTTTGGAGCCGGTTATCGGAAAATGGGGCTCTTATATTATGAATATTGGGCTTTTAATTTCTGTCTTGACCAGTTGGCTTGCCTGGACGATGGTTACCGCGCAGATTCCGCAAGCGGCGGCCGAAAACGGGACATTCCCTAAAGAATTTGCCAAAGAAAACGTCTTTAGCGCGCCGTCTGTTTCGCTTTATGTGACAAGCGCTTTAATGCAAGTGTTTATGCTTTTGGTTTATTTTTCGGGAAATGCTTGGAACACGATGCTCTCCATTACAAGCGTGATGGTTTTACCTGCGTATTTTGCGAGTGCGATGTATTTGTGGAAATTATGCGAAGACCATGAATATCCTACCGGATTTTATATCAAACGGTCCAGCGCCTTATTTTCAGCAATATTCGGCTCCTTATACGCTTTATGGCTGATTTATGCCGCCGGGTTAAACTATCTCTTGATGGCGCTCGTTTTTATGGCAGTGGGAATTCCCGTTTTCATTCACGCCCGTCGGCAAAATTCTCCGCACACCCCCGCCTTTACGGCAGGAGAGCGGTTTGGCGCGATTATTCTCGTCATAGCGGCTTTGTTTGCGGTGTATGCGATGTACAAAGGCATTGTATAAAAAACGTGTAATTTTGGCATTGAACTCCGAAATGGAAGCCACTCTGCAGGGCAGTCATGTACTATTTTGTACACTCCTGCCCTTTGGTGGACATTTCGGGTTCACTACCAAAATTCCGCGTTTTTTGAGCGGGACTTGGGTTTTGAGTTTGTGGATGGAAGCCTGTCGTTGGTCGGGTCACGTACTATTTTGTACGCTCCCCGTCTTTGGTAGGCTCCCGCGTTACTAAAGCAAAATTCCGCGTTTTTTTGAGCGGGGCTTGGGTTTTGAGTTTTGGGCTAAAAAAAGCACCGGTGGTCGGTGCTTCTTGCTTAAACATTTAAGGCTTTGCGGTAGGTTTCGAGCAAAAATTCCTGCTCGTCGCGGTCAGCCTGATTCATCTTTCTTAATTTGATAATGGCTTTCATAATTTTGACATCAAAGCCAACGCCTTTGGCTTCAGCGTAGATGTCACGAATGTCTGAAGATAGACCTTTTTTTTCTTCTTCAAGACGTTCAATGCGTTCAATCAGTGAATTTAATCTGGTGCTGTCGATACCGCCGACTTCATTTTCTGACATATTTTTCTCCTTATTTGTTTCAAAAATAATCTCATCAAGGAGGGACTGTAACAAAAATATTTTTGTTTGGCAATAAATAATTGTGGAGAAAACGGATAATAATAAGTTATTAAATATTTATGGTGTATATGGGAGACAAAATAATATGGTTTGTAACTTAAGGAGAGATAATATGCCGAGCAGTACGCGTACAAAAATTTTAGCAACATTAGGACCAGCTTCAAACAGCGAGGAAAAAATCGGAGAGCTGATTGAGGCCGGTGTTGACGGTTTCAGGCTTAATTTCAGCCATGGCACACATGACGAACACAAGGCTCTCTATGATACTATTCGCCGCGTTGCCAAGTCAAAGGGAACACATACGACAATTGTGGCGGATTTGCAGGGGCCGAAACTTCGAATCGGTCTGTTTAAGGAAGATAAAGTTTTATTAAAAAAAGGGCAGAAATTTACTTTTGATATGAAACAAGAGCTTGGCGACGCGACTCGCGTGACACTGCCGCATAAAGAGATTTTTGAGGCATTAAAACAGGGAGATACGCTGTTAGTTAATGACGGGAACATTATCTTGAATGTGCTTAAATGCTCTAAAGATAAGGCTGAAACGGAAGTTGTTGTCGGCGGGGTTATTTCCGGTCATAAGGGGGTTAATCTGCCAAATTCGTCTTTAAATATTTCTCCGTTGACGCCGAAAGATTTAGATGATTTGGCGTTTGCCTTAGAGCTTAAAGTTGATTGCGTTTGTTTGTCTTTTGTGCAGAGAACGAGTGATGTTAAAGAAGCGCGCAAGATTATCGGCAAAAAGGCGCTGATTATCTCTAAACTTGAAAAACCGCAGGCTTTGGACGATTTGGACGGGATTATTAAGGCTTCGGATATGGTTATGGTGGCGCGTGGTGATTTGGGCGTTGAGTGTCCGATTGTGACGGTGCCGGTTTTGCAAAAGAAAATCGAGGCAAAATGTCGCTTATACGGCAAGCCGGTGATTGTGGCAACTCAGATGTTAGAATCGATGATTTCCGCCCCGATGCCGACCAGAGCCGAGGTTTCGGATGTGGCGACCGCGGTTTATGACGGGTGCGATGTGGTGATGTTGTCTGCGGAAACAGCCGCCGGCAGTTATCCGGTTGAAACGGTTAAAACCATGCGCGGCGTGATTGAACAAGTTGAAGCCGACCCGCGGTATTTTGAAAGTGTTAACCGCTTTGTTGAGGATTTTTATTGCAATAACGAAGCACACGCGATTACCCATGCGGCAAGCGAAGTGGTCAAAACGCTTAATAAAGTGGCTTGTATTGCGACTTTTTCGGTTAGCGGTGCGACAACGCTTGCTATGGCGCAAGAACGTCCGCAGTTGCCGATTTTATCCATTAATCCGAGCGAAGAAGTCGCCCGTCGGCTTAATTTGGTTTGGGGTGTTAAAACCTTTATTGATAAAAAAGTGTTTGAAAGTTTTGATAACATTGAAACCGTATCGCGCGGTTTTGCCCGAATTTCCGGTCTTGCCGACAAAGGTGAGCATATTGTTATTACGGCGGGGTATCCGTTCGGAAGGGCTGGACTAACAAATGTTCTTCACATCGTCAAGGTATGATAAAGGGAAAAATTTTGTGAACTAGTTCGTGGATGGAAGCCCCTCATAAATCCTCACGTACTATTATGTACGCTCCGGTTTATGAGCGGACATCCGCGACTATTTCGCAAAATTTTTCTCCTTTCTCGGGGAGCGGGGCGAGAGGTTCGAGTTTTTCTCGCCCTCCTTGGTTGGAGTGTGTCGCAGGACATCCGCGGTACTAAAGCAAAATTCCGCGTTTTTTAGGAGCAGGGCGCAGGGGGGAGTTTGTGGGTGGAAGCTTGTTTTTTCTCAGAGTCATTGCGAGGTGCGCCGTAAGGCTGCAACCGCGGCAATCCATAATTCGTGCGATAGCACACGAATTTTAATAAAGCAACGCGTTGCGTTCAGTCATGGATTGTACCGCTACGAAGCTTCGCTTCTACTTGTACGAACAACTAAGTGTTGCTGTGTTCGCTATGCTCGCTAGCAACACTAAGAGAAGTTTGCTTCGGTAGGTTGCGCTTACGGCTTACTCACTCCGTTCGGACAAGCCAATTGTAGCGGTTGTTTTGGTTGCCTTACGGCAAGTCACAACCCAACAATTGCTATAGCTCTCGGTAAAAAGCGTCCACTGGACGTTTTTTACTCTGCGAGCCGCAATGACTCGCGAAAAGAAAGGGGCGCCTCGCAATGACTCAAAGAAAGACAGTTTTTCTCTACTCAGAGTTTTAAGTTAACACAGTTTTGAAAATCTTGTGAGCTGTTTATATAGTCATAATTGCGCCAAGCGGTGTAACCATTGTTGGTAAAACAGCGGATTTGTGTGGGGGACTCACGGGTACAATTCATCGACCAAGTTCCTGCTTGTTTAATGTTGTTTTTATCATAATAAGATAAAATACAATGGCATTGATTGCAAGTTGCTGTGTCAAGCACTATGGTGTGACTGTTTGGGGTGGTACAGGTTTTGGTTTGATAAATTGTACCGGAGGTTTGGGTTAAGAGATACTCGTTACCATCGCTTAAATAGCATGAAAGGCGTTTGGTTTCCAGACTATAAGAACAGTCAAAGCGCAATGTTTCTTCTTTGCCGGTTTTGAGGTTGGTTATGGTTCCGAGGCAACCGGCCGAGCCGCAATTGGCTAAGATAAAATTTGGGGCTGTGTCAAAGTCTGTAATGGTCAGGCGGTAGTTGTTATGTTCTCCGATAAAAGTGTTTTCATCGTTATTTTGAGAAGCACGAGTGAGCTGAAACTCCTCACAAGACCAGTCTTGAGGGAGTGCTAGAGCACTCCCTGCGGTGAAAAACAGAACTAATGTCAGGCTATTTTTCAAATTTTCGTAAACGTGTTTCAACAGCAAGTAAGCTCCTTAGTGTATTGCCTTTATATTTATCATAAGGCAGATAGTATTCTCCTTTTTCGTTTTTTTCAAGGAAAATACCTTGACTTTTGGGTGAAAAAAAGTATTTTGTTATTTCATAGTGTTAAGTCAATGCAGTTTTGAAAATCTTGCGTGGCGTTTATGTAGTCGTAATTGCGCCAAGCGGTGTAACCGTCGCTGGTAAAACAGCGGATTTGTGTGGGGGACTCACGGGTACAATTCATCGACCAAGTTCCTGCTTGTTTAATGTTGTTTTTATCATAATAAGATAAAATACAATGGCATTGGTTACAAGTTGATAAGTCAAGCTGTATGGTATGGCTGTTTTCAGAAGAACAAATTTTGGTTTGATAGATGTTGTCTGTGGCTTTGGTTAATAGGTATTCGTCACCGCCACCTGCAAAACATTTTATTTTATTATAGTCGTTTTCTATTATGGTTTCGCAAAAGAAATTTATATTTTCTTGACGTTTGCTTGTCAGTTCTTTAAGAGTTCCCGGACAGCCGTGAGTGCCACAGTCAGCAAACAAAGCAGGGAAGTTTTTATCTTGGGTTAATTCAATTTCTAAAAAATAATTTCCGGTTTGTCCTTTGTATAAATAAGTGGTATCTGTAGCGGATTGTTCGGTTATTTGGTTTTTTTCTACAATAAACTCTTCACAAGGCCAGTCTTGCGGTAAAGCAATTGCTTTACCGCATAAGAAGCAAGAAATAATTGTTAATTTATTTAGTGTAGTTGTATAACCTTTCTTCCACATTTTTCAAATTCCCTTTTAGTTTATCAGAAATTTTATCATAAGGCAGATAGTATTTGCCTTTTTCGTTTTTTTCAAGAGAATTTAAATATGTTTTTACCATGCCAGGTCCTTCGCGATGCGCTGCTGCTAATAATCCGCTGATTGTAACTTCGAAATTTACATTTTTCTGTTTTTTTGTGTTTTTATCAGTAATGCTTCCATTAATTTTTTTACCTTGATGCGTTATAGATTCATTAGTTTTTAAAACTAAATAATAGTAATTCATCATATCACGAATGGCTTTTTCTTGTTCTGTATGATTTTTATAAAAATCATTAGCGGATGAAATGTTGTTTTTTCCTAACCATTTTCCATTTTTATCTACATATCCTAAATCTTGTAAAATAGGCTTGCGTAATTGATATTTTCCATGAGCCCCAATGCCTCCTCCTTTTTTGTTGTAAGCAGTATAATCATCTGTTGATTCTTCCATAGCAAGCTTATGATAAAAATCATCGTTTAGATATGTTTCTTCCGGAGTTTTTTTCTTCTTTTTTTCAGGTTGTTTATAGCTGTTAAAAGCGTTTTCATTTTCTGTTTCAGGGAGGTTTTTAGAAATTTTATATTCGGAATCTTGTAAAGACTTTAGAGGAATTGGGGTTTGAGGAAATTGTGTCTGATAACGTGTCATAGCGCGTTCTTGAATTACCTCATCAAGATATTTGTCACCTTGGGCAAAAAGGTATTCCATCCAATCTTTTATATCGGCGTTTTTATCAATATTTTCTCTGCTTTCGCCATATTTATCAAGAAGGGCGGCAAGTTTCTTTTTTTTGAGTGGCTTTTCTTTGTCTTCGGTAAAATCTTTGGCAAGTTCTTTTATAAAATCATCTTTGGAATCTTGTAAAGATTTTTGTGGAATTTTGGTTTGAGGAAATTGTGCATGATAACGTGTCATAGCGCGTTCTTGAATTACCTCATCAAGATATTTGTCACCTTGGGCAAAGAGGTATTCCATCCAATCTGTTATATCGGCGTTTTTATCAATATTTTCTCTGCTTTCACCATATTTATCAAGAAGGGCGGCAAGTCTCTTTTTTTTGAGTGGTTTTTCTTTGTCTTCGGTAAAATCTTTGGCAAGTTCTTTTATAAAATCATCTTGTGTATAAGTCATCTTATTATCCTAAATTGAAGTTAAGTTGAAAAAAGAGGACTTTGGCGCAAATGTCGTCCAAAGTCCTGCGTATTAAAAATGTTATTACGTTAAGAATGTATTTTTAATAATATATTATTTTTATCTTGTCAATAGTTTGAGGGGGAATGTGGATAATTTTTAACTTGACTTTATTACGCTTCTTTATAACAAAAACGCCCGCTGTCGGAGGATGGCGGGCGTTTTTTTTGTGTGGGGTGTAATTACAGCATATCCAGTGCTTTTTTGGTATATTCTGCGAGGGTTTCGGCGCTTTGGATTAGCGCTTCTTTTTCATCATCGCATATTGAAGGAATAAGCGCTGTTTCGACACCGTTTTTGCTGATGACCGAGGGCATTGAGTAACAGATATTATTGTATCCGCCAATGCCTTTGTCATGATGTGAGCTGATGGTTAAAATCGCGTGTTTGTCGCTGATGATTGAGCTGACGATATATTGCGTGGCGGCGGCTATGCCGTAATATGTGGCGCCTTTGCCCTTGATGATGGCATAAGCGGCGTTGCGGACTTCATTATCTATCGAGCCTTTGACGACTTTATCAAGCACAACGTCGGTTTCTTTGGCAATTCTTTCCACGCAAGAGGTGCCGGCGACCGCGCTTGACCATAACAGCACTTCAGAGTCCCCGTGTTCGCCGATGACGTTAGCATGGATTGATTTTGGCGAAATGCCCAAATGACGACCTAATATGCTTCTGAAACGGGCAGAGTCCAGCACGGTTCCGGTGCCTAAAACGCGATTTTTCGGGAAACCGGAGAGTTTTAGGGTAACTTCGGTCATAATATCCACCGGATTGGTGGCGATAATTAAAATAGCGTTCGGGGCATATTTGACAATTTCGGGAATAATGCTTTTGAAAATGGAAACATTTTTTGCGAGCAAATCCAAGCGGGTTTCTCCGGGTTTTTGGTTTGCACCGGCGGTGATGATGATAATACCGGCTTGTTTTAAGTCTTTATAATCTCCGGCAACAACCTTGGCACCGAATGAAAACGGTGTGGCGTGAGAGATGTCCATAGCTTCGGCTGTGGCGCGTTCTGAATTAGCGTCAATTAAAATTAATTTTTCCGCGGTTCCCTCTTGGGCAAGCGAAAAGGCAATGGCCGCTCCGACCATTCCGGTTCCTACAATTCCTATCTGCATTTTAGTTTTCCTTAAAAAGTATGATTTCTTAATTCGAAGGTATATATAGTGCGTAAATTTATAGAAATAAAGTGTTATTTTGGGGAAAATTCAAATTTTTTTTAAGGGGCTTAACCTATTGAAAGTGTGCAGTTTATGGGGCTAAAGACGGGGCAAAAGTTGAAAAGTTTAAAAAAAAGCTTGTCAAATAAATATTTTGTGGTTAACGTTCTTTTCAGACGTTAGTCTAAATTTGTTTTAATAATATTTAGAGGTTGAATTTAATGACTGATACCGCTGATCGTGTTAAGAAAATTGTTGCTGAACATTTAGGTGTTGAAGAAACAAAAGTAACAGATAATGCAAACTTTATTGATGATTTGGGCGCTGACAGCTTGGATACCGTTGAGTTGGTTATGGCGTTTGAAGAAGAATTCGGTTGCGAAATTCCTGATGAAGCAGCAGAAAAAATTCTTACTGTAAAAGATGCTATTGACTATCTTTCAAAAGCTGCGTAAGTCTTTGGAATTATCATAAGTTAGAACTCGCTCAAAAGTTTTAAGCGAGTTTTTTCATACTAAGAGTTATCCGTATGGTTTTGGCTTTATGCCAAAGCCTGCCGGATAAGGTGAAAGAGGTTTTTTAATGAGAAGAGTTGTCGTTACCGGTTTGGGCGTTATTTCGCCACTCGGAAGAGGCGTTAAGCATAACTGGGAAGCATTGTTGGCCGGAAAGTCGGGTATTCGTCCGATTCAAGGCGTGGATTTAAAAGATATTCCGGTAACTATTGCCGGACAGGTGCCTTTTGGCGAAAATGAGCCTGATTTTAATCCGGACACGGTTTTGGCGCCGAAAGACCAAAAGAAGAATGATAAATTTATCATGTATGGTATGGCGGCTGCCGACGATGCTTTAAAAGACGCCGGATGGGATAAAGAAAGCGCAAGCGATGAGGAAAAAGACCGCGCGGGCGTGATGATTGGTTCGGGTATCGGCGGTTTGGCCGGTATTTATGAAAATGCGATTTCGTTTAACGAATCGGGTATGAAAAGAATTTCGCCGTTTTTTATTCCGTCGGTTTTGATTAATTTGATTTCCGGCAACGTTTCAATTAAACACGGGTTAAGAGGACCTAACCACGCTTGTGTGACGGCTTGTTCAACCGGTACGCACGCTATTGGCGACGCGGCGGCAATGATTGCCAGAGGCGATGCTGATATGATGGTTGCCGGCGGGGCTGAGTCTGCCGTTAATGTTTTGGGTTTGGCTGGTTTTGCCCGTATGAAAGCAATTACTTCCGATTATAACGATACGCCTGAGAAAGCATCACGTCCATGGGATAAAGGTCGTAGCGGCTTTGTTATGGGTGAGGGCAGTGGCGCACTCGTGTTGGAAGAACTGGAACACGCCAAGAAAAGAGGCGCAAAGATTTATGCCGAGCTTGCCGGTTATGGTATGAGTGGTGACGCTTACCACATTACGGCACCGTCGGGTGACGGGGCTTACCGCGCTATGAAAATGGCCGTTGAACACGCTCAAGAAAATGGTGTTGAGCTGTCTGACATCGGCTATATTAATGCACACGGCACATCGACTCCGGCCGGTGACGTGGGCGAAGCTATGGCAGTTAAGAGATTGTTTGGCGATGAAGGCATTAAAAATGTTTCGATGTCTTCCACCAAGTCTGCTATCGGTCACTTGTTAGGTGCAGCCGGTGCGGTTGAAGCCGTTTATACAATTATGGCGCTGCAAGAGCAGACTTGTCCGCCGACTTTGAACCTTGAAAACCCGGCTGATGAGTTGGCTGATTTTGATTTGGTTCCTTTGAAAGCGAAAAAGCGTGAGATTAAAGCCGCTATGTCCAACTCGTTTGGTTTTGGCGGGACGAACTCTTCGCTCGTCTTTAAGAAGTATAACGGTTAATCGGTTTTATGATGAAACTGAAGTTATGGTTTGGGGCAGCCGCAGTTTTTTTGTGTGCTGCCTTTTTGTTTGCCGTTTTGCTATGGCGGACGGAAGTTTATGGTGTCTATGTGGTTGAGCCGGCGGTTGAGGTCGTGGTGCCGAAAGGTGCGGGGGTTAAGAAAGCCGCGCAGATTTTGGCTGAAACCAAAGTGATTAAAAATGCGCTTTGGTTTGAGGCGTATGTCCGTTTAGAGGGCATTGGCGGTCAGCTTAAAGCCGGAGAATATCAATTTTCGGGCGAAACGTCGCTGAAAAGCGTTGCCGAGAAGTTGGCGGCGGGTGAGGTGATTGAGCGCAGTTTGACTATCCCTGAGGGAAAGTCTTTGGCTGAGATTAAAAAGATTGTGCTTGAAAACCCGTATCTCTCGGGTGAGATTACCGTATCTTTACAAGAGGGGGATATTTTACCGGAAACTTATCATTTTACGCGGGGGGAACTCAGGGATAATGTTTTGAAAAGAGCGAGGACTGCGATGAAAAAAGCGCTTGAAGAAGCGTTTGCGGGACGGGCTTTGGACTTACCGATAAAATCTGCCGAGGAGCTTTTGATTTTAGCCAGTATTGTTGAAAAAGAAACCGGCGTTAGCGCAGAGCGGGCAAAAGTGGCAAGCGTGTTTGTTAACAGGCTTAATTTGGGAATGAAATTACAGACAGACCCAACGGTGATTTATGCTGTCACCAATGGTGAGATGAACCTCGGACGACCGCTTTATAAAAAAGATTTGGGCTATGATTCGCCTTTTAACACATACGTTTATGCGGGGCTTCCGCCGGCGCCTATTTGCAGTCCGGGGAAAGAGGCGTTGAGAGCGGCGGCAGGGCCTGAAAAAACAGATTTTTTGTATTTTGTTGCTGACGGTGTGAGCGGCGGACATCGTTTTGCCAAATCTTTAAGCGAGCATAATGCTAATGTCGCTCGGTATCGTCGGTTAAAGAAGTGATTTTAGCTTGTTTTTTCTTATTTATCATAGTATAATCTCTTTATGGTGTTTAAACAGCTTTATCGGTTGCTTGGAGGGATTTGACAATGGGAGAAGATAGGATTACCTTTTTTCATATTGCAAAAAAAATGGAAAGCGAGGGTGATTTGTTGCAAGCGTTTCAAGATGGGCTGTATCCTTCGGGAAAAGATACGGCAGATGCGGTGCAGAAACAGGCGGACGGTTTGTATTTTTGGGTGAGTAAGGAAACATCTGCCCGTCATGTTGATTGGCTGACCGGAAGATTTGACGGTGCGCGGGAAGGGGAACTTTGCGATAAATGCGGACGCGTGGAGGTGGATTATCCGTTGCGGGAGGTAACGTTTCCAGAATTTCGTATTGATTTGGAGAGAAATAAAATCAGGGCGTGTTTTTTAGAGGTAGGGTTAAAGCCATATTTAGATTGGTTGAATTCCGAGAAGGCTAAGGAAACAGTGTGGGGTGACCTTGCTTTGGAGAATGGAGCGAAGTTAAAAGCTATTGTGATGGAAGAACGTCCATATATTGAGCATGACATAAAACGCAAAGATGATAAAGGAATGTGCCTTTGTTTTCAGGTGGCTAAAGATGGCAAGGAATATATTCAACGGGCTGGTGTCGCTGATGTGGAGGGAATTGCCTGTTGGCTGGCGCAGGAAAAACCGGAATTTAAAAAGAATTATTCGGCTTTTTTGCAAAAGGTGATATCTGATGAGCGGGCAGTTAATCAGTTGGGGTTGGCGTTTAAGTATTGTGGGGAGAAACCATTGGAAGCATCACGCATCGTGTTTATTGAGAAGAATAAAAAAGGGGAATTGTCTGAAAAGAAGATTTTTGATTCTAAGGAAGTTTCAAAAGCGGATGACAGGCAAGGTAAAGATGTTGTGAAATTGGGAATGTTGCAAAAAGCTAGGAATGGCCGCTAAACAGGTGCGATGAACCGAATCTCGGACATCGTTTTGCCAAGTCTTTAAGCGAGCATAATAAAAACGTGATGATGTATCGGAAAAACAAACATTAATTTCCTTGCGTTAATGGTTTTTTTATGATATAATCCTTAGTATGATTAAGGATTTAGGTGAGATATTATGTGTGTTTTAAGGGAAATTTGGGGTGATAAAATGGTGGCAAAAGCCGCAAAGATGGCGGTTTTCTGCACTCTGCCTATGCAAATTTTACCAAGAAATTTTTTTGTTCCTGCAGAGAGGGGAGCTCTTTGCGGGCTTTTTTGTGTGCGGAGATAAATAATGAGTGAACATAATGAAGAAATAATATTTCGCAGTGACGATATAGAACGCCAAAAAATTGCCGCGCATAATAAGGAGGCTGCAGAGCGTATTTTGCAAAAAGCGGGGATTACGCCGGATAATTCAGAGTATCAAAGATATTTGGCATTGACAGAGTCAAATGTGAATAGTGCCGGGCGATATGCTTTGTTTGATGAGGGTGTGGAAAAGATGTTTGTTGAAACACTTAAAGACCCGGAGATGACGCTTTCTCAATATGAAACGGCAACAAAACAGTATCGAATTAAAGCTATTGAAGCCCAACAAACTAAGGCGGACGGTGGTACATTTTCTGATAAAGATGGAAATTATAAGGCTTTAAGAGAGCCGTATGATGAAACGCTAAAAAGCGGTGTTGCCATGCGCCAAGAAAATCAGATTACGTTTCCGAAAGAGTTTTATGATGAGAACGGTCTGCCAAACAAAAGGCTGGTGGTGGAGCTTGACGCTAATTCGGCGTGGACTGTGGTTAATGATTATGCTGAAAAACATTCGGATATCGGGCTTAGTTTTAATGGAGAAATGTATGGAATCAACGGACAACTCCAAAGTCCGGGGAAGTTTTTTGAAAGCAGGGCTAGCAAATTAAACAATTTTTTGAAAGCGGTAAATAAATCTCCCGAGGGGTTAGATTTGTCTGACAAAGAGCTGATGGATTTGGTTTACAAAAAGGACTATGAGGGCATCGTTGAGCTTAATAAAACGCGCGGTATGGCTAGAGATGACCGAAATAAAGCCCTGCGCAATCTTTTAAAACAGGATAAGGATTTGTTTAAGGAAGTCGGCGCGCTTATGTTAGAGGCTGATGGGGACGCAGAGGCGTTTACAAAGAATGTGTCCCAGCTTTCACAAAAGATGAAGGGCAATGCAGATTTGTTTCATATTGAAACAGAAACCGGAAAATTTCATGCACCGAAAGCCGAGATTGACAGGGTGGTTTTTTCGGTTCGTCCGAGTGATTTGGCGCAACAATCAACTTTTCAGGACTGGAAAAGCTGTATGAACGCTGTCGGGCGTTATCATAGCTATGTGGATGATACCATCGGGCAGGGGAGCATTATTGCATACGGATACAGCTCACAAAATCCGCAAAAGATGGTGTCGCGTGTTTTGATTAACCCGTACAGAAATGAAAAGGGTGAAACGGTTTATCGCCCCAATAACACACTTTATGGTGAAAATAATGCGGTTTTCAGAAATGCCGTTGGTGCTGTTGTGGAGGATAAATTTAATGATGTTAAAGAATCGGGAATATATCATCAAGCGCCGGGGCTTTATAATGACGGCGACCCTTATGACATCTTAAAGGTGAAAAAAGGGGAAAAATGTGTAGATTTGTCAGCGTATCGCGGGAAGTCTTTTTATGAAGCGGATTTATCGGGTGTGGAGAAAGTTATTCTTGCCGATGGTATGGTGTTAGATAATGTCATACTTCCGAAAGATGTGAGCTTTGGGGAAAAGGTGGTTTTAAAGAACACGGTGCTTAGTGATGTTGATGCCTTGGGTAAGGTGGTATTAGGCGAAGGCGTGGTTTTAAGGAATACAGTTCTGCCAGAAGGTTTTAAGGTGCCGGATAATCTTACGTTGGATAGGGTTAAACTTGCGACAGATATGAGTTTTGGGAAAAATGTGAGCTTAAGAAATATGGCGTTGCCGGCGGGGTATAAAGTGCCGGACGGCGTTATTTTAGATAATGTGACACTTCCTAAAGATGTGACGTTTGGAAAAGATGTGATTTTGAAGAATATGACGTTGCCGGCGGGGTATAAAGTGCCGGACGGCGTTATTTTAGATAATGTGATACTTCCTAAAGATGTGACGTTTGGGAAGAACGTGACGTTGAAAAATATCACCCTTGAGGGTATTGATGTTCCATCTGATGTGACTTTCAAAGAAAATGTGACTTTTAAAAATATGACGCTGCCGGCGGGGTATAAAGTGCCGGACGGGGTTACGTTAGACGGACTTAAACTTTCGCCGGATGTGAGTTTTGAAAACAAAGTGACCTTAAAGAATATGACGCTGCCGGAGGGGTTGAAAGTGCCGGATAAGGCAGTTTTAGACAATGTGACACTTGCTTCAAATATGACGTTTGGGAAAAGAGTGTCTTTAAAGAATATGCGGATTCCAGAGGGGTATAAAGTGCCGGATGAAGTCATTTTAGTGAATGCAACTTTGCCACAAGAGGTGGCGTTTGGGAAGAAAGTGACCTTTAGAGGGGTTAATTTTGCCAGTGGGGGAAAAGTTGCTTTTGATGATTTTTCATCATCGTTTAAACTTGATTTGAGCGAATGTTCGTCTGTTACTTTTAGGGGGAAAGAGGCAGATTTGTCTAATGTTAAATTACCATCCGGGGACAAAGTGCATTTTCAGGTTGATAAAGTGTCGCTTGCGTCGGTTGATGATTGGAATAAGTTGGCTTCTAATGAGGCAACCGGAGTTAAAACGATTATTGTTGATGAGGTTCCGCCTAAGGGGGCTATACTTTCTAAAAATGTTTCTATTTATTGCGGACATAGTGACCTTTTGATTCTTCCTCAAGGAAAAAATTTAAAGAGCTTTGCCGAGGAAATGTTTGCAGGCGAGGCAGACTTATCAATGAAAGATGAGTTTTTGAAAACGAAGGGGAAAAGGCTTAAGGTTTATTCTGCGGCGGAATATTCCGGCGAGGTAACAGGGGAAAAAGCAGCGTTAAAGACGATGAGCCAAAACGCGGAAGCCCGGTTTAATAAAAAAGTTACCGAAGCCCAGTTTAATAAAAGAGTTGCCGAACATACAGCAGAAAAAGCAGCGGCAAAAGAAGCAGAAAGGATTAGTACTGTAAAAGGGCTTAGAAAACAGGCAATGGATGCGGGTGAAAAAGTTTTGACTGTGGCTAAAAAGGGAAATTC
>JAGAZZ010000036.1 GCA_017939155.1 Alphaproteobacteria bacterium | reverse complement strand
GAAGAAGCCGCCGCACAAGGGCTGCTAGCTGGTGTTAACGCCGCATTATATGCTAAAGGAAAACAAAAAGAATTTGTAATAGATAGAAGTGAAGGCTATATAGGTGTAATGGTTGATGATTTAATAACCAAAGGTGTCGATGAGCCTTATCGTATGTTCACATCTCGCTCTGAATATAGGTTGCATTTGAGAGCTGATAATGCAGATTTAAGATTAACCGAAAAAGGTTATGAAATCGGCTGTGTGTCAGATGAAAGATACGCTGTATTTAAAGCTAAAAAAGAAACTTTGAATAACGCAAGAGAGTTTGCAAAATCAACCAATATTAAAGCGTCTGATATAGATACATATAATCTCCCTCTAAAAAAAGAAGGTGAGAAAAAAACACTCTTTACATTGATGGGGTGTAACAATGTTTCACGTGAAACAATAAATAAAATTGTCCCTGAATTTACTTCATTAAGAAATGATGTATATGAGCAAATATGTATCGAATCTAAATACGCCGGCTATATGAAACGGCAGACAGCAGATATTGAGTTATTTAAAAAAGACGAATCTATAAATATCCCCAAAGATATTGATTATGCGAAAATAGGCGGTCTGTCACGTGAGGTTGTCGCTAAGCTGGAAAAAGTACGCCCCTCAACTTTAGGTGAGGCATTAAGAATATCCGGCATAACCCCCGCCGCGATAATAGCTATCTTAGGTTATATGAAAAAATAGGTTTGAAATGAATAAATAAAATTCTTTTGATGTTTATAACTTGTTTTTTTAATACCAAATAATTTTTGATAAAATATTATCAAAGTATGAGTGATATTTTAAATACATATAATGTTTCACGTGAAACAATTGCTAAATTAAAAGCTTATGAATCCATGGTCAAAGAGTGGAATGCTAAGTTTAATTTAGTCAGTAAATCGTCTGTGGAAAATTTATGGAACAGGCATATTATAGATTCTGTTCAGTTAATGCAATTTATCAAAGTAACCGATAAAATATTATATGATTTTGGTTCTGGTGCAGGTTTTCCTGCGATTGTTATAGCAATCATTGCCGAACAATTATTTCCTGATTTAAAGGTTAATTTGGTGGAAAGTATCGGTAAAAAGACAACCTTTCTTAACGCCGTGAAAACAGAACTCAATTTAAAAAATGTCACTATATGGCATGAGCGTATCGAAAACTTAAAAATATCACAAGTTGATATTATTTCATCAAGAGCGCTGGCGTCATTGCCTAAATTATTAGAATATTCAAATCCATTTTGTACTGAGAAAACAAGGTTAATTTTCCCAAAAGGAGAAAATTATCAAGAAGAAATAAAACAAGCAAAGAAACAATGGCAATTTGAGTATGAAATTACACAAAGCATAACAGATATTTCGGGACACATATTAAATATTAGCAAAATAAGGAGAAAAAAATGGTAAAAGTTATATCTATTGCAAACCGTAAAGGTGGAGTAGGTAAAACAACAACCGCTGTTAATATTGCAACAGCTATGGCGGCAATTGGCAAACGTGTGCTTATTTTAGATATGGACCCGCAAGGAAATGCCACAACATCATTGGGAATTAATAAAAATAAATGCTTATTTTCAACCTATGACTTAATGATAAACAATTGCAAGGCGGAAGACGCTATTGTCAAAACGGAAATAAAAAAATTTGATATTTTGCCATCAGCTCCGGCTCTGGCCGCCGCTGAAATTGAGCTTATTGACGTGAGTAAGCGTGAATATGTCTTAAAATCTGCTCTAAATAGTTTGGGGGCAAAATATGACTATATTTTGATAGATTGTCCGCCGTCACTGAATTTAATCACCATAAATGCACTTGTTTCATCAGATTCGGTAATAGTCCCGTTGCAAAGCGAATTTTTAGCTTTGGAAGGTCTGACAGATTTGATAAAAAATATTAATATCATTAAAAAGAATTTTAATTCAAAGTTGGATTTGCAAGGAATTGTGCTGACAATGTTTGATAAAAGAAATAACCTAAGTCAAGCAGTTGAAAGCGATGTGCGCAAATATTTTGGCACTAAAGTTTATAAAACCGTTATTCCTCGGAGTGTCAGAATATCTGAAGCTCCTTCACACGGACAACCGGTTTTAATTTATGATTTCAAAAGCACCGGCGCTAAAGCTTACTTAAATTTAGCCAAAGAAGTATTAAAAAGAGAAAAGGAGATATAGTTATGTCAACAAATAAAAAACATGGTTTAGGCAGAGGTCTAGAGGCATTATTGGGTGAAGATGATTTAAACTTCAGTCTTGATAATATTAATACCATAGAAATAACCGATACCGGAATTAAAACCCTACCGATAGACAAGCTAGCTCCAAGCTCATATCAACCAAGAACAGAGTTTAATAAAGAAGCTCTTGACGCATTAGTAACTTCGGTAAAAGAAAAAGGCGTCTTGCAACCGCTTTTAGTTCGCAAACAAGGTGAAAAATATGAAATTATTGCCGGAGAACGTCGTTGGCGTGCCGCAAAAATGGCAGGGCTAAACGAAGTTCCGGTGATAGAAAAAGATTTAGATAATCAAGAAGTCTTAGAAGTTGCGTTGGTAGAAAATTTGTTGCGTGAAAATCTTTCTGCCATAGAAGAAGCCGAAGGGTTTAATCGTTTAATTACAGAGTTTTCGCATACCCACGAAGCACTATCGCAAATTGTCGGTAAATCTCGCAGCTATATAACTAATACATTGCGGTTGTTAAGCTTGCCGGCAGATGTGCAGGAAATGATAAAAAATAATTCTATAACAGCCGGTCATGCTAGAGCTTTAATAGGGATGGATAATGCCAAAGAAATTGCTGATAAAATTGTTTCAAAAGGCTTGACCGTTCGTCAAACAGAAGATTTGGTTAATTCAATCAAAAATAAAGCTCTGCAAAAAATCGCCAAAGCCGTCAAAAAAGACCCTAGCATAAAAGAACTCGAAAAAGATTTAACCAAGAGTATCGGCTTAAAAGTCAGAATTAATGCAGGACAAAATAATTCAGGTAGAATCTCTATTGAATATAACAATCCGGCAGAATTAAATTCAATCTTAGAGCGACTGGATAATAAATAGATAAATTTTTTAATAAAACTAAAAAATATGCCTAAATCAAATTTAAGGCATATTTTTTTACCAAAGAGCGCTTTGGAGTTGTTTTGTGAATAACGAGTCAAAACAAACAAAATCCCTTACTCAAAAACAAAAAAACGGACAATATTTTAAATTGTTGATTTTGCACTATTTTATATTGTTAAGCACTGTATTTAAAAATTTCTGAATATTTTTCTAATAATTTATCTTTAGAAGCAAGACATCCGCTTTCAAACCATTCTTTTTTTAAGACGTCTAAATACAATCCCAAAAATTTAGTATCAGCACCTATCTTAATAAGGTCTTTTCCTTGCAGAGGAAAAATAAGCTCAGGTGATGAATCCAGTGTATTTAAAATATTTCGAACAGACGCAATATCAGTATTTTCTAAATTCAAACAAAGCCACCTGTCTTTGCAAACCTCTTTTCCATAGCGATAAATTATTTTATTAATGGAAACACTGTCTTTAAAATTATCTAAAGTTAATTTAGCATGGCAAAGGTTTAATAAATGCTTTTTTTGTTCTTTGTTTAATCTAAAAATATCAGATAATCGTTGAGCGCGTTTTTCTTGCGGTTCAAACATCACATAAACACGTCGGATAATACTTTTTTCAAGTCCCAAAGAAGAAACTAAATTATCCAGTTTTTCCAGGTTTCCTAAAAATTCCGGTGCGGAAATCAAAAAATCAAGGATACTGTGTTTAAAAATAAGCTCCAATGCCCTGACCGCATAAGGCGCCATAATAATCTTAAAAAGCTCTTCTTTGATTTTTTCTTGTGAAACCTTGTGTAAGAGCTGTCTGTTATCAATGCAGGCTTTCAAAGATTTTCTATCAATTTTTCTGCCAAACATAGCGCAAAAGCGGAAAAAACGCATGATTCGTATATAATCGTTTTCAATTGTTTCCTGTGGGTTTCCGATAAATTTTATCACCCCGTTTTCCAAATCTTTTATACCATTGTAATAATCAAAAACATTTCCTTTGTCATCAGCATAGACGGCATTAATTGTTAAATCACGTCGTGAAGCATCGTTTTTCCATTCATCTTTACTGTTATCTTCTTCAGAATTAAGGGAAGTCACCTTAAAAAAGCTGTTATTAATAATCACACCTGTCGTAAAAAATTGAATACCGATAGGAACGCAGCGCAATCCTTCATCAGCGCACATATCAGAAAATTCCGCCGGGGACATATCTGTAACCAAGTCAATATCCGAGCGTGCAATTCCGGCAATGCCATCTCTGACTGCGCCGCCGACAAAACGTAAAACACCGCCATGCTTTTCAACCAAACTGAAAAGCTGTAAAATATCGTCATTATTAATCAATATTTTTGGGTTGATATATTCGGGATGAAACATTTTTTCCTCTTTTTTCTGTGATTAAATCATCTTATTAATGTTTTATTATAAATGTCTTAATTATGATATAACAAAGCGCAATTTTTTAGGAAATAAAATGATGAAAAAGTATGTAATTTTGTTTTTGGTCGCATTAACGCCGTCCCTTGCTTGTGCAGGGGCTGTTCCTACTGAGTTGGGAGTATACGGAGATTGGACGGCATATACTTATAAAGAAGGTAAAAACACAATCTGTTATATGGCCTCCACCCCAAAAAAAGATGAAGGCAATTATAAAAAAAGAGGCGATATTTACGCTGTTGTGACGCACCGTCCGGCAGACAAGAGTTTTAATGTTGTAAATTTTGTTGCCGGTTATGATTATAAAAAAGGCTCTAATGTTGTCGTTAAAATAGGCACAACAAGTTTTCATAACCTGTTTACAAACGGGGATAACGCTTGGGCACCGGATATATCAACCGATAAGAAACTGGTTGACGCTATGAAACGCGGAGAACGGATGATTGTTGAAGGAACATCAAGTCGTGGAACCAAAACCAAAGATACATATTCTCTTTCAGGTTTCAGCGGCGCATACAGAGCTATAACTGCAAAATGTAAATAAAATGACTGAAAAATTAGAACTGACAGATTTAACCAAAGACGAATTAACCGCTGAAATAACCAAAATCGGTGAAAAATCATTTCGTGCCAAACAGCTATGGCAGTGGATATATTATCGGGGCGAAACGGATTTTGATAAAATGAGTAATCTGTCTTTGGCTTTACGCCAAAAGCTAAGCGAAAATTACACTATAACTCGCCCAAAAATTATCACGGAACAGGTTTCAATAGATAAAACCCGTAAATGGTTATTGGAGTTTAAAGACGGCGAACGTGTTGAAATGGTCTATATTCCCGAAAAGGATAGGGGCGCTGTTTGTATTTCAACTCAGGTAGGGTGCGCTATGGGCTGTCGTTTTTGTCATACCGGAAGTCAGAAATTTACCCGAAATTTAACCGTAGGCGAAATCATCGGGCAGTTTATGGTTGCTCGTGATACTTATGGCGAATGGCCGAGTCCGACCGATGAAACACGGTATCTGTCAAATATTGTTGTTATGGGTATGGGGGAGCCGTTAAATAATCTGGATAATGTTGTTAAAGCTCTTAATATCATTACTGATAATGAAGGAATTTCTATCTCACGCCGCCGTGTCACGATGTCAACATCAGGCATTGCCCCGCGCATTGTCGAAGCCTTGCAAAAAACCGGCGTGCGTTTAGCCGTATCATTGCACGCGCCAAACAACACGATTCGCTCACAAATAATGCCAATAAATGATAAATTCAAAATAGAAGAGGTTATGAAAGCTTGCGCCGAATATCAAAAAGGCGACCATAGCCGCTATATAACATTTGAATATCTGTTGTTAAAAGGCATAAATGACAGCGAAGAAAATGCCAAAGAGCTCGTTTCTCTGCTCAAAAAAAACAAGCTGAGAGCGCTTTTTAACCTCATACCGTTCAATCCTTGGCCGGGATGTAGTTTTGCCCCCAGCGACAGAAAAACCGTTGAAGCTTTTTCAGAAATTTTAGAAAAAGCCGGCTTTGCCGCGCCGATTCGTGTTGCTCGTGGACAAGATATTTTAGCCGCCTGTGGTCAATTAAAATCAAAGCACCCTAAAGCTTAAGCTAATCAAGCTTGCACGCCCCCTCAATTTTATGGTCGAGTCTGTCTTCGTGGATACCATAAGGGTCTTGATGAATCAGAATTTGGCTTTCAGGGTAAAGCTCTAATATTTTTTGCTCAACCGCTTCGGTTAATTCATGTGCTTTCAAAAGCGAAATAGTCCCGTCAATTTCTAAATGTAATTCAAAGTAATAAGCATCACCCAGATTTCTTGTCCTAAAATCGTGCATTCCGTGAATACCTTTGCTGCTGCGCACAATATCTTCAATATTTTTGCGTATCTCCGGGCTAAGCTCTTTGTCTGTAATCTGTTCAACCGCTTCTTTAGCCAAAGAATAAGCATTATAAAGCAGATAAACAGAAATAAACAAAGCCGCAATCACATCAAAATACATAAATCCAGTAAAATGAACCAACAACAAAGAAATAATAACCGCCGAATTTGTTAAAAAATCAACCGTATAATGCGCTCTGTCCGCTTTAATTGCTAAAGAATTTGTTTTGTTGGCAACGTATGTTTGAAACAAAACCAACAACAAAGTCGCAAAAATGCTCAATACCATAATAACAATACCGACATTTGTTTGCATAACACTGACCGGATGAATAAGTCTTTTCAAACCGTCAATAATAACAAAAACGCCCGACCCGCCAACAAACAACGCCTGCAAAAGTGCGCTTAAAGCCTCAGATTTACCATAGCCGTAACGATGGTCTATCGACGCGTTTTTTGTTGAAAAATAAACAGCAATAAAAGAAATCGCTGAGGCGAGTAAATCAGTCGCGCTATCAATAAAAGACGAAAAAATCGCCAAAGAATCAGTTTTCAAAAAAGCCACAAGTTTGAAAATCATCAATAAAATAGCCGTTGCAATACTTGCAATCGCCGCAGATTTTTTTAAAAGGTTATTTTTTTGTTGTGTTGTCATAAATTTTTTCCCAAGCGTCAGCCGAAATTTCTAAATATTTTCCTTTAACATATTGCGCAAAAAACTCTAAATGTTTGCCCGATATTGTCTGTCCGAAGTCATACTGCACATAGTATTTATTATTTTTTTCGGATTTGTAAAACAAAAGAGTGACGTTATTATCATTTTCAGCCGAAATTTTAATCTCAAAAACTTTTTTACCCTCAATTGTATCAACAATTTTTTCAGCATAGCTGTTAAGAAGAATTTTGACCATAGTCATAACTTTCATATCATCATCAATACCGTTGTAGCTGATAAATCTTCCAAATCTTAAATTCCATAAACTGCTGTAAGTCCAAACGTTTTTGTTTAAAGACAAATCATAGAAATCAGCCTCGGCAAGCCATACTTGAAATTGATTGTTTAACCGGATAAACGCCGCTTTTGCCCCTCTGCCAATGTCAATATCATACCATCCAATATCAAATTTTTCAATTTGTTGACCATCTTTGTTGCTTAAAATAACTTCGGTCATCGGCGATGTTGGATTTTTTAAAGGAGAAAATCCAAAATATTTCATATCTTCAACTTTGTCAGATTTCTTTTCCGTAAAAGTCATCTGAGCCAATGTCGTCAAAAAGCGTCGTACTCTTTCTTGGTAAACCGGAAATTCAGGATATTCTTTTAAGACCCATTCGCCTTTTTTCTTCTCAAAAGTAAGAGTGTTTGACTTATTTTTAAGCGCAATTTTGGTAATGTGATTTATTTTTTCTGAGAAATCCTTAAAAACAAGCTTATCTTCGTATGTAGAAATATTGTTTTTATTATCAAAATAAACACTCAGGCAAGCTATTCCTAAAATCAGCATAACCCATAAGAAAAGCCGAATTGTCTTTTTATCCCAAACAAGCAGATTTTTTACCGTAAGCAATTTTATTTTTTTATGCCTGATAAGAACCGCTAAAATAGCGCAAAGAATAACCAAAACAATGAAATAGATATTATAAAATTTCACCCAAACTTCAATTGAGGCAATGTTGTCATTAGCTTTTGTTCTAACATCGCTTAGTTGTTGTCTAAGCTCGGTCATTTCTTTGCGTATATTGCCGATAATAGCTAACTCATCGGGGCTAAATGTTTCCCTTTCTTCAAAATTTTTCTTGGCAGTAATTTCGGTTAAACGCGCTCTGACACCGTCAATTGCTTGAAAAATATCGTTTTCTTTAAGTTTGTAACGATAAATATTTAATTTGCGCATATTATCAATTTTAAAAAGAGAACGTTCTTTAATAGTTTTGCCGCGTAAACTGATAAGGTCATCATTTTTGGTCAGATAATCCAACGCATTAAGAACAAAGTTAGCATTATCAAAAAGGGCGATACGAAATGTTGTATCCAAGAAAGTCCTATCTTTTGCCCAAAAGGAATCATACATAAAATCAGTATCGGCTACTGCAATAATGTCAAAAGGTTTTGTCGCTGAATTGCTTAAAAATTCTGCGGCGATAACAAGCGGTCGGTTGGTTGGAACGAATTGTTTTAAAATTTCTCTGGGCGAAGCGTTTTCTTTAGCTAAAGAGGCAGGAAGCATTGTTGAATTGCTGCTTGCTAAAATAAGCGGAAAAAATGAAACATCGCTGTCAGCTTTGGGCGCCACCATTGAGGCAGAAGCAAAAAGTATATTTTGTAATTTATATGTAATTCGATGGTTCGGATTTAAATTGCTTTTTTTAACCTTAAATTGCAACAAATCTTGAGTAAAGGACGGATTCTTTTTGTAATTTATTGTGTCGTCAACCGTTATCGAGTTATCAAAATCTCCCACAACCCCATTTCCTAAAAATGAGATACCCCAATAATCGGAAAGTCCTGATAATTGCGAGGAAAAACTATAATCTTTAACCGGAGAATACAGTCTTGACGCGTCATCAGCAACATCTAAAACCAAAAAAACTTTTTCTTGCTTTTTTATTTTTTCAATAACATCATCTTCTAAATTAAACGGATGAACCAGCATAAAAACATCAAATTTTTGCTCTAAATCTTCCTTGTTTTTAATAACTTTAACGTCATAAAGTTCACTAATCTGATTAAAAATTTCCCATTTGTTAATCGCTACATCGCCAATTCTGGTATCACCGTATATGGGCAACGAGCTTAACAAACCCAATGTTTTCTTTTTGTGCTGTAATTTATAAATATTTGTCGTGAAATCTTGCTCTAAATAAGGCAATCTTTCCAAAGAAAAAAACGGAATAACGCTCTTGCCGGTCAAGCTGTCAGAAAAACTAACGCCAAACAAAGCATTTTGATTAATGTCAATCAAAGGAATAGGTTGTATGCCATCCGCAATAGCTCTGTCTTCCGTCTTATCCAAAAAATGCGGCATATAAATACGATAGTCAAATTTTCCGTTGCTATAAGCCTTATATTGCTTGAGCATTAATTTTATTCTGTCAAACAAGTTCCGTAGTTGCGGATTCCTTTTTCCTAAAATAGGGGAATAATAAAGTTTGGCAACAACCGGTCTGTCGAGTTTGCGCAAAATATCTTTGGTGTTTTTGGTTAAGCTTAAATATTTTTCTTCCGTAAAATCATAGCTGACCTGTCTGAAAATATTGTTTGCAATAATGTTTAACCCGAAAAAGCCGATAAAAAGCAAGGTTAAAACAATTCCTCCGTGTTTGGCGTCGGTTGAAGAAATAAAATCAAAGGTTCCCTTTGTTCTGAGCCTAATAACGGCGATGGTCAATAAATTAAAAAAGATAATAACCGCTCCAAAAAAGATTAAATCACGCAGTTCGACCAATCCTCTGCTTAAAGAAGAAAAATGGTTTAGAAAGCTAAAAGAAATAATCGTGTCAACAATCGTGTCGCTAAAGAGTTCTCTTGCCCAAAACAGGACATATTCAAAACCGCTCCAAAAAAACAGCAGATTAACAAATATCGCCAAAACCAAAGCAATAACGGAATTTTTGGTTAAAGCCGACATTGTTTGTGAAATAGAAAGAATAGCGCCGGCCAGAAGAATACACCCGATATAATTGACAATAATAACCGCGTTATCGGGGTCTCCGAAAAAATTAATTGTAATCCAAAACGGAAAAGTAAGCAAAATAGCAATGCTGGTAAAAATTAAAGACGCAAAAAATTTACCCCACACCAAATTTGTAATTGAAACCGGAGTCGTCAAAAGCAAAACAACACTTTTAGAGCGAAATTCCTCTGCCCAAGAGCGCATGGCAATTCCCGGAATAAATAACAGATAGACCCATGGCTGGTAATCAAACAAAGCCCATAAATTAGCCTCACCGTTTATAAAAAAGTTTCCGAAATATATCGCTAAAGACCCGCTTAAAATCAAAAAACTGATAAGATAAACATACGCTAAAGGAGATAAAAAATATCTGGCCAACTCAAATTTTATAATAGTTTTTATGCTATTCATATTTTTTCTCCGCTTGAGTTAAAAGTTTAAACGCTTGTTCTAAATTTTTTGTTTTAGTCGCGGTCAAAATCTCTTTTAAAGTGCCTTCAATGGCAATTTTCCCCTTGTTGATTAAAATAATCCTGTCAGCAACAGATTCAGCTTCATCAAGCAAATGGGTCGATAAAATAATCGTCTTATCTTTTCCCATTTCGCAAATAAGTTTTCGGATATGTTCTTTTTGGTTAGGGTCAAGTCCGTCTGTCGGTTCGTCTAACAATAAAATAGGCGGATTGCCGATAAGGCTTTCGGCAAATCCGACACGTCTGGTATAGCCTTTTGACAGGGTTTCAATTTTTTGTTGAGAAACACTCTCAATTTGTGCAAGTTTCATAATTCGAGCTAACTCTTCATCGTATTTAATCTGAATTTGTTTTTTTGATAATATCTCGCTCTCGGTCAGATTAAGCTTTAGTTCAATAAAATACTTCAAAAAAAGCCGAACCGTCATATCAGCATACATAGGTGCGCCTTCAGGCAAAAAGCCAATATCTTTTTTTGTTGTTAAATCATCTTTTTCAACATCAACACCATTAACCAAGATTTTGCCGCTGCTTAACGCTAAATATCCGGCAATCATATTCATCAAGGTTGATTTTCCCGCGCCGTTCGGTCCGAGTAAGGCGATAATCTCTCCTTTTTTTGCCGTAAAAGAAATTCCATCAACGGCAATAATGCTTTCGTATGTTTTAACAACATCACAGACTTGTAATGAGATTTGAGCTGTATTTTTATTGTTTTTCATAAATTTCACCTCCGGTCATAGGTTCGGCAACACCCGTTGTTGATGGAAAAGTTATCGGCAAAGAATAAAGAGTTCTGGCACTCAAAAATGCGTTAACTTCGGCGTTAACGGTATCAACAGAAATCCCCGCTTCTTTACAAACCACAACATCAATAGAGGGGATTCTCTGTCTGATAAAACGCACTAAAGTCGGGTTAGCCGCCCCTTTGCCGCAAATAATGATTTTTTTAGGGAGCTCAGGAAGATATAAGCAAATAGAATAACAAATTGCCTCGGCAACAAAAGCCGTAGCCGTAGCCGCGCCATCTTCAAGCGAAAGCCCTTCTAAATGTTCGGCTTTGTCAGCAAAAATACCGGTATAAGCAGATTTAGGCGGAAATGTTGCAAAAAATTTGTGGTGCATTAAAGAGTTGACAATCTTTTCATGAACATTGCCCAAAGCGGCTAATCTGCCATTGTAATCATTGTCCATGTGAGCGTGTTTTGATGTCCAATGGTTGATAAAGTTGTCACCCGGACCGCAATCAAATCCGGTCATCTCACCAAAAGAGCCAATCCAGGTCAGACTTGATTTTCCACTGATGTTAATATAAACAACGGGCTTATCTTCCTTGTCAGCCAAAGCGTTAAAATAAACCGAAGAAATAGGCGTTCCCTGACCGCCGTTAAGAATATCCGCATTGCGAAAATGTGTTACAATTTTAATGCCTGTTTTGTTCGCAATATAGCGACCATCGCCAAACTGATAAGTGTAATGGATGTTTGGATTATGCAAAACGGTAATCCCCTCAATCCCGACAACATCTATGTTTTCATCGCAGTCTTTAACAAATTCATTAATCAATTGTACATAAAAGTCAGAAACTTCCAAATTAACCGCTTGTAATTTTTTTTCGTTGCCGTCTATATCTCTCTTTAATCCCAAAACAGAGCGGATTTTTTCTTTTAGGTCATCAGGGTAGGGGACAACGTATGCTCTTTTACGCTCTAAAACATCTAAACCGTCTGTTTTAAGCCACGCCAACTCAACACCGCTAAAAGTCGATGAACCCATTAGTCCGAGACAATTCAGCCCCTTGATAACCATATAAAAAATACCTCTTTATAATTGCAAAATCAAATTACTATGCTAATATGCCATAAGTTTTAGGAATAAGGAAGTAAAAATGACAAGTTTTAAATCAGAATTTTTAAACATAATGCACGAGCGCGGTTTTTACAACCAATGCACCAACGAACAAGGCTTTGACGAATACCTTGCCGAATGCGAAAAAAAAGGAACACCGGCAGTTGGTTATTTAGGCTCCGACCCAACCGGTGACAGTCTGCACGTTGGTCATATTGTGCCGTTAATGATGTTGCGGTGGTTTCAAAAATGCGGTCATAAGCCATTAACGTTGGTCGGCGGCGCTACCGCTCGTATCGGTGACCCGTCCGGCAAAGATAAACTTCGCCCTTTTTTGGATGAAGCAACGCTTCAGCATAATGTCCAAGGCTTGAAAAAATCTTTTATGAAGTTCTTAAAGTTCGGTGACGGTAAAACCGATGCCTTGATGGTTGATAATTATGACTGGTTTAAAAATATCAATTATCTTGAATTTTTGCGTGACATCGGCACTTGTTATTCCGTAAACCGGATGTTGACGATGGATAGTGTAAAAAGCCGCCTTGAACGTGAACAGCCAATGTCTTTCCTTGAGTTTAACTATATGTTATTGCAAGGCTATGACTTTTGCGTGTTATTGCAAAAATACGGTTGCCGCGCCCAAATCGCCGGTGCTGACCAATGGGGAAATATTGTCTCGGGAACAGAGCTCGGACGTCGCCGCTATGATACGGAATTATTTGGTTTTACTTCCCCGATAATCACCGATTCCGCCGGCAAAAAAATGGGCAAGTCCGAAGGTAACGCCGTCTGGATTAATGAAGACAAGCTCCCCTCATATAATTACTTTCAATATTTCCGTAATATAGGGGACGCCGAAGTTGGCAAATGCCTGCGTATTTTCACAGATTTGCCGATGGATGAGGTTCGTCGCTTAGAAACCCTGCAAGATAAAGAAATTAATGAGGCGAAAAAGATTTTAGCTTTTGAAGCAACAAAAATCTGTCGTGGTGAAGATGAGGCCAAAGCCGCTCTTGAAACCGCCACCAAAACCTTTGAAAAAGGCACTATAGGGGATGAGTTGCCAACCGCAATCGTTTCAAAAGACGGGGTAGGGGTGTTAGACGCCTTTTTAGCCCTGGGTTTTGTTGCCAGCAAAGGCGAAGCCCGCCGCTTAATCAAACAAGCCGGCTTAAAACTCAATGACAAAGTAATAACCGATGAAAATTATGTTATTACATCAAAAGACCAATTAGAGGGCAATATAAAGCTCTCTCAAGGCAAAAAGAAACACGGTCTTCTGATTTTGAAATAAACTTTTTTTACTCCGATAAAACTGTTGCTTTTTAGAGGCAGCAGTTTTATTTTATACGTAAAATAAAATAATTTTGTTCACAATTTAAATATTATTAGTATGAAAGCAGCGTTTATATTACTATTGAGTGTAGGGTTGATATTTCTTGTGTTTTTAGCAGCCAAAAACGTGGTAAAACATATTATCAATCTTTGGGTTTTAATGGATTCAAAAAAGAATCCCCAAAAATACCCAAGGGCAAAAGACGGTTTAATCTATAACCGCAAAACAAAAAAGCTTGAACCTACTTCAAACGAAGTCATTTTGCCGTTTTAACAAATAAACCCCGTATCAATCTAAAGATATGGGGCTTATTTTTACTTATTATTTGGTCGCCGACGTCCCAAAATTCTTTTCAAAACAATACTCTTTAAGCGCTTCTAAAACGCTGATGATGTACTTGTCTTTCCAAGTATCAATGTTTTCAATATACAAATCATTCAAAAGCCCGATTAAAACCGCCCGATTATTCATACAGAGGTTTATTTTCTCAAGCCGTTCTTTTTCCGGCAAAGATTCGATTCTTTCTTTATATAAAGTAATATATTTGGCGTTTAGTGTATCTTCAATTCCGGCGATATAATAAACAACTCTTTCATCAGGTCGTGAAACATCTTTTGTCTGTTGGTGCATTTCATAAAATTGTGACATCGTAAGCGGGCTGGCATAGCATAAACCGCTAAAAAGAAATAAAGCCGCGCAAATAAAAATCTTTTTCATAATACTCCTCCGTTAAAAGGTTAAAACTTATTTTGTCGTAATATCAATCAGTCTGTTTAAGCTGTTCGTGTCTTTGTTGTCATATCCCTTCTTTTCATTAGTTTTTTTATTTTCTGAGGAAGACTTCTTTTTGCTGTTCTTAACTTCAGGCTTGACCAAAAGCTCAAACATTTTATCCATCTGTTTTTGGTCTAGTTGTGAGGGTAAGCCGGATTCTTTTGCTTGATTATCTTCAGTTTTCTTTGTTTTATCCTCTTTTTTCTTTTCTTCTTTATCTTTTTGCGGTTTCTTCTCAGCCTTATTCAAATCTTCAACTGATTTCATCGTGTCTTTAACAAAGTCTTCCGGTAATAGCTTTTCAATTAAATTCGCACCTCCCTCAGCCATCATAAAGTATTTTGATTCTTTTAAACTACCGCTTTTAAGTTCTTCCGGTAAAGCAATTTTAACCAAAATAAAACAAAATCCCAAAATCAACACCGCACGCAAAAACCCGAACAATAACCCGAAAAGTCTATCCATAAAGCTTAAAGTGCTGGTTCTGATTTTTGCAATCAATTTGTCCGTGCTGATAATCCAAATAGCATAAAAAACAGCCAAAACAATAAGAAAAATCACAAACTTAGCCATTGCCGCGTTGGCAATGTATTTGCTCATCCATGGTTCCATAACGGGAATTAAATAAATAGCGATAATAACAAATAACGCTAACCCTAAAATAGAAAGAACTTCTTTAACAAAACCGCGAATAAATGCTACCAACATCGAAATAGCAAAGCCAATCAAAATGACAACATCAATATTATTTAACTGTTCCATGAACCTCTCCTTATTTAGCTGAATTTTGAAATTAAGCGTTGAACGTTGCCGATTTCATGATAAGACATATTTGAAACCAGTTTTGTCTTTTTATCTTTATTAAAAAAGTTCGGAATAATAGCATTGTTAAATCCCAGCTTTTGCGCTTCTTTAAGCCGCAAATTCGGCTGGCTGACCGCTCTGATTTCGCCCGAAAGTCCAATCTCGCCAAAAACAACCATATCCGCCGGTAAAGGCTTATTTGTCATTGAGGAAATAACCGCCATGGCAACCGCCAAGTCTGCCGCCGGTTCAGAAATCTTTAATCCTCCCGCGATATTCAAATAAACATCATGTGTGCTGAAATTCATCCCGCAACGGGCTTCCAAAACCGCTAAAATCATCGCTAATCTGTTAGAATCCCAGCCAACAACCGCTCTTTTAGCGCCGGCGTAGCCGCTATTGCCGACCAAAGCTTGAATTTCAACCAAAAGCGGGCGGGAGCCTTCAATTCCGGCAAAAACACAAGAACCAGAAACGCACCCCTGCCGTTCAGCTAAAAATAAAGCCGATGGATTCTCAACTTCAATTAGTCCGTTGTCTTGCATTTCAAAAACGCCGATTTCATCTGTCGCGCCATATCTGTTTTTAACCGCACGCAATATTCTGAAATGATGTCCTCTGTCGCCCTCAAAATAAAGCACGGTATCAACCATGTGTTCCAAGACGCGCGGTCCGGCAATAGCCCCTTGCTTGGTAACGTGTCCAACCAAAAAGAGGGTGAATCCTTTTTTCTTGGCAATTTTAATCAGTTCGTATGCGGTCGCTCGAACTTGGGCAACGCTACCCGGTGTTGATTCAACTTCATCTAAATACATTGTTTGAATCGAGTCGATAATCACCAGTTTCGGATTCTCTTTTTCAAGCGTGGTAATAATATCTTTAACGCTTGTCGTACTGGCAAGTCTGACCGGTGCGTCAGCCAGTCCCAGCCTTTTTGCGCGGATTCGCACTTGGTCAATAGCTTCTTCACCGGAAATATAAAAGCAACTGTCTTCCGGAAGTCTGTTTGCCATACCGGCGCAAATTTGCAACAGCAGGGTCGATTTGCCGATTCCCGGGTCACCGCCAACTAGAATAACAGACCCCGGCACCAATCCACCTCCCGAAACGCGGTTAATTTCAGACATATTTGTTATCAATCTTTGGTAGGTTTGGCTTTCGCCGTTTAAGGAAACAAAATCAATCAAAGTTCCTTTTTTCTTGGCGGAAATATTAGAAAATTCTTCTGTGGGCTTTTTTTCTTCAACAATAGAGTTCCATTCGCCGCAGGCGTCGCACTTTCCCTGCCATTTCGGATATACGGCTCCGCAAGACTGGCAAACATAATCTATTGATGATTTTTTAGCCATAGCTATTTCTCCACTTTAATCGGACCCTTGGAAGAACCGTTTATAAACTGTCTAACATAAGGGTTATCTGTCTTATCAAGTTCTTTAACCGTACCATACCAAATAATTTTTCCTTGGTAAAGCATTGCGATTTTATCAGCAATTTTTCTGGCCGAAGTCATATCGTGGGTGATGGTTAAAGTTGTTGCGCCCAAATCTTTAGCCGATTCGATAATTAAATCATTAATCACATCAGCCATAATCGGGTCAAGTCCGGTTGTCGGCTCATCAAAAAAGATAATCTCTGGTCGGGTAATTACTGCTCTTGCCAATCCGACACGTTTCTGCATACCACCCGAGAGTTCAGAGGGATATAAGTCAGCTATGTCCGCGCCCAGTCCTACCTGACGTAAAACTTTGATAGCCACAATTTTAGCCTCTTTCCTGCGCATACCGCGGTTTTGAATCAGGTCAAACGCAACATTTTCCCAGACGGTCAAACTGTCAAACAAAGCTCCGCCTTGAAAGAGCATACCCATTTTGCTGTGCATACTGTCCAAAACTTCCGGATTTTCATTTATAATTTCTATTCCGTCAATTTCAATAGACCCGCTGTCTGGAGTTAGTAGTCCCTGAATACACTTGATTAAAACGGATTTTCCTGTTCCTGAGCCACCGATAACAACAAGCGATTCCCCTTTACACAAGTCTAAATCAACCCCGTCTAAAACCTGTTTTTTCCCAAAACTCTTATGAAGGTTTCTGATTTTTATTTTTATGTCTTTAGCCATTACATCTTCCTCCGCTTATCTTGAAAAAAACATTTCTGTAATAAGGTAGTTGAAAATCAAAATCAAAATAGATGAAGAAACAACGGCGTTTGTTGTCGCGTTGCCGACACCCTGTGCGCCGCCACGGGACTTATAGCCATGGTAACACCCCATCATAGAGATAATAAACCCGAAAACAGCCGCTTTAACCAAACCCGAAACAATACCGATAATCTGTAAGTCTTGAAAGGTAGCCGTAATATAATTTGCCGGATTAAATCCGAGTTTGTAAACCCCGACAATATATCCGCCGAAAATACCGATAATATCACCAATCAAAACTAATACCGGCAATACCAGCAATCCCGCCCATAAACGAGGCGCAACTAAATATTTAAACGGATTTGTTGACAGTGTCACCAAGGCATCAATTTGTTCGGTAACACGCATTGTACCGATTTCTGCCGCCATTGCCGCGCCGATTCGTCCGGCAACCATCAAAGCTGATAAAACCGGTGCCAGTTCGCGTGTTACGGAAATCAAAACCACCGAGGCAATAACTCCCTCTGCCTTAAAACCGGAAAATCCGGCGTATGTTTGCAACGCAATAACCATACCGGCAAAAAGGGTGGTCAAGCCGACAACCGGCAAAGAATAAAAACCAATATCCAAAACCTGTTTTAAAAACAGTTTAAAATAAAACGGCGGCACAAAACAATGATAAATCGCCTTTACCACAAAAGCCGATAAGTCGCCTAAAGAAAATAAAAACCTGACCAAAGGCTTTCCCAAAGCCCGTAAAAACGATTCTGCTAAATTTGTAATCATATTTCCCTCAATTCTTTATAGACCTAAAATTAGCATAACTAACTTATTATGCCACAAATTTTTGCAATAATTTTACAAAGTGTAGAACAATCAAACGGATAAAGCCTTATTTTTTCAACGGATATCCCAAGAAAATCAACAAATTGAGTTTCCGGCAACCGTTCAATTTCTTTTCTGTCAGAGCAAAGCTCTACACAAAGCGAAATTTCTTCTTTTTCTTTTACAGGCATAGAGGCGATTCCAACCCCTCTGATTTCCAGTTTTCCGGCAATTTGTTTTGGCGCACTGCCATAAAGCTTGTTCTCAATAATTTCTAAATCAACTCTGTCATCAGCCACAAGAACAGCTCCTTTTTCGCTAATCATACGCAAAGCAATATCAGACTTGCCCGAGCCGGATTTTCCCGTAAAAAGAATTCCTTTTCCCTGATAGCTGACAAGTGTGGCATGAATGTTATTCAACAAAAATCTCCTCTAAGCGTTTAGATTTTTCCTCTCCAAACGCTTCAATATCAAACACTCTTTCCGCTCCTTGTGTCGTAATCGTGATTTTCCATATATCTTTCGGCAAAAGTGAACCAAGTTTTTCCGGCCACTCAATCAAACTGACCCCGTTATAAAAAGCTTCTTCAATGTCAAGTTCGTATGCTTCCTCTGGCGATTTAAGCCGATACATATCATAATGGTAAATTTCAAAATCTGGTGCGTCATAAGTTTGGACAAGGGTAAATGTCGGGCTGGGAATTTCTGTTGCCCCGCTCAAGTGCTCAATAAAATAGCGCGAAAAGGTGCTTTTTCCGGCGCCAAGCGTGCCAAAAAGAGCAAAAACATCGCGCTTTTTCGCCGCCTTTGCTACCATTTTTGCTAAAAAACGCGTGTTTTCTTCCGTTTTACAAACAATTTTTTTATGCTTAATCATTGCTAAAACCATGAATTAAAATCAAAAAATCCGCCACCACTCTTCTTCGTAATCGTTCTTTTTATTGTAAAATCGTTTTTTCTTCTTTTTATATCCCGCCAATCTTCCGGAGAATAAAAAGTCCCCTGCCATAAGCCCGAAGATTCGTTTTGCGCTTTGACTTCATAAGGCTTGTAAATCTGCGTTTCCCTTGTGTTAGCCACGCCCCAACCGGCGCCGACTAAAGCCGCGCCAATATCATAATCACCCCAAATGCAGGTTGCCAAATCTTTTCCTTTAGGTTCAACTTTTAAAATATAACAATCAATCGGATTCTTGTCTATCCATCCTCTAACCCAAGAAGCGGCTTCTTCACCACAATTATAGGTTCTGCCGCTACCGTCAGAGCAAATTTGGTCAGTATCGGGGGCATCCACACCATATAAACGAACATATCTGCCACCAATATAAAAAATATGCGCACTGATAACAGAAATGCTGCCGCTGATTTTAGGATAAGCTGAAAAATTAAATCCTGTTGCTTTCTTTTTTTTCTTTTCTTTT
>JAGAZZ010000004.1 GCA_017939155.1 Alphaproteobacteria bacterium | reverse complement strand
TGATATAACTAACAGATGGAAGCCTGTCTTCGGTCGGGTCACGTACCTCTATGTACGCTCCCCTCCCTTGCAGGACATCTGTTGTTCTCTCGCAATATTCTTCTCCGGCAATGGGAGAGGGCGTGATATAACTAACAGATGGAAGCCTGTCTTCGGTCGGGTCACGTACCTCTATGTACGCTCCCCTCCCTTGCAGGACATCTGTTGTTCTCTCGCAATATTCTTCTCCGGCAATGGGAGAGGGCGTGGGGTGGGTGAGAGATGGAGAGGTATTGTGTGCTTCGCGTTTAAGTGATGGAATGAGGGTGGTGAGGGCCAGTAGGGTTAGGGCGGCGGTGATGATTTTATATTTCAGCGAGATGAAAGGCAGGGTTATGCCGAACTGCTTTATGAGGTTTTGCAGAGTTAAGAGCGCTTTTTGCGGGATTTCAGAGAGTGTGATGGTTTGGAGGTTATAGTAGTTTGGGTTAATCGCGCCGGTGTGGGTGAAATATATGAGGATGAGTTTATAAATGATGAAAGCTAAGATGATATTAAAAAAAGTATAGCGGTAAGTGTGGAAGAGGGGGGACGGAGAGGTATTGTGTGCTTCGCACGAGTTATGGATTGCTTCGGTTATTGCCTTACGGCTTACCTCGCAATGACTCGTGGAGGGGGTGTGGCTGACAGAGGGAGAGGCATTGTGTGCTTCGCACGAGTTATGGATTGCCACGGCGTTATGCCTTACGGCGCGCCTCGCAATGACGCGGAGGGGGTTCCGCCTTAGCAAAGACTTAAGAGAAGTTAGCCACGGCGTTGTGCTCCTGACGTCGCGGGGCTCGCAATGACTCGTAGAGGGAGTGAAAGATGAGGAGGAGGGGGAGAGGGAGGCGAAGAGGAGGCGGGCGGCAAATGCGGTGCCGATGAGGTTAATGACGGGGGGATAGCCGCCGAGGGCTAAGGTTAACAAGAGGGTGGCAAGGAGGGTTTTTGAGAGAGAAAAGCGGGTTTCTTTTTCTGAGATGATGAGGGCGGTGATGACAACGGCGTTCCAGCTCAAGACGGCGGGGATGAGAAAAGCAAAGTACATAAATGACAAGATGTAGGGGGTGATGGTGGCAAACAGCGCAAACAGGACGTAGGCTTTTTTTGTGCTCGGGAGCTGCCAGTAACGGGCGAGCAGGGCTATGCCTAAGCTGTAACCCAAGAAGCCGATGAGATTATTTATCAGGGGTAAAATATCTCCTGAAGTGAGGAGGTTTATGAGGATAAATTGGCTAAAGCGCCCTTCAAACAGACCGTCGGAGAGGGTTAGACCGTTTTTGAGATATTTCCAGTCATGGTCGCCAAATAAAAAATGTGCGCCGTGATATAAGAAAACGAGGTTTAAGGCAATGAACGCGGTTAAAAAAGCTGCGACGAACGGGCGGTTCAGCTGAACAAACCAACGAGTTAGCGCGGCTTTGAGGTCAAAATTTATAATGTTTCGATATAGTTTTTTCATAAACTCAGGGTAGCGTATAAGTGGGGAGGGTGTCAACGCGGTTGGCGTGATATGCACAAGTTGTTGGGGGTGTTTTACTCTCCATAAAGGTTGGTTTATTTTATAGAGCAAGTGTTTAAAATTAGTTAAAATAGCTGTCGGCTAAGTTATTGAAAAAGCTTGAGGTTGATTTTGAGGGAGAAAAAATAATTCGTTTCGTCATAAAGGAAGGTTTATGACGATAAATAGGAGATGAATTGTGATGAAAAAATGGAATGATTTTGGGTGTGAGTTGGGGCGGTCAATGATTGAGATGTTAGGGGTGTTGGCTATTGTCGGTATCTTGTCGGTTGGGGGAATTTCGGCATTTCAGAAAGCGATGAGCAAGCATAAAATTAATCAGGTGACGGAAGAATTATCTCAGTTTATTAATGAGTTGCTGCGGTATTCGAAGGACTTTCGTGGAGAGGTTGAGGGAAAAGCGTCGAGTGAATATAAAGAGATTACATCAATGCTTGATTTTTTTGTGTCGTCAAAGTGGGTGCGAAAAGGGAATTATATTTATGACAGTCAGGGAAACAGGTTTATTGTGGCAGTGCGTACGGCAGGTCGACCGGTAAAGAAATATATGAGTTTAAGTTATCGTTTTTTTGAAAGAGGGGAGCGGGCTAAAGTTGATTTGTGTATGGCGTATTATGAAATGCTCAAGTCTTATGCGGATAGTGTTTCTCATATTAGTTTATGGCGTGTGGATTCAGAAGATTCTCAGGCTACGGTTGCGGTTTATGGCAATGCTTATTGCGGGGGAGGGAAAAAGTGTTTGAAAGATTTAACCCTTGGGGAGATGAGGGAGAAGTGTAGCTGGTTTGAAGGAGATGATAAAAATTGTTCGTTTGCGATTTTTTTCCCGATTTGAGGGGGAAATTTTTTTAAAGTTTTCCACAGGGGGTGAAATGGGGTTGACAAGTGTGACAGAGGGGTGTTATAAAGTGTTTATCATGGAAAATTGTATTTAAGTTGTGAATTTTTTCATGGTATTTTTCTTTTATATACTTTGGACGTTTCGGTGGCGACATCGGGACGTTTTTTTTATGTGCAGTAGGAATATGATTGGATAAGGAATGCTGGCGCATAAGTTATGGATTGCCACGGCGATGTGTAGCTTACGCTACGCGCCTCGCAATGACTAGGGGAGGGGGCGACCTAGCAAGGGCTTAAGGGAAGTTTGCGCCGCTACGAAAAATAAGGTGTGCTTCGCACGAGTTATGATGAAATAAGGTAACGCTTTGCGTTTGGTTATGGATTGCGCCGCTACGAAAGGCGTTGCCTTTCTAGCTTTTAGCGAACAACTAACCTTTGCTTCGGTCGTTCCTCCCTAGCAAAGCTAAGAGAAGTTTGCGCCGCTACGAAAGGCGTTGCCTTTCTACTTGCGCGAACAACTAACCTTTGCTTCGGTTGTTCCTCCCTTGCAAAGCTAAGCGAAGTTTGCCACGCGCTTGTGCCTTACGGCATGCACTCACTCCGTTCGGACAAGCCAGTTGTAGCGGTTGTTTTGGTTGCCTTACGGCAAGTCACAACCCAACAACTGCTATAGCTCTCGGTAAAAAGCGTCCACCGGACGTTTTTTACGTCTTTGAGCCGCAATGACGCGGAGGGGGAGTGGTCGTTTCTTCCTTGCAGGACATCTGTTGTTCTCTCGCAATATTCTTCTCCGGCAATGGGAGAGGGGGCTCAGGTTGATGGGCTCTTGACGTGGATGACGTAGTGGGGCGTTTGAGAGGGATGACTGTATGGGGATGGACTATTGGAAAAGGTTGTTTGAGGGGATGACGGGAGAGGATGATTAGGAAAGATTGTTTGAGAGTGTGGTGTTTTTTGAGGAGATGTGATGAGTGGTAAGAAAGTTTTGAAGAGAGAGCTTAATGTGGTATGGGCGGGCTTAAGGAGCGGGTGTTCGCTGTATGCGGCGTGTTTGCAGGCCGGGATGACGACAAAAGTTTTTTATCGTAAAGTGGCGCATGACGCGGAGGCGATGGAGGAGTTTCGATTAGCTATGGCGGATTATGCTGACCAGTGTATGGATGACATTCGAAAAATTGTGGCGTCGCTTAAGGCGGGCGAGGTGGATAATTCTACGGCGAAGCTTTTGATTGAGACGCAGAAGTGGCTGGCGTTAAAGGCCAGTCCGGAGAGCGGCGGAGAGATGTCCGGTGCGGGAAAAAAAGAAGAGGGCGCGGGTGGCGCTGAGGAGATTGTGGTTAAGTTTGTGTGATGGCAGATATTATGAATATGCCGCGCTTGGGGCGCGGGGGCTTAACGAGTTAAGCCAAGGATGTTTTTTGTGGTGGAATTCTTTAGGAAGGATAAGAGAACAATAGAAAGGAGAAAAGAGTTTTTTATAGAGTGTTTTAGAGAGTTGAGTGGCGGCAGGAACGCTGGTGTAGGGGCGGTGTTAAGCCAAGGATGTTTTTTGTGGGTGTGGTTAAACATATTTATGAGGGACGTGTGGAAGGTAATGGGATGTCGCCGGAGCGGGTTGCAAGGATGCTTAAAGAAGTGTTTCATGGTAAAGGGAATATTGTCGGGCAGGGAAATGCCTCTCATATTCAGGAGATTAGAAAGCCTGGGAATGTTAAATCTAAAGCCCCTGGTATATTGCGATTAATCCTAAAAATGGAAAGAACGTGGTGAAGACTTCATATCCGAAAAAAAATAAATAGATTAAAAATGGTGCGCGCCGGGGACGTTAACATCACACCGGCGCCATGTATACATTCAAGAATTTATATAATGTATATTTTTTCGAGAGTCAAGAGAAAAATGCAATTTTTTTGATTTGAAGTTGTGGAGGGGATTTGTGTGCTTCGCACGAGTTATGGATTGCGCCGCTATGAAAGGATAAGGCAACGCTTTGCGTTTAGTTATGGATTACCACGGTTGCGTATGGCTTACGCCATGCTACTCACTCCGTTCGGACAAGCCAGTTGTAGAGTTTGCTTGGTTGCCTTACGGCAAGTCACAACCCAACAACTGCTATAGCTCTCGGTAAAAAGCGTCCACCGGACGCTTTTTATCCTGCGAGCCGCAATGACGCGGAGAGGGGGAGGGCGACCTAGCAAGGGCTTAAGGGAAGTTTGCGCCGCTACGAAAAATAAGGTGTGCTTTGCACGAGTTATGGATTGCCGCGCCTTTGTGTGACTTACGTCACGGGGCTCGCAATGACTCATAAGGAGAGTGACGTCGCGTACTCACTCCGTTCGGACAAGCCAGTTGTAGAGTTTGCTTGGTTGCCGTTGCCGGCAAGTCGCGCACTAACAACTGCTATAGCTCTCGGTAAAAAGCGTCCACCGGACGTTTTTTATCCTGCGAGCCGTAATGACGCGCGGAGGTGAGCGTTCCGACCTAGCAAGGACTTAAGGGAAGTTTGCGCCGCTACGAAAAATAAGGTGTGCTTCGCACGAGTTATGGATTGCCACGCGCTTGTGCCTTACGGCGGCGCTCGCAATGACTCGCGGAGGGAGAAGTGACTGATGTCGCGGGCTTGCAATGACGCGAGGAGGAGGGCGACCTAGCAAGGGCTTAAGGGAAGTTTGCGCCGCTACGGAAGATTTCATCTTCCTACTTGCGCGAACAACTAAGTGTTGCCGCGGTCGTTCCTTCCTTGCAACACTAAGAGAAGTTTGTATCGCTACGGAAGGATAAGGCTATGAGGAGTGGTGGTGATAAAAGCAGAGTTGAAAATACTTGATTTTGATATTTTTTTTCGTATGATGAAATTGTCGGTTAATTCAGCTTGGAGAGAATTTTTATTATGAAGAAGATTTGGGTTTTGGTTATCGCTTTGTTAATGAACAGCCAGATTGTTTTTGCGGAAAATAATTTATTTGGTGATGGTTCGGGGGTATTCGTGGACTTAGAAGATGAAAAATCTATCAAGAAAAATAATTTGTTAAATGATGATTGGTGGATATCTGCGACTTTAAAAGATTTGCAATATGAAATAAAGCATAGGGCGAACGTTAGAGCGAAGAGTTCAATCGGGCTGACTCCCTTGATGTATGCGGCTAAATATTCAAGAAATCCGGAGATGTTTGCGGCGCTTATTAAGGCGGGTGCGGATGTTAATGCAACAGATGAAGAAGGATTGACGGCATTAATGCTGGCGACGAGTAATAATCCGGCGGTTGTTCAAACTCTTATTGAAGCGGGAGCTGATGTGAACGCCGAGGATGAGGCATTAGGGACGGTATTGATGCATGCGGCGCTTGATAATAATCCGGCGGTTGTTCAAACTCTTATTGATGCAGGGGCTGATGTTAATGCGAAAGATGAAGACGGAAGAACGGCGTTGATGCTTGCTGTTAAGTATAATTTTTCAGCGGTTGTCCAAGTTCTTATTGAGGCAGGGGCTAAGAAGTAATATTATTTCTTATTTAGGTTTATAAAAAAGAGGGTTGGCGGGCTCTCTTTTTTTTATGAGATGATGGGTGTGACAGGTGTTCACCGGTTTGTGATGACTTTTGGGGATGGGTGTTGTTTTTTGAGGGATTTGTCAGAGAGATGTTTTTGTGGAGTGTGAGATGAAGGTTGAGATTGCAAGAGCGTTTTCGGAATTATTGACGGAGAAGAAGCGCTATAAATTATTTTACGGGGGACGCGCGGGCGGGAAGTCTTTTGCGTTTGCCGATGCGTTGTTGACGCTTTGTATGAGTAAGAAGTTATTAATTGCGTGTGTGCGTGAAGTGCAGAGTTCGATTAAAGATTCGGTGTATAAGCTGATTGCTGACAGGATTGCTTATTATGAGTTGTCTTCGGAATTTCGGCTTTATGAGGACAGGATTGTTAATTTGCGCAACGGGTCTAAGTTTATTTTTAAGGGGATTATGGAGCATAACGCCCAGAATATCAAATCTTTGGAAGGGGTGGATATTTGCTGGGTGGAAGAAGCACAAAAGATTTCTTTTCGGGCGTGGGAAGTGCTTGACCCGACCATTCGTAAAGAAGGGGCGGAGATTTGGCTTTCAATGAACCGTGAGGAGGAGGCTGACCCGGTTTTCAAGGCGCTTGCCTTAAAACCTGATGCGGATACGCTGGTGCGCAAGGTGAATTATTATGATAATCCTTATTGTCCGGAAGGGATGAAAAAGTTGGCGTTGAAAGCCAAAGCCAGCGATTTGGACGAATATTTGCATATTTGGGAAGGCGAACCGCGGCGTGAGGCCGGCAACAAGCTTATCGGGCGGGCAGATGTGTTTCAGGCGATGGAAAATTCCGTGACGATTGAAGCAGGGATGGCGCCTCTGATTATCGGGCTTGATGTGGCGCGGTTTGGCGATGACAAGACGGCGTTTTGTTTCAGGCGCGGGCGGCAGGTGATTTGCTTTAAGACCTTTCAGGGGCTTGATGTGGTTATGGTGGCGCATACGGCGGCGGGGATGATTGCGGAATACGGACCTGCGAAAGTGTGCATTGATGTCGGCGGGCTGGGCGCGGGAGTGTATGATGTGTTGATTGCCGAGGGATTTGCCGATGTGGTTTATCCGGTTAACTTCGGGCAGAAGGCGGATTATCCCGAACGCTATGTTAACAAGCGGGCGGAGATGTGGGCGCGTGTGCGTGATTGGCTTAAAAGTCCGTTAGCGGTAAGTTTGCCGAAAATGGAGGGGCTGGCGGAGGATTTGACCGCGCCGTCGGTGAGCTTTGATTCTCTTGGGCGGTTGCAACTTGAAGCCAAGGCAGAGATTAAGAAACGTATCGGACGGTCGACTGATGTCGGCGATGCGCTGGCGCTGACGTTTGCGATTGAGAATGCGGCGTTTTTGCTGAACGGCAGAGGGAGGGGTGGTGGTGAGTTTGTTGATGATGGGGTGTATTTGTAAAGGGGGAAATTTTGGCATCTAGAGCGGTCTTCGCAAACAGCCAAAAATTCATGTACTTCTTTGTACACTAAAATTTTTGGCTGTTTGGAAGCCCATCTCTATCTATCCAAAATTTTCCGCCTGAATTGGGAGCGGGGCTTGGCGGAGCGTGAAATTTTTGCATTGGACTCTGAAATGGAAGCCCCTCATAAATCCTCACGTACGCTTAAGTACGCTCCGGTTTATGAACGGACATTTCAGGTCCACTACCAAAATTTCGCACTCCTTAATCGGAGCGGGGAAATTGTGAATTAGATAAGGTGTGCTTCGCACGAGTTATGGATTGTACCGCTACGAAAGGCGTTGCCTTTCTACTTGTACGAACAACTAAGTGTTGCTGCGTTCGCTATGCTCGCTAGCAACACTAAGAGAAGTTTGCTTCGCACATGTGGGCTTACGCCCGCTCGCAATGACTCGGAGGGGGGGTGTACGAGTTATGATAGGATAAGGCGTGCTTGCTCACGAGTTATGGATTGCTTCGGTAGGTTGCGCTTACGCGCCGACCTCGCAATGACTCGAGGAGGGGGCGACCTAGCAAGGACTTAAGGGAAGTTTGCCACGGCGATATGTGACTTACGTCATGCTACTCACTCCGTTCGGACAAGCCAGTTGTAGCGTTTGCTTGGTTGCCTTACGGCAAGTCGCGCACTAACAACTGCTATAGCTCTCGGTAAAAAGAGCCCACAGGGCTTTTTTTATCCTGCGAGCCGCAATGACTCGAGGAGGAGGTGAGTGTTCCACCCTAGCAAGGGCTTAAGAGAAGTTTTGCACTCCTTGGTTGGAGTGTGTTGCGGGGCGGAGCGTGTTGTTTTAAGAGAAATTTTGGTAAAAATGGCTTGCTTGTGTTGAAAAAATGTGGTATTATAAAGGTGCTTTAACAAATTATTATTTATATTCCGCTTTAGCTTCGGGCAGGCTTGGCACTATGGAATGAACGCCCTTAAAAAATATTTTTATGGAAAAATTAAATTTAATGTTTCGCTCATCTGAGGGAACTGTGTTTGCGAAAATCAGTGCTGACGAGGCCAAGAGTGGTTTTCAGGGTAATTACATTACCGTGATTGACAACAAGGTTGTGGCTGTTGCAGATGGAAAAGAGGTGCCTGTGCCGGAAATCTTGTATAACGAGATTGGTGTGGGGTATCTGTTTGTTGATTTTTACAAACACGCTTTGAAGATGGCCAAGAAACATGGCGTGTACTACGCTGTTAAACAAGAGCCTATCAGGGTATGGAAAAATGTCTTGCCAGGCGAGGCTATTCATACCGTTATTGACGGGTTTGAGGAACATCGGGTGGAGCTTGATGAAAACAGCGTGGCAGCCCAGAACGTGATTAAGAATGAGTTTTATGCCATTCCGAAGAGCGTTTTGGCTGAGAAGTACCGGTTTGACCATTCGGAATTTGACTATGATGTCTATGTTCCGAAGTCAGATGTTTACTCAGAGTGGGTTTATTCTGACGTGAATGTCTTCGGCATTCTGTGGGGCGGACTGGAATTTTTAACCACGCCGATGATTAACATTACCAAGCCGGACGATTGCTACGGTTGCAATTACGTTGTTTGGTGGGGTAATGACGGCAGGCTTGCGAGCTATAAGGTTCTCAAGTATTTCCGCGGATGCGGCAAGGTGTATTACCCAGAGTCGGTGGGAGAGCCCGTTTCTGTTTCGGAAAGCTCGCCTGAGCCACCAAAAGTGCTTATTTATTAAGCCTTTATGCCTCCTCATTTTATGAGGGGGCTTTTTTGTGACCTTTTTTAAGGGAGGGGGAGTGTTTTTTAATTAATTTTTTGGAGTATGAAAATGAGTTCAGTATTTAAATCACCCAAAGTGGTGAAAGTTGAGCAACCGGAAGTTGAGCCGGAAACGGTTGATGTGCCGGAGTTGACCTATGATTTAGAGAAACGGCGCAAAAAGAAGATGGGGGCAGTGTCACAGCTTTTGTCGCATGAGAATAGTTATGATATATTAGGCGGGAATGGCAAGAAGACGCTTGGAGGGTGATAAAGGGGAAAATTTTGTGAACTAGTTCGTGGGAGGGGCTACCCTGCAGACAGGTCACGTACTATTATGTACGCTCCCCGTCTTTGGTAGGCTCCCGCGACTATTTCGCAAAATTTTCCGCCTTTCTCGGGAGCGGGGCTGGGCGGAGCGGGCTAAATTGTGGATTAGATAAGGTGTGCTTCGCACATGTGAGCTTACGCTCACTCGCAATGACTCCTGAGTAGGGGCTATGCTAAGAGGAAATGTTTTCAGGTTGTGGGGGGACTCGGACGGCAAAGCAGGGCGTTTGAGAGGGATGACGGAAAGCTGGGAGAGTTTTTTTAATTTTTTTTGGAGGTTTATGGTATGACTTTAGAGATTAAGACGCCGGGGCGGCAGGGGTTGAAAAATTCCGAGGCGGCTTTGGCGGAGATGGTGATGAGAAAATTTGCCGTGATGAAAGCGGAACGCGCAAAGTGGGAGCCGATGTGGGATAAAGCGGCGGAGATGTGTTCGGTTGATTCGGGGCTTTTCTCAACAGATGAGCGAGGACGGGTTAAGCAGGCGTTGTTTGATTCGACCGGGCGCAACGCTTTGTCGTGTTTTTCGGCTAGTCTAAAATCCGTTATTGTGCCGACGACGACCAGATGGCACAGGCTTAAAGCGACAAATCCGAAGCTTGATAAAAGTGCCGCGGTTAAGAAATATTTGGAACGTGTAACCGAAGTGTTGTTTCGCTCACGTTATGCGGCAAATTCCAATTTTGCGTCGGAGAGCGATATTTTGTTTAATCAGCTCGGGATTTACGGACACGCGGTTTGGATGGTTGAAGATGATATTGGCAAAGGGATTGTGTATCGGGCTATTCCCGTCAAAGAAGCTTATATCAAGAAAAATGACCGGGGGCAGCTTGAAGCGGTGTTTCGCGAGTATGAGCTTTCAGCCTATGAGGCGGTGCAGAAGTTTGGCGACGATGTTTCTTTTGATATTAAGAAGGCGGCTGAGAACACGCCGGACCGACAATTTAAATTTTTACATGCCGTGTTTGAGCGCGATGATTATATTGCGGGAAAGAAAGATTTTCGCGGTATGAAATATTTGAGCGTGCATTTGGATTTGGGCTCAAAAAAAGTTATCCGTCAGGGCGGGTATCGCAGTCTTCCTTATATGGCGCCGCGGTTTTTAGGGATTGCGGGGTCTTCTTACGGCGACAGTCCTGCTCTTCAGGCGCTTTATGATATGTTGACCGCCAATGAAATGGGCAAGACGATTTTACGCACGGGACAGCTACAGGCTAATCCGCCGATTTTGACGAATATGGGATTGATTGACGCGGCTAAGCTCGGGTCTGCCGGTGCGGTTATTCGTGGCGGTCTTGATAACCAAGGCAAGCCGGCGGCGGTTTCTATGCAGTATGGCAATAATCTGGCGATTACGATTGAAATGCAAAAAGAAGTGCGGGCGGCGATTGAGCGAGCGTTTTTAGTGCCGTTATTTCAGTCTTTAACCCAACAAAAGCAGATGACAGCAACCGAGGTTGAGAAACGGGAAATGGAGAAATCTATGTTGCTGGCGCCGATGTGCGAGAGGATTGCCGCCGAGTGGCTTTCGGGCAATATTGAACGTGAGCTTGATATTTTAGCCAGTTACGGGCTTTTGGACGATGTTCCGGAAGAGCTGATGTATGACGGAGCGATTGCGATTGAGTTTGAAAGTCCTGCCGTGCATATGCAGAAGTCGGGCGCCATCATGGGGCTTTATAAAACGATTGAAGCGGCGGTTTCCATGGCGCAGACGAATCCGGGTGTCTTGGATATTTTTGATACCGAGAGCGCGTTAAGGACGATTGCCGATTATTACGGTGTCAGCTCCGATGTGGTGCGGACGGCAGAAGATGTTGAACGTCTTAAACAGCGGGCGACGATGGAGAATGCTCAGGCGATGATGGGTGTGACGAACAATCCGTTGATGGCGGCGATGAGTGGGCTGGTTAAGAAGGGATAAGACTGGGCGGAGTGTGAAATTTTGTGAACTGACTCGCAGATGGAAGCCTCTCTCCAGTCGGGTCATGTACGTTTATGTACACTCCCCTCCTTCGGAGGACATCTGCGGTTATTTCGCAAAATTTCGCACTCCTTGGTTGGAGCGCGTTGCTTTATGATTTGAGTGACTAACGTCACGAGTTATGGATTGCGCCGCTACGAAGCTTCGCTTCTACTTGCGCGAACAACTAAGTGTTGCTGCGGCTAAAGCCTAGCAACACTAAGAGAAGTTTGCCACGGTTGCGTATGGCTGACGCCATGCACCTCGCAATGACTCGAGGGGGAGGTAAGTGTACCTCCCTAGCAACGCTAAGAGAAGTTTGCCACGGCGTTGTGCGACTAATGTCGCGGGCTCACTCCGTTCGGACAAGCCAGTTGTAGCGTTTGCTTGGTTGCCTTACGGAAAGTTAATCGGAGCGGGCTAAATTGTGAATTAGATAAGGTGTGCTTCGCACGAGTTATGGATTGCTTCGCACATGTGAGCTTACGCTCGCTCGCAATGACTCCTGAGTAGGGGCTATGCTAAGAGGAAATGTTTTCAGGTTGTGGGAGGACTCGGACGGCAAAGCAGGGCGTTTGAGAGGGATGACGGTATGGGGAATGGTGCCCTGATGGTTTATTTTTTTTGGAGATTTTAGATGTTTTTTAGAAAAGCGAAAGAAGAGTTGGCGCTGGTGAGAGCGTTTCAGGAGATTTTTTTTGATGATGACGGCAAGCTTAGCAAAGACGGGGGAAAAGTTTTGGCGTTTTTCCGCGATGAGGCCGGTGCTCGTGGGGAGCTTGGGAAAAGCGGGGTGCCGTATTTTTATGATACTAAAAATCGTTTTGATGCGAATGCGGCGGCGTTTTTGCTTGGTAAGCGGCGGATGTTTGATTTAATGGTTAAATATTTGGCGTTGGATGAGCGGGAAGTGTTTAGGCTTGTCAACGGCAAGAGGATTGAGGATGATGTGGAGGAAGAGTTGGAGGTGTAGAGAGGGGAAAATTTTGTGAATTTTTGACTTGGCGGAGCGTGCTAAAGTACGGTCAAATCGCCAAATGGAAGCCTCCCTTAAATCCTCACGTACGCCTAAGTACGCTCCGGTTTAAGGGAGGACATTTAGCGATAGCACCATACTTTATCCCACTCCTTGGTTGGAGTGTGTTGCTTTGGGGGAAATTTGTGTGCTTCGCACGAGTTATGGATTACCACGGCGTTGTGTAGCTTACGCTACGCGCCTCGTAATTGTTAGTGAAAAAATATAAAGAATAAGATAAAAAGGAAAAGGAAGGGCGGAAGAACGTCTCGTAAGAGAACGAAAAAGTTCGTCGTCATCAAGTTCTCCGCCCAATAACAGGTGGGCCGACGCCAACTACAATACGGACACCTACGACCGTATTCGCCACGGAACTGTCAAGGCCAAGGAAGCCTGTGCGTATTTTAAGCTCATTGTT
>JAGAZZ010000035.1 GCA_017939155.1 Alphaproteobacteria bacterium | reverse complement strand
GAATTTCCCTTTTTAGCCACAGTCAAAACTTTTTCACCCGCATCCATTGCCTGTTTTCTAAGCCCTTTTACAGTACTAATCCTTTCTGCTTCTTTTGCCGCTGCTTTTTCTGCTGTATGTTCGGCAACTCTTTTATTAAACCTTTTCGCCGATTCTTCTGCCTGTTTTACAATAGGCGCCTCTATTTGTTTAGTTACATTACCCTCTTGTATAGAGGGATTTGGCTTATACAGCTCTTCATTTTCTTTAGCCTTATAATTGCCATAAAATCTGTCAAACTCTTGTTTGAACGAATAAGTTTCCGGTACTTCGATACTTACTGTCCCCTCAGACAAATTTGTTGTAATATTCAAGTTCTTTGCCAAATTTTCATCTAACTCAAATTTACTCTTTAACCTCTGTTCAAGAGCTTCTGTTTCTTGCGTAAATGTTGATTTGTCATACTCGAATCCGACAGACTGTGGGGACATAACATGAACTTTCCCCGTCGCCTCATCTATTGAAACCTTACTTTCTTTTAAAGAGGTATCAGGCGGAAGTAGACCTTTATATTTAAGAATATCCTGCGTTTCTGCAATCTTATTTCCATAGATAGAGTATTCAAGTTTAATTTTGCCATCAACAGAAGTAACTCTAGTAGGTCTACCCATTCCCTCAGAACATAACCAATCACTTACTTTCAGGGCATTACGCTCTGAAACTTGCCCGCTAGCGGCACGAAAAGAGCGTTCTGCAGTAATACCATATATTTCGCTATACTTTTCAGTCGGCTGGCGATGATAACCATTATAGACTGAATCCATTTTTCCTCTGCATAGCAGGTAATAATCCTTATTCTTTTCCATCAATTTTTGAAAATTGCGACCTAACTCAGGGTGTGCTAAAGTTCCCTCTGTAGCCAGCTCTCTTTGTAATTGCCCTCCTCCTTGGGCATACGCATGCGCAAATTCATGAAATCCTGTTCTAATTCCTCTATCATTTTCATAACCAAAATCGCGTGCAAATTCCACGGTCGCAGTCCCCGGTTCACGAAAAGTTACTTTAGCACCATAACCTGAACCACTTCCTATAGCATAAGTTGTATGAGAGATATCGGTTCTATTAGCATAAGATGTTCCCTCCTTAACAATATCCCCCATTTCATCCATATTTTTTATAAAATCAGTATTATTTGTTAAGGATGATTCTATTGCCAAATCTGCCGCATCCACCCCTCGTCTTGCAAGTTTTTCACCATCCCTTTTTCCACATTCCTGAATATATGCTAGCTGTTCGGGTTCAAAACGGTAGTTTTCATAGAGTTTTGCAAAAGCCTCTCGAGCTTCTACATTTGCAAATCTGTATGCACTATTAGCTAACCTTTTCTCTAGTTCTTCGTCAAACTTCCATGTTGTTGAGCCAATACTTAATGTTGTCTTTCCTCCCATATCCTCAAGCAGTTTCTTTTTGATTTTATCTACATAATCATCACTTACGACATAAGCATCGACTTTTTCATACATTTTGAGCCAGTCGTCCGTTGTCCACTTTTGGATTTCTTTTTCATCTAAAGATTGTACCCACTTTGAAAAATCATCTGAGCTTTTAAATTCCGGTATATTAAGGTCACTCATTGGAGCCTCCTTAATTTTCTAAAAAAATCCCATAAAAAGGCATCCCTCTTTATGAGATTTATAAAAAATTTCGGCAATTTTTGCTTCACTATTATTCTTTGCCCACACATAATCTTTTCCCTAATCTTTATATTTATTTACAAAGTATAGCATAAAAAAAGTATTAACACAAGTTATTTTGAGTGTCAAAATACCCCTGCCCTAAGCGGAGAATCGATTGTGCTTTATTTGTGTATGAGCCGTCTTCATTATGCGTATAAAACGGTGGGAGAATTTTAGTTATTCCTTTGGCGCTTTTTTTAGCAATGACTGCCACACGTTTTGCGACCTGCCCTTGTTTTGAATATATCGGGAGAATATGAACATCGCCGGCTTTATTGTGTAGTGCTGATAAAATCTCATTTATTGCCTCGGTGCGATTTATCAGCAATAAATATCCTTTCGGCTTGAGCATTTTCAGACAAAAGGTAAGCCAACCGGTCAAATCAAAATTTTGATGATTATGCGCAAGCTGTTTACTTATATTTGGAGAGGGCATATCATGGTCGCTGTATGGCGGATTAGTAATCACAAAACTAAATGTGCCGGTAGGCAAAGATGTTTTTTCTCTGATGTCCAAATGTTCATAATGCAAAAAATCAGCAAAACCATTTGACTTTGCGCTGAGATTGGAAAGTTCGACTAAATCAGTCTGAATGTCAAGCCCGGTTATCTGCACTTGTTTTTCTTTCAATCGCTCTGCCAAACATAATGAAATTGCGCCCGTTCCCGAACCAACATCTAAAACAGTATCTCCTTTTTTGATGATTTCCGAATCGAGCAGAGAAGACAAGAAGACGGCATCCGTTGAAGCTCGGTAGCCATCAACCGGCTGAAATATTTTAATTTTTTTATTTAAAAGATAGTCGTTAGTATAGGAAAGCATTGTGACCTCGGAAATAAAAAAGGCTTAAAAAAGCATCCTCTTTTAAGCCCTTTTTATTGTTTTTATAAGCAAATTAATAAGCGCTCGGGCAAGTTTTTGCTTTTTCGGCGTTTACTTTTACCCATTGTTCTTCAGCTTCATCGTCAGAAGAAATTGCACCTTGCGGGCATTCTGAAATGCACACGCCGCAATCAATGCAGGTATCAGGGTCTACTATATACTGTTCATCACAAACGTGGAAAGCTTCTACCGGGCAAACACCTGCGCAAGTTCCGCATTTGATGCACATATCGCCATTTACAACTGAAGGCATACTGTTATCTCCTAAAATAAAATTTGTTTTCGTTTTTTGTTTACAAGGAAACTCCACTAATTGCAAGCAAAAAATTATTAATACGCCGGCAAGTTATTTTGAAATTGCAAATGCCTTTAAACGCTTCATATTCCCTGCAAAATTTAAAATTTTGTGCTGTTGAAAAAATAGGTACGTTTTTATTCAACAGCTTAAGCAACAACTAAGTGGCTGATTTTGTGCCAAAGAAAAAACTTGATTTTTGTTGAAAAAAAAGGTACAATTAAATTCAGCAATAAAATTATAACTCGAAAACAGACACTTTAGGAGAAGAAAATGAGCAATAGTAAAATTGATGAAAAATTATATGAAGCAGCTATTGAAGGCAATATTGCCGAGATGAAAGATTGTTTGGCGAGAGGAGCTAACCCTAATGCTAGATTCGGAGATGATAAACATACCCTCATTGCAGACGCTAAGGTTGATGTTCCGGCCTTAAAAGTTTTGATAGAGGCCGGTGCTTTGGTTAATCTAGGTAATAGAAGAGGTGTTTATCCTTTGGAGAATAGAAAATCAAATATTGATGAAATTGACCAAACTATTTACAAAGCAGCTCAGTCCATTGGTTTGAAATTAGGCATAGTTTTTAAGGATATTGAACAGACTTTAATTAAGGCAGGTGCTATTGAATATCTTAGTTTTTATCATTTAGTTAATGATATACAAAATGTTGAAGATATGAAAAAACTAATTAATAGCGGAGTTGAAATTCTATATGATGATGTTAATGACGTAAATACGCGCACAGCTTCTTTCTTAACTCGGTTGTTAGTTGACCAAGACCATGGTAATGTGTATCAACTGAGACATTTGACGGAGTTATACATTAAAGCCGGAGGCGATATTAATATGGCATACTCCTCAGGTTTCACAGCTTTAATGGCGGCGAGAGACCCTCAAATAGTTCAGATGTTGTTAGATGCCGGAGCTGATGTTAATGCCACCGATGAGGATGGCAAAAGTGCAGTAGATTATATACTCACGGATTTAACAGATGATAAGTGCTCTATTCATTATTCAAATAATTTGATGAAGATATTAACGCTACTTACAGAAGCTGGCTCTAAAACAACTTTGGGAAATTATCCGCTTAGTGATGATTCCAAAACGGCCCTTTATCAGTTTGAAATTGTCGAGTCTCCGGAAAGCGCTTTGGCAAAATTGAAAGAAAATTTTGCAGGTGAGCATGGCAACCGTATTTATTACGAATATGATGAGGAGTTTAATAAATTCTCTAAAATAAAGGGACGGTATAATGAAGCTTCCGGTTATGAAGACCGAGAAACAGAAACTGTTGCTCGTGTGATTGAGCAAGATGAAAATAAATTCAGCTTATATACTGATGGCGGTTATATCCTTATTGAAAAAGGAAAAGAGGGCGGCAGTATCGTGACTATTGAAAACTGTTTGGCAAATGCCGAAATTTTGCAAGCCGGCGGTTTGACTTATGTCCCCGATACGTTGAAGGGGAAATATGAAAATAATTATGATATGCCTTTTATTGATATTGATGACTTTACGAAACTTCGAGGAAGGTATTTAGATAAATTAAGAAAGCATATAGACACCCCGGATTCTATTGCCGAATACGCAAAAGCCAGACGCGCTTATGATGCAGAAACCGGCGTTGCTCAGAAGCTCTGGTATGATACCAATTTCTTTTTCAAAAATGAAAATCCGATGGATGATATGGTAAGTATTTCTAAAGTTGAAAAGGTGAAAAAAGAAAAAGCTTCTGATGTTAGGATTGCTGAAAAACAAAAGAAAGTTCAGCAATGGAAAACAGAACAAGCCAAAAAACCGAATTTGAATATTATCAAAAACTCTATTCAACGGGAATATTAAGTTTATCAGGGGAGTTTATTCTCCCCTGATTTTCGAGATACAAGAAATCCCCTTTATTATCAAAATGAGGGGATTTTTACTGAGAGCCTTATCAAGCGTCATGATTTTTTATAAAAAGTGGCGCTTAATTTTGGGTTATTGAGTAAGAGGTTAGGTTGGAGGAGTGCGTGCGGGTTAAGATTGGCGTTTTTGAGGAGGATGAAGGTCGCTTTGAGTTTAGCGAAAGGGGAAATGGGGGTATCAAGGATAGTGAGGATAGAGAGAAGCAATAGATGAGATAGCTTAGTAGGAAGGCGAAGATTTTTCATAT
>JAGAZZ010000034.1 GCA_017939155.1 Alphaproteobacteria bacterium | reverse complement strand
AGTTTCTTCTTTACTATTTCTTATAACCACTCCCTCAGGAGCTTTTCTTCAACCCGCAGGAGCCTTGCTCGTTCTTGCGAACTCGCTCTTCCCTGCCGGTGAAACGTCTTATAGGACACTACTTTCTCAAAGTCAACAACTTTTTTTCATTTTTTTTATTTTTTTCTGCATAAAATATTTAACCGTTTGTTTTTTAAATCTTATTTTTACGATTTTATTTTATGTGCCTCTTTGAGCAACGTTTGTCAGTGTATATTATATTATGAGATTTGTAAATCTAGCTTTTGGTACGAGGTTTATATATATAGTATTTATCTTTTCTTTATATATTAAGACCGGTGTTTTCTTTTTATTAACTTCTTCTTGTGTAAGCTATTGGGATTAAGAGTGTTATAATAATGAAAAACAGAATAAGAGAATCGATATGAATTTTGACTTTTTTACATTTGGCGGCGCTGTTTTTTGGGAAGACGTCTTTTTTTATCAGAAATGGAGAATCCAGCGCCATTGCTTTACCAACAAGTATCGACTCCTTGATTCTTGGGACATTCGAAGAGCCAGTGGAAGTTTTGAAAATTGCCAAAAAGCTTTTATAAAATATATTGAAAGCTATGAGATAACCAAGCAGCAAGGAAAAATGGTTATTTTGCTACATGGATATTTAGACGGCAAAAATATTTTTAAACCTCTTTGGCGAAAACTTACATTGACCGACTCGACCATTGCCGCGCTTAATTATCCTTCTTTATTTAGAAGTTCTTTATCTTCTGCGCATCAAATTTTATTTTTTCTCAACCATTTGGACGACATTGAAGAGATAAGTTTTGTGACGAAAGGAGCCGGAAGCATTGTTTTAGAGCAATTACTTAATTTAGATAGCAATTTACAGGCTTATCGTTCGAAAATGCGACTCCACAATATTGTTGAGATTAATCCGGTCATTAAAGAGAATCTTTTTTGCGAATTTTTATCTCGATTTAAGATTTTCAGATTCCTTTTAGGACCTATGCTTAATGATTTAACAGAAAAAAGCGTCAAACATCTTCCCGGAATACCTGCCGGATTAAATGTCTTAAAGATTTTTTCGCGCCCTAAAGGGTATCAACTCGGAATAAATTTGCTCAGTTTATGGGGATTTTCTTTTGAAGAGAATCGCCTCCGTCGCAAAAACCACCTTTATCTTAAAAGCAAAACCTTTAGAACGCTTCAAGATGAGCAAATCTTGAATTACACGGCAAAATTTATCAATAACGGAAAAATTTAACGATATTGTAATACTTTTTTAGCTTTTTTTGTGTTATACTAAGATAGGTTTAAAGAACGTTTTGAGGCTCAAATGAAATCGGTTATTATTACAATTATAATGTTTGCCGGACTATATGTCATTATTAATAGTGACGTATTAGGCTTTTTAGGGCAAAAAAGCGTTTTATATTTTTCTATTGGAGCAGCTTTGTGTATGCTTCTTACGGCGGTGATTGTTTTAGGTATTCCGCATAAAAAGAAAGGAGGTCAAAATGATAAAAAAGACCTCCCTAAATAGGATAGCTTATTTTTGCTTTTTATTCATCCTCTTATGCGCACAACTTGCGTGGGCTGATGATGAAGATTCTCCTAAATGTCTCCCGCTTTGGAATTACTGGTTTGATGGTGTTGAGGATAATTTCGTATTACAAAGACCTTTTAAGGTTATCAAAGAAACGTGCGCACGCGTTGCTGACTTTTCATGGAATACGTTTGCCACTCCCTTACAAGCCGTTGTAGGGGTAGGAACGGCTATATATATTGCTGTTTATACTTTGAGAAACGTCGGCTCTTTTTCACAACAGGACACAATGGCATATCTCTCTGGCGACAAAGGTGGTGTTATTCCTCTAGGAATTAAATTAGCGATTATTACCGCACTTCTTGGCAATCGAGATTTTTTGTATGAATATATTATCTCACCGGTTGTCATCGGTGGTTTGGATATAAGCAGTTTAATTTGCTCTCAAAGTTTATTTACCCCTTCTTCTTTTGCGATTTCAGATGTTCGTAGCTTGTTTGACAGTGTGATTAAGCAAGCTCAAAAATTTAATGACCAAATTTTTATGATTATCGCTATAGGGCGAATCCTTTTATGTTTGGCCTTTTTGCCCGGTATTATCATTGATTGGTTTTGGTGGTTTATCCCATTTGGAGCAGCATTTTATGTTTTCGGCTGGCTTTTATTAATCGGCATTTCTTTTTATCTGATGGATATTTTGCTCCGCTTAGGCGTGGGGTGTATGATGTTACCATTTGCCGTTGCCTGCGGTATTTCAAAACTGACGATTGATTACACTAAAAAAGTATGGAATCTTTTTGTCAACGTTGCTTTTAATTTCATTATTTTAGGCGTTGTTATTGAATTTACTATACAAATGATTGACTATTCGGTAAAAGCGGGCACCACGGTCTCCGCAGGAATGAGCTTAAAAGCTTTACTTCGTTTTGATGAAAAAATTACCCTTACCGAATCGGATGCAGACCTTATTAACGATGCTCTTGGCGCTGAAGCTTTTATTATTGCCAGTATTTGCTGTATGATTGCTTTTAAAATCTTTTGCGGCGTTGGAGGTCTTGTCGATAAAATTTCATCAACCAGCAGTGTTGGCGGAGAAGCTCAGAAATTGGGTGCTGAAGCTTATAACCACACGGTTAAGCCGGTTAAAGACAAAACTAAAAGCTGGGCTAAAGAAGGTCTTAAAGCAGGGGCACAAGAAGCCGGGGACAGTATTGCACACAGCCGTCCGGCTCGCGCTGCCGCACGATTTAAGGATAATATAAAAGACAAAGCAAAGAATCTTGTCGGCTTAGATGATAAAAACGACAGGGATATTTGGGGTGAAAAAATACAACAAGCAGGGCAACAAGCCGGACAAGCTGTTGATAATATCGTAAGAGATGCTTTGGATATGTAGACATGGAGCGAGAACAATGAAGAAAACGATTGCCATATTACATAGAATACCTTGCAGAATAAAGCCTTTGTTTATGCTGTTTGTTGTGATGTTTCTTTGCAGTTGCCATGAAGAATGCCAAACCGTTAGAGAATTTCAAGCTCTAGGGATTGGTGATAATTGTCTTTTGTGCATAGTATTTAAGATTATCTTAGAAACCTGCCAAGCTTGTGCTGATAAAGCGTGGAATGTTTTGGCAAAACCGCTTAGAAATGTGGTGGTTTTGGCTGGTGCTATATATATAGCCGTTAATACCTTTAAGCTTGTCAGTTCTTTTGGCAAACAAACTGTTGCCGACTATATGACCGGCGATAAACGCGGTTTGTTGCTTTATATGTTCAAGTTGGCTGTTATTGTGTTGCTTTTAGGCGAATCGAGTGGAAGTTCCTTGCTTATAAACGATATTATGGTGCCGATTTTGCAAGCAGGCGTTGAAATCGGCGGTCAATTATCCTTAAGCAATTTTATGGCCGGCAAACATATTTCAGGAACAGGCTGGGGAGCTTTATTCGGATTGATTGAGGATGCTGTTGCCCAATTCAGCGACTCTATTTATGAAACTATTGCCATTGGCGAAGCTATGGTTTGCAATGCCACAATTAATTCTATCTTCGGCTGGTATTATTTAATGCTTTTGTATGGTTTCATCTTATTTGTTTTTGGCTGGGTTATCCTTATCGGTGTTTCGTTTTATATTGTCGATATTTTAATTCGTTTGACATTTGCCGCAGTTTTATTGCCGTTAGGTGTTGCGTGTGCTGTTTCAAAATTAACATCAGGGTATACGAAAAATATATGGAATCTTTTTATGAATGTCTTTTTCAGCTTCTTAATGCTCGGAATTATTTTGGGAATTGCCATTCAGATGGTTATGCTTTCAATGGGAAGAGTCCCTTATATATCTTTTGGTTCAGCTGCTATTAATGCGTTTTTAACAAACCTTGATGTACAGCTTGATGCCGATGCAGTTAAGAGCCTTTCGCAAGATTTGTGGAGCAACGGTGATTTACTCTTAACGCTGATTTGCTTTGCCATAACTGTCCAACTGCTTGAACAGATGGATAAAATTGCCGGAGATATTTCGGATACCGGCGGTTTTACCTCACTTGCTCCCGGGAGCCAAGTTGGTGCTGCCGTGGCTAACAAACCGATTGCCGCGGCTAAACAAATCAGCGGTTATGCCGCAGATGCTGCTTTTGACGGATTAAAATATAGCGGTCATGTTGTGGGCAGAGTAACCAGAGCAGATAAGCTATATCGTTGGAGCGGACAAAAAGCGTCTGCTATGCGCGGCTTTTTAACCGGAACAGGCGCACAGGGCTATAATGCAATGTGGCACGGACAAACCTGGCGTAAGATTAGACAAGATGCCGGTCGGCGTTATTCGGCAGCCAGACCATATCTTAGCGCGTTATGGAATAAAATTAAGCGGTGAGGTGGACTATGATACAAAATTTAATTTATAGATTTTATAATCTTCTTTCCGCTAAAAGCTTTCGGCTTTTGGGGTGTTTAGCACTTGTTTTAAGCCTTAGCGGCTGTTGGGAAAATGATGATGACACCTCGCTTGGAGAAGATGGCAATTATACCAAACGAGCCACTTGCTGGCAATCTGTTATTATTGACAAAGTTTTGTTTGTTATTAACGATTTATACAGTAATGCCAGCAGGGAAGTTACCTTCAAATCATCAGGGGCAACCATCATCTGTATCGGCTTTTCGATTTGGATGGCTTTTAAGTTATTAAATGTCTTGGCTTCTTTTAAAGAAGAAAACTTAGGCGAGATTTGGACTGAAATCGGGCAGAAGCTGTTTGTTTGCGCGGCTTGCGCTTATCTTGTTTCAAGTACAGAGCATATTACGTGGGTCTTTGATACTCTTATTCTTCCGATTTATAAAACTCTGGCTGAATTGGGTCTTCAAGTATTGGGAATTGAAAATGTTGATACGACATTTGTGCTCGGAGATTATAAAGTTGTTACATTTAACTATGACCGTTCCGGGTGCAAAATCCCTGTTAACTTTAATATGGGGAACTTACAAAGCAGTATCAAGGAAACAGCAAGCTGTGTTGCCTGCACGATTAACGACAGATTAAACAGCGGTATCCGTATCGGGGTTACGTTAGTATCCAGTTTAAGAATCAGTGCCATTATCGTTGGAATAACCATGATTCTTATTTTCACATCGGCTAAACTATTTTTCATTTTATTTATCGTAGACTCGCTATTTAGGCTTAATTTTGCGGTTTTCTTAATACCGTTTCTCATTGTCGGCGTTCCGTTTAACTTTACGCGCAAGTATAGTAAACACGGCTTATTGATGTTTTTAAATTCCTCAGGGATTATGTTGTTTTTAGCGATTTTGGTATCAATGGGCATAGCTGCGCTTGAAAAACTCCTTAATGAATTTCAGTCCCTGTTTACTGCTGAAAATATTGAAGGTTTAGGTCCTATTTTGCTCTCGATGTTCCTTTTAGCTGCGCTTTTTATCAACATTCCGGGAATGGGAGTTGCACTGGCTGATAAATTTATTGGCGGCGGACAAGGTGATGAATTTCAAAAACAAGTATCCCGATTTGTGATGAACGCCATGAAAAAAGCTGCGGCTTCCGTTACAGGCGGCACAACCGCCGGAGCAACACAGGCTGTAACGACAATTCTGGAAAAATACGAAAAAACGCGAGCTTTTGAAGATAATCTTAAACAAACGACAAACAAGGCAAACTCTGTCCTTGATTCTTTAGCGGGGTATAATAAAAATGACTGATTTGACTGATAAAATTTATTATCCGCTTTTTAACCGTAAACTTGTTATTTTCGGTATATTTTGCCTGTGTGTCTTATTTTTGCCGTCTTTATGCGAGGCCGGTTACGACCATGATGAATATTTAGAATATTGTAATAGTACGACTTTTGATGGCAAATATGAAAAGGGCGAGGAAGGATGTTGGTCATGTGCTGTCGTTCACTGGCTGATGGATGCTATGGTCACAGCGATTATCGCCTTATCCGGTCCAATTATGGAATTATCTAAGCTTATTTTAAACTTTGGCGCGGCAATTTGGCTGGCGATGTTCTTTTTAAAATCTCTCGGCTCATTCACGGTACAAGACCCGGCTAAAATCATTGATGCCGTTCTAACATTTATGTTTAAGTGGGCTCTTGTTTTTACGTTAATCCATTTAGGAATTAATGAAATTGTCGGGCAAATAGTCAACCCCTTGCTGAGTATCGGGATGGACATTGGAACGGAATTTATCGGGGCTACCGGGTGGTAACGAGAAGGAGGAAAATATAATGAAAAAAGTATTTAGATTTTTAGTTTTTCTCTTATTGTTCGTTTGTTCGGCAAATGAAGCATTTGCGTTAAATTTTAACTTTAGTCTGCTTAATTTCCAAATCCAAGGCGTTAACATCAGCGCGCTTAATGATTTGACAACAAATATTACTAACCTCGCCGTTCAAATTCATAATGCTTCCTCCGAGATGATGAAATTCGGGGATATGTTATTGTGCAATGCTCTTCATGGCGAAGCCTCTTATCTTAAATGGACGGTGGCCGGCTGGACGCTTGAAGTTCAATTTATTAGTGCTGATATTTTTACAAGCGGTCTCATATTGTATATCTTGGGTTTCTTTATTATGCTTATTTCCTCATTTTATATGTTTGACATAGCTTTTAACTTAGGGATTTCGATTATCTTACTTCCTTTAGCTTTGGCTCTTTGGCCTTTTGGCTGGACGAGAGAGCATTTAAAAACTTTAATAAGCAGTATCGTTTATTACACCGGATTGTTTATTTTCCTGCCGCTCGGTATTTTAACTGCCAAAGAATTAGTTGCATCAATTTTAGATACTGCTTTTGCCAGCGGCGGCGGATTTGACTTTATAGAAGCGTATAACGCGGATAAATCTGACCTTTTAAAGGACAATTTAGGCATTTTCACCATGCCGTTCTTTAAGTTATTGCTTTGCTATATTATTGCCTTGCGCCTTATTCCTTTATTTGCTGATGAATTTTGCTCTCACTTTTTTGACAAAGCTTTAGTCGGTACCCCGATGAGTGAAAGAATAACTAAAGTTGCGGCAGACTTAAAACATAGAACTCTTGATAGGGCAACCAGATATGGCAAGGATGTGCTGAGACACCAAGCAGGGTCGTTTATTGAGAATCGCTTAGGCAATCGCAATGGCAACTTTTTAAGAAGAACTGTGGCACGTCTTGGGCGGCGCTTGGCTAGAACTAAAAGACCACAACGGTAAGGAGAACAACAATGAAAAGAGCATTAAGGTTATTTTCAAGATATTTACCGGTGATTGTTTTGGCACTTTTGGTGTTTGCTCCGATGTCCGCACACGCTACTATTTTTGATGCAGCCAAAGAGTTTGTTGGCAACGTCTTTGACACTGTTGTTCAGGCCGCCACTGAGGCCGTTCTTGAAACTTTGGGAATTGATACCGAAACAAACTGTGTTGAACCAAGACCGCATCAGATATGTTTGTTTTGTGATATGTTTAAGGTTTTGTTTAATGCCGGAAGCAGAGTTGCCGAAGCGTCTTATAGTATTTTTTCTCGAGATTTAGGAAAGCTTATCCTTATCTTTTTGGCGGTATCTCTGGCTCTGATAATTTTAAAAAATGTGGCGTCCATGGGGGCAAAAGACCCGGCTGCCCTGCTCAACGACATTATGCGCAAAACCTTTGTTTGTATTGCCATATATATCATTATCACAAAAGATTATTACAATATTTTAAACATTACGATTGTTCCGGTACTTAAAGATAGTTTAGCTCTTGTCGGACATATAGGCGGGGGCTCGCTCAGTTTCGGGTTATGTAGCCTTGCCGGTGAGATTAGCGGCTTTATCGACACTATGGGCGCAACGGTTGAAGCCGTGATTGAAGGTCGCCTAGGTGATGTCGGGCATCATGGAGGTATTCCAAAATCTATCGGCAATATGATTATTTGCTCTGTTAACGAAGTGGAAGGTAAAATTTATAATCTGTTTGAATATGGTCGGTGGGCTTTTTGCCGCGGCAATGGACCTGACCGCTTGTTTCACGTTATACCGCATCCGATTTATATTATTGACGGCTTATTGCTTTATCTTGGCGGAATCTTCTTTATGGTCGCCTACCCTTGGATTATGGCTGATGCCGTTTTGCAACTTGGCATTGCTTTGGCTGTTTTGCCGTTTGCTGTTGCCGGATATGCCTTTAATGGCACAAAGAGCTATCTTTCTAAGACGTTTAACTGGATTTTACATTCTATGTTTGTGTTTATCTTTATGGGAATATTGCTTGAGTGTTTATTGAATTATATCAATAAGATTTTACTAAGGTCAACCGAAACGCTTGCCGACCCTAAAGAGCTGTTTTTAAATCCGAATACCGGCATTGCCTTTTTCGGACCAAATATGGTAATGATTCTCTTTGTTTTGGTTATCGCCTGGATATATATGCCTACCATCAAAGGCTTGGCTGGAAAATTTGCCTCAGGGTCCAACCTTAGTGCCGCAGAAAAGTTTGGTTCCAGAGTTACGGACAAAATGCAAGAAAAAGCCGAACAAGTAGGACAATACACCCTTGATACAGCGGCTGAGGCTGCTAAAACCGGTGCTCGTGTCAGCGCAAGAAGATTTAGAGCCGGCGTTCGCCAGATATTGGTTGGCAGCGCTAACACATTCGGTCATGATGATGGAACGGGTAATAAAACATTTTCTGTCGCAGGCGTTAAATTTACTGCTGAAAAAGATGCTAACGGCAATTCTATTTTGAAACGAGAATACACATCAATCACCGGACGCAGGCACGTTATGATGTCTGATAAATATTCAACAATTAAACAAGAATACACCGCCAGCGGTCAACTTATTAAAGACGAAGTGACATTTAAACATAACTTTGTTAATAAACACCTCTATAATGCGGACGGGACGATAAATATGGGGGCATTACAAACCCTTTTAGACTCGCCTATCGGGCAGAATCCGGCATATCGTCAATCTATTATGTCACAGTTGGCTATTAAATCTTTAAAAGACCAAGGAAAAGATATTGGGACATATTTTAAATCGCGTCAAGTTGTTTTTGACCCCGACCATCCGGAAAAAATCTTTATTGAACAGATTGACTATTCCGGCAAGGTTACGAAAATCAGTATGAATATTGATATGCAAACCGGGCAAACGGCTACTTCTTACGCTACCAAGCGGGATAAAACCAGCGATTATGAAGTATTTTTCAAAAACGGAGCAGTTGAGTTTAACATAGATGGCAAACTTGATGAAAACGGAAACATCAAAACTGAAAAAACTAAATTTAAATATTCAGATGCAGCTCAAGCGTTGCATGACAGTATTTTGGAAAAATATGACGGAAATCAGGTTGTTGAGGGTGATGGCTCAATTGCCGCCGACCTCCAAAAATATATTAACGGCGACCCGTCAAGACCGAACCCGCTTTATTTATTACACGGATTGGACGACTTGCTTGGCATGACAGATATTGGAGGAATGCCGATAGCTGATTTTATGGTTCAAAATGTTTTTGCCAGAGGACGACAAATGCAAACAAATCATTTCAGAACACGATTTGGCACAGCCTTTTTCTAAGATATTTACGACGGGACAAAGTATTCGGCTTTCTTTATATTTTGTATAAAGCAACCTGAGTGCTTTGTCCAAATCAGAGCCTATCATCCCAGAGCTTATCGTGGCGTATTTAAAGCCATTTAAATTTATTTTGCGAATCGCCTATGTTATTTGCTTTGACAAAAGTTATACAGATTTAAAAAAAAATTATCTTTTTTGGCTTGCATATTTTCGGAGCACTATTATTATAGAGTAAAAATTATTTTTTATAAGGTGATATTGCTATGGAAGAAATTGTATTCCCCAACCAAATCAGAATTAACCGCAAAATGCGCGGTGTTTCAATGCAAGACTTAGCTGACAGATTAGGTATCAGTTTATCAGCCATTTCTAAAATAGAAAAAGGCTACAGACGCCTTAACCAAGAGCAATTAATTACAGTTGCCGAGGTATTAGACTGTTCTTTGCAAGATTTATATGTTAATGAGCAAAACTCCCAGCATGACGTTGTGATGGCATGGAAGAAAGAACAGGAACGCAGGCAAGAGATTAATAAGAGTAGCGGCTTAAAAGTTTTGGGTGCGGCGTTAAGATATATTCGAAACGAAAAATCTTTAACTTTGATTGAAGTTGCCGAGAATGCTGAAATGACTTTGTCTGTTTACCACAGAATCGAAATGGGGCAGCGTGAAGTTTCTGACAAAGAATATAAAAATATTGCCAAAGCATTAGGGCTTGAAGTTGAGGATTTGAAAGCAGAAGTTAAACGGCTGGATGAAGCTGGTGTTTTGGAAGAGATTATCATTCACAATGATACCAAATATAAAATCAATAATATGAATCGCATGGCTATTGACCATAATAATAACCTTGTCGATTTTGATGCTTTGAAGGTTCCTGTTTTCGGCGTATCCGGTTCTGAAGGGTCGATTATCGTAGACCGCAGCATTTCCGGCAAAGAAGCGATTAAACCGGCTAATTTGTTTGATAAACATGATGTTTATGGTGTTAGCCTATGCACAAGAAGGCTTGGTTCAATTATCTCAAGTCGCGCTATTATGTTTGTAGCCCCCTCTGAGGTTGCCAGTGTCGGTGATATTGCTTTATATTATAAAACAGAGCAACAAGCTTTTGTTGTTAGCTTGAGAGAAGATGAAACAGGACAACTTTACGGCTTGATGTGGAATCCCGAAGAGCGAATTTATTTTAACAATGATGATTTCAAAAAGATTCATAAAGTTGTCGATATAGCTTTATAAATCAGATTATCATTATATATAAGTTTTGTTGTGATTAGTCATTTTGTGTAAAGGTTGCGGTCGTGGAAGAGTTAAATGATGTAGAGTTTGGCAGCGATAAAAGTACGGAAGAAGCTCCGATTTTAATTGCGCAACGCTATTTAAATATTTTTAGACAAGTGCATATTTTTAACAAAGTCAAGCGTGACCAGTTTGATGATGAGCTTTTGGCTTTGCCGGCAAATATTATCGACTTGATTAAGAGTATGCCGGGCGGTCGCTTATTGATTGAACATATTGAAGAAGTCAAAACAGAACGTGGCATCTCATTTGTAAAATCAAAAAAAGAAGATTTTATTACAGATGACACAAGTGCCCCATCCGGCAACACCGGTCAGACTGTTGCTATGCAAGGAAATGTTGGCAGTGTGGTTATGGATGCGTCTTTTGCTGAAAGTTTAGCTCGAGCTATGGCGGCGGCATTCAAGCAACTTCCTGCCGGCGCTGGTGCCCCCGCAGTTTCTGCCGATTTTGGTAAAGCGTTTGAAGTTATTGCTCAAGAGATTCATTCTTCGCGCGCCTCACTTCTTGACATTTTGAAAGAAACACGCAGCATTACAAATTCTGTGATTGCTTCGCAGGTTGCCATTTCAAAAGTTTTGGAAAATCTTTTAAATTCTCAAAACAAAGAAAAAACAGATGCGGCAATTTTAAGCGATAAAATTATTGCTTCACAAACAGCTATAACGAAAATGCTGGAAAAAATGCCGACTGTTTCATCGTCCATTAATAAAGAGACGGTCAACTATCCGGATATTGATAAGAAATTGCAGGATTTTCGCAACGAGATTAAAAGTAGTGTCAATGTTTCTTTGCAGTCTTTGGTGGAGCGTTTATATGAAAACGCAAATAAAAAAGATGAAAAGATTACAGATTATTTGAATGTTGAGCATAAACTTCAGGCTTTTAAAAGTGAAATTAAAACCGATATTGACGGTTCGCTTAATAAAATGCAGACAATGCTTCAGGATTATGCGCAGACTATTCGGGCTGTTACGGCTGATTACGGGCTTGATGAGCGCAAAAACTTTACCGAAAAATCTGCAAGAGTCAATATTTCCGAGCCGACAATCTCTCTTGAGCAATCAGAAGATATTTCTGATACACACTCCGATGCTTTTTACCCTGATGATACATCATATCTTGAAGAAAAAAGCGATACGGTTTTGAATACTGAAAACGGAAGTTCTATCGGAGAAAACAGAAAAAAGAAAAATTTAGAGCAGAATTTCGCTAATGAAAAACCTTCTTTTGAAAGGGTACCTGAAGCTTCTGCCTTGGAAGCAGCATTACCTGTTCAAGAAACTTTTGAGAGTAAAGTGGATAATGTTGTTGCAGATGAAACGCAGGATGTTCCCGCTTTTGACGGAGTTATTCACAATGAGGCTTTCAGTCATCAAGATGACTTTAGCAACATAAAACTTGATGATACATTTTTAGATAATGATGCCTTTGATAAAATACAATCTGACACCTCTAATGAGCCGACAATAAACGAAGAAGATTTGTCTGTTCTTGACGGATTGGGTTCTCTTGATGATTTTAATTTTTCATCAGAAATGAGTGATAGTTTAAGCGATGAGAGTTCCGTATCTAATGAGCTTAACACGACAACTGATATTCTTTCTTCTACAGATAAAATGGATTTAGCATTGCCAACGCAAGATGAAGAAGATAGTGTTTATCAAGAGTCAGCCCTAAATACTTTAGACAGCTTGACAGATTCGGACGGATTGGATTTTGCTTTACCAGAGCAAAATAGTTCTGTTGAAGAAGTTTCCAGCTCTGAGGAGCCACAGATAAGCGGTTTAGATGATTTGGTCGATTCAGACGGATTAGACTTTGCTTTGCCTGAGCAAAATAGTTCTGCTGAAGAAGTTTCCAGCTCTGAGGTGCCACAGATAAGCGGTTTAGATGATTTGGTTGATTCGGATGGATTAGACTTTGCGTTGCCTGAACAAGGCATTTCAGTTGCAGAAGACTCCAGCTCTGATGTGTCACAGATAAGCGGTTTAGATGACTTAGCAGATTCAGATGGATTGGATTTTGCTTTGCCTGAACAAGGTGTTTCTATTGAAGAAGAGACCAGTTCTGATGAGCCGGAAATGAAGGCTTTAGATGATTTTGTGCTAACAGATGAACCTGAGATAATACACCCCTCAAAATCTGAAAATGCTTTTGATAAAAATGAAGAGCTTGATGATTTATTATCTGAGGAATCAACAATAGAATCTCAGGCTGGTGATATTACATCAGAGCAAGATACAACATCCAGCCGTTATAGTGCGGAATTAGAAAAAATCAGAGCGGCTTTAACTAGTGACAACGTTGATATTTCATCTTTGGAGCAACCGATTGCATTAGATGAATACAGCGATGATGAAAACTTAGTTGAGGAAGATGATTCTTCCTATGACACCATCTCTGACACAATATCCCCGGTTTTCACCGAGAATAAAGATAGTAGCGATGAAGTTAACAATGATGATTCGTCTAACGATGAAGACTGGGAATGGGAATATGTTGATGAAAACGGTAATGAAATTAAAACAGACGGTGATGAAGGACAAGATTGGGAATGGGAGTATGTTGAAGACGATGGCAGTGAAAACGAATCTGACAATAATCGCCAATAAATTATTTACAAACAAACTTCTTTACTCTAACGTTAAAATATAACGGAGAAAATGATGGCAGAAAATGATGTTATTGCGGCAACAAAAGAATCCCTTTGGTATATTGACAACTATGTCTTGATAAGGGATTATTATGACCGCACTGTTTCGAGAATTGCCGCAAGATGTATCAGGCAAGGCAATATTGCTGTTGAGGATTATCCTTTTTATCCGTATATTATTGATGTGCTGGAAGAATTATGCGAAACCGGAGATTATATTTTAGAGCATAAAGAGCTTCATCCTTTTGTTGAAAAAAAAATCAAGGGCGGCATTTCTGCATTAGAGAAAAATTTAGACTTATACAAACAAGAGCTTATTAGAAATTCATCGGTTGATATGGCGGCAAAAAAGGCTGCTGATTTGGCTGATGCCAAAGATGCTTTCAGCGGTTTTACTGACCAAGCAGACAATCCGACCAAAGGTGCCGGGCAAAGTATTGATGATGTTGTTGCAAAATTGATGGCAGAACAAGAAAAACTTATTCAAAAGAAAGAAGAAAGCGATGAATAGATTTAAACTTAATCATAAAAAAAATTGGTTCATGGCATTTGTTTTGGCTGTTATGGCTGCTTGCAGTCCTTATTCGGCAGATGATGAGGAAACAATAATTACGCATACACCGACTTTAAACGGCGGAGCTGAGAATTTTACAGTTTTGCCTCAACAATCTCCTTATATGTTACGAACCTTACATCGTGCAAACGATTTAGATTTAGAAACACCATTGAGGTGTAATGTTAATTGGAAGACTCAAGAAATGGTGCAGATTTTGCCACATAACAATGTTTCTTTCAAAATTGAACGCAATGATGTTAATGACCCGCTACCGGAATTTGAAGTAAGAAATTTCTCGTTTGACAATCTTCCAGCCGAACAAGCTTTGCTTAAACTTACAAAAGAAGCAGACGTTATTTTAGTTGCTAAAGATGCCCCCTACCCAACCCTATACGGCAAAGATTTAAACGGTAGTTTTAAGGAAGTTTTGGACACAATTTCCCGTTCAGCAGACCTTTTTTATCGGTATGATGCCAAGGCTAACTCTATTATTTTAAGCCGAAGAGCAAGTTTTACACTATATGCGCCGAGTTCTAGAACTTTGATGCTCGGATTTTTGGATGTTTTGAGAGGTGCCGGTATTACGGATATGGTGACAAACTGGCGAGATTATACGATTTCTTTTGAAGCTAATCTTGAAACGATTGATAAAATTAATAGCCTGATTTATGACTTTGAAAATAATCCGACAATGGTTATGTATGATGTCAGCGTTTTCAGAGTTATTGCAAATGAGCCTTGCGGTATTGTCTGGAATGATTTGCTTAAAGATTTTAAATTTGGCAGTATTGCTACAGCACAAACCGGCGTTATCGGTCGAATTTTAACGGTGACTAATGATATTTCTATTGAGCAGTTGCAGAAATTCGTCAGCAAATACGGCTCTGTTCAAGAAATTTCTGAGGGAAGATTTGTTGTGCCGACTCGTTGGTTTTCAAGGTTTGATGTTGGTCGTTGCGGTAAAGTAGATAATATGGAGTATCCGTTATCTGTTTTGGCTAAGGCAGGTATTGAGAAAAATAACCGTATTTATTCAGAAATTGCGCTTGATACAACAGAAGGCGAAATAACGAAATTTAAGGTTCGCAACCGGCTTGGTGAAAATTTCCTGATTATCGGATTGCCTAGTGAAATTTTCGGACCGGCAAAAGAAGGTACAGAAACTATTGTGTTTATTGTACCGAGATTGGTTAGAATGTTGAAAACGGATGAAAAGATAAAAAATAAGATTTAATGAGGTCAGAATATGGAAAATAGTAATGGTTTGGATAGCTTTATTACGAATACTTCTGCCGAATCCGGCACGCAACCAACTTCTGTGCGACCGAAATTAAGAAAGATTAAACGGCCGAAAATTCGTCCTACCGCAGATATTTTGCAAACGCCCGATAAAATAATGCCGGATGTTTCTCAACAGCAAGAAGTTCAACAAAATGTTTCAGATAATAGTTTACAATCTTTATCTGAAAACCTTAGTTCAGCTGTTATGTCTGTTTCTTCTAATGAGGAAAAAACGAGTGAAGAAGTTTTAGAAACATTGGAAAACGGCGAAAATGAACTTAAAAGCACAGAGCTTATTACGGCATCAGATGCACAAAATGCCGTTTTGCAAGAAGAATCCGGCAACCCTTATGTTTTAGATGGATTACCTCCCGAACTTGATTATATGACGGATGAAAATGTTGAATATATTGATTCGACAAATTATGTTAAAAAGAATCTTTTATATATTGCCGCTGTTATTTGCCTATTTATCGGGCTTTTTATCGGCAAGGCGCTTTTTTCATCACAAAAAATTGAGCAACATGGTTTGGAAGGAGTTGTTCTTAATCCGGATGTTCCGGCGGGACGACCTCGTTGCGGTTTGACTGATAGAAGTCAGGCTTGCGTTTTTTATTTAATGAATTGGTATAAACAAGAATTGACCGGACGTGATTTTTATAAGCTCGCCGGACAATTAACCGGACGTGAAGAATATATGATTGAAACAGAGAATCTGCGTTATGCTACGGTTAAAATTAAACCGGGACATTTTGCACAGTTAAATATTCCAGCTATAAAATAAAACATTATAAAAAAAAGACCACGTTTAAAACGTGGTCTTATCTTTAATCGTTATTTTCAGGGTCTTTTGTTTCTTCCCCTTTTGTCTTTTTGTTTTTTGCAGTTTTTTCTTGATGTATAACTTGTGCTTTTTCTTTCAAGTCCTTAGACATTTTCTTGCCGGCATCAATAATGTGAGGCACATCACTTTTGAATTTTTTAATCAAATCAGGTAGCCTTTCCGCATTATATATTGCCACAACGACTATAATAGCTATAATCCATATCATACCTTTTCTCCTTTCTCGAGCATTTGGTGTAAAACTTCGGTTGCATCATACTGATATTCCATATTAGACATTTTACTAAATTCATTATCGTAAATTTGCCTTAAACCTGAAATATCGTTCTGTTTGGGTGTATTATGAATAACTTTTTTTATTTTAGCAAATCTTATTAATGCTTTTTCCGTTAAAAAACGCTTTTCCTGACAGAGTTCAAACATATCTGCTTCTTTAGCGCCACAATAGCAAACAGCATCAATTCCTGCGTCCCAACTTTTATGCGCTTTTTCACGGATTATCCCTTTTAAGGCGTGCATATCAAGTGCGTCACTTAACAAAAAGCCATCATACTCTAAATATCCTCTAATTATTTCTGAAACACACTTTGGGGACATAGTTACAGGAAACTTATCATCTATAGCTGTTAACAAGATATGCGAAGTCATAGCCAACGGATACTTTTTAAAATTTTTCTGATAACTTATTTGATTTTTAATTTCTTCTAGTGAAGAGATAACCTCCAACTTTTCGAGATGAGGGTCTTTGAGTATATTAAAATGCCCCGGAAGATGTTTAATGCACGGGCATATTGCCGATTGGCAATATGTATCAGCTATTGCTTTAGCGTATTTTACGATTTTATTTTGATTAACATTTAAACAACGTCCTGATAATACCGGGCTTTCAGGAATAGTTTTGGTATCAACCACCGGCGCATAATTGACATTTATACCGGATTTTAGCATATCATCGGCAATCAATGTGGCGTGTATCTTTGAAAACTTTAAGGGCTTTTGTCCTAAAATTTCTGCTGACACATAAGATTTGCCATAGGCTTTACCAAGCCTTGAAACACGCCCGCCCTCTTCATCAATTCCGATTAAAACATCATCTCTATTGATAACATTTTTTATTTCATCGGTTAGAGATTTTATCTGATTTTCGTTCTGCAAATTACGAGAAAATAGCGTTATACCGAGCGGATTATATGCGGAGAAAAGTTTTTTCTCATTTTCGGTTAACTTCAATCCTTGACAGGATAATATTGCCGCTAAAATCGGTTTTGACATTGTTTTCCTAATTTTGTTTAATAATACTACTAATTTGATTTTGCTTTAATTTTTTGCTAAGCTCTTCTGCTTGTGCACGGGTTTTAAAAGCGCCGATTTTTAATCGATAAAGTTTATTACCATTTGCGGCAACAATTTCTTCGACTTCGTGCGTATATCCGTTTAAGAATGCGTGCTTTGCTGACAACTGTTGCCAAAGCGTTTCTACCGTTTTGCGACTTGAAGAAGCAATTATCTGTGCATACCAGGTTCCTTTTACCGCTTTTGTTGTTATTTGAGGGCTTGCTTCTTTGGGAGTTTCGAGCTTGATTGTCTTTACTTGTTCTTTTGAGGTGCCTGGTGTAACAGTTTTTTGGACTTTTACATCAATTTCTTTGATTTTCTCGGGAATAATTATTTTTTCATTACTATTTGTTTTAACAGAAGTTAGCTCTGCATTGGCAAGTTTTACATTTTCATTATTATCTGGCATTTTATCTTCATAATGCTGCAGACTACCATCTTCTTCTATGCTTTCTACAAGCGTATCCATATTTTCCGGTGTTTGAATTGTATTTTCTACCACCAGTTTGGGAGCTGTCGGAGCGGGAATAAGATTGATTTCTTTTTCTTCTTTAGGCAGATTATCTATAATGTGATAGATTTCACGATTTTGATTATCAATTTCCATTCCACCCGGTTCGTTTGGCTGTACTTTTGCCTGAACCAACGGACGGCGGATAACAGGAATCACCTTTTTCTGATTAAGATTATCGGCAGGTCCTAAAAACAGCCAACCGACAATTCCCCCAACAACGATTCCTGCCAGAATGCCTAGGAATCCATTTTTTGCGTGGCGAATTTCATCTTGACGGTTTTCAATATTCTGAATGTTTTGGTCCGCAACGCGTTGATGAAAATCTTTCATATCATTGTCTTCATTGGTGTTAAAACCATACAACATTTAGCTTATCCCCTTATTTTCTTGTCATTTAAAATGATTATAATCTGAAATATCTTTACAATCATTTAATACAATACCAGTTAAAGTCCAGTTAGCAAAATTTTTAATTAGGTAAAAAAAATGAAAATCGCAACGTATAATATTAATTCTATAAAAGCAAGAGCCGGAAATTTTTTTTCTTGGTTAAAAGAAACTGAGCCTGATATTGTCTTTTTGCAAGAAATCAAATGTGAAACAGATAATTTTTTATATTTTGAATGTGAGAGTTTAGGCTATAAGTGTGCAGTCTTAGGGCAAAAAAGCTATAACGGCGTCGCTATTTTAAGCAAATATGACTTTCAAATTACTGCCAAAAATCTTCCTGATTTTCAAGAAGATGAGGCTTCCCGATATATAGAAATTTTAGTTGATAACGGAAAAGAAAAATTTTACGTGGCTTCTATTTATGCCCCCAACGGCTGCTCTGCCGATAAGGTCGTACAGCAGGAAAAACTTACGTATAAGCTAAAATGGTTTGATTTGTTTTATAATCGGGCGGTCAGCCTATTAAATAGCGGTTATCCGGTTATTTTCGGCGGTGATTTTAATGTTATGCTGCAGGATATTGATGTTTATGATGAAAGCCGTTTTAAGCATAGCCCTTTATATATCAAAGAAGTTCAAGACAAAATCAGAGCTTTGTCTTTTGCCGGTTTTCATGATGTTTTCAGAACCCTTTACCCTGAAAAAGAAGGATATACATTTTGGGATTACACCGGTAACGCTTTTGTAACTAATTTGGGTTTAAGAATAGATTATCTGTTTAGCAGTGCGCGCTTTGTGCTCAGACTTAAAAACTGTTTTGTTGATAAATCTTTGCGCATGGCGGATAAGCCTTCTGACCATACAGCTTTAATAGCAGAATTTGAGGATTAAATGTTTAGAATTGTATTGATTTTATTGTTTGTTATCATGGGATTGCCTTCTAGAGTCTTTGCCTACGATTTTAATAAAATCGATACTTTTTTTAATCTTTTAGAACATGACTACATCGGCAAAGCCAACCTCAAAAACCTTTTAATTCAAGGATGTTCCGGCATATCAAAATTTGATAACGAGCTTAAATTTTATGCCAGCGACTCGAAAGCTTTTTTATATAAAAAACAAAATTTAATCGCAACTTTTGATTTTCCGTTAACCGAGAATCCGAAACAATGGAAACATCTTTTAAATGACATTTACACTGTTGCTGCCAAAAATTCATCTGACTTAGTACAAAACAGCTCTTCATTTGAGAATGACGTTTTAAAAATAATGATGCAAAATCTTGATAAATATTCACGACTCGATGTTTCAACGCCTCCTTCTCCTGCTTTAAATAGTACTATTGAAAATAATATCTTGTATATCAGTTCGCAGAGTTTTTATAAGGGGTTTAGCGACGATTTAAGAAAATTAATTTCCGCTAATCCAACTATTGAAGGGATGATTTTGGATTTAAGGGAAAACCGCGGCGGTAACTTTAATGAAGCGCTTAAAACGGCTGATTTATTTTTAGATGAATTATTGATTACCTATCGTGTGGAAAAAGACTCCCAACATCAAAAATTTTATACTGCCGGAAAAGGTGATATTTTAATGGGGCGTCCTATTGTCGTTTTAACAAACGAACATACGGCTTCGGCGGCTGAAATTGTGGCCGCAGCTTTAAGCGAACAGAGCCGTGCCACGTTAATTGGCACTAAAACATACGGAAAAGGGAGTATTCAGAAAGTTCGTACTTTTTCTAAAGAAACCTTATATTTAACCAATGGCTATTTTTATTCCCCTTCAGGAAAGAATATAAATGAAACCGGCATTTTGCCTGAAATTTGCACCGGAATTAATCAAGGATGCAAGTTTTCAGATAAAACAAACCCCAAGAAAGATATTTTAACGGCAATTAATTTCATAAAAAAGAATTTAGGTTAAAAATTATGTTGACATTACAGATAATGCTTGTATAGTGCGTGTAAAGTTTTTTGTGTTTAACCTTGAATTTATAAGAGTAAAATAATGGCAAAAGCAGTTAAAGTAAAAGTTAAGATGGAAAGCACGGCTGGTACGGGCACTTTTTTTCTTGCTGAAAAGAATCCGAGGACTCATCCTGAGAAATTGGTTATGAAGAAATATGACAAGAAATCTAAAAAGCATGAAGAATTTGTTGAAAAGAAATTAAAGTAATTCTTCATCGGTCTTAGTTTTATTAAAAGCATCCTTTTGAGGATGCTTTTTTTAGTTCGGAAAGGCTTTTTTGTATTCTTTTAATATTGTTTCAAGGTTGACATCCGTGTATCGTTGTGTCGAACTTAACGAAACGTGTCCTAAAAGCTCTTGTATGGAGCGCAAATCCGAACCTTCCGCTAAAAGATGAGTTGCGAAAGAATGGCGCAAGGCGTGTGGCGTTATGTTTGCCGGAAGATTTAGTTCCGTGCGGATTTTTTGCAGTTTTCTTTGAATAATCCTTGGGCTTAAACGTTCCCCTTTTGCACCCAAAAATAAGGGGGTGCCGGGCTTTAATTTATAGGGGCAACTTTTTATATATTCTTTAATTCTTTCTATGACTATCGGCAAAATCGGAACATAACGGTCTTTATTGCCTTTACCGTGGATTTTTAGAAATTCAGTTGCATTTATGTCTTCCACATTTAGCCCTAAAGCTTCAGAGATACGCAGTCCACAGCCGTAAAGAAGCGTAAAAATAGCTTTATCCCGCACGCCAATCCAAGGCTCACTGCTGTTTTCTTTGGCGTGTTCCAAGACATCAAATGTTGTATTGACATCAAGCGAACGGGGTAACACTTTGGGCAATTTTGGGGTTGCAATTTGAAAAACTGCCGTATTTTGCATAATGTTATTATCGTCCATCCATTTAAAAAAATTACGGACAGCCGACTCTTCGCGAGCAATTGAAGCTTTGCCAATCGCCTCTTTAGCACGCAGACTGAAAAAATTACGAAAATCCCTGATGTCCATTTTTTTTAAATCTGTGAGACCTACTTTATTTTTGCCGAAATAATTAAAAAATATATTTATATCACTTAAATAGCCTTTTAAGGTGTGCGGCGAGTAGTTTCTTTGTGTTCTCAACCATTCCATCCAGCGGGCAATGACCTTTGTCAGTTCTTTATCAGGCATCTGAAGTCTCCTAAAAAATAACCCCTTAATGCTACTACCTTAGCATTAAGAGGTTAAAAATACGTTATGGACATATTATTTATAATATCCGAAATCTGCCTGAAAATCCTCCATTTCCTGTTCGTGTTCCAATTCTTCTTTAAGAATTTTGCGGGAAATACGGAAAGTTTCATAGTCTTTGCCCTGACACATATCGCAAATTTGCTGGTATCTGGCAATGGCGCAACGCTCAGCAATCAGGTTTTGTTCGACAAGAACTTTCGTATCCGGATTTGATGGCGCCTCATACTTGCATTTAGCCTGTTTTTTCCACTCTTCCGGGTCTAAAAGCGGCGTTTCGCCGAGTTGGATTATTCTATCGGCCAGCCAATCTGCGTGTTTTAATTCTTCGGCAGCGTGTTCTTTAAATTCAGCTTCAACTTTCGGGCGTTCAAGACCTTCGGCAACTTTTGCGCCGAGCCAATATTGATAATACGCCAACCATTCTTCTGCAAACGCACATTGTAATATTTTTATCAATTCGCCTTTATCGACTTTTGATATTTTTTGAGCAACTTCACCCATTTTAATCTCCTTTTTGACTGTTTAAAACATAGCCAAGCCTACATAATCATTATATTTTTAATATCAACGCCAAAAGGTTTACCTCAAGTTAAACTTTTTTTGTTACTTTTAAGCATAAATTTGGAGAAAAGTATGATAAAAATTGCCCCAAGCCTCTTATCGGCTGATGTTTCCTGTTTAGGCGAAGAGATTAAACGGTTGCAAAAAGCCGGTGCAGATATGTTGCATTTTGATGTTATGGATGGACATTTTGTACCTAATCTGACTTTTGGTCCGCATATTTTAAAGGGCTTAAAAAGACAGACGGATTTGCCGTTTGATGTGCATTTGATGGTGGAGAATCCGGAAACTGTTGTTCCTTGGTTTATTGAGGCGGGAGCTGATATTATCACGTTTCATTTAGAGGTCTGCCCCGAGCCTTTGCGGCTTATTGAGCTTATTCATCAGCATGGCAGAAAAGCCGGACTCAGCACTAGACCGGATACTAATGTTAAGCTTTTGGAAACATACGGAAAATTTGTTGATTTGATTTTAGTTATGGGGGTTGAGCCGGGGTTTGGCGGACAAGATTTTCGGATAGATACACCGCAAAGAATTATGGAAACTAAGCAAATTGGAGGCGACTTTCTTATTGCTGTTGATGGCGGGGTTAACTTTGAAACAGCGCCGCTCTGCGTTAACGCCGGTGCTGATATTTTAGTTGCGGGGACTGCCGTATTTAAAAATAATGCTTATGCTGACAACATCAGAATACTAAAAGGAGAATAAAATGAGTTTGGTTATGGTCATTGAAGATGAAGAAGCAATCTCTATGTTGCTGAGCTATAATCTTGAAAAAGAAGGGTTTGAAGTGGCTGTGGTAGCTAACGGGATGAATGCCGTCAGCGAGATTGAAAGATTAATGCCCTCCGTTATTATTCTTGACTGGATGTTGCCGGAAATTTCAGGTGTGGAAATTTGCAAGCTGATACGCTCCAAACCTGATATTAAAAATATCCCTGTGATTATGCTGACGGCTAAAAGCCAAGAAGAGGACAAAATTAAAGGGCTTGGCGCCGGTGCTGATGATTATGTGACCAAACCTTTTTCAGTTCCGGAGCTGATGGCGCGAGTTAAAACAAATATGCGACGGGCGCCGCTTTTTGAAGAAAAAGAAAAAATCATCACCTTTGAAGATATTTCAATGGATTTGGTTGAGAGAAAAGTCAAACGCGGTGAAAATTATTTACATCTAAGCCCAACGGAATTTCGGCTTTTAAAAATGTTATTAAAAGAACCGGGAAAAGTCTTTTCCAGAGAAGTTTTATTAAAATCGGTTTGGGGCGAAAATATCTTTGTCGAATCGAGAACTGTTGATGTGCATATCAGGCGGTTGAGAAAATCTTTAAACCAATATGGTCCTGATTATATCCGCACCGTACGCGCCAACGGTTATGCTATTGATAAAAACGCTTTAGCGGAAGAAGATGACATTGACGAAGCATAAAAAGAGCAGCCGAGGTATAAAACCTCGGCTGTTTTTTGTGTGTTCTATATCTCGAATTCCTTTCCTTTTGGTTTAATATTTCCGCTCTTTCCTTTGACCGGAGCTTTTATCTCTTTCGTTTCTTCAACTGCTGGAGATATTTTTGTTTTAACATTGTTTAGCAATTTGTCATTTCGCTGTTGTTTCCACTCTTTGACTTGTGCTTGCTTTTCGGCAATATGCTCTTCTTTTAATTTCAACCGTCTTGCTGTTGCTGTACAAAATTCACCTCGAACAACACCATTGCTATCATCTTTATAAACATAACCATTTACTCTTGAGCAACTAGGTATTGCATCAATTGGCAACATATTCAAACTATCCAAATATGACTGTTTAATTGCAATAGATTCGACATTTTCTGGCAACTTAACTTCCTTTAAATCATTATTGCAATAACAATGCGTTTCAAATTTCTGCAAATTTGGAAATGACCGCATATCCATAACAGTAGACATTTTATCCGCATTTATATAATCTTCAAACCACTCTACCGGTGTATTATTTGACAAGTGTATAGCTGTAATTTGTTGTTTGCTTTCAGGTGTTAGCATATCAAGTTGCTCTTGTTCTGCGACCTGAATGCAATTAATCTCCGGATAATTTTTCAAATCTATTTTATCCCCTCGAAGGATTACTCCTTTTTCAAATAATTCGTTAATATCCAACATTGTCGGGCTATATGACATTCCTTCTGTCAACTCTTTTCCTGAAACAACGTTTCCTATCCCTTTAGGATAATCCCTTATTCTAAATTCCTCGGTCAAAGCCTTTTCTTTCCTTATTTCCTGAACCTCTCCGAGCAATGCTTTTCCAGGAATAGAAGCCATTAGGCCATCAATAGCAAGAAGTGTTTTTTCATCACTTACGTTCTTTCCTATGTTACGCAATGACCAATAAGCTTTTTGAAAACCATTACCACGTTCATATTCGTCTTCATCTTCATAATTTGCCCAATTTAATTCGGATTTCAATCCGCTTTTCATCACATCTAAAACATCATCTACAAGCTTTGGGTGATTAATGGAAACTTCTTCTAAAACATAATATACAACGGGCAAAGTTTCAGAATATTCTTCTCCTCCAACATTTTCCAGTTCTTTTATTCCAACTTTCATTGTATCTAGCGCCTCTTTAGCAAACTCCGGCTGTTTGCTAATTATATTGCCAATGATGCCATAAGCACTATGATTATCTTTATCACCCAATTGTAAAAACGCTTTCATTGTATTCAGAATTTCCGGTGTTAAATCTTTTCTTTGTTCCGCAATTTGTCCTAAGGTAATATAAGCATACGTTGACGGATTTTTTATATACGTGTGTCCAGTGGCTTCTGCACCTGATTTAAGAGCTGAAAGAACTTTTTCTGCCTTATCTGGATATTTTTCTACAATCTTTTCAAGAATGTTATAGTAATGCATTAACCCCATTGAAGTTTTTTCTTCACCCTCTAAACTAGTTTGAATAAAATCAATAGAACGTTCTGCAAGTTCTGGCTTTGACAAAGCAATTTTTTCCAAGAGATTCATACCTGTAATGTTCGATGTCTGATTTTGGGGATATGCTGATAATATTTCCGGTGCCAAATTAGGATTTTTTTCTAATATTTCGTTTAAATCATTATATACAAAATCGTGATTATCAGAGAGTCCACTAGTAGAATGGGTTTCTAACATTTTTTTAAATTCAGCAAACACTTCCGTTTTCAGGTCCGAATTTTCTAGCTCTAAATTTTTTAACAACTCAGAATATTCTCTAACTGTATCTCCAAAAATATGATTCCGTTTGGTTGTTTTCATTATATGAAATATATTTCTTCTTGTGTCGGGATTTTCTTTTGCTATTTCGCCTAATGCCTGGTACGCACTCTGATATGAATACATATCGTTGCCTTCTCTTTTTAACCCCTTTTGTATGGCTGATATTGCTTGTTTGCTACACTTAGAATCTTTGCCTACTGCTTCTAAAATCCTATAGGTATCAGAATAAAGATTACCCATAGTTTCAGCCACTGAATCGAACGTTTGATTGTAGTGAAAATAACCTTTAGTCGATGATAATATTTTTGGTGTTGTTAACACTTCTTCTGCAAAAGATAAAATATCTTTTCTTGTTTCTGAATTTTTCTGTGCAAAGTTTTTTAATGCACTAAAAGCATCGTTAATATCTTCATATTTATATTCACTTAAATCTCTGCTGGAAATAATTTTTTGCATTTGTGCCAACAATTCCTTACAGTCATCTAATGTCATTTCACTCATCGTCTTTCTCCTTCATATAGAAAAAATTCCGCGCGAATTATCCGCACGGAAATAGTGTTGTTCAAATTAAAGAAAATGTTTTTAAATTTTCTCGGCAGAGCCTTTATAGGTGTGTGTGTGTGTGT
>JAGAZZ010000033.1 GCA_017939155.1 Alphaproteobacteria bacterium | reverse complement strand
TATCGTATATACAATGAGTTAATATCGCGTGCTAAACCTAAAATGGTGGCATTAACCGCCATTATGCGCAAAATTATTATAGCCTTAAACGCTAAAATTAAAAATATCTGTGCATAAAATTTTTACTGGGTTGATGACTCGTGGTGGGAGAAGTGACTGACGTCGCGGGCTCACGCTGTTCGGACAAGCCAGTTGTAAAGATTGTTTTGGTTGCTTGACGTCAAGTCACAATCTAACAACTGCTATAGCTCTCGGTAAAAAGAGCCCACAGGGCTTTTTTTATCCTGCGAGCCGTAATGACGTGGGGAGGGATGACAGTAAGGGAACGGGGACTATTGGAAAAGGTTGTTTGAGGGGGAGGAGGGGAGTTTTTATGAGATGTTTAACTGAATCTTTAGTTTTTAGGGGGATGATGTAGGAAAATTTAACGATAGGAGATTTGGTGATGAAGAAGACGGCTGTTGTGGTGGCTTTGGTGATGATGTTGGCTGGCGGGGAGGCTTGGTGTGATTGGAGAGATGATATTTCTTCTAGTTTTGTTCCGTTACCTCCCGTTCATGTTCGGATTGATAAATATCCTTTTTATTTAGGGGTTGATGAAGCGTTTTTGGATTTGGACGATATGACAAGCGAAGATGGTGAACATTTGCTTTGTGCAGAGGAACAGCGTGTGCTTTTTTGCACGGATAAAAATGGGGTGCCGGTGACCGGAATTGCTAAACTGTATTATGATGATGGACAGTTACGAAGCAAAATAAATTTTAAAGATGGTAAATTAGATGGTGTTTGGGAGGGGTATTTTAGAGATGGAAAGTTGCAAATCACAGCAAATTTCAAAGATGGTGAAGCTGATGGTGTTTGGAGGGGATATTCGAGCAACGGACAATTGGAAAAAGAGGGAAGTTATAAGAATGATAGACTAGATGGGGTTGAGAAAAAGTATTATGAAAATGGACAATTGAAGTGGGATGGAAATTATAAGAATGATAAACGAGATGGAGCATGGAAGTGGTATTATGAAAACGGGCAGTTGAAAGAAGAGGGAAATTATATAAATGGTGGACGAGATGGGGTTTGGAAGCAGTATTATGAAAATGGAGAGGTGAAATTTTATGAGAAGGTTCAAGGTGAGGAGGCAAAGACAGGAGATGAAGAAATCTTGAATGAGGAGGGAGCTGAAGAGGAGATAGTACTAGATTTTTTAGAGGTGAAGGCGAAGACAGAAGAGGAAGAAACCTTGAATGAGGAGGGGGCTGAAGAGGAGATATTACTAGATTTTTAGGTGTGGAGCCGGAGGGTTTAGGGAATTTGAGGGGCTAAAGTTGTGGCGTGCTTGAAGTGTTTTGTGTGAAAGTGGAAAAAAATATTAAAAAAAATGTATTTTTTTTGTGATAAGTTGGTGAGGTGGGGTTGACATTATGTCAGAGTGTGGTATGAATTATGCCATAATGGATAAGGCGACGCGGATTTCGGGTCGCTTTTTTTGTGTGGGGGGAGTGAGGGGTGAAAAAAGACTTGAAAAATAATGAATTGGGAAGTAGGCTCGGACGTGAGAATTTAGATAAGGCGTGTGAGATTTTGCTGGATTATCTGAGGACTGAGAATATGCGAAGAGAAAATATTAGGTAAGTTGATGAAAGAAAAGTTTAAAAAACGGGTGAAAATTGCGTGGCGGTATTTTAAGATTTTTGCGGTGGGGCTTCTGTGTTTAACAGGGGCGCTGCAAATTTATTTTATGATTGAGGCGCGGGGGTTTTGATGAATGATTGTCAAGAAAATGAGGAAGTGAAGGCGAAAAGTTTTGGAGCGCGTTTTTTTAGCTTTTTTTTGAAAAGTGTGGTTGCTTTTTTGGCGTGTGTCGGCGGATTGGTGGTTTTGCTTTGGGCGGCGTGGTGGCTTTTTGTTTATCGGCCGTGTATGAAAGAATGTATGACAGATTTAGATGAGGCGGTTTGTGCGGCGGAAGTTTGCGATGTGGATTGAGTGGTGTTGAATGAGGGTGTTCTCAGGTTGAGGGGGATTCTTTGATTCGGACGGCAAAACAGGTTGTCCGAGAGGGATGATGTTTGGGGAGAGAGGAGTGTTTGGGTTTCGGGCAAAGCTCGGAGCCTTTTTTTTAACTTAATTTTTTAGGATTTTTGCTATGGGTAAGTTTAATAAGCCGGAGGGGCAGACGACCTCCGATAACTTTCTTGCGTCTGAAATAAAAAAAGACTTTTTGCGTGCACAATCCGGTTGGGGTGAGCTGGCGGAAGATGAGGAAACCTATCTTGAAAAAAAGGGGTTTAAGACCCCAAGTGAGCTTCTGAAATCTTATCGCGCGCTGGAGAGGGCTTATTCCTCTAAAGTGTCGCTTCCGAAAGACGGCGATAAAAAGGCTTTTGACAAACTTTATTCCCGTTTGGGAATGCCTGAAGATGTGAGCGGTTTTGATATTGAGTTTGCTGATGAAGACAGAGATTTCGGCGAAGCTTTCAAACGCGCGTGTCTTGAAAACAATATTTTACCGGACGCCGCCAAAGGGCTCTATAACTGGTATGTTAAGAGCCGTGACGAGCAGAAGGAACAGTTTGAAAAAGAACGTCTTGAGCGTTCTTTTACCGAAATGGAAGAACAGAAATGTGCCTGGGGGGCGAAGTCCTGCCGCAACCTCGAATTAATGAAACGAGGCGTCAGGCTCTTTGCCGGAGAAGACGACGATGTTGTCTCCTCCATTGAAGATGCCTTGGGCACGCGCCGCATGATGGAGGTTTTCTGCCGTTTGGGTGAAGCTGTTTCAGAAGATAATCCCGTTTCTTTCGGGCGCGGAGCGAAACCCAAAGAGGGGTTTAATGCGGTTGAGTATTTTAGGGATATGTTTAACGACTACTGATTCAGGGGTAAATTTTGACATTGAGCTCGCGGGAGGGGCTACTCTGCAGGGCAGTCACGTACCTTTATGTACGCTCCTGTCCTTTGGTAGGCTCCCGCGTCTCACTGCCAAAATTTACCCCTGAATCGGGAAACTTGGCGGAGGTCGGTAAAGCACGGTCAAATCGCCAAATGGATGCCTCTCTCAAATCCTCACGTACGCCTAAGTACGCTCCGGTTTGAGGGAGGACATTTAACGATAGCACCGCACTTTCTCGACCTCCTTGGAAGGAGTGTGTGGCGGAGCGTGCTAAATTGTGAATTAGCTCGCGGATGGAAGCCTCACTTCTTTGGGGGCTCGCAAAAGCACCGGTCATGATTGCGAATTTAAAGTCTTATGTACTCGTTTTGTACACCGCAACTTTAAATTCGCTTCCAGCACCGGCACTCTACAAGCCCATTGCGTGCTTCGCACAAGTTATGATTGGATAAGGCGTGCTTCGCACGAGTTATGGATTACCACGCCTTTGTGCGACTGACGTCGCGGGCTCGTAATGACTCGCGGAGGGGGACGACCTCGCAAAGCTAAGAGAAGTTTGCGCCGCTACGAAGCTTCGCTTCTACTTGCGCGAACAACTAAGTGTTGCTGTGTTCGCTATGCTCGCTTGCAACACTAAGAGAAGTTTGCCGCGGTTATTGCCTTACGGCTTACCTTGCAATGACGCGGGGAGTGGTTGTTCTGACCTTGCAATGACTCGCGGGGAGGGGTGTTTGGTGTGCTTGCGGTAAGTTGAGTTGGTAGTCGTTTTTTGTTTGTTTTAATTTTTTTTATTTTTTAATTTTGAAAGGAAATTTTATGTCTAGTACATTAAAAGAACTTGCTGTTGCTTTATCTCAAAAGCAGGAGCATTTTGTTAACCATTTAACTGAAGAGTCTCCGATTTTGGACAATATGCGTTTTGAGCCTTCTACTCACGGGCTTTGGAACGCGTATGAAGAGGTTTCTAAAATCAACGGGGCGGAATTTGTTGACATTAATCAGCCGTTGCCGGAAATGGAAGTTGATTCTAACTTAAAGAAAATCGACCTTTCGATTTTGGGCGGCGAAATCTTTTTGCCGGAAGACAAAGCTTCCGTGATTGGCGTGTCGGAATATTTTGGTAAAAAAGTGCCGATGCTCTTGAAACACGCAGGTCAGACAGCGGAAAAGAAGATTATTTATGACAACTTTATTCCGTATGCGGTTCAGAACGGCAAGGCTGTGAGCGCCGGGGCTTCTGCTAATTGTTATTCCATGGTTGCGGTTCGTTTTATTGATGGTGAAGTGACCGGTCTTTATTCGGCTAAAAATATCGGTAAACATGGTATTTTGGATTCAACACCGATTAACGGCGGCACCCTTTATAAAAACGCTAATGGTTTGCTTGGTTATGGTGTTCGTTTGAAAGGTTATATTGGTATGCAACTGGCTAATCCTGATGCCGTGTCGGCGATTGTTAACATTGCCTCTGAGAACGTGCCGACGGCTGACCAGATTGACAATATGTTGGTTGATGCAAAGGCAACGCCGGCTTCTACCTTTATTTTCTGCCATCCGAAAGTGCTTTCTATGCTGCATAAATATAAAGGTAACGTTTTGCAGACGACTGCGGGCGATTGGGATGTTAACCGCAGCTTTATGGCGTGGAACGGCATTCGCTTTATTACGTCTTACAACTTTGCAAACGGTACGGAAAGTGCTGTTAGCTTGGCTTAATTTTTTTAGGAGTAGTTTTGATGTTAAACAATATTTTAAAAGTTTATGACGAAGACTTGATTAACGGTTCTTTGGCTGCTGCAACTGTTAGCTCTGATAAAGTTGTTGCGGTTGGGGAAACTCAAGGCGCTTTGTGTGTTAACGTGTTTGCCAAAGGGGCTGTTTCTACGACTGCGGCGGTGACGATTACCCTTAAGCACGGGGACAGCGAAACCGGTTCTTTTGCGGAATTGTCAACAATCAGCATTGCCGCCAGCAAGACCTTTAAAGACGGCGAATTGATTGCGACAACGACATTGCCTTCTACTGTTAAAGCGTATGTGATGGCGACGGCTACTTCTGCTACGTCAAACAGCGGCAGTATTCGCGTTACTCTCGGATATTTGGCGAGATAGGTTTGAAGAAAATAAGGCGGAGAGTGATAATATTTACTCTCTGCCTTTAATTTTTTAGGAGATGATTATGGGAAAAAAAGTGTTGCAAATTCAGTTAAAACAATATATGATATTTATAAACAATCGGATGCAAAGAATCCTATTAAGACGGGTAATGTTCTTGTCGATTTTGCTGTAGGACAAAATAAGTATGCAAAGGCATGGAATGTTGGCTTTTCCTTAGGAAAAGCTGCTTTTGTAGCTCAACAGTCTTATAAGGAATTGCGTAAAGGGCGTAAATAATTTTAGGAGGCAATGATATGAAGCGTTTTCATCAATCTTTTTTATTATGGGGCGGGTTTATCGTTGCCTCGGTTTTTATTGAAGCGGTCGGATTTTATTTTTCGAGTGCGTTAGGTGTGGTGTTGCTCGGCGGGTGTTTGGCGGCGGCCTTTGCGCTTGCAATGGGCAAGAATGTGGTTTGGCTTGAGCGTTTTGAGAATAAACATCAGAAAGCGGCGGCGGTTTTGCGTGTTTTGGGAAAAGTTGATGTTTTATGTTCGTTGATTGTGTTGCCGTGGATTATGCGTGCGTTTCTTGTTTCCATGGGGTGGGGCAACGTCGGTATCGGCGAAGCTTATGCTGTGGGTGCGGCGTATGTGATTTATTTTATCTGGGGTGCGCTTTTGGTTGGCGGCGGTATTGTTTTTATTAGAAAAAATTTGTTGAACGAGCGTAAGAAGTAAAAGGTGTTTTTTACGGAAAGCTGTGATAAATTTTTGAAAAAAGGAAAGTAATGAAATGATAAAAAAAGCCGTATTTGGGAAGTATGTTGTGGGGGGATTTTTGTTTGTTTGGCTGTTTATGCTGATGATGGTATTGGTTGATATGGTCGTTGTGCAGAATGCCGAACGCGGAGAATACTGGACATATATCGGGATACGGCTTTTGTTTTTGGTATTGCTTATGTGGGCGTTTTTTGCTCATAAGTTGCGGTGGCTGGCGTGGGGGCTGGTTGTGGCTTGCGGATTTGGTGTGCGGTATGTTAACGGGGTGGTGCCGAGTGTGAAGATTGAAATTATTAAGGATATTTGTGTGGATATGAATTGGGAGTATGATGAGAAGATACAGGATTGCATTGTGCCGGAGGAGAGGAAGTGATGAGGACGGCAAAGATGACTTTATTGGAGGGGTGGTGTGAGCTGCCTTTTTTTATGTTTAATTTAATTTTGTTTTGAGGGTTATGATATGAAAAATTTTATGGTTGAGATAATGGAAGATGTGATGAGTAATCGGGCTGAAAAGGAAGAACGAAAGAAGAAATTGCATGATTTGTTAGATAAATATCGTGATGATGTGCGGGCTTTGGACGGTGACCCGGGGCTTGACGGGATAGATTTTATGTTTGCAAAACCTTATTTAGATGAAGTGCTTGCGGAGCGAAGAGAGAAGAGAGAGCGTTCGGCGATGCAGGTTAAACGCGGGCGGAATGAATTTGAAGAAGATATGTATGAGGACTATGGAGCTTATCGTTTTCGCAGTGATGAAGACAGAAGAAGACAAGCGAGTGTGGAACGGACGGTTCGGAAAGAGAGGAAGGAAAGTGTAGCAGATAAGTATTTTGAAAATAAACATTGGAATTTATTAGGACAATTAGAATCTGGAGGGAAGTACGATAAGTATAATTTAGAAGGTGGGGGTATTGGTGCTTTAGGTAAATATCAAATGCGCAAAGGTATTTTGACTGATTTAGGTTATGTTAACAGTAAAGGTGAATGGCTAGGTAAAGATGGTATTTACAGTTCCAGTGATTTTTTAGGTTTACCGGAAGTTCAGGAGAAAATAGCCAGAAAAATGGTTGATACTTACTATAAACAAATGAAAAGTTATATGAATAATGTTGGAACAGAGATAGCGGGAAAAGTGAGTGATTTTAAAATTACTGAACGAGGTATGATTGCCGCTGCTCACCGAATAGGACAGAAAAATGTAAAAGAATATATAAATTTACTTGAAAAAAATAAAGAAGGTAAATATTATTTTCCATATTCTAATTTTAAGGGAAGTGAAAAAGCCAAATATGAAGCGATTGAAACGAGGTTGCGGTTATTTTCTGAATAGTCTTGCGTTGTGTTTGTTGTTTTGCGGTGGAGCGGAGGCACTGCCGCAGGACTGGTTGTGCGGTGCGATTGAGGTGGCGGAGGTTTCGCGGGCGGCAGATGTCGGCGGGGTTGTTCGGCTTCAGTATGCCGGTGAGAAAGACGGTGTGCGGATGAAAGTTGAGTTTTTTGCTGATGAGGATAATCCCGGTAAGGCGGATTTGGAGTGTGGAAATCAGGGGTGCTATGGTGAATTTGAAGATGTGGCTTCCGGTAAGCGTGAGGAGATGAATTTTTATTGCTATGAGGGAGAAAGCGAAGAGGGGCGAGTATCTTGCTATCCGGTTAATTGGCGGGTTTGGCGGTTGGAAGCAGTGTCTGACGGGCGCTATGCAATGAGGATGTGCGGCGGAACAGTTTTATATACGCTTAACCTTGAAGATTGTGATAAAGAGCAGTGTGTTTTGCAGAAAACGGCAGCGGATGACACGGAACAGAGGGTAGAAAGAAAATGTGTGCCGGCGGGAGAAAATGGCGGTGCGATGATTTGTATGGATTTGTATGAGTATGAAGGCAGTATGGGAAGTGAGCGGGTTTCAGCTTTTTGAGAGAATGAATTTTTTTTGGTGTAACGGGGGCTTTCAGCTCCTTTTTTTATTGGAGGCGTGATGTCTAAAATTGAAATTATTAACCGTGCGTTGTTAAAGCTCGGGGAACCGCCGGTGTCGTCTTTGAACGATGTGGCATTTGGTCGGTCTTATGATATGGTTTATGAGGATATGAAGAAATTATTATTATCAAGTTATCCGTGGCGTTTTGCCGTAGGGGCGAAAAAGCTTTCTAAGTGTGAGGAGATGTATGGCAAAAAGGCGATGTATCGTTTGCCCTCTGATTGCCTGTTGCTTTTAAAAGTTTTTGAAGCACGGGCGCCTCAGATTAGCGGGACACATTTTGAGGTTTTGACCGGTTATGAAGTGGTCAACGATTGTATTGTGACCGATATTTTGGATGGTGTTTGTGTTGAGTATGTGCGTGAAATTGATGATGACCGGCTTTTTCCTGCCCTCTTTCGCGAAGCGCTTTCGGCAAAAATTGCGGCGGAATTATCCATGCGTTTGAAGCATTCAATTACTTTTAAGCAAGCGTTTGACAATGAGTTTTACAATTTTATTCGTCAAGCGGAGCTTAACAATGAGATTAGCAAGGATGTGGAAGTGTTGGGTGACAACAGCTGGGTGTTGGTAAAAAGGGGATAAAGGGGAAAATTTTGTGAACTTTTGACTTAGCGGAGCGGGCTAAATTGTGAATTAGCTCGCAAATGGAAGCCTCAAACAAATCCTCACGTACGCTTAAGTACGCTCCGGTTTGTTTGAGGACATTTCCGACTACTTCGCAATTAATCCCACTCCTTGGTTGGAGTTTGTTGCGGGGGGGGAGCGGGCTAAATTGGATAAGGTGTGCTTCGCACGAGTTATGATGGGATAAGGTAACGCTTTGCGTTTAGTTATGGATTGCGCCGCTACGAAAAGCTGCGCTTTTCTACTTGTACGAACAACTAACCTTTGCTTCGGTCGTCCCTCCCTAGCAAAGCTAAGAGAAGTTTGTGCCACTACGAAGCTTCGCTTTATTGTAATTTGAGTGACTGAAGTCACCGGATTATGGATTGCCACGGCGATGTGTAGCTTACGCTACGCGC
>JAGAZZ010000032.1 GCA_017939155.1 Alphaproteobacteria bacterium | reverse complement strand
TGTTAAGAAAGCTTTGTTTATGGCAGCTCTTGTCGCAGTAAAATATGATGAAAAATATTATCGTATATACAATGAGTTAATATCGCGTGCTAAACCTAAAATGGTGGCATTAACCGCCATTATGCGCAAAATTATTATAGCATTAAACGCTAAAATTAAAAATATCTGTGCATAAAATTTTTACTGGGTTGATGACTCGGAGAGGAAGTGGTTGTTCCTCGCTTGCAATGACTGGGAGAGGGGGGGTTGAGGGCGGGGGATAAGGTGGCTACGTTTAAAAAACTGAGTTTAGGTGAAATAGTTTTTTGTTTATAACCTGTTATTTTTTAGTGCAAAATGGCGGGGGTGGGGTAAGCTTTGGAAAGAATTAGTGTTTTTGAGGCTTTGGGTATGCTTTACTTTTTGAGATGTTGGGTATTGTTTTTATTTATGGCGGGGCTTTCGGGGTGTCGTGCTTCGGTTGAGCCGTTTTATGATGATGTGCCGGTTGTTGAAGACGAGGCAAGCAATTGGTCAGAAGTTTCGTCTGGTGAAGTAAAGATTGAGGAAGATTATGAAAATGCTTCAAAATGTTGTTCTTCTTGCGGTAGGGAGCAAAGTTCTGTTTTAGAGAAAAATTCCCTTGTGACTGTTGGCGGCTTGAAATATTGTCCGCCAAACAAACGGTGTCCCGATGATGGTATTTTGCCGCCGCAACCTTGTTTACAGCCTATGCCCGAGTATTATAACAATGTTTCGCCGCTTGAAACAGCCGAGGGCGTTGTGCTTATTCATCCCTATACGCGGGCGGAAGTGATTTGTTATGATGATTACGGGCAAACAGCTGCGCAATGCGCGGATACCTTTAAATCTGAAGGGTATGTTTTGATTACGGATTTGCCGCAATTGCCGGCGCGGTATGATTTTTTGCGTGAGGGGACGTATCCGACCAGGAGGTGGAGGAATGGTGGGGAAGTTGTTCCTAGGTGGTGATAAAGGGGAAAATTTTGTGATTGAGCTCCTAAATGGAAGCCTGTCGTCGGTCGGGTCATGTACTATTTTGTACACTCCCCTCCCTAGCAGGACATTTAGGGCTCACTCGCAAAATTTACCGCCTTTCTCGGGAGCGGGACTTGAGATTTGGAGGAGCCGGTCAAATCGCAAAATGTAGGTCTGTCGTCGGTCGGGTCATGTGACTTTATGTACGCTCCGGTTTATGAGCGGACATCTGCGACTATTTCGCAAAATTTTCCTCCTTTCTCGAGTGGGGCTTGAGTGACGGAGTTTTTAGAATTCATGTACCGCTATGTACACTAGGATTTTTAAGAAATACCAACCCCATCTCTATAAGACTCAAATCTTGACATCCTTTGCTGGAGTGTGTTGCGGGCGGAGTATTTCGCACTCCTTTATTGGTGAGGCGAAGGGAAGCCTGTCGTCGGTCGGGTCATGTGACTTTATGTACACTCTCCTCCCTAGCAGGACATTTAGGGCTCACTCGCAAAATTTTCCGCCTTTCTCATAAAATGTCCTTTATTGAAGTGTTAGCAAAATTTTGTGTCTTTCTCTCTTGAGTGAAAAAAAAGTAAATCTTAAAAAATAGTAAAAAAAGTTCTTGACATTGTTTTTATTTTGTTCTATTTTGGCGGTAATTTAAGAAATATGAATAGCTGAAGGGACTTTTTTTATGGTATGCAGCGTAAAGACGGCGGCGTTTAACGGCATTTCGGCGCAAGTGGTTGAGGTGCAGGCGTGTTTTGCGCCGGGAGTGCCGGGGTTTGTGATTGTCGGGTTGCCGGATAAGGCGGTTAATGAAAGCAGGGAGCGAGTGCGGGCGATTTTCGGCACGCTTGGCATTTCTTTTCCGCGTGAGCACATTATTATTAATTTGACGCCGGCAGATTTGATTAAAGAGGGGACGCATTATGATTTGCCGATTGCGCTGTCGCTTTTGGGGCTTTTAAATATTATTAAGCCGGAGCAGATTAAAGGGTGCCTTTTGATGGGGGCGTTGTCGCTTGACGGACGGATTGAGCGGGTGAACGGCGTTTTACCGGCGGCGGTTAAGGCTTCGAGCCTCGGGTTTTCCATCGTTTGTCCGAAAGAGAACGGGCAAGAGGCGGCTTGGAGCGGTAGTAAAGAGATTATTGCCGCCGAGCATATTTTAGAGCTGATTAATTATTTTAAGGGAAAAACGACAATTGCGCCACCGGCGCTGCCGCAGATTGAAGAAAAAGGCTATCCGATTGATATGGCGGACGTTAAAGGGCAGGAAAGCGCTAAGCGGGCGATGCTTATTGCCGCGGCGGGCGGGCATAATTTGCTGATGATTGGACCGCCGGGAAGCGGTAAGACGATGTTGGCAGAAAGATTGTTGACAATTTTGCCAAAAATGAGCGTGCGTGAGGCTTTGGAAACAGCGATGATTCATTCGGTGGCGGGATTGTTGCCGGAAAAGATTGATTTTTGCCGTCCGTTTCGGGCACCCCACCATAGCGCGTCCATGCCGGCGCTTATCGGCGGCGGAAGAAAAGGTGTGCCCGGCGAGATTTCGCTGGCGCATAACGGCGTTTTGTTTTTAGACGAATTGCCGGAGTTTTCTAAAACGACTTTGGACGCACTGCGTCAGCCGCTGGAAAGCAAAAAGGCGGTGATTGCCCGGGTGCAGGCGCATACGGAATATCCGGCGGATTTTCAACTTATTGCGGCGATGAACCCATGCCGTTGCGGGCATTTGGGAACGAAAGAGCGGATGTGCGCCAAGGCGCCGTTGTGTGCTATGGAATATTTAGGACGGTTGTCGGGTCCGTTTTTGGACAGGTTTGATATGCAGATTGAGGTGCCTGCGGTCAGCGCATACGATTTGACGTCAGAAAAGAAAGGGACGGGGTCAGCCGAGATGGCAAAAAAAGTTTTGCTGGCCAGAGAAATTTCCAAAGAACGCTTTGACAAGCTCGGAATAAAAAATCTGACAGTTAATGCGCAGCTTAAAGGAGAAATTTTAGAAAAAGTTTTGGATATGGATGAAAATTTACGTAAATTTTCGGCCGAAGCGGCGGAAAAGTGCGGCTTATCGGCCAGAGGACTGATGCGCATTTTGCGGTTAGCAAGAACAATTGCGGACTTGCAAAATGAAAAAAAGGTGATTAAAATGCACGTCATGGAAGCTTTGTCTTACCGGCACAGGCTTTTTAAAAAACCTAATTAGGAGAAATAATAATATGTCAGCGAAAAACGTTTTAAAGATTTTTTTCTGCGGCTTTTTGGGTGTCGGGCTGTTGTTTGCAGCTTGGAGCGTAAATGCCGCAACGCCTGACTGTCCGGACTGTCCGGCCGATAAGGACGGTAGTATTTTCCCGGGCGGGTCATGTGAAAACTGCGGTGACCCGGAAGATAAAGACGGGAGTATTTTCCCGGGCGGGTCTTGCGAGAGATGTTCGGCTAAGAAAAAGTCGAATAAAGTGGTGCGAATCGTGGAAGCTCCTCGCAAGAGAGCTTGTCCGGGCGCTGTTGCCGAAGGATGTCCGATTTATAAAACCAGCAACTATGTGTTTGCAAAGCCGAGATATAAAAGTACCATTGAACGCAATTGTTGCGATATGGCTTCGTTTGCTTTGGAACACGTTGATTTTAAGCTGGGCGGCGCGGGAAGCTATAACCCGTACTCAGGGCATGTCGGCAATTATCGTTTTCGGATTTTCGGTTGCAGACGCGCGACTAAAAAGGCGATGTTAAATCATGGGCGCGTTATTCAGAAGAATATGGCTTTTCAGGATGTGTTTAAGAAAGCGGCTGATAAATGCTATAAAGTGATGGAAATTCCGGGCGATGTTTGCTTGTCTGATACGCGGGTTAAATTGCCGGAATATGTATTGACCGCGGAAATTACGAATTTCTTTATGAATATTTGTGACGAATATGATTGGGACAATGCACGCAAAGCCAACAAGCGCGGCGGTTCGGCTGAAATGACCATTACTTGGCGGTTGTTAAATTTAAGCCAAACCAAGGTCTTTTGGAAAGGTGTAACGACCGGTTACGCCGAAGTTGAAGACGGCGTTTATGAAGGCGAGGTTAAACTTGCCGAAGAAGCTTTTGCCGATGCGGCTTCCATGCTTCGGACATTGCCGGGGTTTGAGGCGCAGTTGATGGTTCGTCCGAGTGCTCAGGAATTGGCGGCAGAGAGAGCGGCTTTGGTTGCTTTTGATGAGAAGTTTAATCCCGGAAAGTGCGGCTTTGCCAGAGAGATTGCTTATACAAGGTCTTGTGCATACGCGCCGCAACCGCAATGTCCGGCAATGTGTCCGTGTGCTATGCAACAGCCGTGCGTTTGCAACCAGCCGGTTTGCTCTTGTCCGCAGATAAGTTGTCCGTGCGCGGCACCGGCTAAACCAAAAGTTGAGGAATTTGTTGACGTTAAAACCGAGAAGAAGATAATCGAGAAAAAGATTATTACGACGACCAGAGTTGAAACGCCGGCTCCGGTATGCCAACCGGTTTGTCAGCCGGTTTGCCAACAGCCTCAGGTGAACTGCCAAGTTCAATGCACACAAAAATGTGAACAGCCGAAATGTCGCAAAGTTTGTACCAAAACTTGCGAGGAAGGAAAAGCTGAGTCTTGTTCAGAGAAGTGTGTTGAAGATTGCGGCGAGGAACCGATTAAGCCTTCTAAGGTTGAGGAAGTTGTTTATGTTCCGGCTGTTGAGGAAGACGGCGGCGTTGAGGTTTCAAACCAAGAGGTTAAATCTCAGGTTGAAGAAGACGGCGGCGTGACGGAGTCTCATCGCGTGTATGAAAACTGTATTGATGAAAACGGTAATGTGATTGCAGACGGCAGTTGCACGGTGATTGACGATAACTGGGTTGATTTGGACGGCTTTTCGGTTGATTCCAAGCTCTGCATTGTTGACAGACCGCCGTATAAAGAGTTGAGTCCAGAGAATATGCTCAAAATTCGCAGCTCGGTGGTTGATATTACAAACGCCAACGGTAAACAGGGTATCGGGTTGATTATTTCGGATTCCTTTGTTTTGACTTCGGCAAGTTTGGTGAACAAATTGCAGAACACATACGATGTTAAGACAATTAACGGCGAGGTGTTAAAAGCTAAAGCGGTTCGTTTTAATCCGAGCAAAAATATTGCTTTGCTCTCTTTAGAAAAACCGACGACTTATACACCGCTGTCGCTTAATCTTGAATTGCCGGCGATTGACCAAGAAGGGTTTATCTCTTTAGGTGCTCTCGGCAACGGTGAAACGGCTCAAAACTATATGGATGACAATGGCAAAATTTACGGCTATCGTTATTCTGATACGTTAGGGACGGAGATTATTGTCGATACGTTGATGCAAAAAGTGACGGTTGGTAGTGTTTTGATTGACCGGTTAGGTACGATTAACGGTATTTCTAACTCAGCTAAACAAACCAAAGAGGGTATGGACTTGTTTATTCCGACGGAAACAGCGTTGAGAAGCGTTGGCTTGTCTATCTGCGAGAAATTGTATGATAAGAAGAGCCCGTGGGAAAAGACGGTTTATAAACCCGTGAGTGAAAAAATCAAACAAGAAACGAAAGCGCCGGAGGCGATTAAGGCTGAAAATCGCAAGTAGGGTTTGTTTGAAAAATATTCAGAAGGTGCGGACAACCGCACCTTTTTTGTTATGGAAGAGGGAGGATAAAAGAGGCAATTTGGGGAGGTGAAAAGAGGAATTGAGCGGGAAAAAAGGAGGAAGGGACGGGAAAAGGGGGATTCTTCAGGCAGGGAAAGGACGAGGAGGGGAGTGAGGTGAGGGAAGTTTTAATAAGCCAAGGTACAAAGTGAAGATTTTAAGAGTGTTTTGGAAAGCCGAACCTGAGGTTCGGGGACTTAGCTTTGGGCTAAGTCTTGGAAAAATGGTTTGAGGTGGGGGAGAGTAGGAGAGTTTGGAGGAGAGGTGAGAAAAGGTGTTTTTTTGAGGGGGAGAAAGTTGAGGTGCTTGAAATAGAGGATGAAAGAGGTGTTTTTTTGAGAGGGAAGTTTTAATAAGCCAAGGTACAAAGTGAAGATTTTAAGAGTGTTTGGGGAAGCCGAACCTGAGGTTCGGGGACTTAGC
>JAGAZZ010000031.1 GCA_017939155.1 Alphaproteobacteria bacterium | reverse complement strand
GTTTGAACGGTAATGCTCCCCTCATTGAAAACCTCTTTATATTTGAGGTCCAAAATTTTGTCGTAATTGCTGGAAGCCTTGGCCTCTCTCAAAGTCTTATCTGCATAAGAGATATTATGCGACAGGGCTAAAAAATAAAATAGAATCAAACGGATAGCTAAAAACAACTCGTAACGATGGATTCGGAGGCTGAATTATTAGGAGTCGGAGGTCATTTTTTGCCTAAAAATGGCTATTTTTAAAAATCTGCATTTTCAGCGGTTTAATGATAAAAAAATTTGTCAAATATTAGACAATAGAAGGAGAAAACAAGATTTTTTCTAAATAATAGCTCCATATAAATGAACGGAGCTTAAAGTAAATACAAAATTTATTTTTTCTCAAATACAAATAAAAACAGAGAGAATTTTTATCTCTCTGTTTTTTAATCATATCGATATTAGTTAAGATGAGAATTTAACCAATCTTCAATAGAAGACTGTGAATTAAACCCAACCTTAGTATCAATTTTTTCGCCATTTTTGAATAAAAACATAGTTGGAATACTGCGAATTTCAAAGCTGGCGGCTGTTGCTGGGGCTTCATCAACATTCATTTTGCAGATTTTAACTTTTTCACCCAAATTCTTGTTAACTTCTTCCAATACCGGACCAAGCTGACGGCAGGGACCGCACCATTCAGCCCAAAAATCAACCAAAACCAAACCCTTGGAATTTAATACTTCCGTTTCAAACTGGCTGTCATTAATTGCTTTCATCTGTTTTTCCTTTCAACTCGTGTGTCTGCGTATAATATAGTTACATCATTTGACTATTCAAAGATTAATTTGAATCTTAATCCGAAAGTTTTAGACTTTCATCAAATTACAGGTATTAGTCCACAGTAAGTATGTCTCGATATTTTTTCCGGGATAGATTTTTTCAACTAAAGTTCTATAACTTTGAAGTTGTTTTTTATAAATATCAGGAACTTCGGCAATATGACGTGCCGCCGGACGGTTGGTTTTGTAGTCAATAATGATGACTTTATCTGGCGTAACAACCAAGCGGTCAATTTTAGCCGAGATGATTTTTCCCTCAACTTCGCCGATAATAGGAACTTCTGCCATAGAGCTTTCTGTAAATATTTCAGCATAAGCCTTGCAAAGTTTCAAAACTTCATCAGCAATTTTTTGCCGTTCTTCAGTTGAAAACTCCGGCAATTCCTTTTTTAAGAAAAGCAGAGCTGCCGACAGCCTTTGTGAAACGGGAATTGTCGATATATATTGCAAAAGTTTATGAATAACCGTGCCTCTTTTGTAGAAATTGCCGCCTTCTTCCAAAGGTGATGCTGTAATTTCCGTTTCATCATCATTGTTTCTTGACGGAGCGTATGGCTTAGCTAATGGATTTTCAAGTGGGGCAGGGGTCAGCCAAGAAGGATGAAGAACAGAACTTAAAACCACAGGCTTTATCACATCGCTTTCTTTAAAATCATTTTCTTGGGCAATATCATAAACGATTCTTTTATCTTCTGCCGGAAGTGTTACATTTGAAGTTATATTATTTTCTAACAGTTTATACCAAGACGCTTCATCAGCATCTTTGCTCTTTACAAAACCGGCAACATAAAGCCTGTCTTCGGCTCTAGTCAAGGCAACATATAAAAGCCTGCGGTATTCGTCAAAATCAGCTTGCAGATTCTTTTGCTTAATTTCAGCGCAAACAGTATCATAATTTGCTGCTGATTGAGGAAAATAAACCTCTTTGTCGCCATCCCATAAAAGCTCGCTCTTAAAAGACCTGCTTTTTATTTTTGTTGTGTCCGCCAAAATAACAATTGGCGCCTGCAAGCCTTTCGAACCGTGTACGGTCATAATTTTAACCGTATCGCTTTGCCCTTGTTCCATTTCTTTTTTTATAATCACTTCATCTTTCGCCACCCAGGCAATAAAAGCTTCTAAAGAGGGTGTGTGCTTTTGCTCAAATACAAGGGTGAGGTTCAAAAACTCGTCTAAAACATCTTCAACTTCGATTCCCATACGAGAAATAAAGTTTTTCCGCCGGTTAAGTTTGACTAAAATATGGTTAAACAATTCAAACGGGCGCACATAACCAACCATATTTAATAACTCTTTGAGCTTGCAAACAACAGAGCTGTAAGCTTCGTTTTTTAACATACTCTCAAAAAGTGAGCCTGTTCTTTTATAGCAAAGCTTAAATAAATCATCATCATCAAGCCCGAATATCGGCGATTTCAACGTCTCAGCTAACGATAAATCATCTTCGGGCAAAAGCAAAAATTTGCTAAGAGAAATTAAATCGGCAACGGCAATCTGCTCTAAAAGCTTTAATTTATCAACACCTGCAACATGAACACCAATCTCTTTACAAGCCCGAACAAACTCTTCTACAAAGGCGTTACGCTGTTGTACCAAAAACATAAAATCGCCATATTTGACCGGACGGTTTTTAGAAGCCAAAAGTTCGCCCGATTCGACAATGTGCTTAATGTTTTGCGCAATTTGGCGCGCCAGCATATTAGATAGGGAGTTTTTTTGTTCCCGATAAACCGGCAAAAGCCAATTATAATCTTTATCTTCTTTCTCTTCGAGAGGTTTTAATAAAGGCAAAATCTCAACTCTGCCGCCTTCACCCAAACGATAAGGTCTGTGGTTAATCTGCTCATCATCGGGAACAACCCCTTTTTTTGCCTCAGATGCGCTAAACAATGTATTAACACAATCCATAACTGCTTTAGTGGAGCGGAAAGAAACGTCTAAATGGACTTTGGCAAAATTTTGCGCTTGCTTGTTAAAATAACGATACATTTTATCAAACTCGGCAGGGTCTGCGCCTTGAAAACTATAAATAGATTGCTTTCTGTCGCCCACCACAAAAACCGTTCGCTCCAAATCTTCCTGATGTTGCCCGTAACCTGCAAAAAATTCTTGCGTTAGTGCGCGGATAATCGCCCATTGATTTGGCGAGGTATCTTGCGCTTCATCAATCAAAATGTGCTCAATACCGCCATCAAGCTTAAACAAAACCCAGTCGGCAACTTCCTTATTTTCAAGCAAACGCCTTGTAATAACAATCAAATCCTCATAGTCGAGCACAGAGTAAATTCGCTTATAGGTGTTGTAGTTCTCTATAATATTTTGTGCAATATAAAGCACGGCAAGCGTCGAATGTAAAACGCTCAAGGCACGAAGTTGGTTTTCAGCAGCCTTAAAGCGAGCTGTCTCTTCTTCAATAAATTCTTCGATTCCGGGATATAGCTTTTTAACCGTTTTCCCGGCAGCACTGGCACGGGCATCGCCATCTTTTGTCAGAAAGACAAGTTTGTAACGGTCATAGCACGCCGCTGAAAACCGATTCTCACCAACAAAAGCCAAACATTCTGCTCGTTTTAAGTCTTCCTTGCCACCTTGCTTATAAGCGTCCATGGCAAGCTTAAATTTAAGTTTATTAGTCAGCGCCAACGCTTGGGCTTTTATATCGTCAGGTTTTAAGGCATAAGAAACACCGAGTCTTTTTTCCAACACCGGTAAAATTTGGTTAATGTCATTGTGATATTGTTTTATTAAGACCTCAATTTTGCTTCGATTCTCCGTTATCATATTCATAATTTCGGGAAACTTAAATTCGCTGACATTTTGTGTTAAATAAGATACGGAACGCCCGAGCGGACTTTGTCTGTCATTATCGGCGGATTTAAGCAATTCGGCTTTAATTTCTTGCAAAATTTCTTTGGCGTTACGGTCATCTAAAACATCAAAATAAGGGGAAATTCCAGCCTCTAACGGAAACCTTTTTAAAATATCTTGGCAAAAACTGTGAATCGTTTGAATTTTCATTCCCCCCGGCGTATCTAAGAGCATTGCAAACAGGGTACGGGCAAAATTCAAAAGTGTCGTTTCATCTTTTTTCGGGTATTCGGTACCCAAAAGATTACGGATTTCTTTTTGTAATTCTTTATCATCATTGACCGCCCAAAGACTTAAACGTTTAGAAATACGTTCACTCATTTCAACTGCGGCAGCTTTTGTGTATGTCAAACATAATATTTTTGCCGGATTAACCTTTGCCAGCAAAAGCCTGAGCACTCTGTCAGATAAAACTTTTGTTTTTCCCGTGCCAGCGGAAGCTTCCACCCAAACCGACATTTTCGGATTCGTTGCAGACATTTGTTGAGAGGAAGCAAGGCTAATCAGCTCTTCTTTGGCTTGTTTATATTTAGTCGTCATTTCCATCTCCGTCATCTTGAACTGACCATTCTTTAATTCGAGCCAAATGCTCATAATCTTTATTTTTAGAAACAAACTTCGGCACCGGGCGCGAATAATAAGGCGTTGTTTCAAAGTCAAACGTTGAAGCAAGCTTTAACAAATACTCTTCGCTTTTCTCTAAAATATCTTGTTCTTTTGCCGGTATTTCAAGCGAGTTACTGCCAAGCTGCCAATAAATAAGCTGAGTAACATCAGCATTGCTAATCCCTGCAAATCTTCCTTTCAAAGCAATCAGCCCTTCTAATAAAAGCTGCATGGCGTGTCCGCTCATAACTTGCTTTTTGCTGGGAATTTTACCGGTTTTATAGTCAACAATATTAAGCGAACCATCTTTCATCAAATCAACACGGTCGGCTTTTGCCGTAAATGTAAAAGCGCCTCCCGGTAGATTATAACAAATTTCTCCCGAAACTTCATTATGAACTTGTTTAACCAATTCTCTGTATCCGTCCTCTTGTTCAACCAACCAACGTGCCGTGTTTTCAAACTTCGGAAACCAAAAAGCCTCAAGTTCTTTATCAATACCTTGTTCTACAAAATGCTTTTTGCCAATATCAAGCAAAATTTCAAGTGCGTTTTGCGGCAGCTCAGCCGGATACAGATTATTAAATTCTTCAATAATTCCATGGATAAGCGTTCCGTAATCCCTTTGGTCTAACGGAGTATCCAAATCATTAAGCCGGTAAAGCCTTAAAATATATTTGGCAAAAACGCTGTAAGGGTCCAAAATCAGCAAATCAACCGCACTGGCAGAAAGTTTGCGCGGACGGGCGCTGACCGGAGGGCAGGGAGCCGGAGATTTAATCGGATTAAAACAAAGCGGCTTGTCAAGCTCATTAGCAAGTGAAAATAAATTGTTATTTTTAAGCGATTCTATATCTAAATCAAGCGCCTTTAAAACCGTTTCCATCCTGAGAAGCCAACGAGATTTTTTCATCGGAACGCCGTCAACCCGCTCGGCTCGAGTTAAAGTCACATACTCTGAGGCTAAAAAGCCGCACAAATCAGCCCCTAAAATACCGATATTTTTTTCCGGAAGATTAAAGCCGAAATCTTTTTTCATCGGTCGTGACATCCACATATCAGCTTGCGCGGGTTTAGGCCAAATACCTTCGTTAACTTCGCCTAAAATAATATAATCAAAATGGTGTAAACGAGCTTCAATTGGACCTAAAATGCTCAATCTCGGGTGAGTACCGTATGTTGTGCGCACACTTTCTAACATCATTAATTCTGAAAACAGAGCCAAATAGTCTTTGCCTGCAATCTCGCCTAAATACTTTGCCGCTTCAAGTATTTTGGTGATAAATTTAGCGGCTGTTTTTCCGCCGTCGCCTTTCCACAAAAAGGCTTTGCCTGGTGTATCAGAAGATGTCGCCAAATCTTCGGCAAGTTTAATATGTTTTTCAATAAGCAAACCAAACTCAACCTTAGGCGAATGCAATGCTTCGCAAAAATCAGCCAATGCCTCTTTGAGATTTTGGATAAAGTCTTTAGCTTCCTGATTCTCCCCTTTTCGGGGCGAGCGAAGCGCAAGTTCGTATTCATAAACCTTTTTTCTAAATTCAGCAGCAGAAGTATGAAACAAGGTAAACGGATTCTTCATCAAATTAATCAGTTTAACTTGAGAACCCATATCTTCAGCCGCTTCCGCTACAAGGCGCAAATAAATCCCGATAGCACTTAAATTGAGCGGCAAACCGGCGGAATCATCAATTTTAATCTCAAAACGCTCAAGTTCTGCCGCAACGCGTCGCGCCAAATTTCTGTCATAAGTCACCAAAGCCGCTGTTTTTTGCGGATAAGAAAGAACTTCTCTTAATTTAAGTGCGATAGCCAAAGCTTCATCTCGTTGGGTATTACATTCAACAAGTTCAATGTTTGATATAGCTTTTTCAAGCCCGGTCGTGCGTTGCAAACCTCGCCAAGCATTAGAAACCTGAGCCGGACGCATAATTTCAAAAATAAGTTTTTCTCGTTCAGGCAAAAGAGGCGGGCAGGCGTTTGAAACTTGCCTGCGGTCTATTTTTAATAAATCTAAAAGTTCTTTAATTTCAAACTGCGGGTGCGATTCGTCTATCATGTCCCAATAAATATCATCGGCAAAAAAGTCGATTCCCGCAAAATAAATTTCCCCGTTCGGTAAGTCTTTAATTACATTAAGCATATTAACAATCGCCGGAAAACTGGCGGTAATTCCCGCGGCAATGATATGTCTGTTATTGTGCTCTTTTCTCCATAAATCAGCCGTGTAAAATAAAAGCCTTTTTTTTAACTCTGCAACGTCAATAGCTTCTCTTTCTTGTAAAATTAACGGCCAATATTGCGTGATAATTTTCAAAAGTTTCAAGGTTTCCTGCCAATGTGTTGCATATTTTTCCGGCACTAAATCATTTAATTTATCAAAAGATAATCCTTGGTTACAAGCCGTATCGATAAAATTAGCTAAATCAAGCGCAAGATTAAGCGCTTGCGCTAAAGAGATTTGTCTTAACCCAAAATCATTAGGCTTTGACATAATCATTTTTGCAAACAAAAATAACCGTTCTTCTCGGCTGATGGTCTTCTTTTCATTAAGAAAAAAATCAGACGAACCGAAACTGTTAAAAAACAACTCATCGTCATCAATTTCGGCAATAGGAATAATCTGCGGCAAAATCGTCGGTTCTAACCCGCGTTGGCGCACAAAAGCCGCAGTTAAAGCCTGACAAGCGCGCCTGTTGGGAACTAAAAACAAGGCAGAAGCCAGTTCAAAATTGTTTCCCTGGCATTTTTTCAGATAAATCTCAGCCAAACAATCCCAAAACGAACAACTGAGCGGAATATTAAATATATTTTTTAAAACCTCAGCCATTAAACTTCATCTAAGTCCTTAAGATAAGAGATAAATTTTTGTAAAGCTCGTCCGCGGTGGGAGATTTTGTTTTTTTCTTCTCCGCTAAACTCGGCAAAGGAGCGATTAAATCCTGTCGGAATAAAAATCGGGTCATAGCCAAAACCAGCGTTTCCTTGTTTATGGGAGGCAATACAACCATCTACTCTCCCCTCAAAAGCTTTATAACGCCCATCAGGGCAAGCTAAAACAATAACACATGAAAAGTGAGCAGACCTGTTGCCGGATTTTGTTGCCGCCAGTTCTTCTAACAATTTATCCATCCCTTTATCAAAATCCCGATTCGGGGCGTATCTGGCCGTGTAAACCCCGGGCTTACCGCCAATAGCATCAACGCATAAACCGGAATCATCAGCAATACACGGAATGTTTTTTTCTTTTGCCGCAGCTAACGCTTTAAGATAAGCGTTTTCCTCAAAAGTTTTGCCGGTTTCTTCAACATCAGGCAGCTCTAAATCTTCTCCGGATAAAACCGTAATCCCCAAAGGAGATAAAATTTCCCTGATTTCAGCAATTTTTCCCTTATTGTGACTGGCAAAGATAAGTTCTTTATATTTTTGCATATTTAATCGCCTCTTTTTGTATTAAAATAAGTTGTTGGATTCCTTTATAAGCAAGCGCAAATAAGGTGTCATAATCTTTTTTCAAGAAAGGATTTCCTTCCGCTGTTGCCTGAATTTCAATAATTTTGCCACTCTCGGTTAAAACAAAATTGGCATCTGTTTGTGCTTTAGAGTCTTCTGAATAATCAAGGTCAAGCAACACAACATCATTGTAAATGCCGGCAGATATTGCCGCCGCGTGTTCTCTTATCGGGTTGTAAGGAATTTTCTGCTCTTTGACCATTTTCTCTAAGGCGATATATAAAGCAACAAAACTTCCCGTAATCGAGGCGGTTCTGGTGCCGCCGTCAGCCTGAATAACATCACAGTCAATTAAGATAGAAAAGCCTTTAAGAACACTCAAATCAACAACAGCTCTTAAAGAACGCCCGATAAGTCTTTGTATTTCATGCGTCCTGCCACCGGCACCGCGAGTCTCTCTGCTACATCTTGTTTGTGTCGAACGGGGCAAAAGCGCATATTCTGCCGTAATCCACCCCTTATCTTGCCCTGTAAGCCAAAGAGGCGTTTTTTCATCAACGCTGGCTGTGCAAATAACTTGTGTCTGACCACATTTAATCAAACAGGAGCCTTCGGCATATAAATTAATGTCTGGTATAATTTCAACTTTTCTTAATTCATCAAATTGACGATTCTCACTTCTCATTTTGCGCTACCTCTTTTTTTAAATAATCGCGGATTGACTGAAAAACCCTCTCAACCGTATTTTCGACTGCTTCGTTTTTTGTTTCAACCACAATATCCGCCTGACTGTAATAAGGATATTCTTCATCAATATAAGTTTGCAACTTGTTTTTAATCTTAGAGTCGCTGCATTGCAAAAACGGGCGTCTTTTGCGTCCGGTTGTGCGATGGTATAAAACATCAATATCAGCTTTAAGCCAAACTGTGATAGCGTGTTCTTTTGCCAAGAATCTCGTCTGCTCTGCAACAAAAGCGCCGCCGCCGGAGGCTAAAACACAAGGTGAACCTGAAAGTAAACGTTTCATAATGCGCTCTTCGCCGGCACGGTATTCTTCCAACCCAAAACACTTAAACACATCAATAACAGATAGACCGCTGGCTTTCTCAATCTCTTGGTCGCCGTCAATAAAAGGTAGTGAAAGCTTTTTTGCAAGCCTTTTGCCGACACTTGTTTTGCCGCTACCGATTAGTCCGACTAATAAAATTATTTTATTTATTTTTATCATTTGTAAATTCGTTAAAAAAATTATTGTGCTTTACAATAAAGGATATAGTGATAATAATAATAATCAACCCCTATTTCATATAAGGGGAAAAGCTTGGCTTGTATTATGGAGAACGTAAATGAAATCAAAAGGCAGATATATCACATACTTCGTTTTATTAATCTTAATTGCAGGTATAGCCTACACGGCGTGTAAGAATGTAGTGCCGGAGCAGGAACATATAGAAAAGACAATAGAACTGAAGTTAAGTAAATGAGAAACCTGATAAAAGAGTTTTTAGATGTTAAAACGGTGGAGGAAGGAGCCGCACTGAATACCCTAAAAGCCTATCGTAATGATATTCGCCAATTCTCTGAGGCAATAGCGCCGCTGTTGGTGCAAAATGTTAAAACAGAGGATATTGAGGACTATTTAAAAAAACTCAAAGACAGCGGTTGTTTATCTAAAACTCTTTCTCGCAAAATTTCTTGTATTCGGGAATTTTATAAGTTTCTGCAAAGCGAAAAGATAATCTCTAAAAATCCGGCAAGCCGTCTTAGGACGCCGAAAATCGGTAAAAGGCTTCCCTCTTTTTTAACGATGAAAGAAATAAAAAAATTGTGTGCAGTAGCACAAAATGAGAAAAATTTTTCTTTAATTCGCTTAAAAGCGATGGTTAAGTTGATGTATTCATCAGGATTAAGAGTTTCGGAGTTGGTTTCGCTTCCTGAAAATGCAATTAATTATGATTTGAAACAAATTTTAATCTGTGGAAAAGGCAGCAAAGAAAGGATTGTTCCTGTCACCAAGGAAGCTATTGAGGATATTTTTAAATATGTAGAGCGTCGTGATGCGTATATGGGTAATCAAAAAAACAAAAAATGGCTGTTTCCGTCTTCTCGTTCAATGTGCGGGCATATTACACGCGATGCTTTTTTCAAAAGCTTAAAAAAAATGGCTATCCAGGCAGGGATAGCACCGGAAAAAGTTCATCCTCACGTCTTGCGTCATTCTTTTGCAACTCAGCTTGTCAATAACAGCGCCGATTTGCGCTCAATTCAAAAAATGCTCGGTCATGAAAATGTCGTTACAACGGAAATTTACACCCATATAACCACCGAAAAACTGGTAAATGAAATCAAAAAACACCACCCTTTAATGCAACAACAAAATAAAAAAGATGATGTAAATGAAAAAAGTTAGAATGCAATTTTCTAAAGAACCGCATTGTTGCGAACTGGAAAGTTTGGGCAGTATCTTTGTGCCGATAATAAAAGGCGTCATTAAAGGAGAAGACTTGGTAGAAGTCGACATTATCTTAAAATGGCGGGATATTATAGGTAAAGAAATGGCAATGTTTTGTCATCCTTTAAAAACGCATTATAACCCGAGAGATAATTGCCGTACACTATATGTTGAAGTACCTATAGGTGGTTTTGCGCTGGAAATTCAACATAAAGAGCGTTATATTTTAGATAAAATAAATGCGTATTTTGGGTATAAAGCCGTCCACAAAATAAACGTAAGCCAAAATGTAAATATAAAAATAAAAAAAACAGAAGAAGGTTTGTGTCGGAAAAAAGGTCGTGAACTTAGCGAGGATGAAAAAAAATATCTTTCAGAGCTTTCGGAAACAATAAAAGATGATAATTTAAGGGAAATTTTAATAAAGTTGGGTGAAAATATTATGAAAAATAAAAAGGAGTGAAACAACGTGATGAACATAGTCAAAAGAATTAGTCGTATTTTGGCGTTATGCGCGGTTTATATTGTGTGCGCTTATTCATATTTAATGGCTAAAGGATTTGTTTTTACCGGAGAAACAATGATTCTCTCTAATCAGGCTTATGCAAAAGATGATGGCAAGTTTGCTCATGAAGTTACCGGTGATATTATCTTAAGCAAAGAGATGATGCGTCCGCTTGGCAATGATAATGCTCCTCTGACGATTTATGCCTATTCGTCCATGGCTTGTAGCCATTGCCGAGATTTTCATAAATTTATTTTACCTAAAATAAAAAGAGATTTTATAAAAACGGGGAAAGTACGTTTCGTTTTTGTACATTTTCCGCTTGAAGCAACTTCAATGCGTGCCGCAAAATTATCATATTGCTTGCCGGAAGATAAATTTGAAGCGTTTATCACCGAACTTTATGATAATAAAGATTGGCTGTTTTCAAAAGACGGAGCAACACTTAATAAATATGCTAAAGATTTTGGTATGACGGAAAAAGCGCTGGTCGCTTGTGCTGATAATAAAAAATTAACGAGCGACATTTTGTTGTCCCGAGATACGGCAATTAAAAGTTTTGGTATAGAGGGAACGCCGTCTTTTATTGTTGATGGGTTTGGAAAAAAAGAGCTAATTGTCGGTTCACAAAGCTATGACGAGCTGAAAGAATATTTAGAATCCCGGTTGGAAGGAAAAAAATAATGGCACAAATTCCCGAAGATATTAAAAAACTTAATGAAAAAATAGAAGCCGTAAAAAAAGAGGGTATGGTAAAAGAAGATGTCTCTTCAAAAAAACAAGGGAATTATTCTAATCTGAGCGTAGCTCTGCAAGCTGGCATTGAACTTGTTTCGGGGACTGTTGTCGGGGCTTCATTAGGGTATATGTTAGATGAAGTGTTTGACTTTAAGTTTATTTTCCTATTAACATTCACCATATTCGGGTCAATAGCAGGGTTGGTTAATGTCTCCCGCTATCTAAAGAAAATTGACGAACAAAATGAAAAGAGGAAGTAAACTATGTCCAATCCAATGGAACAGTTCGAAATAAAAAGACTTTTACCGCTTGATATAAATGGCTATGACATAAGCTTTACTAATTCTGCATTATGTATGATAATATCAGCAGTAACGGTGATTGTTGTTTTTGCCTTTTGTCTGCGTAAAAGAACTTTAGTTCCCGGCGTGGCGCAATGTATTCCCGAAAGCGCCTACGAATTTATTTATAGACTTATTACTGAAAATATAGGCAAAGAGGGGTTAAAATACTTTTCTTTTATTTTTACGCTCTTTTTGTTTATCGTAACTGGAAACTTGTTAGGTCTTTTCCCGTACAGCTTTACTTTCACATCGCATATTGCCGCCGTTGGCAGTTTGTCTATCTTGGCTTTGGTTATTAATATTTTTGTAGGCATTAAAAATAAAAAATGGGGCTATCTGCGCACATTCTTCCCCAAAGGGATTCCATTAGCGATTGCTCCGTTGATTATTCCGATAGAAATAATATCTCTTCTTTCAAAACCCTTCAGCTTAACCATAAGGCTTGTGGCTAATATGACAGTTGGTCATATTATGTTAAAAAGTATTGCCGGTTTTGTTGTCGCTTTAGGTCTTTTGGGAGGAGAAATCCCGCTTATTTTTGCGGGGCTGATTATAGCTTTTGAAATATTTATTGGAATATTGCAGGCTTATATCTATACAATTTTGTCTTGCATCTATTTAAGCGATGCGATACATAGTCATTAACTCAAAACTTAAGGAAAGGAAATAAAATGGAAAATATTGTTAGTTCAGATGCGTTGATGTATATCGGCGTAGGTATTTGCGCTTTGTCAATGACTGTTTCCGCATGGGGCTTGGCAAAGGTATGGAGTGTACTGATTGAAACAATCGGTCGTAATCCGCAAGTCAAAAAAGATGTTCAGTCTTTAGGTTACGTTGCCGCCGGTACAATCGAAGCAATTGCATTGTATGCGTTGGTTGTTGCTATTATGATGATTAAATAATAAGGATAAAATATTTTATGCCGCAGCTTGAAACATCAACTTATATAACGCAGATTTTTTGGTTGTTTACGACTTTTTTCTGCTTTTGGCTTGTGATGGCAAAGGTCATTATTCCCAAAATTGCAGAAACAGTTGAAGCAAGAAAACGTAAGTATAACGATTTTATATTAAAAGCCGATGAGTTTAATAAAAAAGCGTTAGCTTCGCTTAATCGTTATGAAGAAACGTTGGCTGCGGCAAAAACAAAAGCAGCCGAACAAATTGCACTTGAGGAAAAAGCTCTGAAAGATTATATTTCGCAAAAGCAAGAGGAAATCAATCAACAGCTAAATCAGAAGATTCAAGAAAATGAAGCCCGTCTGCAAGAAGAACGTGCCGAAACAATGAAAGATATTGAAGCAATGGCTGAAAGTGCCGCTTGTGTAATTTTATCAAAGTTAGACATAGACTTTCCCAAAAATATGGTAAACAAGAAAATAACCACCAAAAGGAAATAATTTATGGTTTCAAATATTCCAGAAATTGCTAAAACAGTTACGGCGCATGAAGAAGCCTTTTATCAGAGCGCGGAATTTTGGGTAGGTGCGGCCTTTGTTTTAGTCTGTATCGCTCTATTTTCTCCTATAGTGAAGGTAATCGGTCAAATGACCGCTAAAAGAATTACCCGAATAAAAGATGAATTGAAAAAAGCAGAAGATTTAAAACTTGAAGCTCAAAAACTCTATGCTGACTATGAACGTAAATTTGCCCAAACAGATGATGAAGTTGCACAGATTGTGACTGAGCAAGAAAATATTATCAGCGAAAATAAAGACCTTAGAACCCGCGAACTCAACCAAATGTTAAAACAAAAACAAGCTGAAGCTGAGGCTAGAATGGAGTTGGCATTTAATCAAATTAATACGGAAATAAAAACTAAAGTCAGCCAAAAAACAATGGAAATTTTATATACGGTTATCAAAGAAAATTTAACTCCGAAAAATCACGAGAAGCTCATAGATGCGTCAATTGATAATCTTAAAAAACTGAATATGGGTAAAAAGTAATGAATAAAATAGCACTTCTTGATTATAATTTTTCTGACCTCTATATTGATAGAAATTGTGATTTTTTTATAACCGATGAAAGATATGTCAATAGCTTAAAAAAGGTCGTTCCGTCTGATAAAGAAGAATTTTACAATACGCTGATGAGCGTTCAGCATAAAGAAAACTCATATTCGATATGTTATAACGGAACATTTTTCCGTTGCGAATATATTATAACGCTCGGAGGACCTATGTATAGCTTGCGTCGCCAGCCGAATGAGGTGCCGAGTATTTACAATCTCGGGTTTGATTACCGTTTTGTGCAATATATGCTCACATTATCTTCTTATAGCGGATTAATTATTTGGGCAGGTTCTACCGGTTCTGGAAAAACAACAGCCATATCTGCGCTATTAGCTGAATATTTAAAGTTAGAAGGAGGTTTTGCCTATACTATTGAAGACCCTGCTGAAATGCCTTTAGAGGGAGAATATACAGCTTTTAACGGTTCAATTGGTGTATGCAAACAAACTGAAGTTATAGATGATAATTGGGGCGCCCCGTTAAAATCAGCGTTGCGTTCACACCCTCGTTATATTTTAATCGGTGAGATAAGAACACCGGAAGCTGCGCAACAATGTTTGCGCGCGGCTATTTCCGGTCATCTTGTTTTAAGTACAATTCACGCTAGCTCGATAACTGATGCGTTTTCATCTCTTGTTAAATATGCAGCCTATAATATGAGTGAAGCTTCTGCATACGATATTCTTTCTCGCGGTATATTAGGAATTGTTAAGCAGGATTTGGTCGGTACACTAACAAACCGTCATCCAGTTATAGAAACATTGTTTGCCAATCCTGATTTAAATAAAGGCTGTCAAGTGCGCTCAATTATCCGTAGCACTAAGCTGAATTTGGCCACCCCAATAGAAAGCCAAGCCATTAAATTAGCTCAAGGTATATCGTTATTTTAAGCTTATTTAATAGACCAAATAAACGTATTGTTGCCGTCTTGGCATAAATCTTTTGCCGCGTATTTTTGAATTGGTAACGGATGTTCACCACCCCACTCAAACGCATAGTGTCCGGATTCGTTGACAATTATTATACGCATAATTTCCAAAAGCCTTTCTTCTGAAAATTTAGCTTCAGAATAAGCTATACATTCCGCTTTATTTAAGTGGCGAAGAGAAATATCAAAAGTCTGCGAAGAAGGCATTAGAACATCAGCTTTCTCCCCGTCGCCTATGAAAATTTCACTACCGCTACTTAAAACAATTTTATCATCACTAATAAATTTTGTATCAATTAGCTGTTTTTTCGCTGCAAATTCAGTCGATAGTCCCCAATAATCAGGCTTATCAAGATAATATTCACGAATTTCATCAGCTATCTTGAATAACTCGGAAATATTTTGCGCAATATTTTTTTGCCTTAAAGAACAAGAATAAAATCCGATAAAAATAATCAGTAAAGGAAGCAACGCCTTCAAAAAAGTTTCTTTATGCTCTCTAAAAACAGGTTTTATAGCGAAAAGTTTTTTTTCTGACCAATCCAAAATATTACCGCATAAAACAGATAACTTTTGTTTAAAGCGTACTAAAAAGGATAAAATCTTATCTTTGTCAAACTCAAACTTAATCTGCATAAAACTATCCCATTGCACTTGTAATTTGGTCTTGCATCTCAAATACGCCGAACACCGCCCAAGCAATAATACCGGAAATTGCGAACATCGCTACCATGTTCAAAATAGAAGCTTTTGCTTCAACCGCTTCTGCTGATTCGTCAAGCCAGTCATTTGCAAGCTTGTCCAAAGCTTCTTCAAAGTTATCTAACTCAGCATAAATTCTTAAATCGGCAACAATCTCTTTATCTGGAAAGTTCATCTTAGATTTTGATAAGGCCTCACCAAGGTTATCACCATTTTTAATAAAATCCATCGCACGGTCGATTCTCTCTTGCAAATAACGGTTAGAGTCTTTTCTTAAAGACGCTAAAGCAACAGAAATTGGTACGCCGCCTTTAATCAAAGCAGACAAAGAAAGCAACCAGGTAATACCCATAAACATCTTATAAAGAGACCACGGCGGGCAATCATCAATTGCTCTGCGCGTAGGACCTGTCCATATACCGATAGTCGCATAAATAACCGTAAATAATACCGGAAAAAACAAAAACGCCACTAGCCAATTTTCTTTAATCCAGTGTGAAACGCCAACCAAATCTTTTGCAGAACCTGTCCATCTTGCGTTTGGAGCAGCATCTTCCATCGGTGGTACCATGTACGCACCGATAGCCCAAATAACCAACACAGACATCAAGAGCAGAAAGGACGGATAAGCAATAGCCCCGATAATCGGCTTTAACATCTTATCGGTTCCTTCTGCAACTCTGATAAGGTTTAAAAGTGCACTTTCAAGGTCACTCATATCACCAACAGAAAGCATTAACCTTTCGCGGCTCGGAGCCCACCCCTTTAACGCATCTGAAAAAGCATAACCGTTTTGCAAAGCTTTACCCCAAGAGGCAATAGCAATAGCCATCGGTTCTCCGGTCTTCTTACCGTTATCGGTGATACTGCCGTACATAATGTCAAGCGCGTTCATCAAAGAGAATCTGTTTCTTAAAAGCGAAGCCAGCTTTTTGTAAACCTTTAATCTAGCTTTGCCAGCCATACCAACTCTGAATTTTGCAAATGAAACTTCAAGCGCTCCCAAAGATTTCATTGCTTTATTAAATGAAGATTTAGAACTTTCGTCTTTTTTTACCATGGCAACACCTCTAGTATACCGGACGTTGGTCAATTAAGCCGCACCAACGTTCAACTTCATCCATATCAATTTGTCCTTTAATCATACGTTCGATAGCTGCATCTTTAAGTGGGCGACCGTTTAATTCACTAACCCAATAGTCAATAGCTTTTGCTGTTTCATTATTAATCAAAAGATTAAGAAAACGAGAGTCAGGCATAATAATCTCATCGACAGCCATTCTGCCCTTAAAACCTTTATAGCCACAGGCCTTGCATCCGGGACCGCTGACAAAAACATTATCGATTCCATAATCGCCAAGTGCGTTGCGTAAACGTTCAAATTCGGGTGTCCCTTCTTTTGTTTTAATGGATTGACGGCATTCCGGGCATAACTTTCTAAACAAACGTTGCGAAACTAATCCTTTAACCAATTCAGGGTCATTTAACAAATAAGGTTGAACGCCCATATCACGTAAACGGGTAACAATTGCCGGCGCTGAGTTGGCGTGCAAAGTTGTCCATACGCCGTGACCGGAAAGCGCACCTTTAAATACTAACTCCGCCGTTGACAAAGAACGCGTTTCACCCACCAGAATAACATCCGGGTCGGAACGGAGTGCAGCGGACAAAGCCTTTGTAAATTGTTCATTTTTTTCTTCTTCCGTGTTAGCATTCGTTACAGGCATTTGACGCGCACCCGGAATAGGATACTCCGGCGGGTCTTCCACAGTTAATAGGTTAATTTGATAGTTTTTTTCTTGCAAAAGTTTAATCATATTACGTTGCAATGTCGTTGACTTACCGGAACCGGTAGGACCTGCCACAACATTTAATCCAACCGCCATACAACGCATTTTATAAAATAGGTTTTCTTCATACGAACCTAAACCTAATGAACGTAAGTCAGAGCTTCCTTCCGGATTATCATCCGCATACAAAAGACGCATAACCAAATATTGTGACCCGAACGCAATCGGGTTAAATTGCAAACGGATAGCTAGCACATTATGCGGTAACATTAATTTACCATTAGAACCACGAAGCGGCGTAGCACCTAACTTTTGCGCGCCTTGAAATTCATTTTGCGAATAGTTCGAGTCGGAAATATCGGCCGAAGCAAAAACGGCACGAACAAAAGCTTCACCCCATTCGCCGCCATATTCGTTCTGTTTAACCATAATACCGTTTTCACGAAACAAAACAGTTGAGGATGAACCGACAATAACGTGAATATCGGAAACTTTCTTTTGAGATGCACGTTGAATAATATTGATGAAGTCAATCATCATCTGCATATCTTCGGCTTCTTCAGCAGATACATCAACAGTACCGCCACCACGTTCCGCGTACGCGTAAATAGCCGAAATCTCATTTAACGTCACATAAATAGGGGCTTTAATCGGAATTTTACGTCTTTTAACATAGGCTTCAAAGTTATAAACCGCACCATCAAACCGATTGTCTTTTGAAACTAAATATGTTCCATCAGAAAATAATGCCAGTAATCGTCTGGTTTCGTTAGAAATAGCAAATTCAGAGCCGTTAACCGTCAAAAGCTTATTATTGTTTGCAAACAAAGTGTCAAACAAATTCGCTTTTTTAGGTTGTGCGGCACCGCCTTCTTCTTCAAAGTTTGAAGAAGTCCCTCCCGTTGCTGTCTTTTTTGCTTCTTCTACCATCTCTAATACCTGTAATAATACCGTCTGTTTATTGTTTATTGCTCTCAGTTAGTCCAAGTGTCGGAACAACACCGTCAATTGTCTTACCTACATAAAGATAATCATCACTACCATCACGGCTGAATTTAGCATAATCAGAACCAATCTCGCTAAGAACATGACCAGTAGGAAGCGGTGAGCCGACTTTCAACGATAAAGGCTGACCTTTAGCATCAATGACGTCAATAGACATAACACCGGCTCTACCCGTAATTCCTAAAATTGCATATTGAGAACTAAGTTTCAACTCTGGCTCTTGCTCTTCAACCTTTTCGACATCTTGAGCCTCTGCAATGACAGCTGAAGCCGCCGCATTTGTTGAAGCAACTGTACCTAAAGAGGCATTTTTATTCTTTAATTCCTCAATAGACTGAGATTTCAAATATAAACTGTTCTTAGCATTTTTGATGATTTTAGCGTCAGCTTCGACACGCTTTCTTAACTGTTCATTTCTGGCTTTAAGCCCTTTAACAATTCTCTCAAAATTAGCTTTTGCAGTTTCTGCCGCTTGAATGTTTTTTTGCGAAGCTTCTAAAACCTTATCTATGCGTGCTTTAAATAAAGCGACAAGTTCTTTTTTCTCTTCTTCTGCTTGAGCCAATTGAGCATATAATGCTTCTTTTTCTTTAAGCCATTCTTGCTCATTAACAAGCATCTGATTCATATAAGCATTCAAAAGTTTACGCTGTTTTAAAATCTCAAAAACTTTTTCTTTATCAAGCAAAATCTGCTTTTCTTTTAATACATTTGCTTCAATCTCTTTCTTCTTTTCAAAATCCTTTAATTTTGCTTCCTCTTTTTGGCGTTTTAAATCATCAATACTTCTTTGACGGATAGCTTTTTGCGCTTCAATTTCATTGCGGAGTTTTTCTCTACGCAGTTCAAGCGTTAACAGAGTCGTGCTTTTTTCAATCTCAGACATTTGGGAAAACAAATCTCCATCCATCTGTGACAAAATGCTGTTACCCAAATTTTCCATAGTATCGACTTTATATTCAATCTCTTTAGGCAAATCAGCATCAGTAATAACCGCCTTTTGCGGCTGAGCCAAAGACTTTTGACCATTGTTGCTGACAGCCTCTTTGGGTTGTCCACCCTGCGGAGCTGGAGCATTGATTGATTTCATCTTCAAATCAAAGCTAAAGTCATTGTCAACAACACTCGGAGTGGGCGCTGTAACAGTCCCCTCAGCAGAAGCCGTCGCCGGAGCACCGGTCGGTTGAGCCTGAGCTGACTGAGGTGCAACCGGTTGGGGTTGTCCTGGTAAAGCTTTATTTTCTTCTTTTGGCATTTGAGGTGCCGTAGCCGTAGCTGAGCCAGCTTGAGCTTTTGTCGGAGAAACAAGAACAGCCGGAGCATCTTTGTTCGTCACTTCTTTTTTATCGGCAACTTTATTAGCTACGTTAATTGGCAAATCTGCTGTATCAACAATAGCCATTCCTGCATCTGCGGTAAAACCGATATTGACTTTAGCTATCAAAGCTAAAATAGTCAAAACTAAAAGCTTTTCTTTTCCGTTATTGAACATAAATTGTCCCCTCATAATTCCATGTGCCATTGTTATACATTATATTATTAACCTTAAGTCCTGAAAATTTTGTTAACAAACTTTTCCAAACTTCAGGGTCATATTTAGAAACTACTTTAAAGCTTAAGTAGTTATAAATTTTTTCACCAACTTGAACTTTCCCGTCAGCAATGCTGATGCTCAAATTTAATGTTTGAAATAAATCATTTATCATATTTCGTAGAGTTAAAGCGTTTACTTTCGGAATAGACGTTATTGTCCGAACATCTTTAAATGGAACAGATACGGTAACACTGGTTCCTCTTGCATCAATAGATTTATTAGTAAAACTTAATCCGGATTGTTCTAGGGATAATTCAATCCAAGACAATCTGCCAAACTCTCTGCGCCAAGAGGTTACTGCATTGGAGGCAGAACATCTAACACCCGTATTTACCCATCCGGGAGTCGAAATAGCAACCAAAGATAAAATATTTTGTCTGCAAGTATCAAGCACCCAAGCCGGGTCTATCATCGATTCCCAAGGCGCCGGAATAATCTTTTTAACTTCTTGGACAACCTTTTTTTGTGCACGTCGTGTAACAACCTTTGTTTGTTGTGTCGGTGTCGTAAAAAGCGTTTTTGAAACAAAGTTAATGATAACGCCGCCGATAAGCAAAGAAAGTAAAATAACAATAACTAATTCCGTACCGCGTAAAGCATTAATTTTCTCTAACTTAACATCAAGTCCGGAAGCAAAAACTTCTGCAACATCTTTTTGTTCGGTATCTTCGATTCCCCACTCTTCCGGTGCAATTTTTTTAGACCAATCCGGAACAGACAGCATTGAAACAAACTGTTCTTTAGCATCTTGCTCATTAACAAATAAAACATCGCCATCTGATAAGATAACATCATTTCTGACACAAAGATACCAATATCCTGCATCAACTTTAAAAACAGCCAACAATGAAGTTGCATCACTCATAGCCGTAACTGCCGTTACAGCCGCAACATTCATTCCTTTTTTGAAGCCTTGTGAAGAAACCGCCAAGCCAAGTTGTGGTGACTTGCCGTGCTTGACGCAAAACAAATCAGCTCCTACCAAAACATTTTCAGCCGCTTCTTTAGCATCTAAAAAAGGAGCATCAACATTCTGCAGACTTTCCCAGAAGATACTTGCAGCGTACGTAACACCGTCAACTGTAAAGCTGGGCGCCCATTCTTTACTGTTCTCTTTAAGAGAGTCAGCTTCGTATGCTCTATCTTCTTCCGTCACAATTCTCTCCTCAGTAATTAAAATTTCATGCGTGACTCAGGCATTAATGGCGATTCCAAAACAACCGGAGTTAACAAAATAACAACGATGCTTCTTTTTTTCTCCATTTTTTGGTTGCCGCCTAAAAGATTGTTATTAACCGCACCTAATCCTTCCTTGGAATCACTTGTTTCTACCCTCTCATAACCGGCTAGAACCAATGTTTCACCGGATTTAAGAGCAACTTCTTGCGAAAACCCGCGTTCTTCGGTTATCGGATTTTGAATATAGCCTGCTTCATCCGAACTGTCGAGCTGAACATTTTCCAAAGCGAGCAAATCAGACAAGCTCAAACTAAATAACATCATCAACCGACCATGGTCCATAATTCTCGGTAACACATCAAGCGTAAAACCGGTCTCAATTTCTTCTGTTTCAACCGTTACGTCATAGCTGGCTTCGCCGCCGACCGTGCCGTTATTTGTCTTGGTGTATTCAGAAATATAGTTTTGTTTTTTTACAACTTGAATAGGCGCCGGCTTGTTATTCATTGTTGTAACCGTACCACTTGTTACAAGTGTGGTTGACAACTGAGAAGCCAAAGCGTTAATTGCCGCATCAACAGAAACGTCACCGCTCAAAATCTTCATAGACAAGCCGCTGTTTCCATCAACAAGTCCTGTCGGGCCATACGCATTTGTTAAAGAAATATTTCCGCCGGAACCCGTCCTATCCTTAAAGATAGCATCTAAGTCAAAGCCAAATCCGTGTTTTTCATCTAATTCAACTTGCAAAACTTTTACGCTAATGGCAACTTGGCGTGCTAAACGAATATTTTGTTCATGTACAAATTTTGCCACTTTCTTAATTTCGGTCGGAGTTGCCGTGATAGTCAATGTACCGTTCATCGGGTCTGTAATCAAATTAGAACCGGCACCAAGCATAGACTTAACGGCAGAAACGATATTTGCCCATAAATCAATACCGGAAACGCCACTGGTAATGCTACCGCCACCCGAGGAGCTGGAAACGCTTGCTGTCATAGAAGGTTTGGTCGGCAATGAATACAAAGTAAATGTTTTTGTCGTATATTTGTAAATATAAATTTCTCCGTGTTCATATTTCCACCAAACACCGAAATAGGAGCAAACTTCATCTAAAAGTCCGCTTAACGAACCTTTATAAGAAACAAGCATTCTTGAGGAATCAGACCATTTTGCGCCGACCTTTGTCACGCTGGGAGCGTTTCTGTCTGCCGCCGCCTTAGCCGTTCCCTCAAGTTGCGGTGCAAAACGCATCTTAATAGAAGTAATTTGGCTTATCATATTACCGATTTCATAAAGTGTAATCGGTCTGTTGCTAACCAAAGTTACACCATCTGCTGTTTCCAAATAACTGGGCAGAGGTTTATCTCCTTCGTATTCAATTTCGCTGACATCACCGAGCCAAATATCATCTTTTACTCTGATAACATCCGTATCCGAAGGAGTTTGTGGGGCTTTTGCATCTTCTTTATAGCGGATTGCCGCATCAACGTCACGCTCTTGCGCCGCATCATAATCTGTCGGTAAGGAGCATGAGGCAACACCTAACAGCAAGAGGCTTGCAAACCCGATGAAATATTTTTTATTAGTACGCATTCTCATTCTCCATTGTTTCAACAACTATAACACGGTTTCCTTTATAAAATGTAGCGATAGGAGCAGGTCTTGCTCTAGCAAAAGCTCTGATAAGAGCTGAGCTGACGTCAGCAAATTTACCCTTAAACATAACTCCTGCATTCAAAATGTAATTGCGATTCGTATTCCATAAAAGCTTCCAACCGGATATAGCGCTCCACTTGGTTAAAAGCTCTCTTAAATTATCACCCTCTTCGGCCTCCCAAGTCAAGATAACATTATCGTCAATTCTAATATCTTTAATATCAATATCTGCGGTAATGGTCTTGCCAATCTCCTTAAATCTGAGGCTGCCATCATCAGTGTCATCTTTAACATAATCGGCAATATCAAACGATTCGTCCGTGAATTCAGAAGAAAAACTATCATCGTTCATAACATCGTCACATTCTTCGTCGCAAATAATTTCATAAACAGAACCATCATCACCGGTAATCTTCTTGATTTTTTGAACTTCTTTGCAGCTTGGGTCTGTGCAGACAACTTCATAACTCGGTTCTTTCTTATTGCTTGGCTTATCAAGCTTAATAACATTTTCTGCGTGTCTGACTTCCGGTTTAGGCAAAACTGCCGGCTCCTCAACTCTTTGTACGGCTGTTTGGGCAAAAACGCCATCATCTGAAATCGGCTTTTTAACTTTTCTAACCACAACAGCTTCTGTAACGACATCTTCTTCTATTCCCGGACGAATAGTAGCTGTTAAATTATTGCCGGCAGAAGCTTGGGTATAAAGATGGTCGCGCTTAGTTCTTTCGCCGTAAGCTCTGTAATCAGCTTCGGTTTTGGTGTAATTAATTAAGGCTGTATCATTGCAACTAATGCCGTTTGCCCCGCATTTCCCGGATAAATAAGCTTCATTCGGAGCTGATGTAGTGTTAATGTCGATAGCTTCATCTTCAATAACCGTGTAGTCATAAGAAGCTTTTGCTCCCTTGCTGTTGGAAGTGCTGTTACAAGCGCAAACGCTACTTAAACACATTAAACAAAACGATAATAAAATACTTTTTCTCATAATTTGACTCATCTCTAAATACAATCTGACTTCACAATAAATGCTAAAATTTAATTAATCAAGTCTAACGCTTTATTTATAAAACGATTTGTGGACACCTTAATTAAAATTATACCTCCTTTGAGTTATTTTTGCTTAATGACCTTTATAATAAAGGCGTTAGGCTCGGTTAATGAAAAAATGGTATTGATTTTTGTTAAATCGACACCGTTGTTTGCAAAAATGCTATAAAGCAAGTTCAGACGCTTCTTTTGCAATTCCGGAGAAGTTGAGGCGTCCAGTCTGACTTCTAAATAAGTAGAGGATTCGCTGGTCGCTTCGGAAAACATCTTGAGCCATTGAAGCGTTGAACCGGAAATTTCGGCGCGCCCCGGACGAAAAGACATTTTTAATTCGGAAGGAATAATTTTTTGAGCGTATTGAGCTTTGGTTTCTTGCAAAGTCTCATAAAAATCAGCTAAATCCTCATTGGAAGATGGTGTGCTGTCTTGAGCGGCAGATGGTGTTGCGGTGCGGCTGTAGGTTGGCGCAACTCTTTTTTTCTGAACGGGGGCTGGCGGGGTGCTTTCTTTAACGGGCTTATCAGAAAACCAAGATGAAAAACTGTCAAGGATACTGCTATCTTTTGAAACAGTTTGAGGCTTGCTGACAGGTGCTTCTTTGCGGATAATCTTTAGTTCGTCTGATGTGGGAGTAGACTTCTTTTGTTTTTTTTGTGTGGAAGGCTTGGGCTTACTAGTTTTCTTGATAAACGTCGGGGTGAGGTCTTCGTCATTTAAAATTTCATCAGGAATAGGGAAAATGATACTCTGCTTAATTTTTTCAGCTACTTTGTAGGAATAGTCCTCATTTTCTTTGGTTAATTGTGCAAAATTATCGCTTAACAAAGACGGCTTGGCTTCGTTTTCAAACTGCTCTAAAAGCTTTTTATTCTTAATGTGTTTGCTCCCCTTGGCTATAACCCAAGGACTGTCGTTGCTGAAATCCTCTTTTTGTATAATTTCTTCAGTTGGAAGCATAGCACTTTCGTTGTCTTCGCTTTGGTATAAAATCTCAGCATCGGATAAGTTGGTAGAAGAAAACTCAATTGGAATAATCCCATCAACATTTACACTTAAAATTTCATCGTCTTCCGTTCCTTCAGGAGAGATGTTAGAAGTTGTCTTTGAAAAATCATCACGAATAAGAGATTCTTTTTTTATCTCGGCAAACAAAGCAGGTGTTGCTTGCGGGATGACGGAAGCACTGGCTGTCTTAAATAAATCAATTTTGATATTTTGTGATGGAAACTTTTTAATCTCAGTGTCGACCGAAGAATGCAGCCGCCCGATAAGCGTGACGCTAAATAAAGAAAGGCTAAACCCTATAATAAAATTCTTGATACCTGACATAGGTAATTCATTCTCCGGTACATAAACGCAAGGCGTATTAAAAAATTAACCATATTTTAATCATTGTTAAAGGGTGTTAGCAAGTAGATTTATTGAACTAATAACAACAAAATAAGTTTAAGCGCCTTTTTTGTCTTAAAAAAAGCCTCGTTTTCCCTTCTTTCAAGTGTGAAACTTTTGTTACAGAAATAAAAATAAAATAAAATCAGTTGGATAATTGAGATGTGATACCTTCCGAAAAACTTGCAATTTTAAAAAAAATACGTTAAAGTAAAGATGTGTAATAAATTTAGGAGAACTGAAATGAGAAATTTAAAGAAAGTGTTGCTCTTATGCTCTTTAGCATTAGTCTTCACAGTAATGTTTGCTGACCCGTCTTTCGCGGATGGTATTATGAACAAAGCTGCCGGTAAAGCTGTTAAAGTATTTAACCACGTTAAAATGATTATCTTTATTGTTGGTGGTTTTGGTCTTGTCGGTATCGCGTTCCAAGCTATTTTCGGTAAAGTAAAATGGACATGGTTTGCAGGGCTTGCTGTAGGTTTGGCTATCTTAGCTGCCGCAGGTTCAATTGTTAACTATGCAACTGGTGATAAAATGGGACAGGGTGCAACAGGCGGACCTGTCGTAGATAGTTTTGGTAATAATGATGAAGGTAACTTCTAAGCCACATCATTTCAAAAAAGATAACCCGCGTTTTATAACGCGGGTTTTTCTATGTCAAAATTAAAACTCTAAACAAATATGAAATTTTTGTTACGAAGAGAGAAAATGACGTAAAAACAATGAAATGGGAAATTATTTATCTTCCTTTTTTTGCTGGAAAAATTTTAATATTTGTGCTAGTATAAAAATAACCCTAAAAAGGAGAGATGAGATGTCTGAACTGATAGATAAAAAAATGCTGATTTTGTTTTTAGCTTTGGCACTGGTGATTAGTATGCCTTCAGATGCGTTTGCCGCGTTTGAGGCGCTAACAGATGCGGGAAAAACAATATTTACCGGTCTGCGGCGGATTATTTATCCGGCTTCGGCAATAGGCATTATCTGTGTTTGTATTGGCGGTTTTTTTGGTAACATCAACTGGAAATGGTTGACCGCCATTGTTATCGGCTTAATCGTTATCAGCGCTTGCCTTGGTTTTGTTACGATGTTCTCTCCCGAAGGGGCTAATGAAATTCCCGAGGGTGTCATGGACGGAAAATAGGAGAAAAGTTATGAAAAAGATACAAAAAATCATTAGTTTTTCATTAATCTGTTTCTTGTTTTTAGTCTTGTTAAATTCTGAGGCTTATGCTGATGTGTTTGAAGAGTTGGCAAAGAAAACCACTGATTTTGCTGAAGGCTTTCGTAAACTGGCTATAGTTCTTTCAGGTTTTGGTATCATAATGTTCACGTTCTTGGCTATTAGTGGCAAGATTAATTTCAAACATTTGGGGTATATTTTTATTTGTCTTTTTTTCCTCTCCGGCGTTGGGGCGATGATTGTTTATATTGTGGATGGAAATGTTGGTTTGAATTTTAAAGATACGATAGACGACGCTGTTGTGTCAGAAGGACATAGCAGTAGCTTATAACTTTCCAACCTTAAAGCTGAAATAAATTTTTTAAATTTAATAGTTTTGTAAGAATTTCTTGTTATAATAAACCTCATAAATATAGAGGGGATAACAAATGAGAGATATAATCTTAAAAGCGGTGGCTAATCCGCCAAAGCTCTTCTGGGGACCTGTCTTGCCGACAGCTCTGAATGCCGGAATACAAATCCCTTTTATGTTTATGGGGATAGGTATCTGGCAAGTCAATCCGTTAATCTTTATTGTAACAATTGTTTTAGGGCATCTGGTTGTAGTTGCTTTGGGCGCTAAAGACCCGCATCTTTCCGGAATGTTGCAGGCATTTGGTCAAACCAACGTTGTGCCACAAAACTTATATAAGGTGAAAGGACACAAATTTGAACCTTAATTTTGACTTTTATACGCTTTTTACAGAGGGGCTGCAAAGTGCTGATGCCTTAGTGGCCACTTTTGGTATTATTATGGCTGCGGCAATCGCTGTTTCTCTTGTTTCAAAAATAGGAACTTGGGTTTTGCCTCAGCCAAAAGAGTCTCGCGTGTCCGATTTCTTGCCGTTTGATAGTCTGTTATCTGATAGGGTAACTTTGCGTTGCAGTAATGGCAGTTATGTTCGGGTATTCAAAATTGATGGGGTCGATTTAACCTCTGCCCGTGAAGAAACGGTTCTTTCCATGTTTGAAGCGCGCAAAGCTTGGCTTGATAATATGGCAGATATGCAAATAACCTGTCGAGTTATGACTTTTCGCGAACGTGTCGAAATGGAGAAAAATAAAGATGATTTTGGCAACAAATGGTTAAAAATTGTAGATGACACTTGGCGCAAAAGTTTAAGCCGCGTTTATAAAAACGACCACTATATCATTATTTCTGTGGAAGACCGTAAAGACGCGGTAAAAGACCTCAATTACGCTTCCCAGTCGGTTTTGGCAAACTTAAATGATTATGGTGTAAAAGTTCTTGAAGAAAAAGAAGACGATTCGGCAGAATTTAGTCCGATTTATCCGTTTGTGCGCGCTCTAAATCCCATTACAAAGCCAAAACCTTTGGTTAGAACCGCCCAAGGTGACCAACTAAAAGAACTGTTAAGCGCCGAAGGTATCCATTTTACCGGCGAAGAAGGTGTGATAAAGTTTTTTTCCGGCGGTAAAGAAAAATATGCTCTGACCATGGGGATAAGGAATTCCGGTGATTATATGGATGAAGCAATGATTTCTTCATTGCTTGCTATTGATTGCGAGATGACGGTTTTGCACAACATTCATCCTTTATTTAAGCCTAAAGCGCGGATGATTCTTGTCCAACAGCAAAAAATGGCTACAGTGACAAGTTTTTCTTCTGATGTAGTTGCTCAATATAGCGAAGCTCTTTCGGCGATAGAAGACAGCGATGCCGACCACCAGTCTTTGGTGGAATATTCCATGAGCTTTATTTTAAGGGGTGATAGTCTGAAGGAAATAGAATTTGGTGAGTCTGAGGTTCAGAGAATATGCCGTTTGTTCAGCGTAACCCCTGTGCGCGAAAACTGGATTGCTCAAGCGACATTTTTTAATCAGTTTCCCGGCTATGACCTCTGCGGCAGAACATATTTCTATCTGTCACGCGTGGTGTCTTTAGCTGTATCATTTGAACAGTTATCAACCGGTTTGCCGCGTAGTGACTGGGGCGAGGGGGCAATTACAGTCTTTAGGACGATGAGCGGGTCGCCGTATCGTTTCCAATTCCATATATCCGCGGCAGAATCAGCGGTGGCTCACTGTTGTATTGTCGGTCCGACCGGACAAGGTAAAACAACATTGTTAACTTTCTTGGCTGGTCAAGCAATGCGTCATAGCGACTTAAAAGTTTATTTCTTTGACCGTCACCGCGGTGCGGAAATCTTTACCCACATGGCAAAAGGCAAATATGTGGGCTTTAGCGGCGAGCGTAAAAATGTTTCCTTAAATCCGTTTGACTCAAGGGATACAATGAGCAATCGTGCTTTCTTGCGTAACTGGTTGAAAGCAATTACGATGGCAAAAGATGCGCTTTCTGAACGTGAAGCCGCACGAGCCGTAACAACCGCCTTTGATTATCTGCGTCCAGAAGAGCGGGTTTTAAGTAATTTGTATAAAAGCTGCTTCTCGCCGACCGGAACTATGCGCCGAGAGTTATATCGCTGGGTAAATCCTGACCAATACGGCAATATTTTTAATGCTGAACACGATAGTTTGGATTTAAGCACAAACCGTTTTGTTGCCTTTGATTTTACTGAAATTTTTGACGATGAAATTTTGGCGGCGGCTTCAATTAGTTATATTATGCACCGTATTCACGCCGAAAGTACCGAAACCGGTTCTCCTGCTTTGGTTATGATAGATGAAACCGCACCGATGTTAAAGCATGAAATGTTCAGAGATGCGTTTATTAAAGGTCTGCAAGAGGGACGTAAAAAACGCCAAGCCTATCTCTGTGCATTTCAACAGCCTAATATTATCGACACTCTAGGCGTTGGTGATGCCGTGCGCGGACAATGTAAAACAATGATTTTCTTTAGAAATACCCAAGCCACACCTGAATCGTATGAAAAGTGGAACCTAACTGAAAGCGAATATGACTTTATCAGCGGTAAATCATATCGTGACTGTCCGTATGCAATTTTGCTCAAACGTCCGGATGCTGATGATGGTAAAGGGGAGTCGGTAGTGCTGGATGTAAACTTAAGCGGTCTCGGACCATACCTTAAATTATACAATTCAGGTATCAAAAATGTTTTGCTGGTGGATAGTTTGGTTAAAGAGTTTGGCGAAGATGGCTTTGTGACTAAATATCTAAATCTTGATAGTTTTGGGGAATAAAAATGTTGACAAAAAATAAAAAATATGTTACCATTCCCCATAACGAAAGTATTATTTTAAGGGGAGAGAAGTATTATGAAGTTAAATAAGCGGCATTATGCAATCTTTATTTGCTGCATTTCTCTATGGGCAAAACCGGCATGGTCTTTATGGCCTGTTTTTGATTTTCAGGAGATTAGTCCGATTATTTCCAACATAAGAACAGGGTTAGATTCTCTAAATCAGGCAAAATCCCAAATGAAAGAACTAAACAATACTCTTGGTTCAATCGGCAATACAATACTAACAATAGCAGCCTACGGGCAAGACCTCTCAAAGCTAAATGAAGCCATAACCGGAGAGGTGAGCAGTCTTACTAACACAATTAGCAATAACCTTGGTAGTAATAAAAATATTGTAGATAGGCTTCCTGGTATACTCGGAAACACGCAAGGTACTCATCAAGGATTGATAGGACAATTTGTAGACCAGACAGAAAGTATTTTAAAAAACAAAGGTCGTAGGCAATCTCAAATACAGACTAAAAGTGAGATAAAATTAGCTTGGTTAGAAGAAAATATTAGTATTGAGGAAGAGGAGGAAGAGGAAGAAGTAAGCTCTACCGATACTTTTAAAGACGAAATTTTAACTTCTTTTGACAGCATAAAAGAAGAAAATACTCAAATATTTATCCAAACAAATGATGTGCTCGATTTAGCCATAAGCAACCTTAATGCAACAGCCGAGATAAACCAAAAAGCATTTAATAGCTTAAAAAGCGCTTTGGTGCAGACAGATAAATTAACCGAACAACATAAAAACGATTTGCAAAAAGAAGTGGATACGCTTGCAAAAAAAGAGCAAACACTTTCCGAATGGGGAATAGATATTGTTGAAAGTGCGAAAAAAAATTATAATCGGCAATATAAGGAAAAGATTGAAGACGGCTTAAATAACTACAAAAAAGTTATTATCGCTTATCTGAATGGCAATGTTGACAGAGCAGATGTAATTAATGTCGGCAATGAGCTTAAACTCAGCGCCGCCTCAATCAATGCCGCTCCGGATATAAGCGTAATTAAAAAATATCAGCAGGAAACGGTTATCGTCCAGAATGAAACCGATAAGTTAAAAGCAAACATAGAAAAATTATTAAAATCGGATGATTGATAAGATTATTAGGGAGACTGCAATGAAAAAAAGAATGACAGCAAAAATATTAATAGCCAATATAATGTGCATTGCTTTTTTAGGAGTGCATCCCGCGTTTGCTTTTGTTTGGCCTGTAATCGATATGACACAAATTGCCTCCTTTACAAACAGTATTACCACAGGATTAAAGCAAATAGACATAGCTAAAGCCCAAATCAATAATTATACGGAAACTTTCACAGCGATAGGTAACCAAGCCAATTCCATGATGAAGTATGCCGCAGAACTTGACGGAATGATGGCAAAAATTAAAGACGCAGCTGATAATATTACTAAACAATCTGTTAAGAGTGTGACCAATGTTAGCTCAATCTTTGCTACAACTACTAAAAAAACAACCCAAACAAGCCAAATAGAAGAAGAACTGGTACAAAAAGTTACTGATGACACTGAAAATGGAATTGAAGAAGGCGTAGATAAAGATGAATTATTGGAAAATATCAAGGATGCAAAAGCTGAACATCAAAACAATGTAAAGCAAAACAACGAACTGTTTAATGGTGCAAAAGCAGCAATCACAACCAATTTGGCAAATGCTAATCAAGCAGTAGAGGATTTAGTAACCGCTGTTACGGCAGAAAGTGAGTTAGATGAAAATACGAAACAGCAACTTTTGGATGAGGCAGCAGATATTAAAGCCAAAATCAAAAAGTTAGAGCAAGACGCAGTTGTCATTTTATCCGAAGCGGAGAGCAAATACGCCGCAGAAGACCGCAAAATCATCGCAGCTTATGACACTTATATCCAAGCCGTAGATGACTATTATGCCAAACGGATTACAAATGAAGAGTTTACAAGAGCCGGAAAGATTTTCAGGCAAAATGTTGCGTCGTCATCAAGCGTGATAAATAAAGCCGATGTTGAAAGGATAGTCGCAAAAATTGATGAAATCTCTGGTGATATTGTTAATCTGAAAGAAAATATCTTAAATAGCATAGGGAATAACAAAGATTACTCAGACGAGGACGAACCGCAGCAAAATAGTGCTTCGGATATCTTATCGAAGCAAAAATTTGCTTTTAATTATCAAGAAAATCATGAGGGAATTTTTCTAACCGGCGTTTATGCTGAGGATAGTGATAAACGTTTTTTATATTCAAAGGAGTTTGAATGTAAAAAACGTGATTTTTCAACAGTTAAAAATATAGAAGAAAAAATGCAAGATTTTCGTGATTGTGTTAGCGCCGCCAAAACCGAAAAGGAATATTGGTGTCAAGGAAATCCTGGTCCCGAAGATAAAGATTGTAACCCGTATGAAATGGAAGAGGTCTATAAAGATAAAGGCTACGAAAAAGACGGAGTTTATAAACATTTGTTTGAAGATTACAGTATCGCAAATATCGTTAACATAAGCAAAATAAAGCAAAATGTTGCAATGTGGTTGGATATTGAAGATGAAGACAATGACAACGCAACCTGGCGTGTCTTAACAAATATGCTGCAAGATATAGACCAAACGCGCAACGCAAATATTTTGATGGGGTTAGCAGATTTTGAAGCAGTACGTCTTTGGAGCGATGTGAGGAGCGTTGATGCCGTATATCGCGCTAAAGAAGTGGTCAGACGCTTTAAAGATTTAGAAACGCTTTATCTGGACCATCGTTATGAATACGTCCCGGCGGAAGAAGCTGGAAACTTGGTAGAGGTTGACGTTGGGGAAAAAAAAGAAAAAAAAGCCGTTTTTCCGAATATGATGTTGCAACATTGTGAGATAAAGGCAGATGATGCTTCTTTAGCGCCAACAGACAAGTATGACAAGACAAAAATCGCGCAGGCCGAAACAACGATTGCTGATTGTATGTATAAATATGCCTTAAATGCCGGACGTGGTGAAGGTAAAGGTGATGAAAAAACGAAAAAATTGTGGCAAAGAAAACAATCTCAAGCTATGACTGATAGTTCTTTTGATATGCTGGCCGGAGCAGTTATGAATAATATAAGGTCAAGTGACGACTATAAGCCTGAGGCACAGGAAACCAATCTTATCAGCCTTCAAAAAGGATTAAAAGAAGCAACAACGGCAAGAGATGATTATGCCGCCGGAGCAGAAGTTAATTACTATGCAACGCAACAACTCCTAACCATAATTGAAGCTGATGCCCAAAACTTACAAGCTGAAATTGCAAAAGATTTAAGCACAATGGATTATTCATACTTCGGGAAGTCAGAAGGGGGAGAAGAACAATGACCAAAAAAATCATAATAATATTGTGTTTATCAATGCTTATGTGCGCCAAAAGCAGTTATGCAGTTATCGACCCGATAGCAAAAGTTCCATCTGTCCTCGAGCTTGCTAAAGAACTAAAAAATAAAGCTAATGAATACGCAAAAAAGAAAAGAGACCTTGAAAAAAGAGCAAAGCAAGGGTTTGAGGCGGGAAAAGGGTGTTTTAGTAATCCTTTGAAATGCGATAAAGATGCATATAAAGCTCTCGGAATCGATGCGGCTGGATTTGTAAAACGTAAAATTAAAGACATCAAGGTAATGTCTGGTTCAGCATTAGCTAAAGGCGATTTAAGTAAAATAAAAAGTGAATCTTTGATAACAGATGTTATGCAAACCTACATTTACAAAAGAGGGCAAGGGGAAGATATAAAAAATTTAAGCAAAAATCGTAAAGATAACAATGCTGTTGTTACAGATGAATTATCCACAATGTTTGCCAAAGGGATAACAACACGTAACAGTATTCAGAAAGAAGACGGAAAATTATACAAAAAAGACTTCCAAAACGATAACTTGGAAGAGATATTGTATGCCCAAGACGTTGTCGCTATTTTTACAGATAGCCGCTTAGCGCGCATTTTGGAACTTCGCGCCTATATGATAGGAGCCGAGGCAACAGCAGAGTTAACGCAACAAAGCAAATGAGTAGGTATAGAAAAGGAACGGTTATGAAAAAAATACAAACATTTTTAATAGTAATGATGCTCATAAGCAATGCGCAACCTGCCTCAGCTTTAATGATTGACCCGGGACAAATTAGTGCTAAAATAAGCGATATTCTGCAACGAATAACAGATGCCAAGGCTAAAGTCAGCCAACAAGTTAATCAGATAGAACTAATGACAACCCAAGGGTTTAATTTTTCAGAATTGATTGATATAAACGGGTTTTTGTCAGGTTTGCAAGGCTCTTTAATTAATATGGTAATAGAGCAACAAATAAATCAAGTCGTTGAAGG
>JAGAZZ010000030.1 GCA_017939155.1 Alphaproteobacteria bacterium | reverse complement strand
ATACGACCTTTATTGCCTGTTTTGGGGCTTGAATATGAATATGCTTGATGTGTCGGAGATGAAGTGGCTGGAAGATAGCGTGGAAGATATTAAACGCATTAGTGAGAAAGTGAACGCGGCGGCGCCTTTGGCAACAGTTGCTGAGGTTAAAGATGAAGAAGTGACTGCTGAACCGAAAACGGCGTTTTCGAAGATGAAAGCGTTTGTCAGAAAAGCGGTTGATTGCTGCATTGAGTAAACAATGTTGAAAACAGCAAAATATACTAAAAAAAGTCTGCCCGCGAATTTGAGCTGGTGGGCTTTTTTTAAGGCGGCATTCGGCAGTCTTCATTTTATTGATATTAGCGGGCGAGCTTCGCGCAAAGAGTGGTGGGTGGTGACATTGAGCTCTTTGGTGTTGATGTTTTTAACAGCTTTTATTTATAGTTTTTTGGCAGTTTATGTTTTGGATTTCAATTATGAAACGGCTTCGCTTGAAGAACTAAGTGCTTTTATCAATATCGGGCAGGCGATTAATTTCTTTTTTTCGATTCCGATGATGGCGGTCGGCTTCAGACGTTTTCATGATTTGGGGTGGAGCGCGTGGCTTAGTCTTTTGATTATCCCGAATTTCCTTTTGCCGTTTTGGAAAGGAGAAAATAAAGATAACAAATATGGGAAGAATATTTATTAGTTAAAGTTCGCCTTGCTGCTGAAAAAAAATGTTCGTTTTTTTTCAGCAGTTTTTGCTGATATTTAAAATCATAAAATCAAACCGTTAAATAAATGTAAAGTTGCTGAAAAAAAACGAACCTTTATTTACATCAACAGAAAGGATTTTATGATGGAAAAAGAACTTTCTCCAACACACCCATCACTTGTTGAAAGTCTGCCGGCAGACAGTTCCTGGTGGACATTTTTTAGAACCGACCTCTTTGGCAGAAATTACGCTAAGTTTAAGGGAAGAGCCTCAAGAAGTGAGTATTGGGCGTTTTGCATTATGACCTTAGGCTTAAATATTGTACTTGCTATTCTTGCCGGTGCTCTATCTAATGAAATTTTCGATATTGTCGTTTATTTGTTTATGTCGTTTTATTACATCATTCCGAATTTTGCCTTAATGTCGCGCCGCTGTCATGACCTCAACTGGAGCTTTAAACGGGTTGTTTACGCATATATCCTCGTGGGACTTTTGGCGGGTATCTTTTGGGTGTCTCGTCATTTTCGGCTTGATTTGGGCGACATCAACTTAATATTAGTTTTCTTAACAATTTCTGTCGCACTCTACCTCTTATTCTTTATTGCTACTTTGCCGTTTTTTAAGGGTGACCGTCAAGATAACCGATTTGGCAAAAATATTTATTAGAAAAGCTTAGTGCTTGGGGTAAAAAGAAAAACATCTCTCATAACAGAGATGTTTTTTTTGGTGTGTAATAAATGAAAAACTGTTATTTAAGCTGACATTCCGCGTCCACGCATTGCCATCACGGCAAGATTCAGACCTTTCTCTTTAGTTTGTTCTTTGGTTTGGAATTTATTAAGTTCGGCTTTGAAGAACTTTACACCTTTACCCGTCATCTGCTGATAACGTTGCGCTGCCATGGTTACACAATCTTCATGCGAGGTTCGATAGCCAAGCTCAATATTGCAACGGGCTTTTTGCGCGTGCAGAGCGTTGATTAAATCATTATCGTTGACATGACCGGCGCGGTCTTTTAAGGTTTCTCTATCCATCGCCTTATTTAAGAGGACGAAAACATCTTCTGCCGTTTGGCATTCATCAAGAGCTGAAACGAACGCTTTGCCGTTGACGCCTTTTTTAGTTTCTTTTACCATATCTTCCTCCGTTATAATAATTCACTTTCTTCTTATATAAGGGAGTATATCAGATTTTTGAGGGTTTGGCAAGAGATTTTTGTAACAAAAATGTCACATTTTAGTAATTTCTTGTTAAAAAATATCTTGACAAATTTTTTAGGTTATCGGCTTTTTGCCCAAAAGTTGAGATAAGGCTTTCGGCTTCTTCTATCAAATCAACGGCGATTTCATAGGCTTTATCAGCCCCATAGATACTGACAAAATTCAGTTTATGCTGGGCTTTATCTTTCTTTAAGGTTTTACCGACTACCTTTTCATCGCCTTTAATATCCAAAATATCATCAGTAATTTGGAAGGCAATGCCTAAGTTGCGGGAAAATTTTATTAAAAGATTCTTTTCCTCTTTAGTGGCGTTGCCCAAAACCGCTCCGGCTTCACAAGGATAACGCAACAAACAGCCGGTTTTTAGCTCCTCGGTATGTTTGATGATGTCTTCGGCGTTAGCGTGCAGCTTATGAGAATCGGTATATAAATCCAACACCTGCCCGGCTATCATCCCCGCTTTCGCCCCGGCGGCTTGAGCTAACATCAAGGTTAGCTCAACTTTTTTAGCATCTGTGATATGAGCCGAATTTAACACCTCAAACGCATAGGTTAAAAGACCATCACCGGCAAGAATCGCCGTTGCCTCGTCGTATGCCTTATGGCAGGTCGGTTTACCGCGGCGCAGGTCATCATTATCCATCGCCGGCAGGTCATCATGTATCAGCGAATATGTGTGCAACATTTCAAGCGACACCGCCACAGGGAGCGCTGTTTCATAAGGCACATCAAACAACGAAGCCGTTTGGTGCAACAAAAACGGGCGCAAGCGTTTGCCGCCGTTCAGCAAACTATAACGCATGGCTTCCATTGCCCGATGTTCGGGAGCGGCAGTTTTTGGAAAATAACGTTCCAGTTCTGCATTAAACTTTTGCGAATAGGTGCTTAAGATTTGTTCGATTTCAGTCATATAATAGTCCTTTGTTTACGTTTCCAAACTTTCCTCATTCTCCGAGTCATTGCGAGGCGCGTGACACCAGTCACATATCGCCGCGGCAATCTACAAACCGGTGACGCAGTCACACTTTATTTTCCATGCTCTCTTGAGATTGCCACGGAGCTAAAGCTCCTCGCAATGACGAGAGAAAAAAAGAGAGGCACTCCTTTGTTAAGCTTCAACATTGTCCAAGGGAACGGTTTTGAGCGTTCCGTCCAGTCCGGCTTCTATTTTTTCAACCTTTAAGGTTGCCGCGGCAAGCTTGTCTTGGCAGATTTTTTTGAGCGCCACGGCTTTTTCATAAGCGGTTACGGCATCATCTAGTTTAATCTGTCCGCTTTCCAACTCACGGACAATATTTTCAAGTTCTAAGAGCGCTTCTTCAAAGCTTATTTTGTTTAAATCCACTTTGTTTGACTGCATTTTTGCCTCCTTATAACTTGATTAATTCGATTTGTTTATTCGGCAAATCTTTCACACCGACGCCTAATGCCGCAAGCTTGTCACGGATTTCGTCTGACTTTGCCCAGTCTTTAGCGGCTCTTGCCTCGGCACGTTGTTCTAACAAAGCCGCAATTTCTGGGGTTACTTCCACTGCCGCAGGCTTTTTAGCCGCAATATCTTTTAAGAACAAGCCCAACACGCCGTCAACGTGCATTACAAACGCCAAGCGCAGGGCTGCAGACTTTTTATTATCTTTAACCACTCCCCACATATAAGACAGTGCCAGCGGGGTTTTGAGGTCATCAAACAGATAGTTATTAAACTCGGTTTTCAAGCTTTCTAATTCTGTCTGCTCCAGAGCTGTCAGCGGTTCGGCGTTTGCTTTGAACTCGGCGACATAATCAGCCAAGTTTTCATAAGCCTTTTTAGCGGCGTCCATCGCATCTTCTGAGAAAATTGCCGAACTGCGATAGTGTGAAGTTAAGCAAAAATATTTATAGTGCACCGGCAAATAGCCTTTTTCAACCAAAGTATCAAGCGTTAAAAACCCGCCTTTGGACTTGCTCATTTTGCCGGATTTGTTATTCAAAAATTCCATGTGCACCCAATAGTTCACCCATTCGTGTCCGAGCCTTGCTTCGCTTTGGGCGATTTCATTTTCATGGTGAACCGGAATATGGTCAATTCCGCCACAATGGATGTCTATGCGTTCGCCCAAATATTTGGTTGACATTGCCGAGCATTCAATATGCCAGCCCGGATAGCCCCTGCCCCACGGACTGTCCCATTGCAAAATCTGATTTTCAAACTTGGAAGACGTGAACCACAACACAAAGTCTGAAGGATTACGCTTGTTCATATCCTGCTCGGTGCGCGCGCCGTGTTTTAAGTCTTCACGGTTTTGGCCTGACAAGCAGCCGTATCTCGGGAATTTAGCGGTATCAAAATAAACATTGCCGTTTGAGATGTAAGCAAAGCCCTTTTCTTCTAAAGCTTTAACAAACTCTATCATATCGTTAATATGTTCGGTAGCACGGCAAACAATGGTCGGACGTTTCAAGCCTAATGCCGTGGTGTGGCGGAAAAAGGCGTCTTCATACATACGGGCGATTTCCAACACGCTTTTTTGCTCGCGCTCGGCGGCGATTTTCATTTTATCTTCGCCCTCATCGCCATCACTTGTCAAGTGTCCGACATCGGTCACGTTCATCACGTGTTTAACTTTGTAGCCGGCCAGACGCAAGGTATTAGCAAGCAAATCTTCAAAAATATAGGTACGAAGGTTGCCGATGTGCGCATAGTTATAAACTGTCGGTCCACAGCAATACATTGTTACCTGTTTGTCTGACAGCGGTTTAAACTCATCTTTATTGCGGGTTTTGGTGTTATATAAATAGACGCTCATTTTCGTTTTCCTTATCCTATATTAAAAAAAGAGGCAGTTTAGAAACTGCCCTTTATGTTTTCATACGTTAAAACAACTCCGGCAGCGAGAGCTTAAGAGGCCTTACAGCAACAGATGTTGATAACGATATTTAACATTTTATCCCTTTCTTTGTTTCTTTTAATTTGGCGCGCTTTGCCCTGATTGTCAAGCGTTTATATTTTTTATTATACACTTTTTAAGCGCTGATTTGATGAATCAGGACAGTGACGTTGGTGATGAACAATTTAACCGAAATCGCCAACAAAATCATCCCAAAAGCCTTCTTTAAGATGTAGATGGTGGCCTGACTTAAATGCTTTTTAAAAAGCGGGATAACCTTATGGCGCCAAAAACGCAAAAACTATCGGCTAAAACCGCCAACAAAACATTTATATCCGAATATTGCGAACGAATCGACAACAACGCCGTCAACACACCGGCTCCGATAAACAGCGGAAAGACCACCGGAACCATTGTTGCATCGCCGGAAACTTCGGCTCCCTCGCAAAAGACGTTCACATCCAATATCATCTCAATACTGATTAAAAAGACAATCAGCGAACCGGCTATTGCAAAAGAAGAAATATCCAGCCCGAAAAGCTTTAAAAACGCTTCTCCAGCATAAAAGAAAAATATCAATAAAAACAAAGAATACAAACCGGCACGGCGGGCGCTGATTCTTATACCTTTATTTTGCATACTTATCACAATCGGGATATTGCCCGGCACATCGGTAATCGCAAATAGCACAACAAAAGCCGATATTAATTCCCGCATACTGAATTCTTGAAAAAACTGCATTATCTTCTCCATTTATAATTATTTCGGCTGCAATATAACGTTGTTTTTTATTGTGTAAAGAGTTGTTTTGAGTTACACGCTGATTTTTTTGTTGTTTGGCTTTGGCTAAAACGCGGATAATAAAAAAAGCACCATCTGTTATAAACTGTCCAACTTCCGGAGGAAAGTTCATAAAGATGGTGCTTTTTTATTGGTCCTACTGATTAAGTTTCTTATCAAGATATTATTTCTTCCCTTAATCATCAAAGAGATCTTTAAACAAATCTTTGGCCCAAGCGGATGTATCGAAACCATCAGCGTCGGCTGTCTTCTTACATGCCACTAAACAAACCAGAAAAATTCCTAAAATAACAATAGCTAAAACCATAATTTTTTTATTTTAATGATTAATAATTTGAAAACGGGGATAGTATATATCGCAAGTATCAATTTGTCCAGCTATTTTTTGATATAAATTTTTTGGCTACAACACGGATAATAAAAAAGAGCATATCCTTCGAGGATGCGCTCTTTTTATCTATTCACTGATTTTTACCAACACATAATTTCATTCATCAAAGAATATCATTTGAATCTGCACCTGCTATGTCGGCTATACTTGCGCACATATAAATACAGTACAGAATCACTCGCCGTTCCTTGCGCAGAAATAAATACAACACAGAATCGCAAAGAAAATAATATATTCACCTTCCATAATCTTTAATTTAATGATTAATAATTTGAAAACGGAGATAGTATATATCGCAGGTATCAATTTGTCCAGCTATTTTTGGATATAAATTTTTTGGCTAAAACGCGGATAATAAAAAAGAGCATATCCTTTGGGGAAGCGCTCTTTTTTATTCTCCACTGATTTTTTACCACGACAACATTTCATTCATCAAGGAACTTTTTAATCCAATCTTTGGTCTTATCTTTGACCTCAGTAAATGAATCGAAATCATGAGTGTCGTTCATCTGCCGTCTATGCCGTTCCCATTTCCCCCCGTTGCACTCATAAAAAACACGAATACAAGTAAGATAATAATAATTGCTACAACCATAACTTTTTTAATTTTAATGATTAATAATTTGAAAACGAAGATAGTATATATTATAAACATCAATTTGTCCAGCTATTTTTTAACTGCATAACATTATAATCTTACTGATTTTTTGATATAAATTTTATGACACGGTATCGTTTAATGCCGAATTTCAAATATTTTTTCACAAATACGCAAAAAAATGCTTGCATTTATATTTTTTTTATTTTAGATATGTTTCTGTTCGCAAGTTGCGAGCTTACCACAAATGAGTTGGGGCGTCGCCAAGTGGTAAGGCATCGGCTTTTGGTGCCGACATTCGTTGGTTCGAATCCAGCCGCCCCAGCCAGTTGAGACAGAGGGCTTAAATTTCGGTTTAAGTCCTTGTTTTTTAATAAGAAAATGCGGTTCGAATCCCCACTTTTTTGACCCTTCTGAAAATGCCCCAAAATTGCCATCAAAGCCTTGTGTATCAACGAGTT
>JAGAZZ010000029.1 GCA_017939155.1 Alphaproteobacteria bacterium | reverse complement strand
TGCCAACGTGCGACTGATTAGCGGAAGCTCTTGCATGTAGATTGTCCTTTCGGTTTGTTACGATACTTTTTTTTATAACTCTTTTATGTAACGAATTATTTAACATCTACAATTGCGAGCGGGCGTGAGCCCATATGTGCGAAGCAATCCACGACTAAACGCGGAGCGTTGCTTTGTTGGAATTTGTGTGTTTTGATGAGTTATTTGTTTGGGCTGAATTTTGTTTGACTTTTAGAATCATTGTTAGTATAAAATTTATGCCGGTGCGTCAACACCGGCAAATATCCTAAACCGAAAGGGGTTAAACCTTGTCTTTAACTCATTTCTGGGTTAAGGATAACATATTATATTTTGTTTGTCAAGATATATATGTAGGTTTTTCCCCTTTCAATATTATTGAAAGGCAAAAATAATGAAAATAAGAATTATTATCATTATCAGGAAATTCCGATTGTTCTTATCTATCAAACGATAGATGAACAGGGGGCGGTGTTTTTTTGCATCGCCCTTTGATTATTTTTAGGGACTGAGGCGGTTAAAGTTAAGTTAAAAATTTGCAGGGTAAGGAATGCTTCGCATAGGTTATGGGGGAATAAGCAACGCTAACGCGTTTAGTTATGGATTGCGCCGCTACGGAAGATTGCATCTTCCTACTTGCGCGAACAACTAAGTGTTGCGTCGGTTGTTCCGCCCTAGCAACACTAAGAGAAGTTTGCTTCGGTTATTGCCTTACGGCTTACTCACTCCGTTCGGACAAGCCAGTTGTAAAGATTGTTTTGGTTGCCTTACGGCAAGTCACAATCTAACAACTGAATCGCTTTCGGTAAAAAGCGTCCACCGGACGTTTTTTATCCTGCGAGCCGCAATGACTCGGGGAGGGCGATTACAAAAAAAGCAGTCCGGTAAGGGACTGCTTTTTAGTGTTAATAGCGGTGTTGTGAGTAATAATACTCCAACTCCGCAGGAGATTTTTGCTCGAGCTGTTTTAAGGCTTCGCAACACATCGTGTGAAACGAGGTGTAGGAGCGGATAAGCTGGGGAGAGCAAATTTCCACCAATTTGACCTCTGCCTGCCAACACAGACCGTGCGACGGCGAATAGCGCGAGATGAGCTTTGCTATCAGCGTGGCATTGCCGCGGGCAATCAGCGCTACCTGAGCGTCATCTGTCAGCCAAAAGCTTTCAAGATATTTCAAAACAGCCTTTTCTGAGGCGTTTTGCACGAAAACCGTGTCATCCTGATGGCGAAAGCCGGTTAAGCACTCATCCATGTCTTTGGTGGCTAAAGCTTTGAACAGCAAGGGTTCATACTCTTTTTGGAAGCGATAGCCGCCGGTGCCGTAAAGGCTGGTGACGTGAAGCTTGAGCCAAGTGTAGTCAAACTTGCGGTCAAACAGGAGTTTTTGTGCAAGCGGCGCCAGTGGCGTTGTTTTGAGCAACACTTCGACAAAGCGCCAATCACAAGCTTTAAGGACTTCAATTTGCAATGTTTCGGGCAGATAAAGCGCGCCTAAACGCTCAATGAGCTTGTCAAACGAAGTTTGAGCAAGTGCCTTTTTCTTGAAAGTGCGGTACTGGCGATAACAAAACGCCTTGAAGACTTCCAAGTGCTTTTCCTCAATGACGGCGGTTAAAACCGTGGGGCTGATGTAGCGCCCGTTGTTGATGTAACACGTCATCAGACTGGAATTTTGGTGATGAAGAAGTGTTAAAACCAGAGCATCATTTTCCAGCGGATACCTCGAAAGATAAGAGTGAATAACGTTTACCTTGCCATTCTCAAGCAAAAAGGGAATATCCTCAAAGGTGCGCATGGTGCAGAAATCTGCGGCAACGTCTTCAAGATTTTCCTTAATGATGAGATTTTGCGTTTCAGCTTTCAGGCTGTGCAAATTGATGTAGAGCTGCCTTAACGCGGCGGGGGCTTTTTTGACAAACAGCGCTTCGGCTTGCGTGCTTAGCGGAAAGCGGCTGATGTAGCTTTTGAGAACGGGCTCGGAAAAATGCTCTAAAAGCAGGAGCTCATCAGTACTATCCAGCGGTTTGCCGGCGGGCATGGTGTCAAAATAAGCTTGTAACTCTTCGGTGTTGTTACGCTCTAAGAGCGAAATAATTTTTTGTTTCATAAATAAAAATTTTAAATAAAAATTAACTATAATTATTGTATTTCACCTGTAAATATATACTTTTTTTTCAATTAGTCAATGCAAAAGATTTGACTTTTGTCAAAAAAAGGTTATTATAATAAGCAGTTTTAATTTTAAGGAGCAGGACTATGCTTAAGAAGTCGTATTATATTTTATGTTTGGCGCTGATGGCTGCCGGATGCACCAAAGAGGTTTATCTGCAGGCTGTTCCTTGTGTTGAGGGTAATTGTGAGCCGGAGCCTGTGGTTGTGCCTGCGCCTTGCGAGTGCGGTTGTCCGGAGCTGATGATGCAGACAGAAACAATCAGTTATCAGGTGGTTGATGTGCCGGCACGGGTTATGACGTATACCTATCAGCCGTGTGCTATGCAACAAAGCAATTGCCGGACGGTTTGCCGCGAGGTTAAAGTCAGATAAACAGAGAATAAAAAAGAGCGGCTTTCGGGTCGCTTTTTTTATGCTTTGTTTTAGGGGATAAGGCTTATTTATAGGTTGCCAAAGAAAAGAAGTTCGTTATATTAAATGAGATTTTTTTAGAACTTTTTTTTGTTTTGAGGGCTTTTGATGTATAAGTTTGTGCTCAATCTTATCAGTTTCGGGTTACTTTTGGCGGTACTTTTAGTGGCGGGCGTTTTTATATGGTTTCGCACTTACGGGTTTGATATTCCCGATTATAAAAGCCTTGAAACATACGAGCCTCCGGTTACGACCAGACTTTATGCCGGGGACGGGCAGGTTTTGATGGAATACGCGGTAGAAAAGCGAATTTTCGTGCCGGAAAATAAAATTCCCGATTTAGTGAAAAACGCTTTCATCGCCGCAGAAGACAAACATTTTTATTCGCACCCGGGAATTGACTTTTTAGGGATTACGCGCGCTATTTTAACCAACTTTAAAAACTATGCGCAAGGGCGGCGGATGGTCGGTGCCTCAACGATTACGCAACAGGTGGCGAAAAACTTTTTACTTTCTTCCGAACGCTCGTTGACAAGAAAGGTTAAAGAGGCGGTTTTGGCGTATCGAATCAGCAAAGCATTTTCCAAAGAGCACGTTTTGGAGCTTTATCTTAACGAGATTTATTTGGGCAATCGCGCCTACGGTGTGGCGGCGGCGGCGCTTAATTATTTCAATAAAGGGCTTGATGAGCTAAGCATTGAAGAAGCGGCTTATTTGGCGGCTCTGCCCAAAGGACCGAACAACTACCATCCGGTGAAAAAATATGATGCCGCCGTTGCCAGACGCAACTGGGTTATCGGGCGGATGAACGAAGACGGCTATATTACTGATGAGGAAGCTAAAATCGCTCAGGAAAAACCGCTTGAAACGGTGGAGCGCAAGTTCGGCTATTTGGAAGACAGCGAGTATTTCAGCGACGAAGTGCGCCGTCTTTTAGCTAAAAGCTTGGGTGAAGAAGCAGTGTTTGAAGGCGGTTTAATGGTGCGCACGACAATTAACCCGGAATTACAAAAACTGGCAACAAAAACATTTCGCCAGGGGTTGATGAATTATGACCGCCGACACGGCTATCGCCGCACCGGGCTTAAAATTGACCTTGAGGGAGATTATCTGGAAAAGCTTAAAAAAGTTGAGCTTCCCAAAGGGGCGGAAAAAAGTTGGAAAAAGGCTGTGGTGTTAAGCGTTGCCAATGATAAGGCCGAGATTGAAACTATTGAGGGCGCTGATGGCGAGATTAGTTTAAAAAGCCTTTCTTGGGCAAGAAAGACGCTTAAAGACCAGCGAATCAGCGAAGCGCCGAAAAAGGTTGGCGATGTGCTTGAAAAAGGCGATGTGATTTATGTTGAGCAGATTAAAGACGGCGTGTTTGAACTCAGACAAGTGCCCGATGTTGAAGGGGCAATGGTGGTGATGAGCCCGCATAACGGCAAAATTTTGGCGATGGTTGGTGGTTTTTCGTTTGATAAATCGCAGTTTAACCGGGCGACACAAGCTTATCGTCAAACCGGTTCTACCTTTAAGCCGATTGTGTATGTCAGCGCGCTTGAGGCGGGATATTCGCCGACGGATTTGATTTTGGACGCGCCGTTTGTACTTGACCAAGGACCGGGGTTGCCGCTTTGGAAACCGTCTAACTATTCCAAAGGCTTTTCGGGTTTAACCACGCTCAGACAAGGTATTGAAAAATCCAAAAACCTGATGACCGTGCGCTTGGCGCAGGATTTGGGGATGAAAAAAGTTTCTGAAATGGCCAGAAGATTGGGCGTGATGGACAATTTGCCCGAGCTCTTGTCTATGTCTTTGGGCGCGGGGGACACACGGTTGATTGATATGACAACGGCTTATTCGGCGTTTGTTAACGGCGGAATGAAAGTTTCTCCGTATTTGATTGAGCAGATTCAAGACCGGTTTGGCAAAAGCTTGTATAAAAACAATGACAGCCATTGTTTGGGGTGCAAGGCGGCGCATTACAGCGAAGAGATGGAGGTGCCGGAAATAAGCGATGACCGGGTGAGAGTTTTGGACGAGCAGACCGCTTATCAGATGGTTTCGATTTTGCAAGGTGTGGCGGTGCGCGGTACCGGGGCGAGACTGGCGCAATTAAGGCGTAATTTAGCCGGCAAAACCGGGACGACAAACCAAAACAAAGATGCTTGGTTTATCGGCTTTTCGCCGGATATGGTGGTGGGAATTTATGTCGGTTTTGATGACCCGAGAACACTCGGGCGGATTGAAACCGGTGCGTCTGCCGCCTTGCCGATTTTTTATGATTTTATGAAAGAAGCCCTTAAAGACAAGCCGGATTTAGAATTTCGTGTGCCGGAGGGAATTCGCTTTGTCAGAGTTAACCCCAAAACCGGCAAACCGGCAGGATTGGACGACAGAGTTGTGATTACGGAAGCCTTGAAATCTAATTTCCGCTTTGATGATACGCAACGGGTTATCGGCGATGACGGTACCTCGATGCTTGATGATGACAACGAAGGCGGTTTCGGTTTGGGCGAAGAATATTAAAAATTTGTTTTTGGTTTGATTTGTGGTTTCATGGGAAAGATGAAATAGGCTTTCCCTTGTGATTTTTTGTGCTTATTTTATTGTGTCTGTTGAGAGGAAATTGTTAAAACTACCGGAAAATATATGAAAAAACCACCATGCAATGAGCAGGTGGCCGGGTGAGTTAAGAAGCCATACGCTGTAATTTGGCCCTCCGGTTTTTGGTGATAAAAAAATCCCCTTATCGCCAGGAGCTCCCCGACCATGTTGCCACAATCGGGGATATATGCTCTTGTTTGCAGGATTTCCAGCTAACAATTTTGACGGCGATATATCAGCGCCGTACAGCGTATACAGGTTTCTTACGACCCGGCGAAACGCACGGAAAAGGACTTAAGACCGTGCTTCAAGCTGAAGATATACAATGTTATATATTTTACAATAAAAAAATTTTTTATCCACAATTTTTTTGGGGGGCGTGCTAAATTGTGAATTAGTTCGCGGAGGGAAAAGCCTGTCTTTTTTGGAGTCATTGCGAGGTAAGCCGTAAGGCAATAACCGAAGCAAACTTCTCTTAGTGTTGCTAGCGAGCATAGCGAACGCAGCAACACTTAGTTGTTCGTACAAGTAGAAAAGCGCAGCTTTTCGTAGCGGTACAATCCATGACTGAACGCAGAGCGTTGCTTTGTTGGAATTTGCGTGACTGAAGTCACCGGATTATGGATTACCACGGTTGCGTATGGCTGACGCCATGCACCTCGTAATTGTTAGTGAAAAAATATAAAGAATAAGATAAAAAGGAAAAGGAAGGGCGGAAGAACGTCTCGTAAGAGAAC
>JAGAZZ010000028.1 GCA_017939155.1 Alphaproteobacteria bacterium | reverse complement strand
GGGACGCTTGTTTGCTACGCTAAGCAAGAGGCTAAGACCTGCGCCGACTACGGCTATGTCGCTTCTTGCCCAACAGGTCAGACCGGTACCGCCCACTCCGTCAAACTCGGCTCCACTACCTCCACCTGCTACTCGGATTGTCAAATTGTAGGCTGTCCAGACGGTTACTTCGAGGATAAGCCAAGTGATTCGCATTTTAATTATTCTAAATCAGGTAATTGTTATAAAGTAACATCCTGCAAATATCTAGGTTATGGTGTAACATCAAACCACACACAATGCACGGGGTCTGTTGATAATATCTTTAATTGTACCTCAGAAAATTATCATGGTACATCATGTAAGTATTGTACCGGTTGCAATACCGACAATGGTTTTACAGCGGTTGGAACTTATGCTAGCAACCCGGATTATTGCAAGGCGCAACTACAATTTAAACCAAATGCTAGTTCAAATTATGTATTAGGTCAGCCTTGCTATAAGAAAAAGAGCTCTTCACCCTCAAGCGATTATTGGATTGATGTTAACACAACTATGACAGAGTGCGTAGGAGGCGGTACATCTCATTATAAGCCTAAGGTTTCAGGTAATACTATAAATTGTCGTGATACGAAATATACTAGCATAGACGTTATAAATGTTGTTGCAACTGCCGGCGCGCCTACATCTGAGGATATATATATTATATCTGAAACTAAATGTGGAAACGAAAATGTTGTAAAACAGGAAGGCGGTAAAAATCGTTATGAATACTCTAAGACTATGGTGCTAGGTCAACCGGATTGTACAGTAACATTCAAAATCAAAGGTCATGAAAGTTATTCTAAAACGGTTACGCTGTCTGTTAAGGACTAGGTTATTGAGTTAACCTTTCTATATGGATACCCCTCCCTAATTTTTAAGGGAACGGAACATTAGAGTCCTAAAAGTAATTTTCCTAATCCCCCTGATGTTTGGAGCAAAGCTCCAAACATCAGGTTTTCACTCTTAAAAATATTTCTCAACTGCTTGCTTAAACTGTTCTAAAAACAACTGTTTGAAATATGAGGCATTGTTTTGTTCGTAAAATAAAATGATTGCCTTTTTATATTCCACTTCGTCCACACTACGATAAGAAAGCGGACAATAATTATTCGCAAGCAACAAAGCGTTGCCCAAAATCCGCGAAGTTCTTTTATTACCATCTTCAAAAGGCTGGATATATGCAATCATCAACACAGCAAGCAACGCCTTTTCAAGCGGGTTTTCGGTTTGATTGATAATTTTTATTAATTCTTGCAAGGCTTCTTTAATCTGAAAAGCGTTATCTATCGGTTTATAATTTGTGCCGACAATTCCGACCACATTGTGCCTTATTCCTAACGACACATCAAGACCATCGACTAACAGCCGGTGAATATCCTCAATTTTGGATAATGATAGCTCTTTATAATATTCCGGTCGGTCAATCAAATAATCCAATGCTTTTTTATGGTTGAGAATCATCTGCATTTCAGCTTTACTCTTGCCTTTGGCAGAAACATTATCTTTCAAAAGCCTTTCCGTATCTAACAAAGTATAAGTATTTCCCTCAATTTTGGAAGATTTCCACGCAAGCTCAATTGTCAGGCGTTCAAGCTCTTTATGCAGAATCGTCGGGGTCAATTTTGCTTTATTGAGCAAATATTTTTGGTTAAGCTGTTGAAAGTCTGCTTTTTCTTTTTCGGTCAAAAGATTTGTCAGCAACGACCATATTTCAAAATTAAACTTTTCAGATTTAAGTTTTCGCGAATCGGCTTCTTGAGCAAAATATGTTTCAACATCAATCGCTTCCAGCAACTCTGTGCTGATAGCCGGATGATATTCTGTCGCCCGTGCATTGCCGGATTTGATGATTAAACCATCATTTAACAATAGTTCTAAATCTCGCAAAATCGTTATTTTTGATGTTTTATCAAACAGTTGTTCAATGTAATTTTGAACTTTTTGGCGCGTTGTGCTTTTATGGCTTTTGATAAACGCTAAGATTGCTTCTTGTCTTTTATTATACATCTTTCCCTCAAATCGTATCATTTTATACTCTTTATCGTATCATTTTTGAAACGATTTTCAAGCGATTTTTTCATTTTTGTTAGAAGCTGAGGGTAACAACTAGACCCTTCAAGCCTTGAAGGGGGGGGATTATTTTTAGCATAATTAAATAAATTTAATTCATTACGCCTCAAAGATGTAAAAAAAATACTCAGTAGCACTTTCCTGTCTGGAGTCATTATGAAGTGCTAGATATTAGTCATACGTAGCCTTTGCAATCCATAACTCATGCGTAAGCACGCTTTGTTTATGTTTCAAATTTGCTATATCATTTTACTCTTTAGGTCTTATGCCTCATATTTTACGGTTGAAAACTCCAACGTATGAGGCTGAGTAATATACCTAATGCGTATGTTGTTTAAGTTAAAACCAAAACTTAATCTTTTTCCCATTACAAGTTATGATATCGCCACTTGAGTTCGCAACTTGTTTACCATCATCACAACTAACGGAATCAATATCACTCCAATTATAGCAATTTTTGGCATTAACATCGCTTAGATTTATGATATATGTACCATCTTTACCGCATTGAATTGTTGCATCTTTGCTAGGACAATGACAACTCGTACAATTTGGATTTGGTGTACCAGAAAACGAGATTGTCAAAGAACCAATATTTTGTGAATCCGTACTTGTGGAAGATTCATAACATTTAACGTATAAGTTATTTGAATTAGTTAAAGTCACAACGGTATATTCAAAGTAGCTAGCCTTACAATCCGAGTAGCAGGTGGAGGTAGTGGAGCCGAGTTTGACGGAGTGGGCGGTACCGGTCTGACCTGTTGGGCAAGAAGCGACATAGCCGTAGTCGGCGCAGGTCTTAGCCTCTTGCTTAGCGTAGCAAACAAGCGTCCC
>JAGAZZ010000027.1 GCA_017939155.1 Alphaproteobacteria bacterium | reverse complement strand
TTGCTGATCTCGTTAAGGCTCTCGAAGAAGAGTTTGGCGTATCTGCAGTTGCAGTTGCAGCTCCCGCTGCTGCTGGCGCTGCTGCTCCCGCTGCTGAAGAAAAGACCGAATTTGACGTTGTTCTCGTTGAAGCCGGCGCAAACAAAATCAATGTAATTAAAGAAATCCGTGGTATCACCTCTCTTGGCTTGAAAGAAGCTAAAGATTTGGTTGATGGCGCTCCGAAGACTGTTAAAGAAGGCGCTCCGAAGGCTGAAGCTGAAGAGATTAAGGCTAAGCTTGAAGCTGCTGGCGCTAAAGTTGAATTGAAGTAAAAAACGTAAAATTTTGTGATTGGGCTCCCAAATGGAAGCCTGTCGTCGGTCGGGTCACGTACTTCTATGTACGCTTCCCTTCCTAGCAGGACATTTGGGGCTCACTCGCAAAATTTTAGCGTTTTTGAGAGCGGGGCGAAAGCTCCGTTTTTTTGTGAGCGATGGAAGTCCTTTGGTGGACATCCGCGATTATTTGACTCAAATCTCGAGTTTTTTAGTGCCGGAACGATGGTGTTTTTGTGGGGCGGACTTGCAAAATTTCATCGTTTTTGGGGGATAAACTTAGTCCCACCCATTGTAAAATAGCTCCTTAAGAGGAGATATTTTTAGTTTTTAAATTGTTGTGATTGAGCTCCCAAATGGTGCTACCCGTACGGGGGAAGCTTGTCGTCGGTCGGGTCACGTGACTGTATGTACTTCTCACTTAAGTTCGGGCAAGCCAGAGCTAAGCTTTGCTTTGTTGGCGTTACCGCCAAGTCGCTTACCAACGACTGAATCGCTCTCGGGGAAAGTGACCGACAGCGGTGCTTATCATAACTTGTGGAGGGGAGGTTGCGGGACAAGCGGGCTTAAGAGAAAAGTTTGGGAAGATTGTGCGTATGAAAACCGGAGAGGGATTTTTTTGTTGCAATTGGTCTGATTTTATGGTATTATACTTCTTGAAAAAATGTATTATTAATTAAAAAAAAGTTATTATGAAAACAATGAAAAAAAATTGCAACGGCTCTTTTTGGAAGTCGCTGTGCTTGTTTGCCGGAACCGGTATGACCGTTGCGGCAATGTTTTTGTTACCTGTCGCCATCACCAGCGATAAGTCCCTTGTAAGAATAACACTTTATTTTTTCCTAATAGGGATTGTGTTCTACATCTTTGGCGTCTTATACGCGCTTAATGAAGACGATTGTCTTTTAAAAAAGCGTGCTAAGGAGGGCGGTATTGTTATGCTAATCGGTGCTGTTAGCATGGCGGTAAGCAGCGTTCTATTCTACGTCATGGGCAGGGAGTTGTCCGGTAGCGCTTTTTTAATCGCTGAGTGGGCTAGCTTTGTCGTCAGCTGTATGCTGACCGCTATGTTGCTTTGCTGCAAAGTGTAACTAAGACTCTTCGTTTTGCTTTTGGCAGAACGGGGAGTTTTTTTTATTTATGAAAAAAGGCTTGCAAATTTAAAATAGGTTGTTAAAATCAGGCGTATGAGAGAAAACGTTTTTAAAATAACCGCTTTCGGGCGAATGGAAATGTGGATGAAAATGCAGTTTGCGTTTCCGTCGGCGCAGGCTTTTTTGAGATAATTTTAACAGGCGGGGTGACCCGCTTTTTTTATTTTTGGAGAATTGAGAGTATGAAATATTTGATTACAAGCGCGCTTCCTTATGTGAACGGGACAAAGCATTTGGGGAATCTGGTCGGCTCTTTGCTGCCGGCAGATGTTTATGCCAGATATTTAAGGGCTAAGGGCGAAGATGTGCTTTATATCTGCGCAACCGATGAACACGGCAGCCCGACCGAGATTGCCGCCAAGCAGGAAGGTATTACGCCGGAAGCGTTATGCGAAAGACAATATAAAATCCAGCTTGAGATGAATAAAAATTATAACCTTAAGTTTGACTATTTCGGGCGCAGTTCTTCCGAGAATAACACCAAGCTGGTGCAACACATTGCCGAAGAGCTTGAGAAAAACGGGTTTATTGAAGAAAAAGTGATTAAACAGTTTTATTCGATTGATGATGATATGTTTTTGGCAGACCGCTTTATTATCGGGACTTGTCCGCACTGCGGCAATACTTCGGCCAGAGGCGACCAGTGTGAAATTTGCACGCAAGTTTTAGACCCGGTGGATTTGATTAACCCCCGCTCGGCGATTTCGGGCAGTTCTAACCTTGAACTGAGAGAAACCAAGCATTTGTTTTTAGCTCAGTCCAAGCTTGCGGGTGAGCTTGAGGCGTGGATTAACAAACAGTTTGAGTGGCCGAAGCTTGTGAAAAGCATTGCGTTGAAATGGCTTAAAGAAGGGTTGCAAGACAGATGTATCACCAGAGATTTGTCTTGGGGTGTGCCGGTTAATAAACCAGGGTATGAAAACAAAGTGTTTTATGTATGGTTTGATGCGCCGATTGCTTATATCTCGGCGACTAAAGACTGGGCAGATGAAGACCCCGAACACCGCAACTTTATGGACTGGTGGGGCGCCAAAGCCGATGTGCGCTATACGCAGTTTATGGGCAAGGATAATATCCCGTTTCATACCATCAGCTTCCCGGCAACGATTATCGGTGCGGGCAATGAGTTTAAACAACCGGATTATATTAAGGGTGTGAACTGGCTTAATTATTACGGCGGTAAGTTCTCGACCAGCGCGCACCGAGGCGTGTTTATGAATCAGGCTATCGAGCTGTTTGACGCAGATTATTGGCGTTATGCGCTGATGAGTATGATTCCGGAAAAAGACGACAGCAATTTCACTTGGGAAGATTTTGCCAAGGCGGTTAACGGCGATTTGGCGGACTCTTACGGCAATTTGGTGCAACGTGTCTGCGTTATGCTCAAAAAGAACTTTGAGGGTGTTTTGCCTGAGGTTGGCGCATTTGGCGCGATTGAAGAAAAGCTTATTGCCGATTTGACTGAGGCCGTTTGCGATTATGATAAAAATATGAAAGAGCTTGAGTTTAGAAAAGCCACCCAATCTCTTCATAACGTATTTATGCTGGCTAATGCTTATATTGCCGAAAAAGAGCCTTGGAAAAAGGTTAAAGAAGGCGGGGACAGGGCGGACGCGGCTTTGACCTTAAAGACGGCTGTTAACATTATTTTGATGTGCGCGGTGCTTTCTTCTCCGTTTATTCCGGCAACGTCAGAAAAAGTTTTGAGCTCTTTCGGGGTTAAAGAAAATGAGCGGGCGTGGCCGGTTGATGTGCGCGCGGCACTTGATGTTTTGGGTGCCGGACGGGCGATTGAAGCGCCGGGGATTTTATTTGCCAAGATTATGCCGGAACGGATTGAAGAGCTGAAGGCTCAGTTTGGGGATGAGACTAATGCTGTTAAGCAAAAAGGCAAGGAACTCCACATTTAAAGGGGAAAATTTTGGCATTGAATTCGCGGATGGAAGCCCCACATCGTCGCGTCACGTACGTTTATGTACGCTCGTGCTCCTTGGGGGACATCCGCGATTCACTACCAAAATTTTCTACCGCTACGAAAGGCTTTGCCTTTCTACTTGTAGTAACAACTAAGTGTTGCTGTGTTCGCTATGCTCGCTTGCAACACTAAGAGAAGTTTCCGCCTTTAAAGAGCGGGGCGTGGGTGTTGAGTTGGTGGAGCGTACTTTATCCCACTCCTTTATTGGAGTGGGTTGCAGGACATCTGCGGTCACTTCGCAAAATTTTCTCCCTTTAAATGCAGGGCGCGGGTGTTGAGTTGGCGGATGGAAGCTTGCTTCTTCTCAGAGTCATTGCGAGGTGCGCCGTAAGGCAGCAACCGTGGCAATCTATGACTAAACGCAACGCGTTGCTTTATTAAAATTTGTGCGCTATCGCACAAGTTATGGATTGCTTCGGTAGGTTGCGCTTACGCGCCGACCTCGCAATGACTCGAGAGGGGAAAGGACTTAAGAGAAGTTTGTACCGCTACGAAAGGCTTTGCCTTTCTACTTGTAGTAACAACTAAGTGTTGCTTTGGTGATGTGTAGCTTATGCTATGTGTCTTGCAATGACGTGAGGGACGGGTGTTTCGACCTTTGCAAGGCTTTGATTTGAAAGGATTTTATGATGAATGGATTTGAGATTATCGGTTATTTGGCTGGTGTTTTTACGGCGTTTTGTTTTTTGCCGCAGAGTATCAAGACCTTGAAAACGCGGCGGACGGAGGATATTTCCGCGCTGTCGTATGCGGTGTATACGCTGGGAATTGCCGGATGGGTGATTTACGGGTGGTATTTGCACTCGGTGCAGATGGTTGTGTTTAACCTGATTTCTTTGGTGTTTGCCGTCAGCATTTTGGCAGTGACGCTGTATAATTTGCGTAAAAAATAAGAGGACGGGGCGGAGCGTGCTTGCCGAGGAAGATTGCCACGGCGACGAGGTCGCCTCGCAATTGTAGATGTTAAATAATTCGTTACATAAAAGAGTTATAAAAAAAAGTATCGTAACAAACCGAAAGGACAATCTACATGCAAGAGCTTCCGCTAATCAGTCGCACGTTGGCAGCAAAAATGCTGACGTGTATCGAAGAATAT
>JAGAZZ010000026.1 GCA_017939155.1 Alphaproteobacteria bacterium | reverse complement strand
GGGACGCTTGTTTGCTATGCTAAGCAAGAGGCTAAGACCTGCGCCGACTACGGCTATCTCTCCTCCTGTCCGTCCGGTCAAACCGGCACCGCCCACTCCGTCAAACTCGGCGCCACTACCTCCACCTGCTACTCTGATTGTCAAATTGTAGGCTGCCCAGACGGTTACTTTAAGGACGACTGGGGTACAACACACCCGTCACCAAGCGACCCGATTCATGCTCTTATGGAAAAAGTCGAACACCCCACTTCTAAAGGTTGCTACAAACCAGAATGCAAGAAGGGTTATGTTGAATATACTGATGGTGTAAAACAATTGGTAAAGGATAAAAAAATAAGTATTCCAGTTTCATCTACATGGGGCGGTATGACTTGCGCTGCTTACCAGTGTACAGACGGTAAAACCGGAAATATTACTAACCCTGATTCTACTTACTTTAATGTTGATAAGATAGAAAGCGATGGAGTAGTTTGTTCTAAAATATCTTGTGCCCACCCCAATCGTGCGCATACTCTGTGTGGTAGCAAGAAAAAAGAAGGCGACCTCACTTGTTATTACAATCCAACTTACAATGTTACAGTATTAAATTTTATGACTTCACAGGATGACCACCTATCAAATTTATATGTTGTGGGTGATATGTATGGAGATGGAACAGCTTCTTTTTTTAAAGGTTCAGATACAGAAGTAATACCAACTTTTAATAACGCGAATTATAATCGCTACACTGACACTGGCTACAAGACCTTTACAAGCAATGGTTTTAGTAGAATTGGCGTGACAACTGATACAAGTGCAAGATTGGTACCGGACATGGTACTGAGTAAATTAGAACTGAAAAGAGGTGAGTACACCATTACTATTGATAACCCCCACTCTGGCTGCTATGAATATTCAGTAGAGGTATGGGGCGGAATCAAATATAGTGGAAGACTATATTTAAAATATCTTGATAATAAAACCGGCACCCAAACTCCTTGGCGCGTGTGCACGAGAAGGAGCCCCAGTTATGATTCCTATTGTGAAAAATCTGATGGAACCACGTGGACAGGTACACAAAATGTGAGCGCAGATAATTTGATACAGATACCGTAATATGAGTTAAGGGCATACAGTTTCCCCTCCCTGACTTCAGGGGAGGGGAACATCAAAGTTCTTCTATATGTGAAACAATAATTTGTCGGTCGTTTTGTCTGTTCATGGCTTAAAAAGCAAGTGTTTTAGCGATTTTTGAAACAAACTTATGACAAAAAACGAGAAAAAACTTGAATAATAAAATCCTGCTGATAATATCAAGACGATTTAATATTTATTTTGTCTCGGAGAATTATGATTTTTATAATTAACAATAAAGTTTAATATTTTTCATATTTCCGAGTTTAGAGATTATTCATTTTAAATTTCTTTAATCCTTAAAATTTTTGTGTATGAAAACAAAAAACAAATTCTGGTATTGCATACTGATAAGTATGTTTGCCATGGTCTGCGCGCTTGGTTCGTGCGGCAAAGATGAAAGTGATGACCCGCTCGTTCCTCCAACTCCGGTTAATCCTCCGGATGGTGGCACAACGGGAGATGTTTCCATAACAATTGACACAGGTGGTTCTACCGGCAGCGGTAGCAGTTCTTCGCCGATTGTTGTGGAAAAAGGTAAAACGCTCGATATGGTCATAAGCCAAAAGAGCAGTTATACCGACCCTGATGGTAGCGTTATCACGCGAGAGCCTAAAGCGAATATATCGCTTAAAGCTAAGCTTGATACGCTTTGTGTGAAAGATATTAAAACTTTAACCAGTGTAAACGGCAATCCTAAAGTGGAATCCTCTTCAAGCGGAAATTCCCCATTGCGTAACAAGACTCTGCAAACGTTTAGTGTCGGTGGGCAGGAGATTACATTTGATTTAGGTTATGAGATTTATAAAATTGTCAACTCGGCAAATAAAACAATCGAAATGCCTTATATCAAATTAAATCCGGCTAACTATGGCACGGCGAGCTCTGTTGAGAAAACAGATGGCAAAACGCGCGCTGCGGCTTATGTAACGGGAATCACCTTGACGCCGCTTCCTAAAACCAGAAGTATCACCGTGACCGACTCGACGGCTTACAATGTCAGCGTTAGCTTTAACCTTGACCTTGAGAGCGTTAACACCAAGGAAGAAAACAAACAAAATTTGTCTTTTAACGTCAATTATATCGGTATTGTGGAAAACAGCACCGAATATCCTGACCCGGAGACGACATTTTCGTATAAGTTTAACATCTTGGGCGGTACGAATGACGCAACTTCTCCTTTTAATGTAAACAAAGGAGAAACGTTGCATTTAGAGTACAAACAGTCGATTAAACACACTTATTTTTGGCTGCCGGATTTGGCGATGAAAGACATTAATTTTGAGCCGACGGCTTATGTTAAGCTTTCTGCTGCAACAGACACGATTTGGGCAACAAGCGCCGCCGAGTTTGAAAAGGTGACCGCAAGCGAGCCGGTTGTTTCTATTACAACAGAGCAAACGGAGCTTAACACCTCAAATCAAGTCTTTGAAATTGGCGAGCAAAAAATCTCTGCCGAGTGGGCGTATGAAATTTGTCGCGGCAAACTGCCGGATGGCGCAGAGGTGGCGTTGCCATATTTGGAACTTGGCAACCTAAACCTTGTGAGTGTGAACGCGGTGAAAAAAGGCGCTTATGAAGATGCGGAAGAAATTGGGGACAAAACAGCTATGGTTTATGAAATCACGGCTAAATTTTCTCAAGATGTTTCAAGCAAACTCGCTCCTAACGAGGTTAAACAAACGCTCGAATATGTTGTGAAATATATTGGCGCGATTGAAATTACACTCTCTGATGTCAAATATCGCAAAAGTTATGAGTGGTACCCGGCGCATGACAACCTGCAGATGGCTTCGCAGCTTATTATCTATCGGGATAGGACATATTCTAACGGTGTGACCTTTACTGATACGTATCAAAGCAGTTTGATGGCTGTGGATTGGCTGGTTTATGCAGGTATACCTGGTGATGGTGATATTTTGATTGACCAAGTTGAAACGCTAGCTAATGGTGATGAAATTTTTTACCATAAGGCGAATAAAAATTATGTTGATACAGGAGGAATATGTTCTTGCAAAACCCGCGTGCCGGATATTGAGAATTATGAAGCAGAGCTCGTTAGTGATGATTTTCCGATGGGTACTCCCGGTGAATATGCTCAATATAATGGTAGCAGCGGAAAGTATGAACCCACAAACCCAAAGGAAGGGTGGTATTTTAAACAGATTGAACGTCGACAGACTTATGATATGTGTCCATTAAATGCTGGAAACTACTTGCGTCGTTATACTGTTTCCATGGATTATCGTGACCGTTTCCGCTATATTAGTGATAATATCAGCAAGAAACTGGTAGATTTCTCGGAATATCGGATGACGTATGACTTCAATTTCAATGAAGAGCGCACCACAACGCCGGAAGGCTACCCCGCCCGCGTGGTCAAGCATGATTGCAAAGCCAAATACCTCGGCAAAGACTTCTATTGGGCGGTGATTGACACGATTTATCAAACCACACCACTAAAGTGATGTTTACACTAAAAAGTTATTAAATAAAAAACGCTATGATTATTCATAGCGTTTTTTATTGCGTAAAAGCAAATAAAAATATAGTTTAATTTTATAAACTCGCAAAAGTAGTTTATTTAAAAATATTTTCATATTCAAAGCAACGCTTTCTTCCGTGAGTCATTACAAGGCGCGTAGCGTAAGCTACATATCGCCGTGGTAATCCATAACTCGTGCATAAGCACAACCATGGCAAACCTCTCTTAGTTCTGTTAGAGAGAAAAGCTCCCTCTCGAGTCATTGCGAGCCCCGCGACGTCAGGAGCACTTGGGCGTGGCAATCCACGACTTGACGCGAAGCGTTGCTTTATTAAACCACAACCTTTACGCTGCCCTAATTATCGTAATTAACACGAATTAAAATATTATATTCTAAAAGACAACTTAAAATAAACTAATAAAAACTAAAAACACAAACTTTTTAGAGCACAAGTGATATAATAACCGCAAAAATAAAAACAAATAAAATAACAACTTTTTTCTCATCCATAGTTTTTCTCCTTAAAAAATTGATTTCCCTCCTTAACCCTGACCAAAAGGGCAGCAACTCTTTTAAATATAATCCGCCTTTTGGCATAAAAAACCCCGCTTAAATATTTAAGCAGGGTTTAAAACTAATCAGCCAGAGGGTGCCAACAATGTTCATCATAAAATGCCTGCAGCCTCTTTTCAACATCCGGTGTTAGCAGGTTATGCACCACACCGTACTTGAGCAATGAGCCAAAAGTGAGGATGTGCATTTTCTCAACGCCCATTTCCGCAAACTTTTGGTTAACAACCGGAAAATCCCAGTCAAATACTGAGCAAACGCCGAGCACATCAGCTTTTTTGCCGTTCTTGCCCTCTCTTAGCGCTTTAATCACGCTTAAGACTGAGCGTCCGGATGTTACCGTGTCATCAATCACCAAAACTTTGGCGCCGTCAAAAGGAATCTCCCCATCAATCTGGTTGTGCATTCCGTGGTCTTTCGGAACGGCGTGAGCGCAAAGCAAGGGCAATAGTTTGTTTCCGGCTAAAGAAGCCGCCCAGCCGATTCCGCCGCTTGCGACTCCGACAACGGCATCAATGTCCCGATAATGTCTGTTTACCCAAAACAAAAGCAACCCGCAAATTTGCGACCGCGCGTCAACATCGCTTTGCAAAACGGGCATCTCGCAAAATACCGGCGAATGAATGCCGCCTTTTAAGGCAAATCCGTTTTCTAAATCAATTTTTACTGCGTTTTTTGCAAACAGGAGCTCTGCCACGTCTTGTGGTAAATGTTCAAAAAAATCCATAATTCTAATTGTTTAATTAATAATAAATAACTAAAAGTAATATAAGCGATAAATCCGTTCTTGTCAATCTTGAATTAAGAATAAAAAAATTAAGTTTTTTTTAATTTTTTGCTTGACAAGCTAAAATATTTTGTATAGATTATGTCCATAAGCACAAAAGCTTTCTTAAAAAAAGCACAATATCTGATATGTTTTACGTTTTATAGATGATTAATTTGTTTTAAGACAAAAATAAAAACAATTAATCTGAACTCATTTAAATAAATCGGCTCATCTAATTTCAATTCTCATCTCTCCCTATTGCCGGTTTATTTAGCAAAATAAGCCACTCCATAATCTCTAAATATCAATCTCCCTCCCTAATCTCAAGTGGCTTATTTCCTATTTAGCGGCTTTGCCGTTAAATGGAAGCGCCGGTGGCTCTCCTGTACCGGCGCTTTTCCTTTTTTATGAACAAACAACAGAAGTCTGATGGTAAATAAATATCTGTTGCGTATGTTTTTTAATTAGAAGTTAACCTTAATCTTTTTCCCGTTACAAGTTATGGTGTCGCCACTTGAGTGCGCAACTTGTTTACCATCATCACAACTAACAGAAGCAATACTACCCCAACTATAGCAATATTTTATACTTTCATCGCTTAGATTGGTGATATATGTACTATCAGCACCACATGTTATTGTTGCGTCTCCACTAGGACAACTCGCACTACCTGTTTTACCCCCAAATGAGATTCTCATGGAACCAATATTTTGTGTATCCTCTCCTGTTGAAGATTGATAGCATCTTGCGTATAACTTATTTGAATTAGTTGAAGTCACAACAACATAAGTAAAGTAGCTATCACAACCGCAGCTGTATCCGGAACCATCTTTAGGAGTCGTTCTAACAGCTACATCACTTGCCGGCATAGTAAAGCTAAAGCCAGTGGCGCTCTCAGTAGTTGTTGTAGAACCTTGGACGAGCTTAAACTCAAGATTATTTGCTTTAGAAGAATCACTTGATGTGATAGTAACTGTTTCTCCTTCTGCAATTTCGACCTCAGCTTCACTAGTAGCCTTTTTGCTACAAGTAGAACCTATGCACGGTCCAAAGTCGCATTTATCACAACTCTTCGCTCCAATTCCTTGTAAGGTAACTTTGTAGTATCCCTTACAATCAGAGTAGCAGGTGGAGGTAGTGGCGCCGAGTTTGACGGAGTGGGCGGTGCCGGTTTGACCGGACGGACAGGAGGAGAGATAGCCGTAGTCGGCGCAGGTCTTAGCCTCTTGCTTAGCATAGCAAACAAGCGTCCC
>JAGAZZ010000025.1 GCA_017939155.1 Alphaproteobacteria bacterium | reverse complement strand
AAATAAAAATGGTATAGTGGAGATGTAAAAAGTATGATTAGGTTTTTGAATTATTGTGGGAGATTGTGAATTTTAGTCCGTAAAAGGGTAAAAGTTAGCATATTCTGCGGTTATGAAAAACCTTTTCATTACTTTTTTGTGAGAATAAAAATAAAAAATAACAATAAAAAAACAAAAAAAGATTATGAAAAAGTTAGTATTTTTAGCCGCACTTTGTGTGGCTTTTTTTGCTGTTTTTACAGCTAGTGCCCAGAACGTTAAAAACGCCGCTGAGGTGGGTGTGGACATTAAGAGTTTTCCTGCTTGTCGGGAATATCTCGCCGCCCATCCGACTGACACGCTCCGCGCTGAGGATGTTGTTGTAGCTACCGAAAATAAGGTTGTCAATGGTAGCAATATTGTTGCCGGAGATACCTTGCTTTGCACAATCAGCGTCTTTAAGAACGCTGAGGGCAAGGTGGCTCAGCATAAGGCTTTTTCAAAAAAGGTTGTTGTGATGGGAGAGCCCCGTCAGGCAACTAATTTTGAAACAGCCGCTGTCATTGACAGAAAGGCTGAAGAAAGCCAGTTTACGTATAACCTTACGAAAAACCGCAAGGCTAATCGTAAGGATGTCATCGGATACAAATCTGATGACGTACGTGAGATTTACAACAACGACCGTGGAAACGCGGGCGTCGTTGTGGCTAAAGCCGCCGACAAGGACGGTTGGAGCGTTGAGGCTCAGGCTTCTTACCAAGTTGCAGAGGGCTGCAACACGGTAGGCGGGTCTGCAGGCGTTGCATACACCGGCTCATGGTGGCAGGTGTATGTTAACGGTGGTATTACTCGGTCAATGTACACCGAGAATGCCGACCACGCCGGACAGGACTATTGGGCGTACAAAGCCGAGTCCGGTTTGCTGGTTCAACCGTTCAAATTTGACCGGTATGACCAGAACCGCCTCTTTATCGGAGGTGGTTGCGGCTGGGAACATTATGTTACCGACAGCCGCGAGTGGACGGGAGAAAATGGCGAGTTGTATGACTTGTCTTCTGAGGGTAATTACCTTTACCTTCATGGAGATTTGAAATTTGAGCATAGATTTTTTGCCACAGGCAATAGCATCTATGCGAAGTTACAACTTCGTCAGAAAAAGTTTATTTACCAAAACGCAGACACAAAGTGCAAGTTGGCACTTGAATTTGCGGTTGGTATGAACCTCGGCTTCTTCCGCAACCGGATTAACAACACGAAGTGATTTGTGTTGCCGGGGCGGTGCAACGGACTAGAAAGAATTAACAGAGAAAGATGGGGGCTATTATATAGCTTCCGCTTTCTCTGTTTTTTTTATAAGAAGTGTGAAATTTTGCAAACTGACTCGCAGGAGGGGCTACTCTGCAGGACAGTCACGTACTATTTTGTACGCTCCTGTCCTTTGGTAGGCTCCTACGGTCATTTTACAAAATTTCGCACTTCTTTTTTGTGGCTATTTGTGAATTGACTTGCGGATGGAAGCCCCTCATAAATCCTCACGTACTATTTTGTATGCTCCGGTTTAGGGCAGGACATCTGCGATTTTTTTTATATGATAAGGTGTGCTTCGCACAAGTTATGGATTGCGCCGCTACGGAAGATTTCATCTTCCTACTTGCGCGAACAACTAAGTGTTGCGTCGGTTGTTCCGCCCTAGCAACACTAAGAGAAGTTTGCCGCGCCTTTGTGCGACTAACGTCGCGGGGCTCGCAATTGTAGATGTCAATAATTTCGTTACATATTTTGCGCAAAAAGTTTAGGAGTAAGGTTATTAAGAGCGGAGTGAGGGCGATGTTCATTGTAATAGACGAGGAAGCCGAGAAGCTCTGTTTTT
>JAGAZZ010000024.1 GCA_017939155.1 Alphaproteobacteria bacterium | reverse complement strand
TTTTCATTTTTTTTAATTTTTTAAAGTTAATAATAATCATACAAAACATTTGCCAATAGAGAAAAGGTAAAACATCTAAACTCAAAATGGAAAACATCAATAATATGACAAAATAAGTAATCTCTCAGACAAACTACAACATATTTTTAACATTTTGTCAAGAAAAAATTAAATGATTTTATATTTCCCCCTTATTTCGACAATTCCTCTACCCAAACCATAAAAAAACCACTCAACGAGTGGCTTTTAAAGGCTGTGCGCCTCGCACTGGTCGGGACGAGAGGATTGACCTTCATTTCATTCGGTCGCACGGACGCTCATCAGCTTTCAGCTGACCGGCATACTCCCGTCTGCCTTTCGCTTGTTGTCGAACCTCCTCTCCGGTTCAAATCCCTCTGCCCAAACCACAAAAAAACCACTCATTCGAGTGGCTTTTTTATGGTCGGGACGAGAGGATTCGAACCTCCGACTTCTTGCACCCCATGCAAGCGCTCTACCAGGCTGAACTACGTCCCGAAAACACTACTGCTATATACCGTCCCAACAAAAAATGCAAGCAAAAAGTTATTGACTTTGATAACACACATTTACAAGCTCAAAAAATCCATAATTGGAACGTAGAAATTTATTTTCCTTAAATTAAAAGCCTTGTTCATATTGAATAAGGCTTTTATTCATTTTAAAACAAAAAAAGACCGCCGAAGCGGTCCAGGTCGTAAGAAAAAACCTAAGCAGATACTTTACCTGCGATAACTTTTTTAATTTTTTTAGCTTCTTCTGTTAATCTGCTATCCGGAGTCGCCATTAAATAAGCATCCAAACCGCCCTTATGTTCAATCGAACGTAAAGTCTTTGTGCAGATTCTTAATTTATAAACTTTGCCCAAAGCTTCACTTAATAACGAAACTTCTTGCAGATTCGGCAAAAAGCGACGGCGGGTTCTGTTGTTCGCGTGGCTTACATTATTACCGCTCATAACGCCGGTGCCGGAAATTTCACATTTCTTAGCCATTTTTTTATCCTTTACTCAAAAACTTTTGCCTATACATACAAACATAATCCTAATAAGTCAAGCAAAATCTTCGTAAAAACTTTAAAAAAAACTGGATTTTTCTAAAAAAGCGTTATATAAACTTATCTCGCAAATGATATTTGCCGCGTGTACCCGTAGCTCAATTGGATAGAGTGTTGGCCTCCGACGCCAAAGGTTGCGAGTTCGAACCTCGCCGGGTGCACCATTTCTCCCTCTTTTGCTGATAAACACTTCATATAAAGCAAAAACCGCCCTCAAAAGGACGGTTTAAACTCAATCAAAACGTTGTAAAAATTCACCTTTAACAGTATCATACTGCAAATGCAAAACCGAACAATGCTCGTATGAAACATCTTTAAGTCCGAGTCCGTACTGCAAAGCGCTAAGAACACCAGCGTGACAGACAACACAAACCTTATGTCTGACATTTGTGCTTGAATGTTGACGTGCAATACGCTTTAAGCAAGCCTCCACACGTTCAAAAACTTTCCGTTTGCTTTCTCCGTTCGGAAAACACAAATCAGCGCACTGCTCTGTCGGCCACATAATTTTATTAACAAAATCTAAGCCATACTGCCGTTGAATTTCCACAAAAGAAACGCCCTCGGCCTCACCGAAATCACACTCCCGCAAGTCTTGCATAATCACAACGTCACACCCGCGGGCATTTGTTTTTGCTATCACATTTGCTGTCTGTACAGCCCTGACCATCGGCGAAGAATAAACATCCATTATCTTAAAACGCAGCTTCTTAGCCAATTCTTCAGCTTGTCTCTGCCCCGTTTCATTAAGCATAACATCTATTTTACATCCCTGCCAAACGCCTTCAACGTTCTTGTCTGTTTGCCCATGTCGGCAAATAAAAAAATCTATTCTCATAATACAAAAAATAATATATTTTTCCGCTATTATAACCGATTCGCAATTTTTTGCAACAAAAAAACCGCCCCAAACGGAGCGATTCAATAGAAAAGCAACCTAAAAATTTATCTTAGCAACTCATCAGCCAACGCCTCCCTCAAACTGCTTCATCATTTCTTGATAAAAATTTAAAATATCATCAAAATCAATCACCCCGTCTTTATTTATATCCATTTTATAAAAAGCCTCTAAATCCCTTGTTTTATATACTTTAGAATGATAATCAACATATTCTTTTTTCAGAAATAAAACCATCTCCATTAGCATCCATTAAACCTGCTATTCTACTTCCGACGTCGGCAACCACTTTTCCGCTACCATCTCTAAAAGAATTCTGTATTTCTGCAAAAGACACTACCCCATCCTTATCAGTGTCTGAACTTTTATATATCCTGAGCTCATTTTTTCTGTAATCTCGTCTGTAATTTTCAGCAAAGCGCAGATATTCCTCTTTTGATACTCTGTCATCTTTATTGACATCAGCACCAGAAAAAAGCTCTTTTGCCAACTGTAACGCCCCTTCTTCAAAGTCTGCTTCATCACTCGCCTCAGCATAAACAGAAAAGCTGCTAACGCACAACAAAACTGCCCCTAACAACATCTTAATCATATTATATTCTCCATCTAAAAGACTTAACGCCCCACTATAAAGATGAAACGTCAATTCCATAAAACATCAATCACGCAAGCAATTCATCCGCCAACGTCTCAATTTGCTTCACGTCAGCCTCTTTCATCGCTTTAAAAATTATTTATCGTTAACATTATTTGATTTCATACTAACAACAAACGAAACTTCCTGATTTCTCTTATGCTCATCAGACTTTTTCATTTTTGGCTCACCACTAATACGAGCTTTTAAATCCTTTATTTTTTCTTTATTGCTGATATATTTATCCTTATTTTCCTCAACACCTTTTTTAACTGCAGCTTTTCTAAAAAGTCCTACAATTTCCATATCATTAGAATATTCCAACGCCATTTTACCCTCATTGTCCATCACATCGACCTTAGTTCTTTCATCTTGTAACAACAATTTTACCACATCAGCTCTGCCTTTTTCACAAGCACACATCAGCGGCGTCTGACCATTTTGATTTTTCTTATTAACATCAAAACGCCCGTCTTCCAGCATTGCTTTAACAAGCTTATCTTGTCCCATAAAACAAGCCTTATGCAAACACTCATCAAAAACCTTACTGACATCAAACCATTCATCTTGTAATAACAACTTTGCAATTTCAGCATTACCTTTGCGACAAGCCATATCAAAACAAGTCCGCTCCCAATCATCTTCTTTATTAATATCAATTTTCTCATCTTGCAGTAATAATTTTACTACATCAGCTCTGTCTTTTTCACAAGCACACATCAGCGGTGTCTGACCATTTTGGTTTTTCTTATTAACATCAAAACGCCCGTCTTCCAGCATTGCTTTAACAAGCTTATCCTGCCCCATAAAACAAGCCATATGCAAACATTCATCAAAAACCTTGCTGACATCAAACCGTTCATCTTGTAATAACAACTTTGCAATTTCAGCATTACCTTTGCGACAAGCCCTATCGAAACAAGTCTGTCCCCAATCATTTTGATAATTAACATCAGCACCGGCACTAATCAACGCTTTAACATCCTTTAGCGACACATTTTCATCAAAAACAGCATCTAATAACATTTTATTAATTTCTTCTTGTTTCATAATTTCCCCCTCTATTAATAAAATATCCTATATTTAATAGAATACCACTTTTCAAATAAAAATCAATCTGTTTTACAACAAAAAATCGCCCCAAACGGAGCGATTCAATAGAAAAACGACCTAAAAATTTATCTTAGCAGCTCATCAGCCAACGCCTCAATTTGCTTCACATCAGCCTCTTTCATCGCCGATTTGATGGATACAACATTATCCATAAAGACAATATTTTTAAGTCCCTCAAGCTCTGCGCGCATTTTTTTCGCGGCTATCGGCGCCCAAGACCCGTTTTCAATAAATCCGACTTTACGACTTTGATAATTTTTGCTCTTCAAATGATGAATAAAGCTCTCCATCACCGGAAAGATTCCGCCATCGTATGTAATAGACGCCAACACCAATCTGTCATATCTGAACGCATCTTCCACCGCTTCAGCCATATCATCGCGCGCTAAATCAGCAATAGACACTTTCGGCGCACCCTTTGCCTCTAAAACTTCCTTAAGCTTCTCAGCCGCCGCTTTCGTATGTCCGTAAACAGAAGCATACGCAATAAAAATTCCTTTATCTTCCGCCCGATAGCTGCTCCAAATATCATATTTACCGATATAATGTCCCAAATCTTCGGTTAACATCGGTCCGTGCAGAGGAAAAATCTTTTGAATATCAAGCGTTGCCGCTTTCTTCAGCAAAGCCTGCACTTGCGCCCCATATTTACCAACAATGTTAATATAATAACGCCGCGCTTCGCAATCCCAAGGCTCATCCGTATCAAGCGCACCAAACTTGCCAAACCCGTCTGCCGAAAACAAAATCTTCTCTTTTTTCTCGTATGCCACCATCACTTCCGGCCAATGTACCATCGGCGCCATAACAAAGGTCAAGCTATGTTCGCCCAAAGAAAGCTCATCACCCTCATTAACGACAACTTTTCTCCCTTCTAAATCCAAATGTTCAAAAAATTGCGGAATCATATTAAAAGTTTTCGGATTCGTCACCACTTTAGCCTTTTTGTATTTATTCAAAAACTTTTCAATATTTGCCGCGTGGTCAGGTTCCATATGCAAAACCACCAGATAATCCGGCTCTCTGTTCCCCAGCACTTCTTCAAGGTTTTTCAACCATTCCTCGGTTGCGCGCACATCAACCGTATCCATAACAGCAATTTTTTCATCCAAAATCACATACGAATTATAAGAAACGCCATTTGGCACAACATATTGTCCTTCAAACAAATCTATTGTCTTGTCATCTGCTCCGACATAATAAACATTTTCGGTCAATTTTTTATTTTGCATTATATTTACTCCCAAACAAATTATTTAAGTTTTTTCTCAATAATAGCCGCCGCTTTTTCAAAAACAGCCTCAATATCCATCTCAGATGTATCCAAAATAATCGCGTCTTCTGCCGGTTTCATCGGCGCGTCTTTTCTCGTTGCGTCACGCTCATCTCTTTGTTTTACATCTCTTAAAACTTCTTCATAATCGGCTTTCATCCCTTTTTTAATAAATTCGTCATACCGCCTTTTTGCCCGAACTTCCGGTTTTGCCGTAATAAAAAACTTAACATCAGCCTGCGGGCAAACCACCGTACCGGTATCTCTACCATCATAAATAACGCCTTTTGCCGGTCGTCCATCTTCAAAAACCGGATTCTTGGCAAAATCTTGTTGCATACTCAAAAGTCTTGCGCGCACACCGGGATACCCTGAAATAATTGACGCCGCCTGCCCCCCTTTTGCTGAACGAAAATCTTTATCAGTCGACAATTCAATCATTTTAGAATAGGTTAACTCTTCAGCTTCACTCTCGGCAACCAACACATTTTTTAAATCCCTGCCGCCTTTTAACATCAAAAGTCCGACAGCCCGATAAACCATCCCCGTATCAAAATATGCCAAACAATACCTGTCAGCCAGCTTCTGTGAAAGGGTACCCTTTCCTGCCGCCGCCGGACCATCAATCGTGATAATCATTCCGCCCTCGTCCATAAATTAAGAAATTTTATCTATTCTTTAACACATATTCGCTAATATCATAGCATAAAATAACTTTATGCAAAGAATTAAAACATGGCAAAAAACTTTCGTTTATACATATCAGAAGAGCTTAATCTCGGCAAAAACATCACCTTAAATGAAAACCAAACACACTATTTAAAAAATGTCGTCAAATACACCCTAAACGATACCCTCAATTGTTTTGATAACCAAAACGGCGAATTTCTTTGCCAAATCAGCGCAATAAACAAAAAAAACATAGTTCTTACCGTCCTTCAAAAAACAAAAGACTTCACTAAGTCCCCTGATATTTGGCTATTATTTGCCCCCTTAAAAAAGGATAAAACAGATTTCGTCATAGAAAAAGCCACCGAACTGGGGTGCCGCGCCATTTTGCCGGTAATCACCAAACACACAATAACTGCAAATATCAAAACCGAACGCTATATAGCCCAAAGTATTGAAGCAGCCGAACAATGCCGCCGTACCGACCTGCCGCAAATTATTCCGCCCGCCTCACTCAAAGATACTCTTAAAAACTGGGAAAAAGACCGCATTCTATATTTTATGGATGAAACACTTGAAAGCCAAAACTTCTTAGACCTCTTAACACAAAATAAATCAAAAAAAGCAGCCATACTTATCGGTCCCGAAGGCGGATTTTCTCCCGAAGAATTAACTTATTTGCGAAAATTACCTTATGCCAAAGGAGCAACCCTTGGCTCAAGGATTCTTCGCGCCGAAACAGCCGCCACCGCAGCGCTCGCCTGTTGGCAAATGATAGCCGGAGATTGGAGGCTTAAATGAAAATACTGATTGCCGATGACCACGAACTGTTTTTAAAAGGTTTGGAGTTTATTTTACAAGAAAATATCAAAAATATCCAAATAACCACCGCCAACAGTTATACCGAAATTTTTCAACAACTAAACCAAAACGACTATTTTGATTTGATTATAACTGACCTTGCTATGCCCGGGGCAAACTGGCTAACCGCCATCACAAAAATTCATGAAATTCTGCCCGAAACGCCTATTATCATTATTTCTGCCGTTTTTGATAAAGAAATCCTCAAACAAACACTAGACATCGGTGTTGCCGGATACATTCCCAAAACCGCTTCAAATAACCTGATAATAAGCGCCATAAACCTGGTCTTAGCCGGCGGCGTTTATATCCCGCACGAACTGCTCTACACCGCTAAAAATGCAACATCCTCAAATGAAAAACAAAATGACTATATAACCCCCTTAAAAAATCTTGAAAAAATTTCTCTAACACCTCAAAAATCTCCTGAAAAGAGGCTGACAGAACGTCAAATTGACATTGTCAAATGTATCGCCGAAGGACTATCAAATAAACAAATCGCCTATAAACTAAACTTAACCGAAGGTACAGTAAAAGTACACATAACCGTTATCTTAAAAGTCCTAAACGTTAAAAACCGGACTTCTGCTGTCATCGAAGCCGCCAAAAGAGGCTACATAACCAACAATAACAACAATTAAGAGGAAAAAATGGCTAAAAACTCACAACCCAAAACCCCACCTTATTTAAAAAATATCTATGGCTGGCTTTATAAAAAAGAAAAATACTATAACCTGCTTGATAATGTCTATGTATTAAACATCCTCACCCTAGGCGCCCATTATGTCTTAACCAAAGAATTAACTAAAGAGATTTATCCTCATTCGCAAATTCTCCAAATCGGCGCAACCTTAGGCTCTCAAATAGAAAAAACTTATTCTGTCCTAGATACCGCACAAAACGGTTCTTATACCATCGTCGACATTCTCCCCAATATCATTGAAAAAAAACAAAAAAAGCACTTTCACCACAAAATAAACTGGATAAACGCCGACGCTTCAAAAACAATTAAGGGAACCTATGATACAATAATCTGTTATATGTTGCTTCACGAGCTTCCACCGCGTACACGCGCTAAAATACTCAATAACCTCATTAAGGCACTCACACCAAACGGCAAAATAATATTTATTGATTACCACCAACCCGGTTCATACAATCCGCTAAAGTATCTGATACGCGCCATCAACCGCCTCTATCAGCCTTTTGCCGAAAGCTTATGGAAAAACAACATAAAAGCCCTCACCCCCGAAGCCGAAAAATGCACTTGGTCAAAACAAACATACTTCGGAGGCTTATATCAAAAAGTTGTCGCCGCTAAAAATAAATAATTTAACTATATCTTGTCAAAATTAACCCGTGGGTCAACCCAAAAATACGTTAAATCGCTGATAAGCTTCAACACTAACCCCAACAAAGCAAAAATATAAAGCGTCCCGAACACAACCGGATAATCTCTGGTCATAATCGCCTCATAACCCAACAACCCCATACCGTTTAAACTAAATACAATCTCTATCAAAAGCGACCCGGTAAACAAAATTTTTATCAAGAGTGCCGGAAGCCCCGCAATAATCACCATCATCGCATTACGAAAAACATGGTGATACAAAATCCTTTTTTCGGACAATCCTTTAGCCCTGGCTGTCAAAACATACTGTTTGCTCAGCTCATCCATAAAAGAATTTTTCGTAAGCATCGTCAATGTCGCCACTCCGCCAATAACAATACACGCCACCGGCAAAGCAATATGCCAAAAATAATCTCCGATTTTATGCAATAGCGTAAAATCTTCCCACCCGTCGGAAGTCAAACCTTTTAGCGGAAAAAACTGAAAATAAGTCCCGCCTGCAAACAATACAATCAATAACACCGCAAACAAAAACACCGGAACCGCCGAGCCGATAAAAATAATCACCGACGTCACAACATCAAACTCTTCCCCGTCTTTGCGCGCCTTTTTTATCCCAAGCGGAATAGCAATCAAATAAATCAAAAGCGTCGACCACAACCCTAAAGAAATAGAAACCGGCAATCTCTCTTTAATCAGCTCTAAAACTGTTTTGTCTTTATAATAGCTTTTACCGAAATCAAAAGAGAGATAATCTTTTAACATCTTAAAAAAACGCTCACCAACCGGCTTGTCAAACCCAAACTGTTTTTCAAGTTCTTTAACCAAATCATCGGGAACACCTTTCGCTCCTTGATATTTTTGTTCATTCAAGTTTGGTACACCTGCGTTGATATTCCCCGTTGCCGATGTATTCATCCCTTTATATTGCGCCAGCATATACTCAACCGGACCACCAGGAGCCAACTGGATAATGCTGAAATTAATCAGCAAAATACCAAATAACGTCACAGGAATAAGTAAAAGTCTTTTTATAACATAAGCTCGCATCATCTAATCTTTCAACCACCAAGTATGAATATCAACCCCGACACCGGCATTATTTTTCGGAAATGCAAATTTATCCCAATAAGCAATCCTGTCAAAATTTGTATACCAATTAAAAATAACATAATGGTTAAACAATAAAACGCGGTCAAGCACTCTGACATAAGCCGTATAAAGCTCATTGTCTTCTGTTTCAATCAATTTCTGAACCAATATATCAACCGCCGGATTTTTTACACCGATAATATTGTTTGAACCGAACACATCCGCAGACTTGCTTCCCCACAAATCTTTTTGCTCGGAACCGGGCATAGAAAGCCCACCATACCCGCCGATAATTATATCAAAATCAAATTTATCAAGTTTGTTTTTATAAGTATTGATTTCTAAAACGCGTGTTGTCGCCTTTATGCCAATTTTTCTTAAGTTTTCAATAAACGGGAGCAAAACCCGTGTAAAAGCGTTACCGTTAGCCGAATTAATAACAATCTCAAACTCAAGCGGCTCTCCGGTCTGAACATTGCACATTTTTTCATTAACAAAATCATACCCTGCTTCATTCAAAAGTTTAACCGCTTTTTTCAAGTTTTCTCTGTCAGACAAAGAATCATCTCTGAAAACCTTTTCAACCGGTTGGTCAAAAATTTCCTCCGGCAGATAATCCCGCAAACTTTCAAGAATTTCCAATTCGGTTTCATCCGGCACATCTCTTGCGGCAAAACGCGTATTTGCAAAAAAGCTATCCAAACGCAAATATTGTTCATAAAACAAATTTTTATTTGCCCAGGGGAAATTAAACGCATACCCGATAGCTTGTCTTACTTTCCTATCAGCAAATTTTTCTTTGCGCGTATTAAAAGCAAAAAATTGTGTCGTTGCCGGTCGGTTATGCACCACCGCCTGTTTCTTGATTTTGCCTCTTTTAATCAGCTCATTGTCATAGCCGGTCGCCCAAGATTTGGCAATATACTCTGTCCGCACATCAATATTTCCCGAAAAAAGTGCCTGAAGCGTCACAGTTGTATCTTGATAATAGTCATACTTAATTTCATCAAAATTGAAAAATCCCTTGCGCGTCGGCAAATCTTTTGCCCAATAATTCGGATTCCTTTTAAAAGTGATATATTTTCCCGCCTCAAAATCCTTAACCATATATGGTCCGTTCCCCAAAGGCACCGTAAGCGATGGCTTATCATATTCACGTTGTTCAAAATCTTTAGCCGAAAAAATCTTTAATGACGTCAAAATCAACGGCAATTCTCTATTCTTGGCTTCTGGTTTAAAATAAAAACGAACATGGCGAGGTGATACTTTTTCAACTCTGTCAACATCTGCATAATAAAACTTATAAACCGGCGACCCTTTTTTTATCAATGAGTTAAAACTAAAAACCACATCATCAGCCGTAATAACCGAACCGTCATGAAAACGCGCGTTGGGATTGATAAAAAATCCGATAAAACTTTTATCCGCAGGAATTTCAAATTTTTCTGCAATCAGCGGATATGCCGTTTCCGTATCATCTTCCGGAATAAACCCTAAACTGTCCAACGTTAACATTGCCGTTTCCGCCGAAGCCGTCCCCTTAAATATATAAGGGTTAAAATTATCAAACGTCCCGTAAGCCGGCAAAACAATTCTCCCCTTTTTAGGAGCTTCAGGGTTAACATAATCTAGATTCTTAAATCCCGCCGCATACTTGGGTGTATCCCCAACAGAGATATAATCCTTTATGCTAACCAAAGGACTTTCTGCCGAAAAGCTCTCAGAAGTATATAACAAAACCATACTAAACAGCAGTAAGACACAAAACCTATTTATCATTTTTATCATCAAACAATTTTCCAAAAGGATACGCATATTCATTATAGTTGTTTTCAGGTGTAGCATTAATCTCTTTTTCAAGCTCGTCTAAAGAAATAACCGGAGTTTTTCTTTCCTTAAAAGGGCTTTTTTTATCCGATAAATTCCCCTGTTGGTGTTTCATCTGCCGCAAAACAGATTGTGTTTGCGAAAAATCAGACGTAACCCGCCCTAAAGTCGGAGCTTTATCTTCCGCAATTCGTTGTTCCTCGGGTTGCAAATAACTCAAATCCTTTTTATCTTCCGCCATTTTTTCACCACGATTATCACTCAAAAAAGAAGGAAAAGCCATCGGTTCTTGGCTTAAAGCAAAATCAGAACTGCTAAAACGCGGCGCTTGGCTACGTTGTTCCGGCTGTTTTTCCGTATTATGTGACAACCGTAATTTCTGCGCAATCGGCGTTATAATTTGAAACACTTTGCCCAAAGCGCCATTTTCCACAATATTGCAAAAAATTTTCTGTTTATCAAAAACATCTAAAAGCCCGCAAATATCTTTATAACGAGAACAAAACTCTAAAACGCTTCCGCGCAAAATATCATCTTTTTGTGCTTTTTGCAACAAATGTTCAGAAAACCCCGGCTGAAAATTGATTATCTCAATAAAAGTCTTGGCAATCAGCCATCTCTCCCCACCGGAAGCCCTGCTCCAAAGATGTTCAAGTTGTGTGCTCGAAACAGAGTTGCTACGCTTAATAATATCCGATAAAATCTCATTTATATCAGAAATCAACAAATTAAACTGTTGCAATAAAAAACCGTTTTTCAGCTCAACTTCAGCATCAAGAACAGCCTGCCCGACTGCTAAAGCCGTTTCCGCGCTTTTCTTTCCTTGCTCAGATAAGTTATACAACATTGTAAATATCTTTTTTTGGCTATAATATCCTTTTATAACCGCAAATATTCCCCAAATAACCGCTAACGGAAAAAAGCACCACGAAATGTTTTGCAACAAAGCCCCTTCGCTTCCTGCAACAATACTGGCCGCTCCTATATATCTAAAACTGAATACCAGCCAAAAAACACTCGCAAAACCTGCTATAAAAAAAGAAATATTCAACAAGACTATACTCCTTTAAGGATTTTTTAATTATACTAACGTAACCGCCTTATTTTGCAAACAAAAAATAGCAAAAATACCTCTGTTTTTATGATTATGCACAAAAGTTTTACCGGCTTTAAATGCATATATAAAAAAAATATGATGAAATTTTTTTATTTTGTGTTATAGAACACTCTAAAGAGTAACATAACAAAGGTGTAAAAATGAACGATTCTACCACTCAAGCGCTTGATTTTGAAAAAGATATATTGGAAATTGAAGAAAAAATCGAGCATTTGAAGCTTTTAGCTAAAGACGAAGATATGGACATCACGCGTGAAACTAAGCGTCTGGAAAGAAAACTCAGCCAACACATAAACCGTACTTATATGAATTTATCTGCTTGGCAAAAAGCTCAAATCGCCAGACACCCGCTTCGTCCGCACTGTTTAGATTATATAAACGCTTTCATTGAAGATTTTACCTTACTTTCAGGTGACCGTCGTTTTGCCGACGATGAAGCAATGGTCTGCGGTATCGGCAGATTGGAAGGAATTGCCGTTGTCGTCATCGGACAAGAAAAAGGTAATGATGTTGAAAGCCGTATAAAATATAACTTCGGTATGGCAAAACCGGAAGGCTATCGTAAAGCCCAAAGAATGATGGACTTAGCCGACAAATTTCATTTACCAATAATCAGCTTTGTTGATACGGCAGGCGCTTACCCCGGTGTTGACGCCGAGGCCAGAGGACAAGCTGAAGCCATCGCTTCCTCAATTGAAAAATGTTTGCAGATTAAAACGCCGCTTATTTCCTTAATCATCGGCGAAGGCGGCTCCGGCGGCGCAATCGCCATTGCAACGGCAAACCGTGTCCTGATGTTGGAACACTCCATATATTCGGTAATTTCTCCTGAAGGGTGCGCTTCAATTTTATGGCGTTCCGGCGATAAAACTAAAGAAGCAACAGAAGCTTTAAGGCTGACCGCGCAAGACCTCAAAGCTCTGGGAATTATTGATGAAATCATAAAAGAACCTTTAGGCGGCGCCCATCGCAACACCGAACAAACCTATTCTTCCGTAAAAGAAGCTTTGTTCAAACAATTAAAAGAGCTGATGAACCTCTCCCCTGAAGAACTCAAACAACAACGAACTGAAAAGTTCTTAAAAATGGGTCGGGGTATCACCGCAGAATTTTAGATATTAAGGGCAGGACTTCTGCCCTTTAGTTTACCTTAAAAATATAAAAAGTCTGATTATCTTTTAAGGCGTAAAATGCCAGACGGATTTTATGTCTTAATAAATCTCAACTTGCACGTCAAAAATTTAATTAAGACAAACGGTTATTACAACAATTTATAATTTGGAGGTAAATATGAAAAATTCTCAGTCTAAGTTTTCTAATGAAAAATCAAAGTCAACTTCTTCTAATCCTTCTTCATCATCTTCTTCATCTCATTCCGGCTGCTGCTGCGGCTCCAAGCTCTCCGATGAAATCGATGAAATTGACATCATGGATGTAGAAGAGAAATAAATCCAAAAGGAGAAATAAGATGAGAAATGCGGTGACTTCCACAAATCAGAAAAATCATGATTTATCCGTTTCTCACAATCCGACAGATTTCAGAAGCCTGATGAATTATTTTTGGAATTTTATGGATAATTCCAATTCTGATATTTCGGAATTATCACCGAAAATTCAGGTAACTGAAGATAAAGATGCGGTAAAAGTAACCGCGGAAATCCCCGGAATCAACGAAAAAGACATTGATTTAAAGGTATCTTCCGATGGTTATTTAAGTATCAGCGGTGAGAAAAAAAACGAAGTAGAAGAAAATTCTAAAGATAATTATTTTTCTGAAATCTCGTATGGTATGTTCAAACGTACCATACAACTCCCCTGGGATTTGGATTATGACGCGGCAACAGCCGGATATAATAACGGCGTATTAACCGTTTCAATCCCGAAATCCCAAACAGAAAAGCAAAAGTTTAAGAAGATTAACGTTTCAAAATCTTAACTTAAACATTTTGCAAAAACTTAAACCGGCTTCACCTCTGAAGCCGGTTTCCTTTTTTAACGACCTAAACTATTTTAAAGCGTCAATCAGCTTTTGCGGGTTTACAATAACCCCGATTCCATCACGAAAATCCCCCGTTTCCAAACCAATCCGATAAAACTCATCCGGCGTTAAAGTCGGACAAATACTTCTTGCCAACACAAACAAACCACACACATACGCATTAAGATAAAACCCCGGCGCATCAAACTGATATGCGTCCAGCCTATCCGCTTGCGCAACAGTTCTTCCTCCTGCCGGAAAACAAAGCATTGAGCGCAACAAATCTTTCTGACTTTCAGGAAACTTCGGCTCATTTGGCATAACTTCATAGTCATCAGGATTTTCAACATCACCACCTATTTTACAATGTATACGAAAAGCGCGCCATAATTTATTGCTATAACGATAATTTCCGCTATTGACCCAAATCCCCAATTCTTCAGCTCTTTGCAATGCCGCTTTCATTTCCGCCGCGCCATCAATTTCTCTCGACACATCCCACAAAATGCAAACCGTATCAATACCGGATTTTCCATCATTTTTAAGTTGAATATGCAAATCGCATATTTTATTTAACGCTCTGGCATAATATCTCAAACTAAGCTGTCCGTTTTCCCTATTGTCAGCAGAAAAATAATACACCTCTGCCTTAGGCGCAACGCCGCAATTTGTTCCCGCTATTGCCGAAACCAATACCGCGCCATTCAAACCATGGAGATTCTCCGCACAACCAATTATCTCATGCTCTTTTAAGTTATTATGATATTCAATATGGTCCGTAAGCATAGATAAATCAATAACCGCCACAGCCCGATTCGCCCCATTTATTCCCTGCTTATGCAACGCCCGCACCCCAAGCCCGAGATTTTTCCGTTCTTCAATAAATTTAGCCGGGTCAAACCCTTGCGGTAATTTATCTGCCTCTTTTGGCCAAATAGTATATTCATCATACGTCACAGACAAGACATCCATTTTTGCCAAATCACACTCTGAAATATCAAGAGAATTAAGTCTTAAAAATGAATCCACAAACCCGTTTCGAGAAGTTTGAGTAAAGTTGACCAAATCAAGCCCTGGTCTCTTTTCCAGTTTAGCTCTTATTCTCACGCTACGTTCAGAAGAAGGATAAAGGGCACCCTCTTCATAATCCACCGCCAAAGGCGTCTTTAACATTTTGTTTTTATCAGCAATCAAAGCCGCCGCCAACTGCCAACGCTCAGCACTCTGCAATTCGTTCCAATTAGCAAAACCAAATTCTTTTGCCACAACGTGTTGCATATTCATCAAAGACAAATCTGTTCTTTCGCCAAAGACTTTCGCACATCTGGCAATCGCATTTTTATCATTATCACGGAAATTTTTTAATAAAGATTTCGCTTCCACACGGAAGAACTCAAGATATTCACTCATATCAATTCCTTTCTAACAACTTATCATATCGCCTGTCCGATAAGCAAAATAAGTCGCTTCAAGAAATCTATGTAAAAAACTGTTATGGCAATAAACCCTTTGGCGGACATTCCGAGCGTTTGCCAAGCTCATATCCATTAATACCACCCAAAAACTTTTTTGTCAAGAATTATCACGCAAAACACTTTTTTATTTCAAAACCTTGTGCATATTAATCTCAAGTTCCTGATAACCTAACTTTTCATAAAAACGATGTGCTTTTTCATTAAACTTAAAAACGCTTAAATCAATCGCATAAATCCCTTTATCATACAAAAACTTCTCAGTGGCTCGCATTAATTTTGTTCCGATTCCACCCCCTCGGCACGCCTCATCAACACCCAGATTCAAAACACACCCCGTTAAAGGATGAACATATCCGCCTCGCGGCTTAACCGGAACAAACAAAAATAAAAAACCGCAAATTTTATCATCCTTAACTGCCTTAAAAACTTCAACTTTTTCATCCAAAATCAATTCACGAACTATTTGCTGGTGATTATTCAAATTTGTTTTCTTAAAATATTCCGGTAACGCTTCATCGTGCATTTTGCCCACCTGATACGAGAGCTTTGCAATATCATCTGCGTCACGAAACTGAGCTGTTAAAATTTCTACATCACCGCTCATTGACTTACCTTTCTAAATAGTTTATTTCCCAAACCTCAACTTTTTATATATTATCTTAAACACACTCACCGTTTCACTAAACACAAAAAAGATTATATCCCCCGTTTAATCAAAAAAAGGCGCTCAAAGCGCCTTTTCTCTATAAATCTGCAATAACCTGCATACTGATAATCTCATCAGGCTCATGCACCATACCATTATAGCCGCCGCCTTTTTTAATCTTATCAACAAATTCCATACCTGAAACAACTTTGCCCCAAACCGTATATTGACCGTTCAAATGCGGACAATCATCATAGCAAATAAAAAACTGACTATCCGCAGAATCCGGACTCATCGCTCTGGCCATAGAAACAATCCCTCTTTCATGAGCAATCGTATTAAATTCAGCTTTTAACTTTTTTCCGCTGCCGCCGGTACCATTACCCAACGGGCAACCGGTTTGCGCCATAAAGCCATCAATAACCCGATGAAATTTCAAACCGTTATAAAACCCTTGGCGTACTAATTCTTTTATTCTGGCAACATGGTTTGGTGCCGCCTCAGGAAACATCTCAATAACCACTTCACCATCTTTTAATTTCATCACCAATGCGTTTTCGGCATCTTTAACATCGTATGAATATTTCATCTTTTTTCCTCTCGTTTCGCTCACGCCAAGCTGCTTCTTTTCTTCAGCAGATAACGTTTTTGTATTGCTTTTATCCAAACTTTTCGTTTCCGTTTTACCTAAAACATTAACCATGTCAAGCTCCTAAAAAAATTCTCTCCAGCACTATTTAGGAATTTATTTTCCGTTATTCAAGACAAAATCAACTCTTTGCTCTGCAGAAAGCTCTTTAGGATAACTTTCTTCAATCTCTTCTAATCTCGTTTTAAGCCCACGCCCGTTAGCAATCTGAATAGCCAACCCCGGACGAGCATTAATCTCTAACATCATCGGACCTCTGTTTTTATCCAAAACAATATCCGCCCCCAAATACCCGAGTCCTGTCATATCGTAAGCTAACGCCCCGATAATCAAATGCTCACGCCAAAACGGAACTTTCAAATCCATCAAATTTGCACCGGTATCCGGATGAACCGTAATCGGTTTATTGTGCATAACCGCATTTAAAGTCCGTCCCGTCCGAACGTCAAGACCAACCCCGACCGCTCCTTGGTGCAAATTAGCCCGTCCACCCGATTCTTTAGTCGCCAAACGCATCATTGCCATCGCCGGATAGCCTTTATACACAATCACTCTGACATCAGGAACGCCATGATAGCTGAAATTCTTAAACACATCGCTGAAAATAACCGCTTCCTCAATCAACGCCACATCATATTTTCCGCCCAAACTGAACAGACCGCTCAACGTATTTGAAATATGCTGATAAACGTCATTAAAGCTTAAAACATCTCCTGACGCACTGTAAAACTTCTCGCCGTCATAATCTTTAATCACTAAGACGCCTTTTCCGCCGCTGCCATGCGCCGGTTTAATCACAAAAGTTTTATACCCTTTGACAATCTCTAAAAGGTTTTTAACCTGAAATTGATACTCAATAATACCAATCATCTTCGGCGTATTAATGCAAATGCTGTTTGCCAAACGCTTGGTTTTAACTTTATCATCAACCAACGTATAAAGCGAACGTTTGTTGCATTTGGAAATAACCGAGTAATTTCGGTCATTCATTCCCAAAACACCGTTTTCACGCAACAACTTTGCTGTTTTAAACCATTCAAACATCTTATTCTCCTTTGCGGATAAGCGGCGCAAAACGCGACAATTCCGTTAATCGGTATCCTGTATAAGTGCCAAGTAGCATAACAATAAATAAAACAACCAAATTAAGCTCGTTAAAAGCAAACATAATATGGCGGACATACTCGCTACTAATAACAAAATAAGTCACCACCGCCGTCACTAAAGTATAAAAAATTTCCTTCAACGTATTCATAGCCCCTTCTTCTTCCCAGGTAATCGACGCGCGCTCAATAATCCACGCGGTAATAATAATCGGGAAGAAAATAGCCGAGCTGATAATGCCATAATTTAATTTATATCCGATAATCGCTAGGACTTGTATTAATAAAATCACAAAAATCACCACAAACGAAATCCTCGGTACCAGTAATAAATTAAGCCGCGCCACCAAAGCACGCATAATCAAGCCTAATCCAATCATAACCGAAAAACAAATCAACCCCGGCACAAACCCTGTCTTAACCAAAGACATTGCCAACAACATCGGTGTAAAAGTCCCCATGGTCGTCACGCCGATAACGTTGCGCATAATAACCACAACCAATATCGCCAGCGGGAAAATCATCAACCATTTTAAAGCGTTCTGCTCCATAAGCGGCAAAGTATAAATAGAATATTCATATCCCCAAAGCTCATTGTTTGCCTTAGCTCTGTGTTCCGCCATTTTTAAAGGAGTCGCAACAGATTTTAACACCGAAAACATAACCTTAGAATTTTCACCCCCGCGAACATCAAGCAAAGATACGCCGCCGCGCTGAAAAACAACCCAATTTTTCGGCAACCCGATTTTTGCCGTACTCAAATCATAAAGTGTCCATTTATTATCAACATACGCTTCAAGCATAATCGACAAGCTGTCATTCTTCTTGCCTTCTTCAAGTTTGAGAGCGCGAGCTATGCGCGCCGGAATCCGTTTATAAGCCAAAATCTGAATAATCTTTTCTGCAAATTCTTTAGAAGTGTGATTAAGCGGTAAAACCAAACTCATCGTCGGCTCCATCATTTCCTGGTTAACTGCGGCAATCACACCCTGAACTTTATCACCATCTTGGTTCTTAGCTAATTCCCAAAGTTTGTTCATCTGTATCTGTTCTTCTTCAGATAAAAGCGGTCGCTCAACTTTTGCCGGTTTGTTTTTATTGATGGCATTGTTCTGAACATCATCATAAATATTTAAACGATAATAGAGTTTTTGTTTGCCCTCCTTTTTGCGCCCCTGCATAACCAGTCTGTTTTTAGCTTTATCCCGCACAACATCATAGTTTTTTGCCACAATTTCTTCACTCAACACTTTAAAGCTTTCATTATCTGCCGGCACACCCAAAGAAACCCTGACATCTTCCCCCATTGCATCAAAAGATACTTTTGCGTCAATCGTCCAAATATCCGTCACCTGTTTGGGAGATAAAGAAAACCCCCAATATTTAACCTTATAATAAATGCTGTATGTAGCATAAACAACAGACAGCACTAAAAGAAAACTCAAAACTTTTCTAACCGAAAACAAATTAGCCAATTTCATAGTCAACATCCTTAAAACTCAGTTCAACGTATAAGAAGTAGACGTATCAACAATAAATCGTCCCGTTAAAATATTACGTCCGATTAACCCTTGATAGTCAAAACCCGAACGGTCAGCAATTGAAAAGACGGCACTGAAAGTTTCTCCTCCCATCTTGACATCCATCTTAACCGCCTTACGGCTTTCATCTTCCCCGACACGTCTAACTCTAAACGTTCTCTCAATTTTTTTCTCAAAAATATGTTCTTCGCCGCTCTTTCTGTTTTTCAGCTTAAAAGCAACCCATTTTTCGCCGTCCCGTTCAAAATATTCAACATTTTGACAATCAAGCGCTGAGGTTGTCGCTCCCGTGTCAATTCTGGCATAAAAGGGAGATTTCATCGGCAGAAAATAAATCGGCTCCACTTCGCCGATAATCGGCAAATGCGCTTTCTCCACCACAATCTCCTGAGTGGTATTAACATTATGAACCACTGCCGGAACAATCACCTGCTCAGACTTGCAGGCTGAAACTGTCAATAAAAACGCTAATAAAAAAAACTTTTTCATCTGCTCTTAAACCTTCTTAAAATCAATAATCGTTATGCCGCATTGTAAGCACTTTACTCAAATAAACATCAATAAATTCAAACTAATGCACAACGAAAAACGCTATGAACAAATGTTTTTAAAAATACAGCGTATTTAAACAATGTATTTAAAAAAATAAAACGGAGCCTTTTCCGCTCCGCTTCATTTTCAACCTGTTTCAAATTTCCTTAGAAAAACACTGTTGCCCGCAAGCTGGTTGCAAACCCGTAATCAGATTTTTGATTAAGCCCCGGGTTAATATACATCTGAACATCCGGCGTTATCGTCAGCATATCGCCGATTCCCCATGCCCAATACGCTTCAATAATCTGTTCAGCCTTATGGTTAAGCTTTTCCCCAACTGCCGCTTCATCAAGTTTATTATAAGCATACGCCAGCCCAATCTGGTCTAAAGAATTTCTGTTAAGCGGATTATTATATACCCCGCCCAAAACCCAGGACTGCCTTATTTCTTCAACACTACCGCTTACTTCATTAACTCTGGCAAATAAACTAAGCTTTTTACCTATATCTTGAGATATATTAAGCGACCAGCCGTTAGTTGTTTGCGGCTGTGCCGTAACTCCCGGCTGATTATAAACTAAAATAGAAATTTCCGTATCCCCGACACCTTTAATTGTCGGCGTATAAGCCGCATAACCAAATGTTGTATAATGCTTTTCATCTAAATGGTTAAACCGAACACTCACCGCGTCAACATTTGTCGCGTCCTGCCCACCAAAAGCAAAACTCCACCTATCATTTGGCGTTATTTGCGCGTATGCGCCAATTCCTGCCTGCGTATATGAAGCCGACGCATTTTGTGCCAGCGAATCATTTAAAAAGTTAACTTGTTGGTTTGCGTCATAATCCGTCCCGTCAAAATTATAAATCGGAAACTGTCCCACCCCCAACGTCAGCCAATTCCACTTTCCGCTCGGCTGATAAGTATAATATAATTCCGAAAATTCATTTTGATTTGCCGGATAATCGTTAATCGGCGTAACAAAACCGGAATTTGCCCCCAAATCGCTAGCATCGTGATTGCCATAACGAATAATCGTATAAGCAAAATTTAGCGCTCCCACACCATATTCATTGTTAAACGTTGTCCACATAAAAGACGGATAAAGATAAGCCTGAACAGCGTTATGCTCTCCGTTTGGACTGCTCCTCTGCGCCAAAACAGACACATCAAAGTTATAATCAAACCCGTATTTTTTATCTAAATAGTTCTTAAAATCCTGATAACTGTCAAAACGCGCCTCTGCTTTCACATTTCCTGTATTAAAAAGAAGCGCCGCTAATAAAAAAATTTTATAACTTTTCATCTTTCACCCTTTGGTTATACAAACACAACCCAAGACATAACCACTTTATCTGCGAAAAAAAGGGGGCTTTTCAAAAAAAGCTCTTGCCGCATTGTTTTTACAAGACTACAATACATTACACTTTATAAAGGATTTTCAAATGATAGCAAAACTAAAAGGTATAATCGACAACATCGGTGAAGATTGCTGCATTATTGACGTAAACGGTGTCGGCTATCTCGTCAATATGTCTTCTCGTTCACTCTCAAAACTAAAACAAAATGAACACGCGTCCCTGCTTATCGAAACCGTCATAAAAGAAGACAGCATAACCCTTTTTGGTTTTCAAACCCCGTGGGAAAAAGAATGGTTTAACACTTTAACCAAAATTCAAGGTGTCGGCGGTAAAGTCTGCTTAAACATTTTAAGTGCCCTCTCCCCAGCTCAGCTCTCCCAAGCCGTTGCCGCTCAAGACAAAAGTTCTTTTCTGCGCGCTGCAGGAGTTGGCCCCAAGCTGGCCGCCCGTCTTGTCACCGAGCTAAAAGATAAAATCGTCACAATCCCTGTCGAATATATGTCAGGCGCTGATTTAAACACAATAGCTGACGAACAAGAAACCGCCCCAAGCACAAAAACCTCTTCTCCCGAAGAACCGGATTCAACATACACCTTAACCGAAGACGTGACCTCCGCCCTGACCAACCTGGGTTATCAAAAAATTGAAGCTTATCGGGTTGCTTCTGAAGTCTGCTTAAACAACCCTGATAAAGATTTAGGCTCGCTTATCCGTCTGGCTCTTAAAGAGTTTAATCAATAGGAGAAAACAATGTCCGAAGATAAAGAAAGAATAGTCAGCGCACAAAAGCTCTCAACCGATGAAGCCAATTCCGCCGTAGCCGTTAATTTACGCCCGTCAACATTAGATGAATTTGTCGGGCAGGATAAAGTTTGTCAGAACTTAAAAGTTTTTATACAATCCGCCAAAAGCCGTGGCGAGGTTTTAGACCATGTACTTTTATATGGCCCCCCCGGTCTTGGCAAAACAACTCTGTCAAACATTATCTCGAAAGAGTTAGGTGTCGGGTTTAAAGCAACCTCCGCCCCGATGATAACCCGCTCAGGTGATTTAGCGGCAATTTTAACTAATCTTGAAGCACGCGATGTCCTCTTTATTGATGAAATTCATCGCCTCAATCCCGCTATTGAAGAAGTTTTATATTCTGCAATGGAGGATTTTCAGCTCGATATTATCATCGGCGAAGGTCCCTCTGCCCGTTCGGTCAAAATAGACTTGCAACCATTCACGCTCGTTGGCGCAACAACTCGCTCGGGCTTAGTTTCCACCCCTTTGCGCGAACGTTTCGGCATTCCTTTAAGGATGGACTTCTATAACCATGAAGACTTGCAAAAGATTGTTCTTCGGGGCGCTCATTTGTTAAATATGCCCATTTCAAACGACGGCGCTATGGAAATCGCCAAGCGTTCCCGCGGTACCCCGCGTATTGCCGGTCGGTTGCTTAAACGTGTGCGGGATTTTGGCGCGGTTGCCGGCTCTGTTGAAATCGATTCGACCATTGCAGATAAAGCTCTGCGCCTGTTAGACGTTGACGCTTACGGTCTGGATGAATTTGACCGCCGTTACCTAAACTGTATCGCCAAAAATTACGGTGGCGGTCCCGTTGGTGCAGACACGCTTGCCGCCGCTCTCTCCGAAGAACGTGACACAATCGAAGAGGTCATCGAGCCATATCTTTTAAAACTCGGCTTTTTGCAACGCACCCCGCGCGGACGTATCCTTTCAGAACAAGGTTGCAAATATTTAGGCATCAGTAAATTTAAAAACAACAATAACCAATTCAGTTTTATGGATGATTTAGGAATTTAACCATGACATACGAAACACCCGCAATTAAAGGCAAATTATTTGAAGACAAAACATTTTCATTCCCGATTCGCATATACTATGAAGACACCGACGCCGGAGGAATTGTCTATTATGCCAACTATTTAAAATATGCCGAGCGCGCCCGCACCGAATTTTTACGCCATCTTGGCATAAATCAGGAAGATATGTTAAAAAACAAAGGTCAGGGCTTTGTCGTGCGCGATTGTCATATCAGCTATAAATCCCCCGCTAAACTGGACGACGCCCTAAACATCACCTGTAAAGTAACAGAACTAAAAGGCGTTTCCTTAAAAATGGAACAAAAGCTCTATCGTGATGATACCGTTTTATCAGAAATAGAAATCACTCTGGTCTTTTTATCCTTACCCGCAATGCGTCCGACCAAAATTCCACCGGAAATTTCCTCCCTTTTACAATAAATATAAGATGAGCTGCCTACCATAAGTTACCGCCCCCGTTTTTAACGATCCCGACTTTTCATCTTAAAAAACACAATTTTTTTAAAGCGGAAAATAAATTTCAAAACTATTAACTTTATCATCATCGTCACCCTGAAAAATACTGCACATTTCTCTCATCTCTTTAAGTGTTAAATCTTTCAAACATTTTTTAGTCTTCCCATCACAATAAGCATTACCATAAACCCAAAGACCCTTTCCCGGCTTATCAGAAACTCTCCGCCAAGTCATCATCCCCCCTAAGCTGTCCGCATAAGACCTTATCCTATCAAAACACGCCATACACAAATCTACCTTAGCTTTATCAACACCACTCAGATAAAAAACATAAATAATGCCCAACATTGGTCGGCGTCCTACCACTTGCTTATGTAGTCGAACTGCAATTCTATTTCCCATCCCATCGTATACCATAGTCCCTACCCTTTTCCACTTTGCCGGCACAAAATAATCAAGCTCCGAAGAAAGAGTCATAATCGTCGCCCCATTATTAACAAGCATCCGTTGCCAATCCGCCGAATACCGCAGCAGCTCATTAATAAATAGAGATAATTCTTCCGTCACCTGATTAATTTTATGTTTGTTCATCGCTTTCTGAAATGCCGATATTCCCCCGATAGATAACACCCCAACAATCGCCAACACCCCTAACATCTCAATCATCGACCGCCCAAGCTCACTCCCAAAACCACCACATCTTATCGTCATAATTAAGTTCCTTTTGTCTTCATAAACCTTCCTTTATGGAGAGTCGAAAATTAATTTTACAAAAGTAGTGTCGTTTGCTTTATTTCAATAACTTAGCAAAACTCAGTCTTAACGTATTTTTAAAATCTGATATGTAAAATAGACCAACCTTTATGGAGAGTTCTCTTTTCCTCCACAAACTAATCACTATCTTCATACAATAACGGATTTCCCGAATATCCCATAACCAAAACATAATCATTGTAATACCTCAACCGCCACGCCCCATTGAGCATTTCACCAGTCACCACATACCCATCAACATCTTCCCTGTTTAACGGAAAACAAACAAAATACACCTCGCCGCCATCAAAGACCTGCCTTGGCAAAACCACTCTGCCATCATCGTTAATCAAATAAATTTTGCTGACTTCTTTTTCTTTCACATAAGTTTTAATATTTCCTGCACTTTCAGAACGCAAGCGAACAGTCATCATAACATCTTCACGCACCGGACAAACCGGCGTCATATCATTTAAGAATATCGGAAAAACCGGTGGTGGCGGAACAAGCGGAAAAGCCCCGCCAAGACCACCTGTTTTTAGAGGAAAATCAATCATTACACTTTCATTAACAAGCTCTTTTGTTTCACCAACCGAACGGCTGTTCTGATTTGTAAAAACCTTTCTAAAAAAAGCACCCTTCGCAACAAATGTTTCACGTTCTATCTCTTGCTTATTATCATTATCCACCGGCAAAAAAGTAATATATTCACGATGGCGTAAAGCGCTAACCCCGCAACCCGTCAAACACAACACCAAGAACAATGTATTTAAAATGCGAAAGCCCTTTTGCAAATTGCTTACTCTTCTCTATGCAGATAAACCGAAACACTCAACGACGCCACAACAATTGCCGGCGCCCACACCGCAAACCACACCGGAATATAAGCATTAATCCCAAAAGCGGAAATAACCTGCGACGTGAAATAAACCGCAAACCCTGTCACAATACCAAAAATAATCATCCAAAGCACACCGCCCTGCCGCTGGCTGGCTTTAAGCGAAAAAATCCCCGCCACCAACACCATCGCCATCAACAAAAACGGCAACGCAAGCAAACTCAAATATCTCATCTGGTATCTCAAAACCGAAAACCCCGAAGTTTCATAAAAACGAATGGTATCCGGCAAATTCCAAATAGAAATCGCTTCCGGATCAACAAAATTGTCCTTAATCCGCTGCAAATTCATTTCTGTCGGATAAGCCAGACTGTTTATAATTTCCGCTTTTTGGCCTGATTTATAAATTCGTACATCTTTCAAATTAAGAACACCGTCTTCAAGTGTTGCCACAAAGGCTTCAATCCGCCGGATAACCTGCATTTTTTCATCTGTTTCCATAATGCTGACATCTTGAAGCCATAAAATATTATCCTGCAAATTCAAACCGTTGGCATTAATAATCGCCACAACATCTTGTCCTTTTCCCTCTCTAATCCATAGCCCTTTATTTGAAAACAAAAACGCGTTCGGATTATCCGTTTTAAGCCTGTAAGACAACGTTTCTTTAACTTCAAAAAGTTTTGCCGAAATCGGATTAATAACCGCCACCCAAAACATACCGATAGCAAAAACCGCGAGCAATACCGGCGTCAGCACACCCCAAATAGAAACGCCGGCCGCCCTGATAATAACAAACTCATTTGTTTTGCTTATCTTCCAAAAAGTTATCATCGTCGCCACCATCACAATAAACGGAATAACCTTATCAACCGTTTCCGGCAGCTTTGCAATCACATATTGCAATAAAAACCCGACCGAAACCTCATGTCTTCCTGATGTTCTGCGCAAAATCTCAATCATATCAAACATCATGATAATAGCACAAATAACCGCCAGCACATACAAAAAGCTTAATATCGTCTGCTTAATCAAATAAGACCCTAAAATAGAATTTGGTTTCATCATCGTCCATATATCCTAAAAATTTCCGGTTGATAAATAACGTTCCACACTATCCGGCAAAATAACAATAATCCGTTTATTAAAAAATTCCGCACGCTTCGCAAGCTCAATCGCACCGGCAACAGCCGCACCGGCAGAAATGCCAATCGGCAGCCCTTCGGTTTTAGCCACAAGTTTTGCCGTTTCAATAGCCGCTTCATTGCTTATTTTCAAAACCTCATCAACTAAATCTTTATCATAAAACGGCGGAACAAATCCTGCACCGATTCCCTGAATTTGGTGTTTTCCTTTAGCCTCACCGCTTAAAACCGCGCTGCTGAGAGGTTCTACCGCCGCCACAAACAAATCCGGATTATATGTCCTTAAAACTGAAGCCGTCCCCGTTAATGTCCCCGATGTTCCAACACCGGCAACAAAAGCATCAAACTCTCCCCCGCTGTCTTCTAAAATCTCCATTGCCGTCCCCAAACGATGAGCCATAGGATTCGCTTCATTATTAAACTGACTTAAAATAACAACATTCGGGTCGCGTTCCTTTAACATCTCTGCTTTATGAATAGCCCCGCTCATTCCATCTTCGGCAGGAGTCAAAATCACCTCAGCCCCCAGATGTTTCATCAGGCTGATTCTTTCTTGTGACATATTTTCCGGCATAACGATAATAATTTTATACCCTTTAGCCGCACACATTGCACAAAGTGCGATTCCCGTATTGCCTGACGTTGCCTCAACAAAAATCGTATCTTTATTAATGCCCTCTTTCTCCGCCTTTTCAAGCATAGCCAAAGCAATCCTGTCTTTAACCGAAAACAGCGGATTATACATCTCACACTTGGCAACAATTTCCGCCTTTAATCGCAATTTTGTCATCAAATTGCCTAACCGCAATAACGGTGTGTGCCCCACAAGTTCGGTAATTGAATTATAAATTTCCGCCATCTATTTTTTCTCCACAACCTGATTAACAAAATCATCCAAACCGCAAAGCGTCCGCCTCTCTGCCCTTGCCGCCAAAATAATCGCTTTAGCTTCTTCAACCGCTGTATTTAAATCATCATTAACCACAACATAGTCATAATGCACACACTCTTTAACCCTTTTTTCTGCCTGGCTCATTCTTTTTTCAATCACCTCAGGCGAATCAGTCCCTCTGTTAACAAGCCTTTGGCGTAAAATCGCTAAGGACGGCGGTAAAAAACAAATAGCTTTAATTCTGTCCCCTGCCAGCGCCCGAAGTTGCACCACTCCCGGATAATCCAAATCTAAAATAACGTCTTTCCCTTCGCACAGCAATTTATCAACTGCCCCCTTAGGCGTCCCATATTTCGGTCCGAAATCAGAATCGACATACTCATAAAACGCCTTTTGCGCAATCATTTCCTTAAACTTTTCTTCACTGACAAAATAATAGTCTTTTCCCTCAACTTCTCCGTCACGTTTTGCTCTGGTCGTCACAGAAACGGAATGCACCAAATTATCAAGCTCGCTCAAAAGCCTTTTAATAACCGAGCTTTTTCCACCACCGCTCGGTGCCGAAAAAATAAACATCAACCCTTGTCTTTTTATTCCTTTTGACATTTTTATACCCTTTCCAAAGCAACAAGCCTTTACAAATTTTTACCTCAATATATACTATAAAAGACATAAATAAAGCTTTATTTCAAGGATTACACCATGATTATCAAAAATATTTTAATAACCGGCGCCTCTTCAGGAATAGGCGAAGCCTTGGCGCTTCATTATGCCAAGCTTCCCCAAACCGAAAACCTTTTTCTTTGCGCCAGAAATTCAGAACGTTTAGAAGCCGTAAAAAAAGCCTGTCAAAACCAAGGCTCCGCTAAAATATACACCAAAATCCTTGATATAACAGATAAAACCGCCGTAGAAAACTGGATAAACGAAGCCGAAAAAACAGCGTATTTAAATCTTGTTTTTGCTAACGCCGGTGTCGCCACTTTAGAAGAAACCCCTCAAAATATTTTTAATACCTTTAACACCAACGTTATGGGCGTTATAAACACCGTAACACCAGTTGTTGAGCTTTATAAAAAACGTCAGGATAAAAATAAAATTATCGCCATAACCGCCTCCATTGCCGGATACCACGGTTTGCCGACTTGTCCCTCATACAGCGCTTCAAAAGCTTGTGTCAAAGCCTATGGCGAAGCCTTGCGCTTAAGCCTCCTGCCCTACAATATACAAGTCAACACCATCTGCCCCGGCTTCGTTCGCTCTCGCATTACAGACAAAAACACCTGTCCTATGCCGTTTTTTATGGAAGCAGCCCCCGCCGCCGCGCTGATTGCCAATCGTATTGAAAAAAATATCGGCTTAATCTCTTTCCCTTTCCCGATGCGATTCGCTTCTTGGTTTATAAGCATTTTGCCTAATTTTTTAAGTGATTTGATATATAAACACCTGCCAAACAAAGCTTAACCCCTTTGTTTTATCACTTTTTTCTTGACTTTTTAGCTCTTTTCGCCTAAATATCAACCAATTCTTTATGCGGTGCGGCAAAAGAAGGGCTTAACCTCGCACAAGTCCGCCTCATCTACGAGGGTCTGGCATTTTTTTGAAAATATAAATATAATGGCAAATACTGCAGAAATTAAAATCCCTGAAATGACCGAAAATTTTGAAGACCTGTTGAACGAACAGTTCGGCAGCAAAGGCATTGTCGGCACGGTTATGAAGGGTACTGTTATTCGTGTAACTGATGACTTCGCCACTGTTGATGTTGGCTTAAAGTCTGAAGGTCGTATTCCGTTGCGCGAATTCGGTAAAAATGACGAATTAAAAGTTGGCGATGTTGTTGAAGTTTTGGTTGACAGATACGAAGACAAAGACGGCAATATCGTTTTATCTCGTGAAAAAGCTCGCCGTGAAGAAGTATGGCAAGACCTCGAGAAGATGATGAACAACAACGAAAGAGTAAACGGCGTTATCTTCGGACGCGTTAAAGGCGGCTTTACGGTTGACTTAAACGGCGCTATTGCTTTCTTGCCTGGTTCTCAGATTGACATTCGCCCGATTAAAGACATTTCTCCGTTAATGGGCATTTCTCAACCTTTCCAAATCTTAAAGATGGACAAAGTTCGTGGCAACATCGTTGTTTCTCGTCGTGTTGTTCTTGAAGAAACCCGTTCTGCGGCTCGCGCTGAGTTAATTGACACAATCAAAGAAGGCGCTATCCTTGAAGGTATTGTTAAAAACCTTACTGAATACGGCGCATTCATTGATTTGGGCGGTGTAGACGGCTTATTGCACGTTACCGACATTTCTTGGAAGAGAATTAACCACCCTGCTGAGGTTTTATCTCTCGGTCAAACTGTTAAAGTTCAAGTTATCAAATTCAACGAAGATACACAACGTATCAGCCTTGGTATGAAACAACTTGAAAATGACCCGTGGCAAGAAGTTGCTGACAAATACAAAATCGGTGAAATCTACACCGGTAAAGTCACCAACATCACCGATTACGGCGCATTTATTGAACTTGAAGACGGCATTGAAGGTCTTGTTCATGTATCAGAAATGAGCTGGACTCGCAAAAATGTTCACCCGGGCAAAATCGTTTCTACTTCTCAAGAAGTTGAAGTTAAGGTTTTGGAAGTTGATGCTGACAAACGTCGTATCAGCTTGGGTATTAAACAATGCACCCCGAATCCTTGGGCTGCTTATGTTGAAGAACACCCGATGGGTTCAATCATTGAAGGCAAAATCAAAAACATCACCGAATTCGGTTTGTTCATCGGTTTGTCTGATGAAATCGACGGTATGATTCACTTGTCTGATATTTCTTGGGAAAAATCCGGTGAAGAAGCCGTTAAAGATTACACCAAAGGTCAAACAATTGAAGCTAAAATCATTGACGTAGATGTTGAAAAAGAGCGCATTAGCTTAGGTATTAAGCAAATGTCTGAAAACAACATTGCCATGACTTTAGAATCTTTGAAAAAAGGTGACATTGTTAAAGCTGTTGTAACAGGCGCTGATGAAAAAGGCGTTTCTGTTAACGTTCAAGGCATTGCCGCAACAATCAAAAAAGCAGACCTTTCTAAAGAAAACAATGACCCGTTAAGCTACAAAGAGGGTGACATTTTGGAAGCAAAATTAACCTCTGTTGACCGCAAAAACGCTAAACTCGGCGTTTCGGTTAAAGCTTTCGAGATTGAAGAAGAAAAGAAAGCTCTTGAAGAATATTCTAATTCTCAATCTTCCGGCTCAACCTTGGGCGACGCTTTAGGTGAAGCTTTGAAGAATAAAGAATAATTTTATTCTACATCAAAAACTCCCTAAATCTCACGGTTTAGGGAGTTTTTTTAACGGTGTTTTTAAACGGTGTATTTAAACTTATTCACCATCTTCTGTTTCTTCAATCAACATATCTTCTTCCACCATAACAGGCTGAGCCGCAGAAGAATCAAGCGGTGCAACTTCAACCCCCGGGTCGCCCGGAAGCGGTTGCATATCATTATTATTTGAAGGCACGGTAACGGCAGAAGCACTGTAAGTTTCAATAATCACAACACCGCCGTTATCTTGCGCATTAGCGGCCGCCTGAGCGGCATTAACAGCTCCGGCACTATTAGATTCGGCAATAGCCTGCCCAATCATCAAAGCCAGCGCCGCCACGGATAAACATCCCATAAAAAATTTATTCATAACATCCTCCATAATTGAATTTGACAGCTCTAATATAATCCGAACACACCATCTTTCAACACCACGCCCCCAAACACTTTAATACAACCTAAAAAAACTCTTTCCATCCGCGAGTCAATTCACAAATAGCCACAAAAAAGAAGTGCAAAATTTTGCGAAGTGACCGCAGATGTCCTGCCCTAAAGCGGAGCGTACATAGAAGTACGTGAGCATTTAGGGTCGGGCTTCCATCCGCGAGTCAATTCACAAAATTTCACACTTCTTATAAAAAAACAGAGAAAGCGGAAGCTACATACATAGCCCCCATCTTTCTCTGTTAATTCTTTTTAGTCCGCCCGCTGCTAAAACTTATAGTTTATACCAGCCTGTAGGTAAGCCCCACCGTGGTTCCATTCCTGCTCACCGCCGTAGTGTTCAACCCACGGAAGCAGGTTGTAACCACCCTCGAAGACCAAACCGAAATTACGATTCAATCCCCAAAGGCCACGCAAAAACACTTTGCCGGCAGCTCCATAATTAGAGCTGTAGAACTCAGCGTCCTCCATGTCGGTCTTCTGGTAAGCAAAGCCTCCGGAAGCCCCCACAGCTAAATAGCTGCGATACAGCGGCGACTGCCAGAACTTCCACCCTGCCGTCAGATAAGCGGCAAAAGTGTTATACCGTCCCGTTACTTCCGCAACATCGGTATAGTTCTGTTGGCTGTACACTCCCTCTAATTCAAAGAGGAAGTGACAAGTCTCATAACCGAGGCGACCACCAAACACGGGATGAAAATCACCCTTGTTCGTCAGGATAGCTCCTCCAAGGGCTGACATATAAACCCGATGGCGGAACTTTCCCTCCAAATCTTTGTGGTGCGGGTCAACGGCTACTTTTTCCCCGCGATTCACCGCAACTTTGTCATTAAAAGACACATTTGCGGCTGACGTTCTGTCATACCACAAAGTATCTTTTTTAGACGTCACGGCGCCGACACGGCTTTCAGTCTTAACAACCTTAACCACATTAACCTCCTGACGAGGCGTTGGGGCTAACACAATAGGCAACGGCTCAACAGGAGACGTTGACGTATATGCTATATGACGAGCAATTTTGCCATCGCTCAGCTTAAAAACTGAAACGACACAAAAAAGCCCTTCACTTGTGTCAAGACCTGCCTTCTTAGCCTTTTCAGCCAATTCAGCAGTAATATCAGCACTCTGGGCACTCTTAATGGTGTCTGTCGGGTGAACATCCAAATATTTTTTGCAAGTGCTAAAGTCGCTTGTAGAAATATTTGTGACAACGTTCTGGGCACTAGCTGTAAAAACAGCAAAAAAAGCCACACAAAGTGCGGCTAAAAATACTAACTTTTTCATTTTTCTTTGTTTTTTATTTGTTATTTTTTTTATTTTATTTCACACAAAAAAGTAATGAAAAGGTTTTTCATAACCGCAGAATATGCTAACTTTTACCCTTTTACGGACTAAAATTCACAATCTCCCACAATAATTCAAAAACCTAATCATACTTTTTACATCTCCACTATACCATTTTTATTT
>JAGAZZ010000023.1 GCA_017939155.1 Alphaproteobacteria bacterium | reverse complement strand
TGTGGATAACAATGAAAATCCTTCTTATGAAGAAATTTTTAATGTGCTAAAAATAACCGAGTTTTTCCTAAAAAAGCATTTTTTTGCATTTCATAACTTGCTTTTGCCGAAAAGCCGTGCTAATTTGTGGCAGTTTTTTATCAATCCAAACGACGATGACACGTCCATAATGTTGAGGGAATAAATGCAGGAAGAAGACATAACAACCGAACAAAAAATACACGATGTCAAACTAAAAGAAGAGCTTAGCAAGCGTTATCTCTCTTATGCGATGTCAACCATTGTCGCCCGCTCCCTGCCGGACGTTCGTGACGGTTTAAAGCCGGTGCACCGCCGTTTGATGTACGCTATGCGCCAGTTAAAGTTAGACCCCAAATCCGGTTTTAAGAAATGCGCCCGCGTTGTCGGCGACGTTATCGGTAAATATCACCCGCACGGTGATTCTGCCGTGTACGGCGCCATGGTGCGCTTAGCGCAAGACTTTTCCGTGCGCTATCCTCTCGTTGACGGTCAGGGAAACTTTGGCAACATAGACGGTGACGGCGCCGCCGCCATGCGTTATACCGAAGCGAGATTAACCGATTTCGCCATTGCCTTAATGGACGGCCTAAATGAAAACTCGGTTGATTTTATGGACACTTACGATGGCGAGGAACAAGAGCCGGTCGTTATGCCTGCCGCCGTGCCGAACCTGCTGTGCAACGGCTCAGCCGGTATCGCCGTTGGTATGGCAACCAATATTCCGCCGCATAACTTAGACGAAGTCGCCAACGCCCTTTTATATCTTATCAAAAACCCCGAGTGCACAATCTCAGACCTCGTCAAATATGTCAAAGGTCCTGATTTTCCAACCGGCGGGCTGATTATTGCTGACCATCAGGCGATTATAGACGCTTACACACACGGCAAAGGCTACTTCCGTATTCGTGCCAAATGGGAAAAGGAAGACTTGGGCAAAGGTCAATACCAGATTGTCATTACCGAAATTCCCTATCAGGTTATCAAATCCAAATTAATTGAAAAAATCGCCCAGCTTCTTGAAGATAAAAAACTTCCTCTGCTTGCCGATGTCCGCGATGAATCCGCCCACGATGTCCGCATTGTTTTAGAGCCGAAAAACCGCACGGTAGACGCCAACCTTTTAATGGAGCACTTGTTCAAGCAAACCGAGCTTGAAACCCGTTTTGCGATGAATATGAACGTCCTCTCCTCAGACGGCGTGCCAAAGGTAATGAGCTTAAAAGAGGTCTTAAAAGAATACTTAAACCACCGTCACAAGGTGCTCATTCGCAAATCCCGCTTTAGGCTGGAAAAGATTATGGCGCGCTTGGAGATTTTATCCGGCTACCTGATTGCTTACCTAAACCTTGACGAGGTTATTCACATCATCCGCACCGAAGATGAACCGAAAAACGTGTTAATGGCAAAATTCGGTTTAACCGAAAATCAGGCCGAAGCTATCTTAAATATGAAATTAAGAAACCTCCGCAAACTGGAGGAAGATGAAATCCGCGCCGAGTTTGACGAGCTGACCGAAGAAAAGAACGCCCTTGAAGCTCTACTTGCTGATGAAAACCTGCGTTTAGAGCGCTTAAGCGAAGAAATCAATCAGATGAAAGAAAAATTCGGCAAAAAAACACCTTTAGGCAAACGCAAGAGCCAATTTGCCGATATGCCGGAAGATGTTGACGTTCCGATTGAGGTTATGGTTGAAAAAGAGCCGATAACCGTCATCCTCTCCGAAAAAGGCTGGATTAGGAGTATGAAAGGCTATGTCCCCTTAACCGATGACTTTAAGTTTAAAGAAGATGACAGCTTAAAATGCGCCATTCACGCTTACACGACAGACAAGATTATCTTATTTGATACCTCCGGCAAGTTCTTTAATCTCAACGCTTCCGAAATCCCCTCCGGCAGAGGCTTCGGTCAACCGGTGCGTTTAATGGCGGATTTGGGCGTTAATGACAATATCTGTGCCATGTTTGTCTTTGAAAAAGGCGCCAAATACATTGTCGCCTCAGACTACGGACATGGTTTTGTCATTGATGAAAGCCACATGCTGGCGCAAACCAGAAACGGTCGCAAAATCTTAAACCTCGCTGACGGCGAAGTTGCCGCTTTCTGTAAAAAAATTGAGGGCGATATGGTCGCCATTGTCGGAGAAAACAGAAAACTCCTCGTCTTTAAGTTGGAAGAAATCCCCTCAATGGCTCGAGGTCGCGGCGTTGCATTACAAAAATACCAAGCCGGCTGTAAAATGAGCGACATCCAAACGTTCAAAGAAGAAGATGGTTTTTGCTATAACCGCTCCGGCGGCACAGCCAACGAAAAAGAGTTAATCACCTGGCTCGGTCACCGCGCTCAAGTCGGTCGCCTCGTCCCCTTCGGCTTCCCCAAAACCAACAAATTTTTCAAAGACTAAACCAGCGCCCTCGGGCGCTTTTTTTAAATTCTTAAATATAATGCCAATAAGGACTTAATATTTCCTATTATTTTACCAAATCAGCCACCGAACAAATCATATATATCTGCTCAATAATCTCTTCCATTTGCCGATATGAAGTCGCTTCAACAAACAGCGACGTAGTTTCAAAAAAATCTTTATCCGTATGCACCGCTATCAAAAGTTTATTGTCAAAAAACGAAAAATCAAGCGCCTTACCATGAAATTTTTTCTTAATTTTCAGCATCTGCTCCATCAGTATCGGTGTTAAAATATATCTTGCCTCGATTTGGTCGGTTGCCGTCACATTCCATTTTTTAGCAAATAACACATCTTCAAGCAAAACATTTCCCCCGTTTATACCACGAGATGATTTTAATTTTTGTAATAAAAGGGACCCTATCAAATAAAGAGCAACCACATTAAAGAAAACAAAAACGCCGAATAAATAGAATTTCATTCCCCCAAATAGAAAAAAAAGCGGAACACCAACAACCAGTACCAAAAGTGCTTTTCCCTCAAAAGCTGTCATAATCGCTTTATCCCGACAAATAGTCTTTCCGCTAAATTTTTTATTAAAATCAAGCAAAATCATCACACCTTTGAAAAAAATTTTCGTTTCATTCTGATAGATGTATACTTCGGAAACCGTAATATTTACATTATCATTAGCTATACAAAATTCGTCATCACGCTCAAAAATATGGTAACCTTCTCCTATCAATCCAGATGAGATTATAACATCTTCTGAAATTAGAACATTCCGGCCTTCCGATTCTTGCTCGCCCCAAAAAGACAACGTTTGCTTCATTACCAAAGACTTCGTTAATGTCTTATAATGCCAAACAGGTAGAATACAAACATAAAATGCAATAACACAGTACAATGCATGACAAAAACACATTTTTAAAGAAAAAATATCTTCTAAAGGAAGAGCACTAGCTAACACCCAAACAAGATATGCAAGGGCAACTCCGACAAAGAATGCTAGCCTTAAAAGAAATCTTTTTAAAAGAGCTTTTCGCAATATCTCTAATGCAGCATATCTCTTCAAAAGTTTCTCATTATAATACGCTAAAAACTTTTGTTTCAACACTGCCAAACCGATATTATCATCTTGCATTTATCTATCCTAAAACTTCCATTTACGAGCTAATTAACAATTGAGCACGCTCCGCCAAGCCCCGCTCCCGAGAAAGGCGGGAAATTTTGCGAGTGAGCCCTAAATGTCCTGCTAGGAAGGGGAGTGTACAAAACGGTACATGACCCGACCGCAGACAGGCCTCCATTTAGGAGCTCAATCACAAAATTTCCCCCTTTATCCCCTATTCTAATGGAGGTAACCCCTGATAATATTTATACCACAACCTCTGCAACATCCTAAAAAACTCCTCCTTCGGCACGAGCGCCCCCAAAGGCTTTTTTGCGGAAGCAAAATGAAGAATGGTCACCGGAGCAAAAACCTCTTTAATGTCTTTCCAGTTTCTGTTATAAAAACGATTCATGGTTGCTAAATCAATATGTTCGAAGAAGAAGTTAATCGCATTGTTTTCAAAATCAAGCAACACCACATCATCACCAACCACAACATTAAACGCGTCTTGGTCCATATATGTCCTGAAATTATTGTTGGTGTAGGCTTCAAGCTTTTCCTTAAGCCCGTCTTTTCTGATTTTATCCAAATTCATTAACATCACACCGGAGTTAAAATAAAAGCCGCGCTCATCAAGGTTTAACTCCACAACGTGCATATTTTCAAAAAACCAGGACGGGTCTTTGACCGCCGCCAAATATTTTCCCTCAATATTCGTCTGAAATAAAGCGTTCAAATCATGCAAAACGAGAACGTCCGAATCAATATAAAGCGCTTTGTCAAGCAGAGGAAACGCCTCGGCAATGTAATATTTGAGCAAAGACGCCTTAGAAACGTGCGTATCTCTGATGTAAAACAAATCTACTTCTTTTTCAGGCTTCAACGTCACCGTCACGCCATCCCCCTCAAGCGCCTTCAACGCCGCTTCATCAGATTTAGAAACATCCACCGTCATCACATAAAAGTTATACTTGCTCTGCGGGCATTTCGTCTGCTTGGCAGAGTTAATCGCAACGCGGGTAAAGTCCATATAATTGGCATCTGTAATCAACACCACATCAACCGCACCCGAAACATTACGGCAATCTTGCTTTGTCAATGCTAAATCAAAATCATAATTTGGCCGCTCAGTTATCTTCTCTTGTTCTGCTCTTCTGTCAAGCAGAGCCGCCCAAACAAACAGCCCGACAACAATAATGGCCAGCACGTCGGCAAAGATGACCCATTTCATACCTTTATCTTTCATCAAACTTCTCCTCTCAAAGGACTATCTAAAAAAATCATATTTTTCCTGCGGTAAACATCCGGTTAAAATCTCCGCAACACGGTCACTTTTTCTGACGTATGATAAGATTTGCCACCGAACACACCGCAAACAATTGACTCACCACTTCATTAACTTTATGATAGCTGGCAGCCTTTTGCAAAAGAAATGTCGTTTCAAACATATCTTTGTTAGTAGAAACCGCGATTAAAAGCTTGTTATCATAAAACGCAAAATCAAGCTTATTGCCATGAAAACATTTTTTAACCTTTAACAGCCGCTCCATCAACGCCGGTGTCAAAACATAGCGCGCCTCAACTTGGTCTGTTCCCATAACTTTCCACTTTTTAGAAAACACCACATCTTCAAGCAAAACCTCCTGAATTTTCGAGTTCTTCTTATACAAAAGATAAAGCCACACCCCCACACAGAAAACAGACAAAAAGAAAAACGAACTCATAAAAGAAAAATCCCCAAAGTTCAATATCACCAGCATTGAAATAGATATAATCAACATCGCACCTACGATAAACAGCGGCAGAATAGACAGCCACCAAATAAGACCACCAGATATTCGCGTTCCAAACAACAGTCCTCCTTTTTCTTTAGCCACAATCTTGCCCTTAAACTTTTTATCAAAATCCAGCATCATCATCACCCCGTTAAACAAAGTCTGTTTATGGGAACCCTTACCGGTGCGAACGGTCTTGGTAATTTCCTGCTCAGAAACCACAATTTTCACCCCGTCCTTAACAATCTCAAACTCATCATCCCTTTCAATGTCATCAAAAGCACCAACCAAACCCGATTCTTGAACATCATATTTTCTGATAACATTTTTGCGAAGCTTTGCCGAACTGCAAAAAAACAACAAAATTTTTCTCATCACCAAAGATTTTGTTTTTTCTTTATAGGCAGAAAAAGGAATACAACATATCGCATACGCGACGATGCCATAAATGCTATAGAATTTCACTAACCCCTCTGTCCAATACCCATCTTGAGGTTCGTCACATACAAAAAACCACCACCAAACCGGAAGCAAAAACCCCACCAAACATAACACAAGCCTTTTTAAATACACCCGCCGCGTTTCTTCAAGCAAAACATAATCTTTCCTAAGCTCTGCATCATAATATTTCCGAAACTCATTTCTCGCTTCCAAAAGCTCAACGTTAACATCTTCCAGCATAACCGTCCCCATTTAATAAAACTTCTCCAAACATACCCCAAAAGAACTTAATTTTTCCATAACGTTATAAAATAAAAAACAATTGCCCTCCCCTATATACAAGAAAACGCCCTAATCTGGACGTTTTCTTGCGAATACTTCAAAGAGCACTAGTGCCGTAGAAGCCCCTACATATCAAAATCGGTAACACCTTCATACGCCAACTCATACATCTTCTTGATTTCTTCAATCAGCGGATACCGCGGGTTAGACCCGGTGCATTGGTCATCAAATGCTAAGGTCGGCAGGGTTTCCATCGCTTTCTTGAAGTCAGCTTCGGTGTATTCGTTTCTGATGGCAAACCACTCTTTGATAGAAGCAGGAATGCCGATTTTCGTTTTCAGTTCTTTAATGGCTTCAACCAATGCATTCACTTTGTCATCATCGGTCTTGCCCTTAAAGCCCATAGCCGCGGCAAATTCAGCATACGCCGCTTTGGCGTGCGGGAATTTATATTGCGGAAAAGCGCATTGCTTGGTCGGCTTATCGGTTGCGTTATAACGAATAACCTGACAAATCAACAAAGCGTTGGCAACACCGTGCGGAATGTTAAAGTGTGAGCCGAGTTTATGCGCCATAGAGTGACAAACGCCCAAAAACGCATTAGCAAATGCCATACCGGCAAGCGTTGCCGCGGCGTGAACTTTTTCACGGGCATAAGCGTCTGCAGTTGCGTAAGACTGCGGCAGATAATCAAACACGAGTTTTCCTGCCTCTAAGGACAAACCGCGGGTATATTCGGTCGCCATAGAAGAAACGTATGATTCAAGCGCATGGGTTAAAATATCAATACCCGAAGCCGAGCAAAGCCCTTTTGGCATAGTCAAAACTAAATCACTATCCACAATTGCCATCGAAGGAGTTAAGGCATAGTCTGCAATTGCATACTTCACGCCTTCGCCATCATCGGTGATAATGGAAAACGGTGTCACTTCCGAACCTGTACCGGACGTTGTCGGAATAGCAACCATCATCGCTTTTTCACCTAAAGGCGGAAATTCGAAAATACGTTTACGAATATCCATAAAGCGCATAGCCAAATCTTCAAACTTGAGTTCCGGATGTTCATACATCATCCACATAATCTTACCGGCGTCAATCGGTGAACCACCGCCAAGCGCAATAATCACATCCGGCTCAAAAGAACGCAACCCCGCGATGGCATTATTAACCGTGGTCAAATCCGGGTCAGGATGAACATCAGAGAAAATCTTATAAGAAACGCCAATCTCATCTAACACATCAGTAACTTTATGCGTCATACCCAAATCAAACAACGGTTTGTCGGTCACGATAAACGCTCTCTTTTTACCTTTGAGTTCTTTCAAAGCGACACCCAAAGACCCCGGTTTGAAATAGATTTTCGGAGGAACTCTGAACCATAACATATTTTCCTCGCGTTTAGCCACATTCTTAATATTCATCAGATGTTTTACTCCTACATTTTCACTAACCGAATTGCCGCCCCAAGAACCGCAGCCCAAAGTCAAAGACGGCTCAAGCCTAAAGTTATAAATATCGCCGATAGCGCCCTGCGAAGCCGGACAGTTAATCATCACACGACCGGTAATCATCAAGTGCCCGTAATATTTAATTCTGTCGTCATTCATCGGGTTGGTATAAAGAACAGACGTGTGTCCTTTACCGCCATGCGATACCAAAGATTTGGCAAGCTCCGCCCCGCTCTTGAAATCATCAGCTTTATACAACGCCAACACCGGAGAAAGCTTCTCGGCAGAAAACGGCTCTTCCGCCCCAACCTTAGAACACTCAGCAATCAAAACTTTCGTTTCAACCGGCACGGAGATTTTTGCCATTTCTGCAATTTTATGCGCCGGCTGACCAACAATCGCCGCGTTTAAATGCCCGTCAAGCATAATCACTTTGCCGAGTTTTTCTTTTTCTTTCGCATTCAAAATATATGCGCCGCGTTTTACAAATTCAGCCTTAACGTCATCATACACATCTTTAACCGCAGTCACGGATTGCTCGGAAGCGCAAATCATACCGTTATCAAAAGTCTTGGACATCAAAATTGAAGAAACCGCCATCTGAATATCTGCTGTTTCATCAATCAATGCCGGCGTATTGCCCGCACCAACGCCAAGCGCCGGTTTACCCGAACTGTATGCAGATTTCACCATTCCGGGACCGCCGGTTGCAAGAATAATATCAACTTGAGGATGAGCCATTAAATATTGTGTACGTAAAATCGTCGGTTCATCAATCCAACCGATAATATCCTCAGGTGCACCTGCTTTAACCGCTTCTTCCAAAATCAAGCGTGCTGTTTCCACCGTGCACTTTTTAGCTCTGGGGTGAGGCGAAAAGATAATACCGTTACGGGTTTTAAGCGCAATCAAAGACTTAAAAATCGCCGTCGAGGTCGGATTCGTTGTCGGGATAACGCCGGCAATCACACCCAAAGGCTCTGCAATCTTAATCAGCCCGTTGGCTTTGTCTTCTTCCAAAATACCGCAGGTCTTCACATTTTTAAACTTGTTATAAATATATTCGGAAGCAAAATGGTTTTTAATCACCTTGTCTTCAACCACGCCCATGCCGGTTTCTTCAACCGCCATTTTAGCAAGCGGGATTCTGAGAGAGCTTAATTTCAAAGCCACTCTGCGAAAAATATAATCCACCTGTTCCTCAGTATATTCGGCAAACTTCTTTTGTGCCGCCGCCACTTTTTTAACCAAAGCGTCGATATACTGTTTTTCCTGTTCTTCGGTAACAACTACCTCTTTTTCTTTTGCCATAGCTAATATTACTCCTAAAAATTAACCACATTTTTAAGCATATTAGCACAACAAAAATTAACAAGACGTTTAAACCTCCCGTCCCCACACAAAATATTTCTGATTATAACGAATGTTTATATTTTAAAATCAATACGCTAACCGCTTCAGAGAGCAATAAAGCAACAAAAAAACTCCTCGTTCTGCCTAAAGCAAAACGAAGAGTCTTAATCATGCCTTGCGGTAATGCAACACTGCAACCGTAACACTGCCGGCAATAAAGCTTCCCCACTCGGCAATAAAAAAAACGCTACCGGACAAATCCTTGCCCATGATGCTAAACATAACGCCGCATACAGTCATAGACACAACGCTCATCAGTAACACAACGCCACACCCCTTGGCGGACTCTTTAAGATAATAATCACCCTCATAAAGGGCAGACAATACTCCTAAAAGATACAGTACCAAGCCCAAGAGGACTCCACTGACTGTCATCCCGACAAGAAACTTATCGTCGGTGAGGACGATAGGAAGACCTAATAATGACGCAACAGTCATTCCAACACCGCCAAACAGGCCAAACAGCGTCCAGAAATAGCTATTAGCTATTTTTCTGCTTTTTTTCTTTCCCATAATAATTTTTTTTAAATTAATAATACATGTTTACAAAAAACATAATACCACAAAATCAGACCAAATGCAACAAAAAAAGACTCTCCGTTTCGCTAAAGCAAAACGAAGAGTCTTTAATCTACATCCTTTTTAGAAATTTACGGGAAATAAGATACCCGCAATATCCAAAACAAAGCAACGTGCCGCATATAAATAACCCGTATGCCAGCCCCTGATGGAAACCTAACGCATAGATACCGCCCCAAGTCAGCAAAACACTGACCATACCGAGGCTACATCCCTTTAAATCATTTGCAAAAGCAAACGACACAACATACACTATCACGCCTAAAATAAGCATGACAACATACATCGCCAACGGCATTATATCTGCTACACGCCCAGCCACCAACAAAATGTTGCCGACAGTAAAAATCATAGCCACCAAAAAAGCGGTGGAAATAAAATCAATTTTTTTCATAATAATTTTTTTTAATTAATAATACATTTTTCTAAAAAGCATAATATCACAAAATCAAACCAAATGCAACAAAAAACATCCTCCCGTTTTTAAACTAAAAAAGAGCGGAAAAACCGCTCTTTTACTTAACATAAAGGTTTAGCATAAACCTCCAAAACTGTTTTTGCCCAACCGACAACCATTTCCGTCTGCCATGTAAAACCGCAACGCTTAGCTAAATCAATGGCGTGAGAGTTTTCTTTTTCAATAAAAGCAACTTCACCGACAAAGCCTGCTTTATTAGCAAGCCTATCAAACAAAAGCCCAGCTTCATACGCATAGCCTTGCCCTTCAAAAGCCACCCCGATAGCTCTGGTTCGCGCCACAAATCTCTCGTTAAGCCTATCGCCTAAGATAAAACCGACCATCTTACCTGACACTTTTTCAATAATAAAATGCGCCATCGTCATATCCTGCTTTATCTGCTGGGCAATATAAACTATTGCATCCTCATAACGTTCAAACCCCAAAGTGATAAACTTATTCCATACCTCTCTGGATGTCTGATACAGCTCAAAAAACTCTTTTGCTTTTTCCAAACAAAACGGCTCGAGCAAAACTTTTTCGCCAACAAGCCTCTTTCTTTTAATTTTTTCCATAATATAAATAAAAATAAATTTAACAGACTAATGTATACCACACTTTTAAACGAATTACAAGCCGTTTTTTTATAAAAAACTCTTTACATCCTCACAATCTTCGCCTAACATCAAAAAAAACAAAACAAAGGCACACCATGTTTTATCCTGATAAAAATTTTATCTCAACTTTATCGCAAGCCGAGCGCTTTATCTTTTTAAAAGTAATCTGCGGGCTTGTTGCCGCAGACCGTAAAGTTTCGCGTGAGGAGCTTCTTTACCTAAAAGAAGCCGCCCTAAAATATGACGTTAGCGCCGAAAGCTTATCTGTCATGATAAAAACCGCAGACAAAAGCGCGCTCATCCGCCAAGCCCGAATGCTCACTGACCGCTCTAAAGCTTTAATGTTAATCAAAGACCTCTGCCTGATTGCCAACACCGATGTTGACCTTGAAGACAACGAGATAGACTATATCTTAGACATCGCTGAAGCGATGCACATTGAGCCTGACCGCGTTAAAGACATCAACGCGCTAACCAATGAATATCTTGCCCTCTCCGAACGGGCGTGCCTTTTGTTAGAACAAAAAACTTGGATGTAAAGGATTAAAATGTCTGAAAGATTAGCCAAATTTTTAGCCCGCTCCGGCGTTTGTTCAAGACGCGCCGCTGAAGAATTAATAAAACAAGGGCGCATCACCGTCAACGGTGAAACCATCGAAACCCCTGCTTTTTTGGTTGAAGACGCTGACACGGTTTTATTTGACGGTGAAAAAATCAAACAAAAAGACAAAACCCGCCTTTGGTTGTATCACAAACCCGCCGGTTTAATCACCTCGCACGCTGATGAAAAAGACCGCGCCACGGTGTTTAACAACCTCCCCGCCGGTCTTCCCCGCGTGATTTCTGTCGGCAGGCTTGACCTTAATTCTGAGGGCTTGTTGCTTTTAACCAATGACGGTGCCCTTTCCCGCGCGCTTGAACTTCCCTCAAACGGCTGGAGCCGGCGTTATCGTGTCCGCGTTCACGGGATTATTAATGAAAAAAAATTAAAATCTCTCGAAAACGGCACCACGATTGACGGCATAACTTATGCTCCCGCCAAAATCACCATTGATTCCAAGCAAAACACCAACGCCTGGCTCACCGTTTCTCTAACTGAGGGCAAAAATCGTGAAATCAGAAAACTAATGGCAAGCATTGGTCTTGACGTAGCCCGCCTTATCCGCCTCTCATACGGTCCGTTTCAATTAGGCTCGCTCAAAAAAGGCGAAGTCCGCGAAGTCCCGCAAAAAGTCTTAAAAGAGCAGTTGGGAAAGGTCTATGAAATATGCGAATAATCTCAGGCTCGCTTAAAGGCAAAAAACTCCTCACCCCAAAAAAAGAGGATGACCATATCCGCCCAACCGCTGACCGTGCCAGAGAAACGCTGTTTAATATCCTAAATTCCAAGCAAGACACCTCCTTAAGCAGCCAAAACGTGTTAGACATCTTCTCAGGCACCGGTGCTTTCGGGCTCGAAGCCGCTTCAAGAGGTGCCAAAACCATTACTTTTGTTGATGTAGATTTAACTTTAACTAAAAAAAATACTGCCCTCTGCGGCTTTAAAAACGTACATTTTATCAAAAAAGACGCCCGCCGCCTCCCGCCCGCGCTCGCCCCTTATGACCTGATTTTCTTAGACGCTCCTTATAACAAAGGCTTAACCGAACCGACACTCGCCACTCTTTGCGCTAATAATTATCTTGCCCTCCAGACGTTGATTATCGCTGAAACCGCCAAAGACGAACCGCTCACAATTCCCCCAACGCTTGAACTCATTGATGAGCGCACTTCCGGCGCCGCCCGCTTTTCTTTCCTCATCTTAAAAAACGAATAACTTTTATCGCCCCAATAAGTCACACAAAAAAAACTTGACTTCACTTCCCCAAAAAGATATAATAAATCCAATGGTTACATCAAAAGGGAGAAAGACAATGGCTGATACATTAACCGATGCGCAAAAATATCGCTACATCAAACAAAAATACGGTTCAAAAGCCGAAAAGATATTAAACACCTACGGAGCTTATGCTTACGAGATAGATAAATACATATCAGCTGAAAAAAATCCCGATAAAGCCAAAAGACTGAAATCCAACTTTAGCAATGGTTTTATGAGCTTTGATTTCGTAAAAGTTGTGCTTAAAAACCACCCATCGTTTAAAACTGAAAACAATGCTCATAATGAAATTAAAAAATCAGTTTCAGCCTATAAAAACGCAGAGAAAATATCTTATATCAAACAAAAATACGGCGCTAAAGCAGACGTTATGCTCAAAACATACGGTCCGATGGCTTATGATATTGATAAAAACTTTTCCGATTTTTATAACAAAAAAGTCCTTTTCGGTCGCAATTTTTGGATGAATCAAACAGAATCCAGACACCGTTCTGAGCTTGGGCTTGACAATCACCGGCTCTTTGAACAAGGAAAGCTTCCCTTAGCCGAAGCCGCCAAAATCATCAACTGCCCGGCATATTTCGGCACAATGCAAATGACAATTGATAAAATTAGTGGTCAAATCAAAAATTCAGCCAAAGAATATAACAAATCCCTGAAACCAGCTCAAAAGAAACGCCAACCTCAGGTAGTACGCGGCTATCAGGCGCAACAACAAACTCAAACTCAAACTCAAGCTCAAACACAACAACAAACCCAAACAACGCAAACCAGCACCCAACAAAAGCAGGCGCAAAATAAAAAGCGTGCAGAAGTTAAAAGAACTCTCAAAAACCAAAAGCAAATAACAGAAACAATAAGTGAAAACCCTGCCCTGCAGATAAAAAGTGTGGAAATGGCAAGACTGGACACCAAATTAGCCGAATTTGACGCCTCAAAAATAAAAATCAATGTTCCGCAAATAAAATCTCCGGCAGAACAAAAATATGATGAACTCATCGCTAAAAAAACAGCCGATATGTCAAACACCGCCAAAGGCACAGAAAATGCAGAAATAGGTCTAACGCTTGGCGATTTAATGGAACTTGGCGTTGACCCGATTAAAGACATACAAAACATCATCAAAACAAGAGCCCAACACAATCCCGAAGACGCCCAAAAGCTCATTCCGGAAAAAGGTTTTGTCGATAAGGATACAGTTGTCTGTAAGGAATTAGCTCTTGCCGCAATCGCACAAGTCCAACTCCGCGATATGGCAAAAACAAAAAAGCACAAACGGTCATATAGTGCATAAAAGCGCAATTTCCATAACGCCAACAAAAATACCACCGGTTAAAACCGATGGTATTTTTATTAAAAGGTAAAAGACAAAAACGGGCGAACATAAGCCACTTCTGACACTAAAGCGCCGTTTTCAGCACCGTTCCTGAAATCAAAAAACCAAGCGTCGCGACCAGCCGCTGAAGAAGACCAGTAAAGCTTATTCAAACCAAAAGCATGAATTAAGCTCAAACTATGTTGAACACGCTCCTTGTTTTGATAGACCAGCCCCAATTCTTCCTGCGTGGGTAAAAATGCTTCGCCGGCTTTAACGCCGTCTTGTGCATATTCAAAACAATACCGAGCAGCTTCGGCTCTTTTACCTTGGCGAAGAGCCGCTTCAAGAATCAGACGCGTTGCTTCCCTACCGGAAAGCTTGTTACTCACGCAGATACGCAACCTATCACTCGACCAACATTTCTTCTCGTCCTGCAAACACACAGCCAACCCGCCATTTTTGCCAACATAACCAATAACAGAAGTAATCCGATTGCCCTCGACATTCCCGGGATAAACCAAGCCGTCTTCATACAAAATCATTCCGGGCTCAATCACTCTTGGCGTCACAATTTCCTTCGAACGCAGGATAGTAACGGCAGACAAATTTTTAGGCGGTGCAGACTTAACAGTAACCTCATACAGGTCCTTTGGCTTTTCCGAAATTTCAGTTTCTGACTGTTCCGATACGGTCGTTTCCGGCTGTCCTTTCTTCTGAAAATAAGCAGCAACTTCATCAGACCGCAAACCAAGCTCACCAGCTAAGCTGTCAAGCTTTGCAAATTTTTCTTTTTGTTCCATAATTGTAAAAAGTTAAAATGAATAAACTATAATAATCTCAAAATCACAGTCAGTATATATTGTCCTAAATTTTTGTCAAGATTTTTAAACAAAAAAGTTTATCACTTCTCTTTTAAGCCCCCCAAAAAAACAAAAAAACCGAGCCAACCTGACTCGCTCTTAACTCTGTCGTAAAAAGAAGAAACTTCTCTTAGTGTTGCTAGGGAGAAACGACCAACGCAACACTTAGTTGTTGCTACAAGTAGAAAAGCGACAGCTTTTCGTAGCGGTAGAAAAATTTAAACAAAAAGGGGAGCTAAGCTCCCCGTTTCTATGGGTGGGATAAAGTGCCCCACAAAAAAGCGAGCCAAAAGACTCGCTCTTAACTCTGTCATAAAAACACGATAAAGGGCGGTGCTATCGTCGGATGTCCTGCCCAAAACCGCAGCGTACATAGAGGTACGTGAGGATTTTGGGACAGGCATCCATCCGGCGATTTGACCGCCCTTTTGCGCGTTTTTACTCTACGATTTTGGTTACAACACCAGCACCCACAGTATGTCCACCTTCACGAATAGCGAAACGCAAACCTTCGTTCATCGCAATCGGGTGAATCAAAGTAGCTGTCATCGTGATGTTATCACCAGGCATTACCATCTCTGTACCTTCTTTGAGTTCAATTGAACCCGTTACGTCGGTTGTA
>JAGAZZ010000022.1 GCA_017939155.1 Alphaproteobacteria bacterium | reverse complement strand
CGAATTTAAGGCACTTGATTTGGCAAAAGCCGCTTCTTTAATGCGCCATAAAAACATCGTCGATTGCCGCAATCTGCTCGACGTCAACGACGCTCTGAAAAATGGCTTTGACTATCAGGGTATCGGGAAGAAGAGGGTAAACAAAGAAAAACGTTTGCAGGAGGTCGCATGATTTTAGTTATGGGTGGTGCGGGGTATATCGGCTCGCATACAGTAAGGCATTTGCTTGACAACGGTTATGACGTTGTGGTGGCGGATAATTTGATGTACGGACACAAAGAGGCGGTTGATGAGCGCGCGAAGTTCGTGCATGCTGATTTGTTGGATACGCTTTCGCTTGATAATCTGTTTAAGAATAACAAGATTGAAGCGGTGATTCATTTTGCGGCGTTTGCCTATGTGGGCGAGAGTGTGAACGAGCCTGAGAAATATTATTACAACAATGTTGTGGGGACGGTTAATTTATTACGGGCAATGTTGGCGCATGGGGTCAAGAAAATTGTGTTTTCCAGCACTTGCGCAACATACGGCGAGCCAAAATATACCCCGATTGATGAAAAACATAATCAAGCGCCGATTAATCCATACGGGCGAACCAAGTTGATGATTGAGCAGATTTTTGCCGATTATGAACGGGCATACGGCTTAGAGCATATTGCTTTGCGGTATTTTAATGCGGCAGGGTGTTCGGCTGATGGGAGAATCGGCGAGAGCCATACGCCGGAAACTCATCTTATTCCGTTGGTTTTGAAAGCCATTAGCGGCGAGAGGAAAGATATTAAGGTGTTCGGAACAGATTATGATACACCGGACGGTACTTGTATCCGCGATTATATCCATGTTGAAGATTTGGCGCTGGCTCATCGTTTGGCGGTTGAAAAGCTGGGGAATTATAACGGGTGTATCAATCTTGGGACGGGAATCGGCACTTCGGTTAAAGAAATTATTACGGCGGCGGAAGAAGTCAGCGGCAAAAAATGCCCGGTTGAATACGCGCCCCGTCGTGTCGGCGACCCCGCACGGTTATTCGCGGATAATCGCAAGGCGAAAGAAGTTCTTGGCTGGGAGCCAAAATATTTAAATATTAAAGATATTATTCAAACCGCTTGGAACTGGGAATTGAAGAGGAGATACTAAGATGGATTTAATAACAAAAAAGATGTTAGATACTTTTTCAAAAAATCAGTCAATTCAAAATTTTGACGAAAGTAGACAATTTGAATATTTTGTAAATTATATTATTTTATCTTCTTATAATGATAATCTTGATTTAGATAATTTTGAAACAGAGAATACGGTAGGAATAGATGGTGCGGCAGTCGTAATAAATAATCGACTTGTAACTACTTCATTTGAAGCTGAAGATATTATTCAAAATAGTCGTAATATAAACGTTGAATTTGTTTTTATTTCTACTAAAACATCTTCTAAATTTGAGAGCCAATATATTTCTAATTTATTTTCTGGGGTACAAGGGGTTTTTGAGGAGAATGGAACATCGAAGGATATTAATGGAAATTCGTATATTGAAGAAATTTATGCAATTAAAAATAAAATTTTCGATAATGCGGCTAAGCTTTCTGAAAATCCGACACTAAAGCTGTTTTTATGTACTACGGGGGAATGGAATGACGAAAATCATGGCGTTTTAGTGAAAAGAAATCTTAAATCACTAAAAGATTTGAGTCTATTTTCAAATGTTGATTTTATAGCGTATGGTAAAGATAAAGTTCAAGAATTATATCGCAAAAATTCTAGAGCACTAAATGCTACAATTCAATTGGAAGGGCAAATCCCTTTACCCGATTTGAGAGGGGTCGAGTCAGCGTATATTACAATTATTAAGGCATCTGAATTTTTAAAAATTCTCTCGCACAGTTCTAATAAGATTAACAAAAGTATTTTTTATGAAAATGTTAGAGATTTTCAAGATGAGAGTTCGGAAGCAAATAGAAGTATGAAATTAACGTTAAAAGATGAGAGTAAAAAGGATAAATTTTGTTTGTATAATAACGGAATTACTATTTTGGTCAAAGATGGGGGAATGACAGGCAAAAACATCACACTTGAAGATTATCAAATAGTGAATGGATGTCAGACAAGTAATGTTCTTTTTAATGTTGCACAAAGTGGTGAAAATGTATCTGAAATTTTGATTCCTGTTAAGATTATTATAAAGCCAGATGAATCTGTACGTGAAGATATTATTCGTTCTACTAATACGCAAAAGGCTATTTCTAGTGAACAATTTTTATCTTTGACTAAATTTAGTCGTCAATTAGAGGATTATTTCAAAAGTTTTTCAGGATATGAATTGTATTACGAAAGAAGAAATGGTCAGTACCGAGGTGGAGAGATAAATTCGTTGCAAATTATTGACCAGAAAACTCTTATTAAAATTGTAGGGACGGTTTTATTAGATTTGCCAGAAGAAGCAATACGTTATCCTGTATCATTTTATAAAAAACGTAAAGATGATTTGTTTCAAGATAATTCTTCTTTAGAGGCATATTATCTGTCATCTTATTTGTATTACAGTATTCTAAAATATCTTAGAGAAAAAAAATATTCTCGTCCTTATAAGAACTTGATTTTTTATATTCTCTTTATTGCTAAAAAACTTATTTATGAAGGTGCTATTGATAAATTTTGTAACAAGAAAAATTTAGAGATTTTGAAAAAGTTTAATGGTGTTTTTCAAAATACAAAACGTTTAGAAGATATTATAATGAAGAGTATTACGATATTAGAAAAAAGCTGTAATGTTGAAAAGGTTTCACGTGATACATATTCAACCAAAAAATTTAAAGAGAAAGTTGTCTCAAAATTTGAGAAATATAAGAGTAATAAAAAGTAGCAATGATTTATGAATTAAAAATATGATAGATATACAATATTATCAATTTAGTTGAAAGGTTTTTTTATGAAAGATACAAAGAAAATTATTCCTGTTGCGTTAGCTTCTGATAATAATTATGCAATGCCAATGGCTGTAACCATGACCTCAATGCTTGAAAGTGCTAATAAAAATACGTTTTACGATTTTTATTTACTCATTCCATTTGATTTTTCTACAGAAAATAAGGAAAAGATAAATAAATTACAAAAATTATACTATTGTAAAATAAATTATATTGATATGCAATCCTATTTTGCAGACTCTCCTAATAAGCTTGCTCATGCCACAAATCAATCTTATTATAGGCTAATGTTAGCTTCAATTGTTCCGCAGTATAAAAAAATGCTATATTTAGATGTTGATATTGTGGTAAATGCCGATTTAGCAGAACTATATGATATTGAATTAGGAGATAATTATTATGGCGGGGTTTGTCATCCAACGTATTATTTCGGCAATTGGAATGGACATTGTAAATTATTAAATATACCTGATTTACATTCCTATATAAATGCTGGTGTTTTATCAATTAATCTTGAAAAGATTAGAAAAGATAAATTGGAGTCGATACTTGTCAATGCTGTAAAAAATAATTATCCGGCTATTGACCAAGACGTAATTAATTCTGTATGTTATGGAAAAATTAAGCATGTGCCCTTCAAATTTAATGTATTGATTAAAGCTGTTGAATATCTAAAAGATAACAAAATTGCTGAAATATATAATTATGATGAATATTTAGATGCATTTAGAAATCCAGCAATTGTTCATTTTGCTAACCCAACCAAACCATGGCAAAATTCAAATTTATTGTTTGCAGATTTGTGGAAAAAATATTTTCTCCTATCTCCTTATGCCCCTACTAATCAAAAGGCTTCTTTGAACAACAAAAATCCTATTGTTTCTGTTGTAATGTCAAGCCATAATCGACAGGATTATATTGAGGAGGCAATCGAATCTATAAGAAGACAGACGTTTCAAGATTTTGAATTTATCATTGTAAATGATGCTTCTGATGATAATACGCAAAATATATTAAATTATTATGAAATTATAGATTCTAGAATTCATATCATTACCAACCCGACCCAAATGGGGATTTCCTATTCCAGAAACCTTGCTTATGATATTTCAAAAGGTAAGTATATTGCTGTTATGGATGATGATGATATTGCATTGTCTGACCGACTGGAAAAAGAAGTTGCATACTTAGAAACTCATCCTAATACTGTTGTCGTGGGTTCACAGATTGATGTCTTTACAACTGGTGAAGAGGGTAATGTTAAGTTTTGGAATAAAAGCTGGGTAGAACCTATTAACGAAGATGCAATGCCAATAATGATGCATCTGAAAAATTATATTTGTCATTCTTCTACGCTAATTAGAAAATATTTTTTGGAACAAACAGGTATCCGCTATAATGAAAGTCTTTCTTGTACTGTTGATTATGATTTGTGGATGCAGATATTATTAAATGGTGGTAAAATTCGCAATTTGCCTGATACTTTGCAAAGATACCGCGTTCACAATAAGAGTATTACGGCGACGCAATCATCAAGAAAATTACAAGATGATTTGGTGGATGAAATAAGATTAAAATTTTTATCAAGATTTTTTGACGCAGATGGATATGCAAAAGTTTTCTTTTTTTCTGCATTTAAGGATTTAAGCGATATTAAAAAATTAGAGGTTATTTTAGAGCTTAACAAACAAAAGCCTTTATTTGATAATAATATTATCAATAAATGCATTGCTGCTCAAAAAGGAATTCCTTATCCATCATTTAAAGAAAATTTGATTCCTATAGTTTTTGCCTCAGATAACAACTATGCTCCATATTTGGCGGTATTAATGAAATCTATTATGGAAAATGCCTCTAAGGATTATAATTACGAATTTCTGGTATTAGAAACCAGAATATCCAAACTGTCCAAAGCTCGAATTGAAGGGATGTTTAAAGACTATAAAAATTTAGCAATTAAATTTGTTAATCCTTCCAATATTATCAAGGGTATTGAATTTCCTACAAATTCTTATTATACAGAAGAAACATATTATCGTTTATGTTGCCAGAGCATCTTTTCTTACTATGAAAAGATTTTATATATAGATGTGGATACTATTGTATTAAAAGATATTAGCGAATTGTTTAATATTGATATAGATGGTTATTTGTTAGGTGCGACTCTTAATGCTGGTACTGTTCCTCACGCTCATAATAATATGCCTATTCGTGGCGTAAATTGGCGCGATTATTTACTTAATACCTTGAAGATAAAGGATGTTGACGGTTATTTTCAGGCCGGAGTCTTGCTGATAAATATTCCCGAAATTACAAAATTTGATTTACAAGGGAGGGCTTTAGAAAAACTTAAAACTATCAAGCCGGTTTTAGTAGACCAAGATATTCTTAACTTCGTTTGTGAAGGAAAAGTAAAAAAAATATCTTTACAGTGGGATTTCCTTGATTCATTCCGACCGGAATGGAAAACAGAAGATAGGGTCAATTTGTTAACTAGCGAAGACCGCGAAGATTATATTAAAGCTTCAAAAGAACCTTACATTCTCCATTATGCAGGTGAATTTTTAAGAGCTTGGGAGTTTCCTGATGTGCGTTATTCTGATTTATGGTGGCATTATGCTAAGATGACACCATTTTATGAGGAAATATTATTTAGAAATATCCAAAATAGATATATTAGAAATACTCAAAACAGTGCTTCTGAAGTAGAAGGTAAAGTAATATATGTAACTAAACAAAAGCATCATTCAAAATCTACAAATAAACTTAGATATTGGCGTTATAAGTTGTTATCGCATATTACTTTTGGAAAAACGAGAAAACGCTATCAAGCGAAGAAAAAGTATTATAAACAAGAGTTGAAGCTTAATTGTTGATTAAATTCAGAAGGATGAGATATGATTTCTAATTCTATTATTTTTTCTGTCAATAATACGTATGTGTCGTATTTGGCAGTATGTTTGAAAAGTCTGTTAGCGCATATACGAGAGCAGGATAAATATGAGGTTTATGTGCTGAATAGTGATATTTCAGAGCAAAATATGGTAAATATTTTGTCATTACAACAGGAGAATTTGCATATTTCTTTTGTTGATATGAGGGAATATATCGATAAAGGTATTGAAAATGAGTTTGCGTTGACAGAGCATTTTACGATTGAGACGTATTATCGTTTCTTTTTGCCGCAGATTTTTCCAGATTGGGATAAGGTTCTTTATTTAGATGCGGACACTCTTGTTTTGCGTGATATTAAAGAGCTTTGTGATATTGATATTAGCGATAATTACCTCGGAGTGACGCATGATTGTGAAATTGTGCGCGCGTCGCATATTGCCGGAGAAGAATATTCTGATTATTTTACTAAAAAATTAGGCGTTGATATTGAGCAATATTTTCAGGCTGGTGTGATGATTGTTAATTTAAAGAAAATGAGAGAAGACAATATTACGCAGAAATTGCTTGAAGGCTTAAAGAAAATTAAAACACCTAAGTTTGTTGACCAAGATATTTTGAATATGGTTTGCTTTAATAAGGTCAAATATATTTCGCAAAATTGGGATTATACATGGCATTTGCCAATAATTGACGATGATTATTTATTACATATCGGGGAAACACTTAATGAGAAATATGAAGAAGCGAGGAAGCATCCATATATTATACATTTTACCGGTAATGGTATGAAGCCAACGGATTATCCTAATATGCCGGAAGCAAAAGTTTTTTGGCAGTATGTTGGCGTTTCTCCATATAAGAAGTATTTTGAAAAACAATTAAAAGTCAATTTCAAGTATTTATCTCGAAAACTTTATAAGAAAAAAATAAAGCTGTTAAAATATAAAATATTAGATAAAATAACTTACGGTGATTTGAAAAAGCAATTTCAGCACCGGCAAAAAAAACTTCAGCAACAGATAGTTGACATAAAGAATAAGATGAGAGGAGGGAGGATACAGTTGTAAATATGTTTGAAAGAAGGCTTATGACAATACATTGGTGATTTTTTGGGGGAACGATTGGATAATATAAAAGAATGTTTATTTGTCATTAAAGGGTAACAATGATAGATTTTGGTCAAACATACAACACCGCGGGATATTTTTGGCATCCAAGCGATTCAGCTAAAAAATATCCGGGAACATTAGATTTTGGTACAGAAATCGGTGTCGAAGTGGTATTAATGAATTATATTTCTGAACGCAGTACTGTTGGGCTGTCTTTTTTTGAAGATTCTTCTTATTTATATGGATATATTCAAGGATTGGGATATATAACATTATGCGGTTGCTATTCTCAAGGTGTTAAATCATCTATGGGAGCTGATTGTTACTATTCTGAATTTTTTATTATTGAAAGTATGATTATTGGTAAATGTGTTAATCTTAAAACCTCAAATGTTCATGGAATTTCATTTTATTTTCCAGAATTGGTGAATATGATTGATGAGCAACCTTTAGAATTTAAGGTTGTTTCAAAGAAACCTATTCTTGAGGAAAAATTACAGGATGATTTACTTATTCAAATAAAACCTAATTTTCGAAAGCAGATAGATATTAAGGGTATGGGGCTATTTGTGGGGGAGAAAGATACCTATTTTATGCAATCAGATTATTATATTGAACTTTTTGGAAAAAAAGAAGAGTTATGTTATTATGTAAAGCAGAAGTATGTGTTAGAGAAACTTTTTTCAATTTTATGTAACCGACAAGTTCGTTCTCTTTATACGTTTATAAAAATTGATGATAATGAGTGCCAATTAATATATAAAATTCAAGCAAATGGATTAAGTATACCCTTTAAATCAAATTTACCTGTTACAATTGACAATATGAAAGGAAACTTTCAATTAATATGGAAAAAATGGCTAGAATTATTGAAATACGACCTCGTTGATAGGTATATTATAGAACGTTTTTATAATCTTGTTCATGCGGGGACACTGCAGTATTGCTTATTAGTTCCTATGATTGAGGCTTGGCAAATAAAACATAGTCATAATAAAGATAAATATGAAAATTATTTTGAAGAATCTCTTTGTGGCAATGATGATTTTTGCAAAATAATTACGCAAGAACTGTTTAACTGTACCAAGACAAAATCTTTTAAGGAATTAGGGTGCGCAATTTCTGATATACGCAATTTGATATTGCATACAGATACAATGCCAGAAAATCATGCAGCACGCAAAAAATATGGAAATTTTTTAATAAATAATGAATTGATGGGATATTTTTGTAATCTTGTCTGCTTAGTTGTATCAAAGAGATTTTATAATGAATTAGGATTAAATCAAACAGAAAATCAAAAAAATAATTTACTAAAATATATATAAAGAAATTTTGTATGAGATAGATAATATGCTTATTGCCAGTAATGAGCATTAAGTATTGGACATTAGATTTTAAAATTTGGCTTATGGTTGTTTTGGATTCGTGAAATGTTTTAATTTTATGCCGTTGGGGAAGTATGGGGTTAATCGCTTGAGCCAGTTGTTAAAGACGAGAGGAATATCTTTTTCTTCATAGTTGGGGAGGGTATATACGATGATATACTTTTCGTTTTCTTCATCATCGAGCGGTAAAAAAGCTAACCATATTTCATCTTTGCTGATATAAAAAGCTGATTCCATAATGGTATATAGGCCGGCTACACCGTATGTGTGATAGTGGCAGTTAGCACATTTATTATTATCCAAGGCTATTTGGGAAAAAGTTGCTGTCCATTCTTCATAATCTTCTTTTGGCATATTTTTGATGAAAAAATCGGTCAGCAAAGAAAAATCTGTCGGATAATACAAAGAATCTTCTGCTAAATTCCCCATATACTCATACAGATTTAGGGGGCGTTTGTGTTCTTTTTCGTAGCTCGATTTTATTGAAGATATGTAGAAATCCCATAAACAGTCTTGATTATTATGACAATTCTCTCTTTTGTTATACCATTCTTTTGTTTGTTGGGATTGATAATTTTTTATCATTTCTTTACTGGCTTGAGCAAGATTTTCTGAAGCGCAAATTGTTTTTTCAGCGTCTGTTATATCTTTGTTCCAACAATCAAATCCGGTGTCATAGCGGAGTGGATTATTTTCGTTTTCATATTCGCCGATAAAGTAGCCTTGCATTCCGCAATAGAAGCGCGATTGGTCGTTTGCATCTATTTTTATGATTCTTTTAGCGTTATCCAGTTCAAAGGTGACGATAATTTCTTCATCTTTGCCTTCGGGGGTTTCATATTTTTCTCTATATTCTGCTTTATCGGCATTTATTTTTAACTTACCTTCGAGAGAGCAGGTATGCGCTCCGTTCATTGTGCCGATGGTGAAATCGCATTGATTATTTTTGCAGTCAGTTATTGTTAAAGAGCCAAATGGCGTATTTGAATATCTGTTATATATCCAAACTCCACTCCATGATGAGTCATTAGGTTTATCCGCTCTTGCGTTGGGTGTGAAAGTTAACAGCAGTCCTAAAATTAAAATAAGTTTTTTCATTTTTATACCTCTTAAGAGATTTTATAGCGGATAAGTTAAAATATCTTAAAATTTTAAGAGGTCTGGTCATATTTGGGGTTAAAAGAGGGAAAATAATGTACGATAACAAAATGAAATATTTTGTGAGTATCTTTTTGTTTACATCTTTTGTGATGTCTTTTAGACTTTCTTTAAATGCAATTATTTTTTTAGGAGAAAGTTTATGATTCATCAGACTGCCGTTATTGAGCCGGGGGCGCAGATTGACCCGAGTGCCGAGATTGGATCGTTTTGTTATATTTCCGCGAATGCCGTTATCGGGGCAGGGTGCAAATTGATTGCCAGAGTGAGCATTTTGGGCAATACCGTGCTGGGTAAAGGGAACGTGATTTTTCCGGGCGCGTGCTTGGGCGGCGGTCCGCAAGACCATGGCAATGAATTTCAGGAAGGTGCAAGATTATTTATCGGCGATAACAACGTTATCCGTGAAAATGTGACGATGCACGCCGGAACGCCGAAAGGGCAGACCTCTGTTCACGGTGAAACGCCTGAGGTGCTGACAACCAGAGTGGGGTCTAACGGTATGTTTATGGTTAACTCACATATTGCGCATGACTGCGTGGTCGGCGATAATGTGATTATGACCAACAATGCGGTTATCGGCGGGCACGTGCGCTTAGGCGATGGCGTGATTTTGGGCGGTAACTCGGCGGTGCACCAGTTTGTGCGTATCGGACGCAAGGCGATGATTGGCGGTATGACCGGTGTCGGGCGCGATGTTATTCCGTTTGGTATGGTGACCGGCGACAGAGGGTCTTTGCGCGGGCTGAACCAAGTGGGAATGAAAAGAAGCGGTTATGACGAACATACGGTTAAATCCGTGGTCAGAGCGTATATGTATTTGTTTAAATCAAACGATGGGACGTTTGAAGAAAGAGTTAAAACGGCGCGGACAAAATTTGCCGATAATCCGATGGTGCAGGAACAGCTTGATTTTATTGATGAAGCTATGCACAGCCGCCGTCAGGTTTTAGTTGCGGAATAAGAAAAAAAGCCGCATACTCCCCGTTATGGATTAACGGGGAGTTTTTTTATGGAAAAACAACGGCGGCGATTTTACGGGTGGCTCGGTTTTTGTGTCGGGCTTTTGTTGCTTGGGACGGCTTTGGTATGGGAGAAAGCGCCGAAGCGGTGCGTTGTTTTTGCCGGCTATAATGAGAACGGGAGAATTGCCGGATATGTTTTAAGTTATCTTAAAGCGCTTAATGAAATTGCGTCGTCTTGTGTGGTTTATATAGCTGATTCTCCCTTAAAAGAGGGGGAAGAACAGAAACTTGACGGGCTTGTGCTTTATACTGAGCATAAACGGCATAATGAATATGACTGGGGCTCGTATAAAAGAGGGTTTAACTGGCTTAAAGAAAACGGATATTTGGAAAAAATTGATGAGTTAGTTTTTGCAAATGATTCGTGTTATGCGCCGCTTAGCGGCAGTTTTAAGCCAATGTTTAAGAAAATGGCAAAACGTAAAGAGCTTGATTTTTGGGGAGATTCACAAAACACAGCGTTTAATCCGCATTTGCAGAGCTATTTTATGGTGTTTCGAAAAAAGGTTATCCGTTCCAGGGCGTTTGCTGCTTTTTTAAATAAAGTGCAGCACCAAGAATATTCAAGTTATTATATTGAGCTTTATGAAACAAAGCTGACGCCGATGTTGGAAAATTTGGGTTATAAATGGGACAGCTATATTGATTATGAGCGTTTTTTGCCGCTTTTAAAACGGCGTTACGGTGAAACAGATGTTAATACAGCGCCGTTAACCGCTATCAGGGATTTCGGGCATGAGTTTTTGAAACGGCGGACGTTTACCTATAGTTTAGCGATTTGGGAAGATAAAAAAGCGCTGTTAGAGCTGATTAAAAAACGATACCCCGAGCGTTATGGGGAAATTATGGCAGAAATTAAACAATAAATGGGGAGGGAAACGTTGTTACATTATCTAAAAAAGAATATCATCCCGTTTTTGGCAATTGTTAATTTGACGGTGCTGTTTTTTGCGGAGCGGTATCGGGCAGTTGAGGTTGAGGCGGATTTTGCGGCGCTGAAAGTTTCTGCCAACGCGGTGGTTTTTGCGGCTTATTCTCAGGACGGAATGGTGCCTGAATATGTGTTAAGTTTGCTTAGAAAATTAAAAAAAGAAGCGCCGAATATTGTTTATGTGACGGATAATAAAATAAAAAAAAGCGAGATAAGAAAGCTTAAGCCTTATGTGACACATTTGATGGCAAAACGTCATGGAGAATATGACTGGGGTTCGTATAAAAGAGGGTTTAACTGGCTGAAAGAAAACGGCTGGAGCGGTGAGGTGAGCGCAAAGGACAGTTCAGAACCATTGCTTGTTTTGGCAAATGATTCCGTGCTGGCGGTGGCTGAGAGCTTAGAGCCTGTTTTTACGGCAGCCAAGGACAGCGGAGCGGACTTTTTCGGCATTAGCGCCAATCAAGACGGAACGTATCATTTGCAGAGTTATTTTTTGATTTTAACGTCTAAGGTTTATGATGATGCGGATTTTGCGGCGTATCTTAACGCGGTAAAAAAAGAGAAAGACGGCTTATCGGTGGCTTATCGCTATGAAGTGCCGTTTACGGCATATTTTGAGGGCAAGGGCTATAAAAGCGCGGCGTATCTTGCTTATGACAAGCTTGCTTATTTGCCGCTTAATGATAAAAACTGCTATCCGTTGACGTTACTTTCCAGGTATCAGGCGCCGTTTTTGAAGATGCGGACGTTTACCGAGCGGCTTAACGTGCAGGAACCGAGGAGGCTCGTTTTTGCCTGGCTTAAAAAGAACGCACCAGCGGCTTATAATGAGCTTATCAGCCATTTAGAGCATATTCGCTCGCCGTATTTGAAAGACAACCGCTAGTAAGCCTCAATCACGCCCCAGACGTCTTGCAATGCGTCACGTTGATAGGGCTCTTTAGAAAAGAGCTGTACCATACAATCTTTGGCAACGCCTTTGTAGTGTTTGCCGGCTTTGGCGATGTCATAAGTTTTGGGTAAGTGGTCACAGGCGGCGCAGGTGTTTTGGCGTATGCAGACGGCAGAGGTAAACAGCGGTGGAAAGCCGTTTGTGACTTGAGCTAGTTTTAAGGGAGAAGCTTTGATGACTTCCGCCATATTTAAAGGCGAACTTTCCAGCGCTAATGTGCCCCAAGCGGCTCCTAAGTCCTCTTTTAAGGCGGCGGCGGCGTAGCTGTTTAAGACATAAATAAAGCTTAGAGCGCCGATAGTTATATCGGGATAGCTTTTTAAGATTTCAAAACCATAGTAGTTTTCGTTGGCAAAGTGTCTGACGCCTGCTTGATAAAGCGATTCAATAACGGTCTTTAACCTCTTGGTATTACGACAGATTTGCGGTAAGGCAAACCAAGCGTTTTGAAGCGTTTCGGGGGCAAATGAGGTAGGGTTAGTGTTGAGGTCAAGCTTTATTATCTCAAGTGTTTGGGGAGTGCTTTGTTGGTTTTGGTACGGCGTCAGCTGCGGGAGAGTGAGCGCGGGAGCGTTTTGTGCTTCAAGCTCTAAGGCTTCGATTAATTTGCGGCGCAGCTCGTTTAAGTGCGATAAGGGGAGAAACAGCCCTTTGGGGTTGGAAATTTCAATATCAGCAAAAGAAATGGCTGATGTGCCGGTTTTGGCAAAGGCGGTTTGAATGGCGGAGATGACTTTTGTTTGGTCTTTGGCTTTTTCAAATGTGCCTTCAACACAAACGGCAGAGGTGTTGCTCATCGCCCAAATTTTATCCTCTAAAACCTCCAAGCGCACGGGGTGGGGGATTTTGTTGACAAACTCTTTGGGTTTTGGTTTGGTGTAGGCGTATTTGCCCTTGACCGCAGTTGAGGAGGCAAGATAAACCGGCGCATTCAGATTTAAACGCGGATGGTCTAAAGGAAGTTCTATTTCGACCTTGTCAGAGGGTTTGGCGGTAAAGACTGATTTTTTATTGACACACATTTCCTGTATGCTGAAGCCGAAAGGCTGTTCTTTGCCGGCGACATCAATTTGCAGACCGTCATAACGGCTGATTTGATGGTTGGTTTTAAAACAGAGTTTGTTTTTATAAATGTTTTCAATTGAGCCGATGTTTAAACCGCGGTGTCCGACAAAAGATTTATCAACAATGTCTTTGTTTTTGCCGTTAAAATGAAATTTACACCACGGGCGGGAGAAAATTTGTTTAATGTCTTCGGCTTCTATCTCACTCTTTTTCTTACCGTCTAAGATGTGGCGATAGTAGTTGACGGCGGCGGCAACGTAGAGAGGAGATTTTTTGCGTCCCTCAATTTTGAACGACAGGGCGTTTAAGCTTAAAACGTCTTCTTCCAAGGCTAAGTCTTTCATTGAGAAGAGGTGAGAGTTTTCTTCCGTGTTGCCGGTTTTTTCTAAATAAGCACTCCGGCAGGGGTAAGCACAGCGACCGCGGTTGGCACTTTTGCCGAACTCCAGGGCTGAAAACAGGCATTGTCCGCTAAAGGAATAACACAAGGCGCCATGAACAAAGACCTCTAAATCAACCTCCGGAACGGCTTTGGCTATGGCATTAATTTCGGCTTTGGTGAGTTCACGGGCAAGTACGACCCTTTTGAAGCCCAAATTATATAAAAAGCGCGCGCCTTCGGCGTTATGCACCGCCATTTGCGTGCTGGCGTGCAATTCTATTTCCGGAATGAGTTTTTTAGCTAAATAAAACACGCCTAAATCTTGAATAATCAGGGCGTCCACCTGACATCTTTTTAAACCGGCGAACACGTCGGGCAGTTCTTTGATTTCGGTTTCGGTTAAAATCGTGTTTAGAGCGACAAAGACTTTTCGGTTAAGCGAGTGGGCGTAGGCGGTGAACTCATCGAGTTCATCAAAAGTAAAATTTTCTGCGCCGGCGCGGGCGGAAAACTTGGTTAAGCCTAAATAAACGGCGTCTGCTCCGTAGTAAAGTGCGGCGTATCCTGCTTCTATGTTGCCTGCCGGGGCTAAAAGTTCGTGTTTCATTTGCTTTCTTTCAAAAATAGAGTTGCTTTTTCAGGTAAGGCAAAAAGAGATTTTTGTCAACTGTTTTTAATGTCTGACAAGCAATAAAAAGTTGACTTTAAGCTTTAAAAATGCTAAAATTAAACAAAAAACACGGAGAGAAACTATGGCTGATGAGAATGAGAAAGAAGAAGGTTCATTTTGGGATAAAACTAAAAAGTTTGTGGTTGACAAGGTGAAAAATTCATATCCATACGTTATTAAAGAGGTTTGGGATGACCTCAATGAAGGCAACGAACTGAAAAAAGATTTGGAGCAGGCAAAAATTACCGGCAAATCTGAACACCATGCCGATAATTATGCGCATATTTTAACCGATGCCAAGATTGCACAAAAAGGGGAAAAGCACGCGCGCGTTGCTTTAGCCATCGGTGTTCTCAAAGAGGGGTATGATATTACAAAAAAAGTTGTTTTTGAAGGGCAAAATGCACAAGAAGTTATAGCCGACTGCAAAAAGGATATGAAAAACAATATGATAGGTTTGGCTTGGGGGCTATCTCATCCGAATGGAAATGCGGAAGAGTGGATGGCTTCGCTTGATTTGGAAAAAAATACCTTTGTAGAAGGATATGATAACGGCATTTTAAAGAAACAATTGGCTCTCAACGAAAAAGCAAACTTGAAAGCATCGCTTAAACAAGAAGGTTTGACTGCACAAAACGAGTTGAAAGCCAAAGCGGCGGTAAAGAGAGTTCCTGATAAGGTTTTGGGGCGTAAAAAGCCTGAAAACGAAGTTCCCTCCAGTATTAAGCGACCGGAAGAGGAGAAAGTGGTTTTGCCGACGCCGGTTTGGCAAAAAAATAAATCAAATTCACGTTAGGTGGGGCTTGCTAAAGTACAATCAAAGAGGCGAATTCCCTCCTTTATGTACGCTCTAGTACACCGCAGTCGGAAATTCACCTCTAGCATTGCACTTTATCAAGCCCATTGCGTGCTTCGCACAAGTTATTTTTTGTAGGGTCAAAAAAAGGTGCTGCTTTTGTAAAAAAAAACAGCACCCACCAGTAAAAAATTTTAGCAATTTTGAGTGTTCCCAATAAAAAGGAAACGTCGGCAAATGTGATATTCGCCATGATTTCAAGTTGGGGAGCGTATCCTGAGGACACCGCTCGGATTTAGTGTCCTCGTTGGTCCGCAACTCTCTGTATTCAGCAGTAAGAGCAGTCGTGGACAGGTAATTAACTCAGGATAACAACTCAGAAACTTGAAATTTACTTTAATGTAAGGGAAATTGCCTAACCCTAACTTCTCAATAATAAATTCAAGCATATACTTATAAAATTAATAATTTAAAATCTAGTGCTAAAATATACCTTTGTGGGGAGATGTCAAGTGTTTTTTCTTTAAAAACTGATAAATCGTGAAAATGCTTATTCCCATGAGTTTGGCGATATGGGTTTTGGCGATTTTTTTATTAATCAGGTCAAGCAGTTGCTCTTCTCTGCCATCAAGGATGTGTTTTTTGTTGCGGCTGCCGATTTTGCGACCGAGCGTGCGTCCGCTGGCTTTGATACGGGCCAGGGCTTCTTTGGTGCGCTGGCTGATGAGGTTGCGCTCAATTTCGGCGGATAAGGAGAAAGCAAACGCCAAGACTTTGCTTTGAATATCCGCGCCCAGACGATAATTGTCTTTGATGGTCCAGACCTGCACGTCTTTTTGCATACAGATATTTAAGATGGTCATCACTTGTAAGAGATTGCGACCTAAGCGCGATATTTCGGTACAAATCAGGATGTCGCCGGGTTTGAGGCGGTTTAGGACTTTGCCCAGTTTGCGTTTTTTGAAATCTTTGGTGCCGCTGATGGTTTCTTTGACCCATTTATCAACCAAGAGTTTTTGAGTGTTACAGAAGTTATTTATTTCAAACTCTTGGTTTTCTTGAATTTGTTTTTCGGTGGAGATGCGAATATATGCGTAAATCATTGCTTTTTTTCCTTTTCTAATTAGTACAAAAAAAGCCTTTCGCGATTAATGATGACGAAAGGCTTTGATTTTACTATATCCGCAATAAAGCGTTTTTGTAAATATGAAAGGTCAGCAGGGCTTTTTTAGCATATCTACGGTCAAGCGGTTGGTGTAATTTAGCTCTTTTAAAAGGGCTTCTGCTTTGTCAAAATGGTTGCCCAGACGTTCGGGATAATGGGCGTCATCCGAGATGACAACCGGAACAAGACCGCCGTTTTGGCTTAATTCTTTTATCATCCAAGGGGCGGGGTGGGGGCGTCCTATCCGGTCATAGCCGCTGGTGTTTATCTCAAAAGGGGTGCCGGTTTCTTTTAAGGCGTCGATGATTTTTAGCTTATAAACATCATACGAGCTATCTTCGGCGAGATTAAAAATCGTGCAATAGTCGAGATGTGCCATAAAGCTGAAATAGCCGGAGCGGATGGCTTGCTCGATGTTTTTTAAGTGATTGATGACATAGCCTTTTAAAACTTCGGCTTCAAGCGGCGTTTCTAAGTGTTTTAGGTGATAAATGTTAACGATAAAGCTTTCATCTTCGCTTTTTAAGAAATGGCTGGCGCCGATGAGATAATCCACCGGCAGGCGGGTTATCATTTTTTCAAAATAATTTCGCCAGTCTTTGTCTTGGAAAAAGTCGGTTTCAAAACCGATTTTGATGTTGATTTTAAAATCTGATTTCAGGTTTTCCAAAATTTCAATATGGCGCATATAGGCGCTTTCGGCTTTTTTGAAATCATAGAAGAACATCGGCTCTTTGGCAGCGTCAAAATGGAGGTTTTTGTGCATAATCAGGTGGTTAGTGACGCCTATGGTGGTAAAACCTTTATCTTGAGCGGCGGTGAGCATCTCACGGGCAGAAGCGCGACCGTCAAAACGCAGTTCGTTGTTGTGCGTGTGCAACGTAAAGTTTTGCATTGTTATCTCTTTTTAGGTTTGGTTGTAAGGGTGGCTTTTTTTTGGTCTTCTTTTTTCTTTAACTCATCAAGGTCGCGCTCGGTGGCGATTTTGTTTAAGATGGTTTTAACCACCGTATCGATGGCTGTGCCCTCGGAATAATCCGCGGGTAGGGCAAAGTTTACGCGGTCATCTTTTAAGAGTTTGATGGCTTTTTCTTTATGGGCGCTTTTGGGTTTATAGACCGCAATGGCGTTGCCACCACGGGATTTAACCAACTTCATAGAGGGGATGTCGGTCATCCCGTCACCAAAATATATGATACGCGGAAAAGGAATACGGCGCTTGTCATCTTCCATATATTCGTTAACGAGTTTGTCATCAAGTTTGCCTAAGCCTTTGTTGATTTTTGATAAATAGGGGACTTTAGTGGAATAATTAACTACGCGGGCAGGCCAAACCGGGGTGCCGTCTTCACCGAACGCGTAGGCGCAGCCGTAGGCACCGCTTAAGTATTTGGCAATTGAGGTGCCGGCCAAGATTTCTTCATAACCAGAGGAGATGACGTAGTGTTCGATTTTTAAGCCTAATTCTTTGCCGTAAGCGTTAATGCGCTCAAACCATTGTTCCACACCTTTGTAATATTTAACGAGCGTGCCGCAATAGCAAAAATTTTCACGGGTTAATTTCACGCCTTTTTCTTTGGCGGTTTTCATAAAATAATACATACTGCCGGTGATTTGGTCAGCGCAATTGTCTATTGACCACTGGTTGGCTTTTTTCCAAAACGTTTTGGGCGACATTCCGAGTTCGGGGATTAAAACATAATCCTGCATATAGGTTGTCGACAATGTTTCATCAAAATCGTAAACTAGGGCTACAACAGTATTTTTCATCTTTTCCTCTTCGTTTTATATTTCGTTTTGTATATAATCTATAAAAGTTTAGTTTTTGGTTAATTCAGTTATAGAGTTTATCATTCATTTGCCAATAAACATCGGTTTTATATATGCGCGGATTTTCTTTGGCATAGTCAACGGCGGTTTTGCCTTTGCTGTCGCGTTGGCGGAGGTTTGCGCCTTGGCTCATTAAATAGGAAACAACGTTTGGCGTACTGTTTTGAGCAGCGACCATTAACGGGGTAAGTCCTGCTTCGGGGGAATGTATTTCCGCTGCCATTGCGTCCAGTTGCCCAGAGAGCATTTCAGTATAGCTGACCTCAGTTTCCGAACCGAGCGACAGGTAAAGAGCGGTGATAAAGTGTTCAGCATTTTTCAGTGCGATTTTTGATATTTCGAGAAATTGATTATCCAGACTTGCGTGTTGCCACGATTTATCAGCGGGGATAATCGGAGCGTTGATGTCTGCACCGTGTTGCAAAAGGGCATTAAGAACGGGAATTCCCGAAGAACGAGCCGCAACATAGTGCAGCGGTGTCCAGCCCTGTTGGTCTTTGTCGTGAATATTTGCGCCATAGTTTATCAGTTTGTGGATGATATCCGGATTAGGGTTTAGGGCGGTGGCATACATCAGCGCGGTGCGTCCGATATTGTCTCTGGATGAGGACTTTGCGCCGTACATATAAAGCGTGTCTATGATTTCTGGATTGTCAACAATGCCGGCAGCATACATCAGGACGGTTTGCCCGTTTGGGTTGCGGGCGTTGATGTCTGCGCCGTTTTGCACTTCGGCGATAACATCTTCTACTGTGGCGTTTTTCCAAAATCCGGCGGTGTAAAATCTGCCGGCGGGTTGCGCGATGTTCGGGTTTGGCAATGAGCCGACGTATATATCCTGCCTCTGTGCAGCAATGGAGGCGGTTTCGGTTATTTCAGGAGAAGAGGAGAGGTCTTTGTTTAATGAGATTTCCTGCGGTTTGGCGGCGGAGGACTGAGCTGGTTTGATGATTTTGGCAATATGAGGGTAGAGGTATTTGCCGCCATTGATTTTATCTATTATCAAAAGGGCAGGGATAATTATCAGCAGGAGTTTTACTGCTGTTATGATTTTTTTGAGGATGAAACCGATTTTTTTCATTATCACGTCAATATCTCCTTGCATTTCAGGGTATTATGTTATATGAGAATAGTTAGTTTTTGATTAATTTTTAGTTTGTTGAGGTAAAAAATGGCAGTTTCTACTTTGATTAAAGACAAAATTAAGGAAATGCTGTGGAGAGCCAGAGTTCGCGATACTCTTCCTGCCGGTGTGATTAACCGCGTGAAGATATTGGAGAATGGTGAGAAATTGATTAATATTGCTCAAGATACTTCTTTCTTTTTTACTTCGGATTTTGCGGAAGGAGAGATTCTATTGCGAGAGGGCGTGTATGAACGTTTAAAAGAAGTACAAAAATTATTGCCGCCACATTATCATTTAAAGGTATTTTCAGCATATCGCTCTATGGCAGAACAACAAAGGCGTTGGCAACGAAAAATTGTGTCAAACCGCAAATTATATCCTCAGATGAGTGAAGCAGAATTAGAACAATTGACCAGAGGACAAGTTGCAGACCCTCGGCGTGGTGGTTTTGGCGGACATCAAACCGGTGGTGCGGTTGATTTAACACTTTGTGATGAAAACGGAGTGGAATATGATATGGGAACGCCTTATAGCGATAATAGTGAAAAGATAAAAACCAAATGTTCTAAAATAGCTTTAAGGCAACGGAGAAATCGAGAAATTTTAAAAATGTGTATGGAAAAAGCAGGGTTTAAAAATTATCCTAACGAATGGTGGCATTATAGTTATGGTGATAGAATGTGGGGAGCATATTCACGACAAAGAGAATGTGTGTACGGGATGGTTACTGAGGCGGTATAAGCTTTTTTTGTTATATGTGCATATCAAACTTGCAATTTAAAATTGCTGCGTTATTATCAGGGAAGTTTGTAATTAAATCTTATATCAGAGGTAAAAAAATGGCAGCGACACAGATGGAACAGTTGGTTTCACTTTGCAAAAGAAGAGGTTTTATTTTCCAAAATTCAGATATTTACGGCGGTTTGCAGGGGCTTTATGATTATGGTCCTTTGGGTGTGGAGCTAAAAAACAATATTAAAGCCGCATGGTGGCGGGCGATGGTTTATGAACGTGATGATGTTGAAGGACTGGACGCCGCTATTTTAACGAATCGCAAAGTTTTGCATTATTCGGGACATGAAGACACGTTTTCTGACCCGATGGTGGATTGCAAAAAGTGCAAAGGACGTTTTCGGGCTGACCATTTAACTGACGGCAAATGCCCAAATTGCGGCTCTACGGATTTGACCGAGCCGCGGCCGTTTAATTTGATGTTTAAAACAACAGTCGGACCGGTGGTGGATGAAGATAACATTGCTTATTTGCGCCCTGAAACCGCACAGGCTATTTTTACGCAATTTAAAAACGTGGTTGATTCAACCTCGCGCAAGCTGCCGTTTGGTATTGCGCAAATCGGTAAGTCTTTCCGCAATGAAATTACGCCAAAGAACTTTATCTTCCGCGTGCGTGAATTTGAACAAGCGGAATTAGAGTTTTTTGTTAAGCCGGGTGAAGATGAAAAATGGCACGAAGAGTGGAAAAACACCCGTATTGCGTGGTGGGTTGAACAAGGTTTAAAGCGGGAAAATATTAATATATACGTTACCCCGAAAGAAGATTTGGCGCACTATGCGAAGGCTTGTATTGACCTTGAATATAAATTTCCGCATGGGGTGGAAGAACTGGAAGGAATTGCTAATCGTACGGACTATGACCTTGGCAACCACTCTAAGGCGCAGAATGAATTAAACCTGACATCGCATTGTCATGAGAACAAAGAATCAACAACCAAACTTTGCATTATGGATGACGATAACAAGTGGGTTGTGCCGTTTGTGATTGAGCCGTCGATGGGGGTTGATAGAGCGGTTTTGGCGGTGTTGACCGAAGGGTATACCGAGGAAGATTTGGGCAATGGTAATTCGCGCATTGTGTTGAAACTTAAAAAACACTTGGCGCCGATTAAGGTGGCGATTGTGCCGCTCAAAAAGAACAGTCCTGAGATTATGGCAAAATGCCACGAGCTTAAAAAGAATTTGATGAAGCTTGGTATCGGGCGTGTGGCGCTGGAAAACACCGGTAATATCGGTAAGGCTTATCGTCGTCACGATGAAATCGGCACGCCACTGTGCTTAACGGTTGATTTTGAAACCTTAGAGCAGGCGCCGGAGAGTGTGACGCTTCGTGACCGTGACACGATGGAGCAGGTTCGCGTGCCGACGGCGGAGCTAGCGACTTATTTAAGAGAGTATTTTTCTAAATAGGGGTGGGCTTGATTAAGCACAATCATAGAGGCAAAATCGCTCCTTAAAGAGGAGCGATTTTTAGTTTTAAGGAGGGAAAATTAAGGAATGCTTGCGCACAAGTTATGGATTGCTTCGCACATGTGGGCTTACGCCCGCTCGCAATGACTCAAAAATGGGAACACACTCCTCTCCTGAGTCATTGCGAAGTCGGCGCGTTAGCGCAACCTACTGAAGCAAACTTCTCTTAGTGTTGCTAGGCTTTAGCCGCGGCAACACTTAGTTGTTCGCTTAAAGTAGAAGCGAAGCTTCGTAGCGGCGCAATCCATAACTAAACGCTT
>JAGAZZ010000021.1 GCA_017939155.1 Alphaproteobacteria bacterium | reverse complement strand
TCTTCTTGGGCTCTCTATCAATGCAAACTACCTCATTGCCCAACTCTGCCAAGCCAACGCCTGTCGGCAAACCGACATACCCCGTCCCGATTATTCCTACTTTCATTTTACATAGCCTTCTTAAATTTGTTAATTTGTGTTATCCTAGAATATTTTATAAAAAAATACAACGTTAAAACTATATAGTCCAACGGAACTTACAGCCTTAACATTAAAGTATTCATACAGTTACGTTTTAGAGCAGGGGTTAACGGCTCTTTTTTGTATTGTTAGCCAGAAGGAACGTTGGGGAGGATAGGGCAAAGTGCAGTTGAGTTAAGAGCTGACGATGGAGATTTGGCGCGTTGTGTTCAGGGGAAGAAAAAGCGGTGACGAGGGTGTAGGTTGGCTTGTCTTTGATTTCTGTAAAACCAATATAGGGTTCAAAAAGGTTGGTTTGGTTTGAAAAGTTTGTTTTGGGGTTATGGTTTTGGGCATTTTGAAGTATTGCGGTTTTAGCGGCAATTTCTTTGATTTGGGTGAGTTCGGTTTTTATGATTTCGGGGAGTTGTTGCAAATCATTTTCTACGGATATTTCTTTTTCTGTCATATCAGGCATCGTTTGTTTGGCTTGGTATTGGGAGTGGTTTTGGGCGTCTATGGTTAATTTTGCGGTTAAATTACGGTCAAAAGGGGTGCGGATGACGGCTTTCTTTTTTAAAATCGGGGTTAATAGCGTGTTTTTGTGCTCAATGAGGGTGTAGGCATTAAATTCGGTTTCTTGTAATTTGCATTGGATAGCGTGAGTTTTTATGTCATAGGTTATTTGCAATTTTCGTTTAAGGCGGTCACTGTTTTGCGTGATTTGTTTTGTTATTTGTTCGGCGGAAATGTCGAGTGTTGTTTTGTTATTTGTAAATTCGGGACATTCGCTGTCTGTTTCTTGGTTTATTGCTTCAAGGGTGAGCGATTTGCCGTTTTTGCTGAGAGTGCTTTTTATGATTTGATTACGGGTTGTGGTGTAGCGGTCGCCAGCGTTGTTTATTTCATTTTGGCTGCTTTCTGAAAAAGATTTGTTTTGCCCGTCAAATTCAGAAAGTTCGGTTGAGGTTTGGGTGTTGATTTGGTATTTAGAGAGGGCTTTGCTGTCTGAGGTCTTTTTTTCGAGCCGGATGGTGTTGTTTTGCGTTGCAAAATCAATATTGACTGATGAATTTGGGCTTTGTGCTTCAATTTTTAAGCCAAAGTTTTCAGCATTTTTGCCGGTATGCTTTAACTTTGTGATTTTCATTTGCGGAGGGATTGAGAACTCGGCTTTGATGATTTCATGTAAAAACGGGAGTGTTTGGCTCGGGGTGAGAGGCGTTTGGCTTTGTGAGATTTGTCCGTTTGTCAAGGTTACAATATCTGTGTTGCCTTTTTTGAAAAGGAGCTCGTTTGGGGTGTTTTGATGTAAAGTTATACCGTTTGATAGGGATATAGATGTTGACATAGAGCCTCCTTTTTTAATTTTCTTAGACTTTAGCAAAAAAAATTAATTGTTTCAAGAAAAATATTGACAAAATTTTGTTGAAGCGGTATGATTTGGTAAAATTTATTAATTTTGTATATTATGAAAGTGTGTATTAAAATTCGAAAAAGTAGGATGTGGATACCTGCTTTGGGTGTGGTTTTAGCTTATGGCTTTTTCCACAATTGCGTTATTGCACCGCATACTGATTATCATGTTGTTGATTGGAACAACTTGATTTTGGGCTTTGCCGTTGTTATCGGTATTGGTGGCGCAAGGGACGTTGTGTTAAAAAAATTTGCCTATTTGGGCGATGTGGTTAATCCGGACTCTGCCAAAGGGTTAGTCAGAAACAAGTTATGGATACCGTTTATCGGGTGGTGTCTTGTTTTGGGGTTCTTTAACAATATCTGTCTGTGTCCGTATTTTGATGCGGTTAAGACGGTTGAGTGGAGCGGTTTGATGGCAGCGTTGAGTGTGTTGCTTACGGTTAGCGGTGCGCGTGATTATGGCATTTATGCCCGCCATCGTCAGAGTGATGACTCTTCGGCTCAGGTGAGTGATGAGTAGTAAAAAAAGCTTCTGAACTTTTAGGTTCAGGAGCTTTTTTTGTGGGATTTAACTTTCTTTTTAGAGAATTGAGGTAGATTGCTGTCAGATAGCTTTGAGGGTGATGATATGAGCAAATACAGAATAATCGGGAATATGACGGGCAATTCAATGGACGCCGTTGATTTAGTCTTGACGGAATTTGACGGGGAGAAAATGGTTGATATTTGCACGTTCAGCAAACCCTATTTACAAGAAATGCGAGAAAAAATGGAATGGCTCAGGGGAGCTGTTTTTAATAAAACGCGTGAGGAGATTGAGGCTATTCCGGAGTTTTTTAAGATTCATAATGACTATATTTGCGGGATTGCCGAGTGTATTGATGAAATGTGCCAAAAGTTTGGTATTGATAAAAGAACAGTAGATGCTATAGGGTTTCATGGGAAGACGCTTGACCATAATCCTCCCTCGCGTGCAAAACAAGAGAAGACAGAGCCTTATACTTTGCAAATGGGGTCAGGGCAGATGTTGGCGGATTTGAGCGGGATAAAGGTTGTTTATGATTTTCGCTCTGATTTTGTGATGGCGGGGTTTGAGGGGGCGCCAATGGCGGCGCCACATAACGCACGAATTGCGGCAATTGAGGGAGAGGGGTGCTATTTTAATGGCGGAAATACGGCTAATTTTGCGCTTATTGCTGATAAAAAAGCGATTTTAGCTACTGATACGGGACCTTTTAATGAATATACGGATAATTTTATCAGACAAAATTCAGCTTATGCGTATGATGTTGACGGGATGTTTGGCAAACAAGGACAGCTTGATAAAGAGATGGTGGGGTTTTTGTTTGATGTCGGGAGAAAATATTATGAACAGGTGTTACCCAAATCCGGCGACCCGGCTTATTATTTTAAGGAAGATGTCTTTGAATATGTGCGAAAGCGCGGTATTTTGTTTGAAAACGCGGTGTGGACATTTGAATATTTTGCGGCTTATATCGCCGTGCAGGCGTTAAGCCTTGTGTCGGCTGAAATTAAAATCCCCAAAGAGATGGTGTTATTTGGCGGGGGATGGAAAAATCCGGTGGTGTATGATGATTTTTGTGCGCTTCTTGGCGGGAATGGGTTTGTTTTGCCGGAGCATAAAGAGGCGTTTGCTTCTCTGTTGAGGCGATGTTCGGGAGGTTTTAAGGTGCGATATTCTGATTTTGGCGCGTATATGGAAGCGCGGGCTTTTGCCGATATGGCGCGATGTCGACTCGAAGGACAGGCTTGGGACGTACCGGAAGTTACCGGGCAAAAAATTATTGCCGGACGGATTGCGGTGCCTCAAAAAATGAGTAATTGTTTTTATAATGATTGCCTTTGCCGGGCGGCGAAAGGCTGGCAGAGGGAAAAGATAAAGTATTAATTTGAAATAACGTGAGTTTTTGAAGTTATACTCAACGAAATATTTGATTTTGACTTTTAGAATACAGACTTTAATATTTTTATGTAAGCGGGTAGCCGCTTTGATGGAACGAAATTTTTGAAAGGACTTTATTATGAAAAAGTTAGCTGTTGTCGTTGTTTTGTTAGCTTTGTCTGCTTGCACAGGCGCTCGTGGTCATATCGGCAATCAAAAAGTTTGCACAAATGATTATTTGCTTGGCGTTTTGTCTTTGAGCGAAATTGTTGCTCCTTGCGGCAAATAAGCTTTTTTGTATGAAGAAAAATTTAAGTTCTTCTTGTCAAAAGAAGAACTTTTTTTTGACTTTTCGGTAGAAAATGAGTAGACTCGGCTTATTGATAAGTTTGGGATGAAAAAAAATTATGGAAGAAAATACTGAAATTTCTTTTGCACCGATTTTGATTATGGAGTTTATCCGCCAAGTGACAGTTGCGCGTGCGTTGGCGGCAGAAACGGCTGAGCTGACTGTTAGCTTTAAGCTAGCAAAAAAATATTATGATGAAATAATGGCTTATCCGTTGAAAGCACAATTAATCAGATTGTATCTTTCTTATGACGAGGGGACGGAAGTTTTGAGCGTTAAAACAGATGAGGTGTTGCTTGGGCGGTTTCGCGAGCAAAAGTCTTTAATGGAAATTGCCGGAAAATATGAAGGGCAATACAAGGAGAGATATAAAAATTTTATCAGCGTTTTGGAGCAGTCTTGAAATGATTGAAAAATATACATTTGAGGGAGAAAAAAAGGGGGTAAAGCTGCTTGTCTTTGCGGCTATTCATGGCAATGAAACGGCGGGGACAAATGCTATCAGGCGATTGTTAAAAGAATTTGAGGCGGGAAAAATCAGACTTTGTTCAGGTTGTTTGACCTTGGTGCCGGTTTGTAATGCGCAAGCGTATGCCAAAGATGTGCGCCAGATTGATGAGAATCTTAATCGGGTTATTAAAATTTTTGAAGAACCGAAAACATACGAACAACGGCTTGCTAATGAATTATGTCCGTTGATTCAGAAACATGATGTACTGCTTGATTTACACTCGACCCATTGTGAGGGGGATGTGCCGTTTGCTTTTTGCGATTATCCGGATGTGAATAACCAAAAGCTGATTGCCGGACTTGATGTGGGGTATGTTTTAGAGGGATGGCCGCAAATTTATGCCGGAAATTGTGAAATCGAGGATTTTTCAACCGAAAGGGCGGCGCATGATTTCGGCAAAACAGCAACCACGCTTGAATGCGGGTATCATAAAAGCGTTGAGGCTATTGAGATTGCATACAGCGCGATTATCAATACGTTGGCTGGTTTTGAAATGATTGAGAAAGAAAAGCCGGCGGAGAGACCTAAGACACATATCTTAATGCAAGGATATGTGGTTAAAAAGAAAGAAGGGCGGCTTTGTAAAAATTATAAACACTTAGATGAAATCAAAGCAGGTGAGGTTATTGCTCAATATGATAACGGCGAGGTTTTAACGGCGCCAAATGACGGGTTTATTTTGTTACCGAATTTGAGAGCTGAAATCGGCGCCGAGTGGTATTACTTCGGAATTAAGAAATCATAAAGAAGCTATTTTTGCCTTTTTTTGTTGTAATAGCAGATTGAAATAGGGGACTTTTGTTTTTTCTTCACTTTTTTTCTGCCATATAAGGCTTTGCGTTTCTTTGTTTAAGCTGACGCCTTGATAACCTTGGGCAATTAAGTATTGCATTTTCATAAACAATGAGGGAATTTTTTTATGAATATTCTCGCCTAAATACATACTGTATGCCTGATTATTGTCTTGCATTAAAGGAGCCTGAGTTTTGTTTTTTTCAATCTTTTTTTCAAGATAGATAACTTTGGCACCGTCTGAGGGGTCCAGGTCAACTTTGGTGATTGACATACCATAATGCAAGGCGTTAATCCAACTGGCGGGATTGTCAACGGCAATTTGAATGATGGAGTGCGTTCTGCCCGAATCAATGGCGTTTTGTTCAATATATTCAAGCATTCTCTTCATCAGGCTTGAGCCTCTGTATGCTGGGTCAACCAAGATTGCTTCAAAAATGACCAAATTTTCGTTTGGAGTGTCAGATTTAAATTCCGGCATATCTCTTGGTTCGCCGTTTTGTGGGGTGCCATAGACAGTTTGGGCAATCAGTTCGCCGTTGTCAAACACACCTAACATATTTGAACTTGTGCCGTTTAAAGATTTCAGATAATCAGCTTCGGTTCTGTGTAAAATAAAATGCTGTTCATCCGGATGAAGACCGTTGATGATTTTTTGTTGTAAAGACATAACGTCTTTTAAGTTTGTGCTGTTTAATTTTTTAACGATTAAATGTTTTTTGCTCATTTTGCTCTGTTCCTATAATGGGGATTATAAAAAAAGATTTGAGAGAGCTCAAATCTTGCGACTGCTTATCTGGGGGTGTCAGATAATCATCGTCGCATTGTCAGCCTGCGGCAACGCAGAGCAAGATGTTTTATTTGTAAAGACATTATTTCTCTCAGTTGTTAAAACTTGACAATATAAATACCACCAAATGAGTTTTTTGTCAATATGTTTTTTATTTAAAAATAAAAAAGCTCTTAAACTGTCCCGCAAAGGGGAAGAGTTCAAGAGCTTTTTCTTATTTTTGGTATAGAGGTTGATAAGTGGTGTAATCAACATAGTTAAGACTTTTTAGCGTTGTTAGTATATCCTTATCAATATAAAAAGTTTTATGAGCATAAATCTGCCAATCGGTTTCAGGTGAAATATATTCAGTTGTTTTATAGGTCGCCTGAAGTTTTTTTCCGGTTGTTTTAATTACTTTTTCACCAATTAAGACTCCCATCCATTCCGGATTTTTTGTCGGAGTGGCTTTAATGATTTTTCCGTCGCTTAGGTAAATCACAACAAAATCCTCATTTTCAGCACCCCGTCCATTTTCTCTTATGGTGTTTCTTGAAAAGGTTTTATTATAAAATGCCGGAGAGTTCATGACAGAAGAAGATGCCATACGCTTGATGTAAACTATCTCTTTTTTGTAGACAATGTTGTTAACGCTGTCTTTATAACAAAGCGGAATTTCTTTGCTTTGTTCAAGAAAATCATTTGTTTTTTGCAAAGAGGAGAGTCTTAATTTTTCAAACGAATAGTCTGCGATTTCTTTTTGCCATTTTTTCTCGTCAAGTTTTTCTATTTTTGCAGTAGGTTCATTCTTAGAACATGAACTCAAAAAAGAAAGCGATATGACGATGAGGGTTAAAATAATAAACTTAAATTTCATAATTTTTTATTTAAATAGTGGAACATACTTGGTGCTGACAATAAGATTGTGCGCACCTTTTTCTAACACTTGGCAGGCATCCGTAGGGATGTCATAACCTCTGATGATGTAGCAAACTTTGACTTTGTCGCCGGTTTTTGCCAACAGCCATTCCGGATTGTCTTTGATTTTGAACTGCTTAAAACTGTTGTCTGAAAAGACAACGTTTACATAATCAAGTTTATATTCTCCAACGTATTCGGCGTTGCCGCGCATATCAGGCGTTATAGTGCCGGAATATGAACCTACAGTAGAGAATATGCTGTGACTACTCCGTCCTGTTGCGTGGTATGAAATAGCGAGCCAAGATTGATAAGTCCATGGTGTTACATTGCTGTTTAGCCATATACGCTTTATGCGCAAGATTTCAAACTTATCTTGATACTTTTCATGTTCTTTCTGAAGCTCAAGGATTTGAGAGGAATACAAGAACTTGAATAGGCTGTCGTTTTTTTGTTTTTCTTTTACTGAGAGGTTTTTTAATCGGTTCGTTTCTTTTTTTAAAGGATTTTTTTTAAGAAAAACCTCATAGGGCATATTCTTATAAATTTCCTTTTTTAAACTATCCGACAAATCTCCCTTTGAGAACAGTTCTTTGAGCAGTTCATTAAAACGCCGGTTGTTTTCTATTTTCTGCTGTGTTTTTTTAGAACAAGAGCAGAGGCTTGAAAGCAAGAAAACGGCACAGATTATCAGAGATAATCCGGTAAGTTGTTTTTTTAGTTTTTCCATAATTTAAAAGATTTAATAATTAAACAATAATTTTTTGTTGAAAAAAGTATAGAAGAAGAATCGTTTTTGTCAATTAGAAAATCAGTAAAAAAGCTAGCTATGCGTCTACTGCGTGGTTTTTTTGTATAATAAAAGCCGCTCCTTGGTGGGGCGGCTTTAAGATTAGGCTTAGCCTTGTTGCAGGCGTGCGATTTCATTTTTGATGTTTTCGCGAGCTTGCTTTTCAAGCATTTTGTTAAAGAATTTAGTGTGAAAAATCTGCTCTTTTTGAAGGAGTGAACTTAAGAACGCAAGGCGTCCTTTAGTGTATTTTTCATCAGAATAAGCGGCGTATTCTTTACGAATGCCGGCGGTGTAATTTTTCCAACTTGCGGAATCTGCCGTGCCGAGAATGCTCAAATCAAGGTCGGCTATGACCTGACAGGGCTCTTCTGCCTCGGGGGTCTTGGCAAGATAGGCGTCATCATGTGTTGTTGCCATAATCAACGATGAAATTAATGGCAAGTTTAGATGACGATAACACATAAACTCTTTTGTCATACTTGTTACAAAACCGACCGAAGCGGTTTCGTTGTAATAAGGCTCGGCCTCAGGTTGAGCCGTTTCATAGACATAGTCGTGTAATAAAATTGCTATTTCTAACGATTCCAGCCAGTCGGGTTGCTCCCTTGGGTCAGATTGCTTGAGATAAAGTTTAAGCATATCAAACATATAGGCCAAATGCAACAGATTGTGATAAGGTCTTGCCAAATATGCTTTGATGATTTTGTTACAGTTGTCTTTTGAGTAGAAAAAAGGACTTGTAAAGCCTTTACAAAATCTTTCTTCCAGTTGCGATGCGATGACCTTTTGGGCGATACCCAGCGGCAGACAACGGCAAGCGGCTGTGTATTGCTCCATTTTAAGAAGTTTACGCACCAAACTTGAAGATATTGTTTTTTTAAACTCATCTTCTTGTGTAAAAAAATCTGTTGTTAACTCAAACCCTTGCTCTGCTGCAAGAAAGCGGTTTGTTTCAGCAAGCGAGAGTTCGTTTTGCATATCCATCTCAGAGCGTATGCCTCGGATGAGGGCGCTGACGTTGTTCTGGCGGGCAATATTAACAGTCAAATCATCACTGGAGATGACGATGATGTCTTCTGCGCGCGGGAGCTCTTGGATTGCAAGCTCAATAAACTCTAAGCGTTCTTGAGTGCTGAACATCGGTGTTTTGGCTTCGTTTTTGCCGACACAAATAATCAGTTTGTCATATTTCAGATACTGTGTCGGTTTAAATTGACCGTTTTTTAATGTTATTACATGTTTAGCGAGAGCTCGAGATACCACATTTAAATGGCCTGATGTGAATGGGTCGAAAGACCCGATGTACATTGCGTTCATAATTGTAGGAATTTTAATTGTTAATAATAATTTTTTTATGAGGATTTTGTAGGAAGAAAAATGTTTTTTGTCAATAGATTTACGAAAAAAAGGCAGATTTTAGGGTAATCTGCCTTTTTTGTTACAAATAAGAAAGCTTAGTCGGCTTGGTCTACTTCTATAATAAATCCGCCCAATTGCCCGTTGGGAAAGGGTTGAGGTTGGGGTTGGTAATTACGTGGGTCTTGCGTGGGAGCTGCCGGAGCGGGGGCAACTTGTTGCATACCGCGGTGAAATTTTTTAGGAGCGGCTTGCGGATTTTGTTTTACAAACTGCGGATTATTAAAATTATATCCGTAATGTTTATTGTAATAATTGTCAGCGTAACGGCAGCGACCGCAATTGCCAACCATAATGCCTGCCATAAATACTAAGATTAGCAAAACGAGCAACATAAAAATTTTTTTGCAATGACAGCATTCACAGTCACAACCGCGGAGATTGTTATAGTCGTTCTCTGTTTGGTTATCGGTTTCGGGGGTCCGATTGTTTCTGTATTCAACCATTTTTTTTCTCCAAAATATTAACATTGAAAAATACTCCTCTTAATAAAGGTGCTTTTGATATAATCCTTAATGCGGGGTTTTCCAGTGTGAGGTAAAATTTTGTTTGAAAATTTAAATTTAGGTTTTAGAATTCTGTTCAAGAGGGAAAAATGGGGCGTATTTTTGATTTAATTTTAGGGGCGCTTAAGTGGCCGGTTGCGTTGTGTTCGCTGTTTTATCTGCCGGCGATGGTGCAGGCGTTGCATTATTTTCAATTTAATAATATGAAATTTTTTGCTTTTTTGGGTGGCGGATTGGCGTATTTGGCAATTAAGATTTTGGCGATGGCGAGGTCTAATGTTTCTATGCAGATTTTGGCGCATGAGTTTACGCATATCTTTTTTGCATGGCTTACTTTTCATAAGGTGGTGCATATTCACTTAAACCCTGATGAATCCGGCGGGGCGATGGGGTTTAAGGGAAAAGGGAACTGGCTGATTGTTATCGGACCATATTTTTTTCCGTTATTTTTGTTCTTTTTAATGCTGTTTGCAACGTTTTTGGGCGATAAAATCCCTCATAACTTATGGGTTAACGGTTTGTTTGGCTATTTTTTTGCGTATCATTTAGAAGCAGTGGTTGTGCAGATTCACGGGCAACAGCCGGACTTTAAGGAAGTCGGTTTTCCTTTTTGTTGGATGTTTTTGCCGGGGGCTAATTTGTTTGTTTGCTCGGCGGTGGCGGCGTTTAATAACGGCGGTTGGGAGGGGGTTATGAAATACGGCGCTGTCGTTTATAAACTCGGATTGCGTTATTTTACCAACTTATAGTGCAAGTTTCAGGGGTTGCCGATATTTTAACCGTAAGACCTATGGGCAGAATATGGCGTGCGGGAATGTGTCCATAAGCAAAATCGGTGATGACGGGGATATTTAAATTTTGGGTAAAATCTTTAATGCAGTCATTGATTGTACCGTCTTCGGGGTCAACTACCGGACAGTCGGTAAATTGCCCGATGATGATGCCTTTTAGGGAATTAAAGCCTTTTTGTTGTTTTAATTGGTTAAGCATTAAGTCTATTTTGTAGGTTTTTTCATCAGTATCTTCAAGCAGGAGGATTTTGCCGGATAAATCAGGAAAATAGGGCGTGCCACATAAATAGAGTAAGACGCTTAAACAGCCACCGATGATTACACCTTCGGCGGTTCCTTCGTGCAGACTTGTTCCTGAAGTTATTAAATGATTGTTTTCAAACAAAGCGGAAAGCAAGGAAGCTTCGGTTTGCGGGGCAATTATTTTATCGTTTAGGTCATAAAGGGGTAAAAAACCGGTTAGAGAAGGGTTTTTAGTTTTAGTGTATAGCGCATTTTGCAGGGCTGTTGAATCGCTTAGCCCAATGACGGGTTTTAAGTTGTTTTTGATGATTTCATAATCCAAATAATCAAGCATACGGGTAGCGCCGGCTCCTCCACGCAGACAGAAAAGAGCTTTTATTGAGGAGTCTTCAAACATTTGGTTTATGTTTAAGGCACGCTCTTTGTCTGTTCCTGCCATATAGCGATAGTGGCTGTTAAGGTTTGAGGCTAATATGGGGATTAGATTCAGTTTTTTAAAAAAGGCGAGTGTTGGGGCTAAATCTTTTTCTTTTAATCCGACGGAGGGGGCAATTATGCCTATTTTATCGCCTGCTTTTATGAAACTCATTTTAATTTCTCCAAGATTTCTAAGCCCATATCGGTAATGGAATTATCGCGGGCGCCCATTAAGACGATACGGTCGCCTGCGCGGGCAATGTCTAAAAGGTGTTGTTTTAAGGTATCTCTTGTTTCAAAAAAGAGTGCGTTTGTATTGTGACGTCTGGCATAATTAACGAGGTCTTTGGAAGAAATATCTCGTTTGACGGTGCCGCCGGCAAAATAGATTTCAGGAATTAAGAGAATATCATCAGATGACATATATTGGATAAACGAATCCATAATTTCTTTTCCCATTAAACGCATTGGGGAAAAGCCGTGCGGTTGGAACATAATCAGCAAGCGTCCGGAATAGCTCTTTAAGGCGGACATTGAGGCGTTTACTTTATCCGGATTGTGGGCAAAGTCGTCTATTACCGTGATATTGTTGGCAACGCCTAAGACTTCAAGTCGGCGTTTTGTGCCGAGAAAAGTTTGCAGAATTTCACAAGATACTTTGGCATCAATTCCCAAAAGCGAACAACAGGCGACAGCACACATGGCGTTTAAGACATTGAATTTGCCAATTAAATTTAATGAATACGTTTGGTTACGGAAGGTATAAGTTGTGCCATTTGGGATGGCGGTGATGTTTTCGGCGTAAAAGTCGGCGGAGCTATCTTTGATACTAAAAGTTATGGTGTTGGGACGAAGAGTTAATAAATCAGCGCTATTTTCACAGTCTTTGTTTATGACGGCGCCGTGTTTTGCCCTTTTGATAAAATCACCAAACAGGTCTTTTAGTTCATCAATTGATTTGTGGTCAAGTGTGATATTGTTTACAACGGATATGTAAGGGGTGTATTTTTCAATTGAACCATCGCTTTCGTCTGCTTCAATCACGCAATATTCGCCATTCCCCCAAATGATGTTGGGGATGCCGGCTTTGTCTTCATAGTTTTTCAAAAGAGCGCCATTAATCACCAAAGGGTTCATCGCTGCTTTATCCAAAATATAGCCGACCATTGCCGTAACGGTTGATTTGCCGCTGGTACCGCCGACGGCAATGTTATATTTGTATGAAGCAAAAATTTCGGCTAACAAATCCGAACGACGTTTTACGGGAATGCCAAGTTCTTTGGCGCGTTTGATGTCAGGGATAGTGTCTTCGACAGCCGTTGACGCGTACAGAACGGAAAAATCTTTATCTAACATAGAACCGTCTTGCGGAAAGATTTTAATACCGATATTTTCAAGGGCTTGTTTGTTTTTTTGCTCTTTGCCTTGGTCAAAACTGCGGTCTGAGCCGTAGATGTCATTATTTTGATGTTTTAAGACTTGCGCTAATGCACTCATACCGCTGCCGGCTATGGCACAAAAACCTATTTTTTTCATATCAGCTTCCTTTTTTATCCGTTTTTTTCTTTTTAACGGAAAATAGTTAAAAAATACTTGAACAGTGTTCAAAAGTTTTCTAAATTTAAGGAAAATAATATAAAAAGAGTGTTGCAAATGAGCGCAAAAACAAAAGAAGACATCAGAGCAGACCTTATTTTTAAAGCAAGAGAGCTTTTGGTTGATAAGGGGTTGGATTTTTTAACGGCAAGAAAACTGTCGGATTATTCGGGGTATTCGGTCGGGACGATTTATAACCAGTTTAAGAGTTTGGATTTATTGTTTATACAAGAGAATATCCTTACTTTAGATGAGTTGTGGCTGGCGCTTAAAAGTGCGGAACTGGGGTCAGACGCTTATAAGAATTTGAACAGCCTGTTAAATAAGTTTGTCGATTATGTGCTTGAGCATAAAAATGTGTGGTTTGCGCTGTATCATTTTCATTTTATGAAAGGGCTTGGTAAAAACGATTTGGTTTATTTGAAAAAGATTATCAAGATTGTCAAATTATTAGAAAATAATCTGCGCAAGTTGTTTGTTCGAGTACCGGCAAAAGAGCGTTTGGTTTCAGGAGAGGTTTTGTTTGCCACTCTTTTTGCGCTCAGTTCGTTTTTGACGACGGAAAAAGAGTTTGCCCATTTGGAAAAGAAATATGTGGTCAGAGTGTTGTTTAACACCTATCTGGCAGGGATGTCTTGTTTGGCAAAAAAATAATTATTCCTCAAGATTGGCAACAATTTGCTTGGTGACTTCTTTGGCATCGCCTAAGAGCATCAGGGTATTGTTGGCATAAAATAAGGGGTTATCTATTCCTGAATAGCCGGTGGCAAGAGAGCGCTTGACGAAGAGGACTTTTTTTGCTTGTTCTACCTCTAAAATCGGCATTTGATATATCGGGCTGTCGGTTTTGGCTTTGGCAAGCGGGTTTGTGGTGTCGTTAGCGCCGATGACATAGGCAACGTCTGCGGTTTGAAATTCCTGATTAATGTCTTTTAGTTCAAAGACATCATCGGGATTAATGTCTGCTTCGGCTAGAAGAACGTTCATGTGTCCGGGTAACCTTCCGGCAACGGGATGAATAGCAAATTTGACCTCAACGTTATATTTGGTTTTTAAGATTTTTGCCATATTGGCAAGTTCGTGTTGTGCGCCGGCAGCGGCCATCCCGAATCCGGGGACGATAATAACCTTATTGGCGTTTTCCATCAGAAAAGCGGCGTCTTGGGGAGAGCCTTGATGAATAGTTTTGTTTTTATCAGGAATGTCATCGGTGATGGCAAGCGGCGGGGAGAAGATGATTTTTCTTAAACTTCGGTTCATCGCTTTGGTCATAATATAAGATAAAATTGTGCCGCTGGCGCCGATGAGCGTGCCGACAATTATGAGCAGAGTGTTGTTTAGGCTGAAGCCGACTAAAACTGTGCTCCAACCGGAAAAAGAATTTAGGATTGAGATAATAATCGGCATATCCGCACCGCCGACAGGCAATATAAAGAGTAATCCCCAAAGGCAGAGCAACGCAATAAAGCCCCATAGGTATTCACCGCCGTTATGATAAGCATAAAAACCGCTGATGATTGTTAATATGAGGATGATTAAACTGATTGTTTGAAGCGTGTCTTTATCGGCAAACAAGCGGATACCGGCAAGTTTTAGGAAAGCGGCAATTGAGCCGGTGAACGTGATAAAACCGATACTGATGATAAATAAAAGAAGCAAAGGGTGATAATCGGTGTTGGTTGTTTCCGTTAAACCGATTAAACCAGCGGCAAGTCCGCCCAAACCGTTTAATAAGGCTATCATTTGCGGCAAATTCGGCATACTGATTTTATGTGCGGCGATTATGCCGGTTAACGCACCGGTGATTAATGCGATGATGGAAGGAACAAGATATTGCGGGTTAAGTTCAAATAATCCCCAAAGAATTGCAATTGACATTGCAACTATGGCATAAATATTGCCCCGATAAGCTTTATACGGCGTTGAAAGACCGTTGATGGCAAAAATGAACATAGAATAAATGAGGGCAATGAGTGTTTTAATCATCTTGTTTGTCTTTCGGTTTGAACATATTAAGCATACGGGCGGAAACATAAAAGCCGCCGAAGATATTGACAGAGGCAAAGAAAATGGCGGCGTATAATAAATAGGCTTCGTTTTGTGCGTGAATATTGTTTAGGGCTTGAAAGGCGCCTATGATGACAATGCCTGAGATGGCGTTGGTGACACTCATTAAAGGCGAGTGCAGAACCGGCGTGACGCTCCATATAGCAAAATAGCCGATAAAACAAGAAAGTATGAAAATATCTAATAAACACATAGGTAACTCCTTTATTGGCGCAGGTTATTCGGATGTTCGTAAAATGGAGCCGGCGGGTGAGGAAATTGCGACGGGCGCGGCGTGTAAACCATTGGGGCAATGTAGTTTAGGCTTAAGTCTATTTGGTTGTTTTCTTTGGTGATTAATGAGATAAGATTATACATATTATTTGCCCAAAGAACAGAAGCCGTGTCAGGCGCTAACCGTTCAAAATACAGATTACGATGAAAATGATAATGCGGATTGCTGGCAAAATTGTCTTTAATGCCGATATTTTGAGTGGTCGTATCAATGACGATAGCCCCGTTTGCCAAGACATCAAGCTGCTCTGTGGTAATGACTTGGGGGGAATTGCCGTTTGGTGTGGCGGCGGCGGAAAGAATAAAATTTTTATCGGTTAGAAGTTTGGTTAATTCTTCTTTATTATCGGCCATAGCAAAATCTGCGCCGACGGATTGAGCCAGCTCTTTGCTTTTTTCATTAATATCAACAATTGTGACGCGACAGCCTTGGCGTTTGAAAACAGTTGCGGCTTGCAGACCGGTGACACTGGTGCCGATGATGAGAGCAGTGGCGGCTTTTATGGAAGCGGCGGCAGTCATTAACTGCGGGGCAATACGCGGGGAGTGGTAGAGAGCGTATAGGGCGCCCATATAGCCGCGAATCGTGTTTTGAGCGCTTAATATGTCTATACTTTGAGCGATGGACGTGCGCGGGACAAGTTCGAGACGGATGATGTTTAAGTCTTTGGGAATGTAGGTAAAAATGAAATTGCGAAAATCAGCGATTAGGGTTTGTTTGTTGGTTAAGAGTTCGATTTTTTGTTGTGAAGGCGGGAGAATTTGCAGGATAATTTGTGATTTTTTATAAATAATGTCAGGATTTTCTATTAAACTTGCTTTAGCGTTCAGATAATCTTTGTCTGCAAAGCCTGCTTTTAAGCCGTATTCTTTTTCCAGCATAACAGAATGTCCGTCTGTTATGAGCTGTTTTACGACGTCGGGCGTTAATGATACGCGCGTTTCGGCGCTATCTTGTTCTTTTATTGAGCCTATGAGCATAAAAAAACCTTTTTTTAAGTTTTATATTTATATGATACCTGAGATATAAACAGCAAAAGAAGAATATCAATGTCAGAATATCGGAAAATTTTTGTATCGTTTTTTAAAATCGGCTTGTTTACGTTTGGCGGGGGGTATGCTATGATGCCGTTGTTTCGACAAGAGCTGATTGATAAACACAAATATATCACGGAAAACGAACTGATTGATTATTACTCTATCGGACAATGCACGCCGGGGGTGATTGCCGTTAATGTGGCGACGTTTACGGGATATAAGATTAAAGGTGTTAGCGGAGCGGCGGTTGCAACATTGGCGATTGTGTTGCCGTCTTTGGTGATTATTATGGCGTTGGCGGGGATTTTGCAGGTGTTATCTGATAATCAGATTGTGTCGCACGCGTTTGCAGGTATTCGGATTGGTGTGATTGCGCTTATTTTGAACGAAGTGATACATTTATTTAAAAAAGCAGTGACATCGCGTCTACAGTTGGGAATTTTTGCGATTATTCTGGCGGTACTGCTGTTAGGCAATGTTTCGGCGATTATGGCTGTGATGATGGCGGCCGGTGTCGGTGTGGTACGGTTTATGAGGTTGAAATGATATACGCAATATTATTTTATGAGTTTTTTAAGATTGGACTGTTTGCCATTGGCGGCGGAATGGTGACGATTCCGTTTTTGTTTGATTTAACCAAAAAGTTTGATTGGTTTAGTGCTGAAGAACTGACAGATATGATTGCGGTATCACAATCTACTCCGGGACCGGTCGGGGTTAATATGGCAACATACGCCGGTTTTCAGGCGGCTGGTGTCGGTGGGGGAATTATGGCAACGTTCGGGCTCGTTGTTCCGTCGGTGATTATTGTGATTATGGTATCAAAACTTTTGAGGTGTTGTGCGGAAAACAGATTGTTAGGTGAGGTGATGGCGGCTATCAGACCAGCGGTGGCGGCGTTGATTTTGCAAGCAGGGTTTGAGCTTTTTAAGCTGTCGGTGAAAGATTACTATGCGGGAGCTTTTGCGGCGGCGTTTTTTGCGTTGGTTTATTTTTATAAAAAAAGCCCGATATTTTATATTATTTTGGCGGCGGTTTTGGGAATTATATTTAAATTGTGATGTCATAAATGCTTGCTATTTAAAATTTTTTTGCTATAAAAGGGTAAATTTTAATGTCAGGTTATGCCTTTTAGAGAGCTTAAAAGGCATTTTTTAAGGAACAAACAGAAAATGAGTATCAGAAATATTGCCATTATTGCCCACGTTGACCACGGCAAAACAACATTGGTAGACGGTCTTTTGCGCCAAAGCGGAACATTTAGGGATAATCAAAAGGTTGAAACCTGCGTGATGGACAGCAATGATTTGGAACGTGAGCGCGGTATTACTATCCTTTCAAAATGTACGTCGGTTGAGTGGAACGGGACGAATATCAATATTGTGGATACTCCCGGACACGCGGATTTCGGCGGTGAGGTTGAGCGTATTCTTTCTATGGTTGATGGTGTGGTTTTGTTGGTTGATTCTTCTGAGGGACCGATGCCGCAAACAAAGTTTGTGTTGGGTAAGGCTTTGAAAATCGGGTTAAAACCGATTGTTGTTATCAATAAGGCGGATAAGCCGGATGCCAGACCGGATGAAGTGTTGGATGAGATTTTTGATTTGTTTGTCAGCCTTGACGCGAACGATGAACAGCTTGACTTTCCGGTTTTGTATGCTTCGGGGCGTAACGGCTGGGCGGTTAAAGAATTAAGCGATGAGAAAAAAGATTTACGCCCGTTGTTTGAGTTGATTTTGTCATACGTTCCGGAGCCTGTTTGCGAAAAAGATAAGCCTTTTTCAATGTTGGCAACAACGTTGGAAGCAGATAAATTTGTTGGTCGTATTTTGACCGGTAAGATTCACAGCGGGACGTTGAAAGTTAATGACGCGGTTAAAGTTATCAATAAAGATGGCGAGATTGAGCGTACCCGCATTACCAAGATTATGGCATACAAGGGGCTTGAACGCGTGGCTTTGAATGAAGCCAAAGCCGGTGATATTGTGGCTGTTGCCGGTGTGGTTAAAGGAACGGTGGCGGATACGATTTGCGCTATGGATGTGACCGAGGCAATAGAGGCTCAGCCGATTGACCCGCCGACATTGTCGATGACGTTTTCTGTTAATGACTCGCCTTTGGCCGGTCGTGAAGGGGATAAAGTTACTTCCCGTATGATTTGGGACAGATTGCAAAAAGAAGCTGAGTGCAATATTGCTTTGAAAATTTCTCGTTCGGAAACTGCTGAATCGTTTGAAGTGGCGGGACGCGGCGAATTACAACTCGGTGTTTTGATTGAAACGATGCGCCGCGAAGGGTTTGAGCTTTCGATTTCCCGTCCGCGTGTGTTATTGCACAAAGACGAAAACGGCAATATGCTTGAGCCGATTGAAGAGGTTGTGGTGGATGTTGATGATGAGTTTTCAGGAACGGTGGTTGAGAAATTAAGCCAACGCAAAGCTGAACTTTTAGAGATGATTCCGTCGCAAATCGGCAATAAAACTCGTTTGATTTTCCATGCGCCGGCAAGAGGATTGATTGGTTATCACTCAGACTTTTTGACCGATACGCGCGGAACCGGTATTATGAACCGTGTATTTTACGGGTATGAGCCTTATAAAGGTGAGATTGAGAGCCATCGTAACGGTGTGCTGATTTCCAGCGAAGCCGGAACGGCGATTGCTTATTCGTTGTGGAAACTACAAGACCGCGGTCCGATGTTTATTGAACATAACAGTCCGGTTTATGTGGGAATGATTATCGGCGAACATACCAAATCTAACGATTTGGAAGTTAACCCGACAAAATCTAAGCAATTAACAAATATCCGTGCGGCAGGTAAAGATGAGGCGATTGATTTGATTCCGCCGCGGAAATTGTCGCTTGAACAGGCTTTGTCTTATATTCAACAAGATGAATTGTTGGAAGTTACGCCGAAGTCACTTCGTTTGCGCAAAAAGATATTAGACCCGATTTTGCGTAAGCGTTCGAAAAATGAGGCTATGTAGTTTATAAAAAAAGCGCCCGAGAAATCGGGCGTTTTTCATAGATGGTACAACGGGGTGTCTTGCAACTTTTGAATAAAAGCTGTTGCCCGGTTGCGTTGTTTGTGCGTCAGTTCGGTGTCGTTTTGCACTAAAGCGCTGAACTTGATGAGTTCGTCTTTGTTTGTTAAAACGGTGTTTTGCGTAAAATTCTTCCAATTTTGCCAGCTGGCATTTTTGAGTAATTGAAAAAATTCGTCAGCATTAAAAACGAAGTCGAAACCGCCATTGACGATTTTAAAACAATCTGCATCCGGAGTGTCATTACAAAACAGATGATACTCTTCAAAGATGTCCCGCCCGTATAAACAGTACAGGGAATACTTTTGATTTGGGATGAATTTTTTTTGACCATCGTAGTTTTCACCGATAACTTTTTTTCTACGTCCATCAGAAGGCGCTTTGGCAATACACTCCAGCTTAAGAGGAGCGTATGTTTGCCTTAATTGTACCCGGGCAAAACAAAAAGTTTTGGCAGGAGAATTGATTGTTGTTTCCATAAGTTTTTATTTAAGTAATATTTAAGTAATTATTTTTCTTTGTTTATGATACTGGATTTTGTTTTAAAATCAATATTTATTTTGGAGGTTTGGGTGGGTTTAAAGTTGGTTAAGAGAGGTTATATTTAGCGGGTGTTTAGGAGGTAAAATGTTTGATATTGTTGAGGAAAAGAAAGAGCCGAGTTTTTTGAGCCGTTCCATAAAGGATTTTTGGGCGTTTTGGACAAGCCCGACGGGAGCGTTTATTTTGGCGGTGTCGGCGATTGCGTTGGGATATTATCAATTTTATATCAGCCGACCGATTTTGCGGTATGAAACAAATATGGTTAAACTTATTTCTTCTAGCAACAATAATGAATATGCGGTGGATGTGCACGGGAAAAAGTATAAAGATTTGTATATGACTAAGGTGTATTTGTATAACCAAGGGGAACAGGCGCTTTCGGGGGCGGATGTATCGCATATCGGACATGACCCTATCCGGATAGAAATTCCCGAAGATGCGAAAATGCAACATTTTAACCTTGATAATGATGAAACGACCAGTGCTATTTCGGCAAAGGTTGTGCCTTACGGTGAAGATTTGGTATTAAATTTTGATTTTTTGAATCCTGATTATCAGTATGTAGTTAATATTTTGCATGAAAATCCGACTGATGAAATTAAGGTGGCGGGGAGCGCTTTGAATGTTAATAAAATTACACGGGCAATCAGCGACAGAGAGCTTAAAACCTGGCTTATCTGGGGATTGGGGGCGCTATATTTACTCTTAATAATTCGCTATGTGATGAAAAAGCTTGTCAAACATTAAAACTATTTTAAGCAGTTTTCTTTATAAAATAAGCGAATGGTTTAACTTTTTGAAGGGTAAATTGATGAAAAAATCTTTTATTTGCAGTTTATTAGCTGTTTCTTTGTTGAGTGCGTGTGCTACCGACCCATATACGGGAGAAAGCAAAGTTTCCAAAACCGCTTGGGGAACAGGAATTGGTGCCGCGGCGGGTGCCGGTATCGGGGCTTTGGCCGGTGGTAAGAAAGGGGCATTGATTGGTGCAGGTATCGGTGCGGCAGCCGGTGCCGGAACAGGGGCTTATATGGATATTCAAGCGCGCAAGTTGCGGCAGGAATTGTTGAATACCGGTGTTCAGGTTCAGGAAGCAAACGGGCAGATTTATTTGATTATGCCGGGAAATATTACATTTGACAGCAATGACGCTAATATCAAACCGGGATTTCAACCAGTGTTAAACTCTATTGCCAAAGTGATTAAAGAATATAACAAAACAATGGTTCAGGTTAATGGCTATACGGATAGTACGGGAAGTGCTGCAACAAATAACTCTTTATCTATGATGCGTGCAAACTCAATTTCAAATTATTTGAGATTGCAAGGGGTTGACGGGAACAGAATCGTTTCTAACGGTTATGGTTCTTCTAATCCGATTGCCTCTAACGCGACAGCGGCAGGTAGAGAACAGAATCGCAGAGTTGAAATTGTGCTGATTAACAGGCAGTAAGGTTGTCTGATTAGTTAAAAAAACCGCTGTTTTCAGCGGTTTTTTTGTGTGCATTGCGGCATTTAAACGTTCCTTTTTTTTATGCAATTTTTTTAAATTTTGCGCTAGTTTTTCTTATTGTTTTTGCACATTTTTTTCAAAGAGCCTGTTGCTGAAAAAAAAGGAACGTTTTTTTTCAGCACTTGGGGCAGGATGAACGGATATTTAAAAAAAATTGAGTTGGCATATAAGGTTGAAATTGCTGTATTTTCCGCGATGGTTATCTTTTTATTATGCTATTTTGCTTTTTATCGCGGGGTTTCTTGTGATGAAAGAGAGCATACTTATGCTTCTTTTATGTTTTATCGTGGTTTTTTGCCGTATAAAGATTTTTTTGAACATCATCATCCTTTGTTATGGTTTTTGAGTTATCCGTTGCTTTATTTTTTTCATAACAGCGGGTATATTTGGTATGTTTTAAGAGCTTTTATGCTTGTGGTTTTGGGGGCAGAGTGTTTTTTTGTGGTTAAAATCTGCCGGTTATTTTCTTTAGATAGATTATTTTCGTTATTGGCGGTGTTGTTTTTTTTATCTTCTGAGTGCGTGTTGAGTAGCGGTGTTGAATTTCGTCCGGATAATTTGATGATGTTGTTTGGCTTGGCGGGGGTTTACTATTGGCTGTGTTTTGTGAAATATCGGTGGCAGTCCGCGCTTAATTTGTCTTTTTTAATGTTTTTTTTGAGCTTTTTGGCTTTGCAAAAAGCGGTTATAATTATTTTACCGGTGGCGGGAGTTAGCTTGTTTTTGGCGTGTCGAGGTAAAATGCCTTGGCGAGCTGTCGGTAAGGCGTTGATTTTTCCTGCCTTTTTTACGATATGCTTTGTCGGGTTTTGGTATTATGCGGGGGCTTTGAGGGACTATTTCGAGCTTAATTTTGTTCTTAATTTAATGCAGCGGTTTGAATTTTCTTTTGAGATATATGGTACGCTTTATTGTTGGTTTGGTGTTGGTGGCGCTGTCGGGATTTTGTTTTTTGTTAGGGATGTTCTGCTTAAGGTGTTGGCAGTTTTATGTTTGGCGACGTTTTTTTTGCTGCAGATTGTTTTTTATACGCCGTGGATTCAATATTGGTTGCCGGTTTATCCGTATTTTGCGCTTATTTGCGCTTATTGGATTGTAAAGCTGAAAAATGTGCTGGGGCGGTTTATTATTTTGAGCTGTGTGTTGGGCGGGTATGTTTTCTTTTTTAATAATATGTTGGCTTTGCGGGCTTCGTTTGTGCCGTTGGCGCATAATGTTTTTTTCTCTTCGCAAGTTTTGGGAGAGGTTGATGAGGATGAGTTGATTATCGGTAACAATGTTACGCTCGGCGGTCTGAGGTTTGAGGCGATGGGGTATTATTGGTTTGAGAGGGGGTATACGGCGCTGTTGGATTACCGGCGGTTTCATCGGCGGAAATGGCCGGATAAAGAAAAAGTGATTAAGCTTATAAAGCCAAAAGTTATTGTTAAAGGTAGTCAAAGAGTTTGTTTGCGGGAAGATGATTTTGCTTTCTCTTTTGATTCTTGCTATTATACAGAAGGACTGTATTATCAAGATTTTTTAGATGAAAATTATTATGACCGGGGTTTTGTTTATGTTCGGAAAAGTTAAACAATTTAATTTGTATGATTGCTTAGTTTTAGTGGGGTAATCATAATTGGGGATATATTAAAAATTGCGGATGTTTTTTTGAAGCAAGATACAGCCAGCATTTGTTTTCTGTAGTTTTATTCGGTGGACAGATTTTGCCGGTGTTGACTGTTGTTGGTGGGTTAGTTGCGTTGTCTGTGTTATTGGCAGTTTATTTGAGGGTTTCGCAGAGAAAGGGGATTTTTTATATTTTTGTGTGTTGTGTAATTTAAAGGTTCCTTTTTTTTATGCAATTTTTTTAAATTTTGCGCTAGTTTTTCTTATTGTTTTTGCACATTTTTTTCAAAGAGCCTGTTGCTGAAAAAAAAGGAACGTTTTTTTTCAGCAGTTCGGAGACTAAGTGTGTTATTAAGAAAAATACGGCTGGCATATATATTTGAGTTGGTTTTATTGGCAGGGGGAAGCCTTTTTTTATTATATTGTTTTGCTTTTTACCGCGGGGTTACTTGTGATGAAAGAGAGCATACTTATGCTTCTTTTATGTTTTTTAGAGGTTTTTTGCCATATCGGGATTTTTTTGAACATCATCATCCGTTGTTGTGGTTTTTATCTTATCCTATTGTTTGGTTTTTTCATAACAGCGGGTATATTTGGTATGTGTTAAGAGCGGTTATGCTTTTGGTATTGGCGGTAGACTGCGTTTTTATCAGTAAAATTTGCCGCTTATGTTCTTCTGATAAGTTATTTCCGTGGGTAGCGGTTTTGCTTTTTTTATGTTCGGAATGTGTGCTACATAGCGGGAGCGAGTTTCGTCCGGATAACTTGATGTTGATGTTTGGCGTGGCGGGCATTTATTATTGGCTTTGTTTTATTAAGTATGGATGGCAAGCGGCGCTTAATTTGTCCTTTTTGATGTTTTTTTTGAGCTTTTTGGCATTGCAAAAAGCGATTGTGCTTATTTTACCGGTGGCGGGGGTTAGCTTGTTTTTTGTGAGCCAAGGTAAAGTGTCTTGGCAAGCCGTCGGTAAGGCGTTTATTTTGCCTGTCTTTTTTACGATATGCTTTGTTTGGTTTTGGTATTGTGAGGGAGCGTTAAAAGTTTATTTTGAGCAAAATTTTCTGTTTAATTTAATGCAGCGGTTTGACTTTTCTGTTGACATATATAATACGCCTTATTGTTGGTGTGGTGTTATTGGCGCTGTCGGAATATTGTTTTTTTGCCGGGATGTTTTGTTTAAGGTGTTGGCGGTTTTATGCTTGGCGACGTATTTTTTGTTACAGATTGTTTTTTATACGCCGTGGCTTCAATATTGGCTACCTATTTATCCTTATTTTGCGATTATTTGTGCTTTTTGGGCACTGAAATGGCAAAATATAATTGTCCGCTTTGTTATTTTAAGCGCATGGTTGGGGTGGCTATCTTTTTTTTGGGTTAATAAGGCTCCGGTCATTCGTTCTTTTATGCCAATGAAACACGTTGTGTTGTTGTCATCGCAAATCTTAGAAATTGTTGATGAAGATGAATTTATTATCGGTAATAACGATACGTTGGGCGGATTACGCTTTGAGGCTATGGGGTATTATTGGTTTGAGAGAGGATATGCGGCGCTTTTAAATTACCGCCTGTTTCATCGTCGGGAATGGCCGGATAAAGAAAAAGTGATTAAGGTCAGAAAACCGAAAATTATTGCTAAAAGTAATCAAAGAGTTTGCTTGCGGGAAGATGATTTTGTTTTTTCGTATGGCTCTTGCTATGAAACAGAAAATTTGTTTTATCAGGATTTTTTAGACGAACATTATTATGACCAAGGTTTTGTTTATGTTAGAAAAAATTAGAAATTTTAGTTTGACGGAAAATTATGATATTAATTTTTTAGGGCGAATTTTTGTAACAAGCTTTTTTATTTGCTTTATTGTTTGGTCTTATTTGTTGTTTTGGCTTTGGTGGGGAGACCATGATTGGGGCTATATTCGTAATCAGCTTGCTCTAAAAGATGGTTTTTTTGAAGCAAGATACAGCCAGCATTTATTTTCCGTTGTTTTGTTTAACGGGCAGGTTTTGCCGGTGTTGGTGTGGATTTGTTCAATTGCCGCACAGGTGCTGACGGGAGTTCTTGCGGCGGTTTATTTAAAGGTGCCGCAAGAAAAAGGTATTTTTTATATATTTGTGTTATTTGCGGGATTAAATCCGTTTGTTGTTGTTTTTTTCTATTATGTTTATTTGGCTTTGCCGTTTATGGCTTGGCCGCTTGTCGGCGTGGTCGGATTGATACTTTGTGCAAAAGATAAATCCTTAAAGCGTTTTGTTGTGGGAAGTGTGATTTGGTTTTTAGTTTTGGGAAGTTATCCGCCGAACATTGCGTTGTTGCTGACACTCTTTACGGCAAGACAAATTATTGGTTATTGTTATGAAAATGAAGAACTTAAGAGGATTTTTTTAGCGTATGTTTATTTTGGCGGGCAATTTCTTTTGGGATTTGCGGGGTTTAAGTTAGTTTACCTGCTTTTAGAAAGTCGTTCGCTTATTAGTTTAGATATGTATAATATTAAGATGCGCAGTATTGAGGAAATTATTGCTAATATTCCGCTTGAGTTTGGTCGGTCTGTCGGGCAATTTTTTAATATTTATACGTTTATGGCGTGGGATTATTGTATTTTATTATTTATTCCGGTTGCGGCGGCGTTTTATTTGCTTTATTATAAATGTAATAGGAGCCGCGTGATTTTGAGTTTGCTTTTAATCGGAGTGCTTTTGTGTTCACGCTTTGCTTTTCTTATCAGTCCACGGTCAGAGGTTAGTGCGGTGAGGCTGGAGTATTTCGGACGTTTTGGGTTAGGGCTGTTTGCTTTGAGCATTATTGGTCGGTTGAGGCAGAAATGCTCAAAAAATTTGTTTTTATTGTGGGGTGTGGTCGTACTGTTTTTATTTGCGCAAACAGATTTTGAAATACAAAAAGTGCAAAATTTCAGTTTTTTGGCGGGACGGAAATATCAGGAAAGATTAGTGGACAGAGTTGTTTCGCATCCGAATTTTGTTATGGAAAAGAAATATATTGCCTTTTCATTTGGAAATCCGAATTTTCAGAAACATTTTTTAGAGGGCAAAAATTTGCTTGGCGAACAGATTGTATACGGGTTAGTTTTTTATCATGATGTGATTAAAATGTTATTTTGGGAGAATATGGATGAGCCGGTTGCAATTGGCACGGGAATTAATGGTAAAACTATTTTGCGGGTAGACCATAGCAATGGCGGTCCATATTGGCTTAATAGCGATTATTGGCAAAATAATCCGGAAAATATGAGTAATATGAGGTATTGGCTTTATATGGAAGCAAAACAAAACGGCGTTTATGTTGACGATAGGTATATTATTTTGGTGTTGGATATACTTAATTTTTATAAGAATCGCGAGTTTGTTGTTACAAAATTGGATGAATAGCTTTCTAAGATGTGAAAAAAGTTTGGACGGCGTTTGTATAAATATAAAATTAGCGCTAGACTGTTTAAAAAGGCTCTTTTAGAAAGAAAAAAATGTGTTTTGGTGAAAAACGGCGGAATTTTTTGACGTATAAAGATGATGAAAAAGGATTGCTTCGGACTTTTTTTAAGGTTTGGGGAAGCCTTAATATTGTTTATGCGTATATGGTTTTTAATTTCTTTTGGGGAAATCATGATTGGGATTTTTTAAAGGATGGGGTTAAGCTTTCATCCGGTTTTTTTGAGGGACGATTCAGCCAACATATTTTTTCTTATTTTTTATTTGATGGGCATATTTTGCCGGTTGTAACTTATTTTTTGAGTTTTGCGGCATTGGTCGGGCTAGCGTTTGTTATTGGCAGATATTTGGAAATTCCACAGAAGATGTGGGGTTGGTTAGCGCTTTTTATCGGGTTAAATCCGCATACGTTTGTGCTGTTTTATTATTTTTATCTGCTTTTGCCGTTTATTTGCTGGGCAGGACTTGGTGTTTTGGCGTTGTTTTTAGCTGAGCCGAAATTTGGGGTGATGAAATTTCTGGGTGGAGTTGTTTTTTATGTTTTACTGTTGGGGAGTTATCCGCCGAATTTAAATTTTATTTTGACTGTATTTTTAGCGCGCCGGTTGTTAATGATTTGGCTTCATAAACAGACGGTTAAAGAGGGCTTTTTTTGCGGTTGCTTCTTTTTAGGACAGCTTGTTGCGGGGTATCTGGGATATAAGGTTGTTTTTTTTGCTTTATTAAAATGGGGATATTTGAACGATGAATGGTATAATTTGCAGGTACGCTCGGTAAGCGAAATGCTTGCGAGTGTTCCGGTTGAGTTGTGGCGTTCTTTTAGCCAATTGTTTCATTTTTACCATTTTATGGACTGGTGGTATTGTTTGCCGCTTGCGGCGGGGTGTTTTGCGGCGATAGGGCTGTTTATCAAAAATGCGGAGAATAAAATCATTGCTGGAGTTGGAATTGTTATGGTTTTTCTGGCATCACGATTTGCCTTTCTTGTGTCTGCAAGCTCTTATATTGCTGTTTTCCGCTGTGAATATTGGGGAAGGCTTGGGTTATATGTTTTTGCATTTAGCATATTGTCGCGTTTTAAACAGCGGGAGATAAAGAATGTTTTTTTTGCTTTAGGGATGATTGTGCTTTGGGTTTTTGCTAAAACTGATTTTGAGATTGAAAAAGTACGTTATTTAGGGTTTAGAGCGGAACGGCTATATCATACACGCTTGGTGGAGCGAGTAACACAATATAAAAATTTTGATGCACAGGGGAGATATTTATCAATTGCTTTTGGTGGGGCAAATTTCGGTTTAAGATATTATGATTCGCGCTATGTGGTTAAAGCAGGCGAATTTTTGGGGAATTTAACAATGCCATTTCAGTTAATTGAAGTATTGTTCTGGGAAGAAAAACATAATCCGGTGGATATTAAAGCAGGAGTTTGGGATTCTAAATTGTTTACCTTAGGGGTTAAAAGTGATAGGTATAAACAGTTGCCGTTACAGGTTAAAGATATACGTTATTGGATGTATAATAGAGCTGAGGTGTTTCCAAGAGAGAATTTTATTTATGCTGATGACAAATTTTTGTTGCTAAATTTAGATGAGTTGCTTTTTGCACGTTATCGGGAGGTTGTTTTGAAAGGAATCGATTATTGAGGCTTGAAATAAAAAGAAAACCGCTGAATTATTATCAGCGGTTTTCTTTTAGGACTGTTTAGATTGATTATGCGCCGAAGACGATTTGCATTGTGTCTTTAGCAATCATATATTCCTCATCAGTCGGGATAACAAAAACACGAACCTTAGAATCCGGTGTGGAGATTTCTGTTATACTGCCGCGCTTGTTGTTGGCTTCTTCATCTAAGGTTATACCTAAATAGCTTAAGCGTTCCAAAACAAGCTTTCTGACTAAGGAGCCGTTTTCACCAATACCGGCTGTGAAGACAATAGCGTCAACACCGCCTAAGACGGCGATGTAAGAACCGATGAAGCGGATAATGCTATGAATATAGGTGTCCATCGCGTCTGTTGCACTTTGTTCTACACCATAAAGTGTTTCTACATCGCGGTTGTCAGAATAACCGCAAAGACCGAACATACCGCTTTTTTTGTTAAGAATTTCATTAACCTCATCAGGGGTTTTGTTTTGCGATTTGCAAATATAAAGCGGAATATAGGGGTCAATATCACCGCAACGAGTGCCCATAATTAATCCGGCAAGCGGCGTGAAGCCCATGGATGTATCAAGGCAAATTCCGTTATCAACCGCAGAGATTGAAGCACCATTGCCGAGGTGACAGGTGATGATTTTGCCTTTTTTGCCGATGAGCTCGGCAGCTTTTTGCGATACATAAGCGTGTGACGTGCCGTGGAAACCATAACGGCGAATCTTATATTTTGTGTATTGTTCAAGCGGTAAAGCATAGAGATATGCTTCTTTAGGCATTGTCTGATGAAAAGCCGTGTCAAACACAACTGTTTGCGGAACGTTTGGCAAAAGCTTTTGTACGGCTTTAATGCCTAAAACGTGAGCGTGGTTGTGAAGCGGTGCGAGCTCGGCTAAGTTTTCTATCTGGTCAACAACAGTATCTGTCACTAAAACAGAATTTTTGAAAATATCTCCACCTTGTACAACACGGTGACCGACAGCGTCAATTTCTGCCATTGAAGTTAATGCACCGTTTAGAAGTTCAGCTATAACTTCATTGATGGCTTCATTGTGTGTGGGGAGGGCGACTTCACGTTTGCGTTTATCCCCGTTCGGAAATTTAATTTCCACAAAAGAGCCGTTAATTCCGATACGGTCGGCAACACCTTTGGCTATAACATCATATTTATCACCTGTGACATTGAACAACTGATATTTTAATGAAGAGGAGCCAGAGTTTAAAACTAAGATTTTTTTCATTGTGTGAGTTCCTTATTTCTGTTATTTAACGGCTTGAATAGCGGTTATGGCAATCATACCGATAATATCTTCAACCAAAGCACCGCGGGAAAGGTCATTTACAGGTGCATTTAAGCCTTGCATAATCGGACCATACGCTTCCGCACCGTATAAACGCTGTAAAAGTTTGTAACCGATGTTGCCAACTTCCAAACAAGGGAAAATCATAACGTTAGCGTGTCCTGCAACTTTTGAGCCGGGGGCTTTTTTCTTAGCCACAACCATATCAAGAGCCGCGTCGGCCTGTAATTCACCATCAATTAAAGCTTTGCCTTTAAGCTCACTATTTTCAAGCATTTCTTGCGCGATTTTGGTGGCGTTTTTAACTTTGTCTACCATTCCACCGGAACCTGAGCCGTAGGTGGAATAAGAAAGCATGGCAACTTTCGGGTCTAATCCGAATTTAATAGCGGTTTCAGCACTGGCTAGAGCCATATCGGCAAGTTCTTGCTCGGATGGGTTGATAATGATAGCGCAATCTGAGAAAATATAAGGTTTGTCATTAGCAACCAAAACAACGGCTGAAGAAACGCTACGGTCTTTGTGTGCGGATTTGATAATCTGCAGGGCAGGGCGGACTGTATCTGCTGTGGAGTGGTTGGCGCCTGATACCATACCGTCGGCGTCACCGGCTTTTATCATCAATGTTCCGAAGTAGTTATAGTTCAGAGCCATTTTTCTTGCTTCTTCGATGGTCATCCCTTTAGCTTTACGAAGTTCATATAAAAGATTTGCGTATTCTTCAAGCTTGGGTGAATTTTCCGGTTTTAAGAGTTCGATGTTTTCCAAACTCCAGTTGTTTTTAGCATAGTAAGCTTTAATTTCTTCGGGATTTCCTAAGATAATGAGCTTGGCTGCTTTGTTTGCGGCGATATGGTGCGCGGCTTCAAGTATGCGTTCATCTTCACCTTCGGGCAAAACGATTGTTTTGAAGTTTTGGGCGGCTCTTTGTAATATAGAGTCCAGAAATTTAGTTGTTTTCATGAGAGTTTCCTTAAAATTAAGTAACATTAAATTTTTTTTAGTTAATATCAGAAGTATTTAAAAGGCAATAAAAAAGTTTGATTTTTATGCTTGTTTGGTGTAGAAAACAAATATCTTTGGTTATTTGGAGATTTTTTAGTGAAGAAAGTTTTTTTTAGTGTGGCGCTCGGGCTTTTGTTTTGCAGTTTGGCAAATTCTGCTCCGGTGTATGAAGCTGATGTTAGTGTTGATGTGACAGCAAAAAGCGTTGTCGAGGCGAAAAGGACAGCGATGGCTCAAGCACAGCGCGATGGTCTGAACGAAGTTTTGCTTAGTATCAGCACGGATGAGAGTGTGAACAAAATTAATGAACTGACAGATAAGCAACTGGAACATTTTATTTCAGGTGTGACGGTTTTGATGGAAAAATCTTCTGATGTGCGTTATATTGCGGATTTACGAATCAGCGTTAATGAAGATATTTTAAAAGCATATATGGAAGAAAACGATATGCCTCTTGTTATTGGCGAACAGCAGGACGTTTTGGTTATTCCGCTTTTGGAAAAAGAGGACGGAACGCTTGATTTGTGGAGTGATGAAAATATCTGGCGGCAAGCTTGGCTTGAGAAAAAAAACAGAAAAAAGGGAAATCTTAACCTTGTGACGATTGATAAAAATCTTGGCAATATTGCGGCGGTTAAACCTAACCGAGTTTTTGATATGGCTGAGGGCGAGTATGATGAATTAGCTGATTTTAATAAGGTTTTCGGGGTGTATGTCTTGAAATATTCGCCTAAAGAGGGGAAGGTTTATCTTAAAGATTTTCCTAAAAAGGGAACTGAAACTATTGATGTTAACGGCTTAACACCGCTTAAAGCTATTGAAAAAGTTATTCCTTATTTTAAAGATGTCAAAAAAGATGTGGTTGCCAAGCAGGATTTTGATGTTTATGAAGAACAGCTTGAGGTTATTTATGCTTATAATAAATTAACGGAATGGACTTCATTGAAACATATCTTAGAAAATCATCCGCAAGTGCGTGATGTCACGGTGGTTTCCATGGCAAATGGTAAAGTTCATTTTAATTTTAAGTTTAGCGGTATAAAAGAAAAACTGCAGGCTAATTTGGAAGTTCAAGGGTATCAATTAAGAAAGTCAGGAGATTACTATGCCATCTACTAAAACAGCAAAACAAGCGAGGGTTACACCGGCAAATGTTAGTATGCCGACAATGAGGGGACGTTTTTATGTCAGCCCGTATATGTGGTTTGTTATCTTTTTTGTGTTTTTTTATTTATTGTATCTGTTGCGCTCGGTTTTGATGCCGTTTGTGGCGGGAATTTTGCTGGCATATTTGCTCGACCCGATGGTCGATAAGCTACAACGGCTTAAGTTGTCACGTTTGTGGGCGACGCTTGTTGTTTGTTTTATGGTGGTTATCATTGTTTTGCCGGCGTTGGGATTATTTTTAGGTATGCTTGAGAACCAAATTGCATTATTGTTGCAGGCTACGCCTAAATATTTAGGATTGATTATGGAAAAAATCCGCCCGATGTTGCAAGAACTGGCGGAGAAATTTCCGGATTTAAAAGGTGGTAATGTTGAAGAAATGGTCAGAGGCAATATCGGCAATGGTTTGAAAATTATAGGCAAGGTGCTAAGCGGGCTGCTTTCTAACGGTTTTGCGCTGATTAATTTGATTTCTCTTATTTTGATTACGCCGGTTGTGACGTTTTATATGCTGCGTGATTGGGATATTTTCGTGGCAAAATTTGAGGGGCTTTTGCCGAAGAAATCTAAAAAAGGCATTATGTCAACAATGAGTGAAATTAATGTGATTATCGCCGGTTTCATTCGCGGTCAGTTAAGCGTTTGCCTGATTTTGGGCTTGTTTTATTCTATCGGCTTAAAACTTGTCGGGTTGGAACTCGGACTTTTGGTCGGGTTTATTTCCGGTATTATCTCATTTATCCCGTATGTCGGGTCGATTACCGGTTTTGTGCTCGGGTGTGTGTTGGCGTTTGCGCAATATGGTGATGTTGAACACGTTATGTATGTGATTGGCGTGTTTTTAGTCGGACAGTTTTTAGAGGGCAATTTCTTAACGCCGAAGCTGGTGGGCGAGAGTGTGGGACTGCATCCGGTATGGGTGATGTTTGCCTTGTTGGCCGGTGGTGTGTTGCTCGGATTTTTGGGTTTGATGTTGGCGGTGCCGATGGCGGCGATTATCGGCGTGTTGGTGAGAAACGCTATCAAGAGATATAAATTAAGCTCACTTTATTTGGATTAGGACAATCTCTGCTGATTTCAGAGTATAAAGAGTCTTCTTATAACTCTTTTACCATTCTGACGAAGTTTATGCCTTTTTCTTCGAATAAATCGCTGTCTTGAGTGAAGCCCAGTTTTTCGTAAAAACCGACGACGGAGAGCATAGCGTGCATAACGATTCGTGAATAGCCGATTTCTTTGGCGGTTTTTTCAGCATATTCGATGAGTTTGCGACCGGTTCCTTCGCCTTGGCGGGCGGGGTCTACTGCAACTTGCATAACGCGGATTTCTTCATTGTCAACCGGTACGAGGATTAAACCGCCGATTAGTTCGTCAGTACTGTTATCTATACAGCCGATGTGGAGAAAAGAAGCTTCTTGTTCGCGGTACGAATCGAGAAATTTTAAGCCTAACGGTTGGAGCAAGATTTTATAACGTAAATCCAAAAGCTCCTGATAGCGGCTTGAGCCAAACTCTATATCAATAAATCTAATCATAACTGCCTCCGTTAGCTGTACCAAATAATTCTATTTTTTTTATTTAAGCATATTTTTTGCTGAGTTGCAATAGGAAAGTATAAAATCTGTTGCGGTTTCAAAAAATATATTTTATGTTCTATATTATAATTTGTGTGCTATGTACCAGTTATGGATTGCTTCAGTATCTGCCTTATGGCGCACTTCGCAATGACTAATTTGTGATATTTCTCACAAAACTCGTTTAATAAAACCTATTTATAAAGGTAAGTTTATTAAAGAAAAGGAAAAATGACAAATGCAGGATTTGGCAAAAATCAGAAATTTTGCAATTATTGCCCATATTGACCACGGAAAATCGACCATTGCCGACAGAATTATTGAAACGTGCGGCGGGTTGGAGCGGCGTGAGATGACCGAGCAAGTGCTCGACTCGATGGATATTGAGAAAGAGCGCGGCATTACGATTAAAGCGCAGACCGTGCGGCTCAAATATAAGGCTAAAGACGGCGAAGAATATTTGCTTAATCTGATTGATACCCCCGGACACGTTGACTTTTCATACGAAGTGTCACGGTCACTCGCGGCGTGCGAAGGTTCGGTTTTGGTGGTGGACGCGACGCAAGGGGTGGAGGCGCAAACGCTTGCAAATGTGTATTTGGCGATTGATAATGACCACGAGATTGTACCGGCGTTAAATAAAGTGGATTTGCCATCGGCGGATGTGGAAAAAGTGAAAAGTCAGATTGAAGATGTTATTGGGATTGACGCCAGCGGTGCGGTGGAAACGTCGGGAAAGACCGGTTTGGGCATTGATGAACTTCTAGAGGCAATTGTTCAACATTTGCCGGCGCCAAAGGGTGATGTTGATGCGCCATTGAAAGCTTTGCTTATTGATAGTTGGTACGACTCTTATCTGGGTGTGATTATTTTGGTGCGCATTAAAGACGGTACTTTGCGCAAAAAACAAGTTATCCGTATGATGAGCAACAACGCCGTGTATACTGTCGATAGAATCGGCGTGTTTACGCCTAAAATGCAAGATGTGGAAGAACTCTCTGCCGGTGAGGTGGGCTTTATTACGGCAAGTATTAAGAGCGTGGGGGATTGCAGTGTCGGTGATACGATTACCGATAATAAACGCCCGTGTGAACAGGCTTTGCCGGGGTTTAAGCCGTCTATTCCGGTGGTTTTCTGCTCTATCTTTCCGGTTGACAGCAGCCAGTATGAGGCGTTGAAAGACGCATTGGCAAAGTTGAAACTTAATGACGCGAGTATTGATTATCAAAATGAAAACTCGGCGGCGTTGGGCTTAGGTTTTCGTTGCGGCTTTTTAGGGCTTTTGCATATGGAAATTATCCAAGAGCGAATCGGGCGTGAGTTTGATTTGGATATTATCACAACGGCGCCATCGGTTGCCTATAAAATCAATCTGACCAAAGGTGAAACGATTATGTTGCACAATCCTGCGGATATGCCGGATTTATCGACAGTGGCGTCTATTGAAGAGCCAATGGTGCGGGCAACAATTCTTGTGCCGGATACATATTTGGGTGCGGTGTTAAAACTTTGCACCGAGCGCCGCGGCGTGCAGCAGGAACTGACATACGTCGGGAGCCGGGCGATGGTGGTTTATCAAATTCCGCTTAATGAAATCGTGTTTGATTTTTATGATAGGTTAAAATCTATCACCAGCGGATATGCCAGCTTTGACTATGAATTGACGGGCTATGAAGTTTCTGATTTAGTGAAGGTGCAGATTTTAATTAATGAGGAGCCGGTGGACGCGTTGGCGTTTTTGTGTCATAGAAGCGAGGCCGAATCGCGCGGACGGCAGATTTGCGAGAGATTAAAAGATTTAATCCCAAGGCATTTGTTTAAGATTCCGATTCAGGCGGCGATTGGCGGCAGAGTGGTTGCGAGAGAAACAATTTCGGCTATGCGTAAAGACGTGACGGCGAAGTGTTACGGCGGTGACGTGACGCGTAAACGCAAACTTTTGGATAAGCAGAAAAAAGGTAAACAGCGGATGAGGCAGTTTGGCAAAGTGGAAGTGCCCCAGTCGGCGTTTATTGAAGCGCTTAGAATCGGCGACGATTAAAAGATTATTTGACGTCAAAGCGGCGAATCGAATTAGCTTTTTGCAAAGTTTTTTCTTGCGTGGTATTGACAGGAAGTTTGCCGCGGCGGTTAAAAATTCGCAAATCCATTACATAAGAGGCGTAGGCTTGTTGGAACTTAGGTAAAGACGGGTTCGGATAAGGAACATCAGACAGCATTTGCGCAAGACTCTTTTGCGGGATTGGTTTTGATATTTGAGCCGGGGGGGTAATTTCTGCTTTTTCAAGTGGTGTATCTTCAAGCGAATATTTGTTTAATTTTTCAAGAAGCTCCGGCGATATGGCTAGAGGTGTCGGTTTTGCTGTTTGTTCCGGTTTTTCCAGAGTGATGTTTGGGGGAGTGGTGGCGGAAACTTGCGGTGTTTCCTCTTTTACTTTATTATCGGCAATTTCTTTTTGTATTTTGATTTTCTTTTTGACATAGGGGAGAGTTATTTGGGGGGCGGGTGTTTCTTCTTGTGTTTGCTCGGTGTCTTGCCAGGTTTGAGTCGGTTTGGGCTGACGCGGGCGCATCGACTCGATGTCATCTAGTGTGGTATTTTGTTCAAAAGCGCCTTTGGGCATAAAAAAAGCATATTGAGCGTAATTGTCTTTTGCAGACAAAGTTTTATATGTAAAAAAACTGGACAAGAGCAAACAACTTATGTAAAAATATTTCATAGGTCCTCCGAGGCAATATCTTTATTTGAGGAATATTATAGATGAAAAAAGTTTTTTTTGCATTAATTTTGAGCTTTTTTGTGACAAAGCCTGCTTTTTGTGATTCGCTTGAGGAATATGAGAAGGAGTGCCTTAGTTTTATTAAGGCGCCGGAAGTTGTTGTCAGCTCAGCATACGGGAAGTTGCGCTATCGCTATGATAAAGATGAGACGTTTTTGCGTCAGGAAACAGAAAAAAAATTTAGGGATGCGGGCGAAAGTATGCCTAAAGAATTTACGCCTATCGGGTTGACAAAGGTTCGGGATATATTTGATTTTAATTTAACCGTGGGGCAGATTGAGGTTAGCAAAGGTTATGTTTGTCTTTATCCGGAAAAAATTGATGTGCGGTTGGAATATTATATGCCGACGATTTATATTTTGAAAGGTTTAGCGGAAGGAACTTGCCAGTATGATTTGGCGGTTCGTCATGAAAAGACGCACGTGCAAATTTATATTGAGGCGCTGGATTATTTTTTACCGATATTAAAACAAGAAACAGAGGAGTTGTTTGGCAAGATTGGCGTGCGTGTGGCTTTACCGCAAAATGCGCAAGAAACGGCGAAAGCGCTTAATGAGGCTTATCTTAAAACAATTCAGAAAAAAGTTGACGCGTGGCATACGGAAGTGGAAACAGAACAGATGAAACTTGATTCGCTTGAAAATTATATGATGGAGAATCTGCTGTGCCAAAAAATGGACGAGGCTAAAGCTGAATAGGGTGTTTAAGAAAAAGTATAAAAAAAGGCGGAGACTCCGCCTTTTTTTAACAGCCGTAATCTTTTTTTAAGCCGTCAATACATTCATAAATGCCTTTGTAGGCTTTATCTATAAATTTCATATCTTTGGTGGAGTTGTTTTTGTAGTATATTCTGATTGTGCCCATGCCGATTTGCTTAGCAAAATCTAAGTTTGAGTAACTGTCATCAATAAAAATACAGTCTTCGGGTTTGGTGTTAATTTGTTCACATACTTTTTGATAAACTTCGGAACTTTCGTTTTTCTTGTAGACGTTAAAATCTTCCACAGAATAGAATCGCCCTTTAAAGAAATCATAAAGTCCGATATGTTTGAGTATTTGTTCGCAGATGTCTTTAGAGGAAGTGGAAAAGACATATTGCGGACAATTTATTGTTTGGAGCTTTTCAAGCAGACCATCGTAGGGTTTGATTGTTGAAACGAGCTTTTTTTTGTAATTATGGTAGGAAATGTATAAATCTTTATGCGGAATACCATATTCACGAGCAAAGATTTCCAGCCCGTCACGATAGGTCGCGTATGATTCTTTTACTTTTTTAGTAGCCGTTTGAAAATCAAGCGGCAAACCGAGTTCGTTAATTGCGGCGGCTGCCGTTGCTTCATCCAGTTTGTGTTTGTATTCATCTGTTTCAAAATAAAGTGTGTTATCTAAGTCCCATATTATTGTTTTTTGCAAAGCTAATCTCCATAAATCTTTATCCGCCGAGTATCATATAAGCGGCTGAAAATGAGGTCAATATTTATATTTAAAAAGAATAGGAAAGAAAGGGTAAAAAAATATTTAAAAGTTGTTAGTAAAAGGATTTTAAATTTGAGGGGGGCTGTATTCACCCGTTTAAAAAAAAAAATCATTTTAATATTAATATGATACTGTGAATCGGATAAAAAGAAAGGAGGGCTCCCTTGTAAAAAAGGGGAGTTTTTTTTAGGATAACTCCAGTTACCGAAAAAGGGGGCTTGAAAAGTTTTTCTACTATATGTTGTGGTTGTTTACGCTTTTTTAATCAATATATAGTAGGGTGCGTTTCAGAGAAACTTAAATTAATTTATAAAAAAGAGAGAAGGGATTAATAAAAAAATGGCTAATAACGAGTTGCAAATGCCAACGGCGAAAAAATATAAAATGCCGTTTAAAAGTATAACAAAAAGAGATGGAACGCTTGCCGATTTTGATGGAGAGAAAATTTATAACGCCATTTTGCGTGCAGGGGAAATTACTTCAGAATTTGGCGGTGATGATGCGTGGCTTTTGACAGCTCAGGTGATGAAAATTTTATCTCACAAGTTTGACGAATCGCTTCCTTCGGTTGAAGATATACAAGATGTGGTTGAGCAGGTTTTGATTTCTGCAAACTATTTTAACACGGCAAAGTCTTATATTTTGTATCGTGATAAAAGAAACAGAATGCGCGGTGACGGTAAGACTGTGATTGACGTTGAAAGTTCTATCAACGAGTATTTGGAGAATTTGGACTGGCGTATTAAAGAAAACGCTAACCAAGGGTATTCAAACGGCGGTTTGATTCTTAACGTTTCGGGTAAAGTTACGGCAAACTATTGGTTATCGCACGTTTATCCGGCAGAAGTTGGTGAAGCGCACAGAAATGGCGATATTCATATTCACGATTTGAGTATGCTTGCGGCATATTGCGCAGGTTGGTCGTTGAAAAACTTGTTGCGTGAAGGTTTTAACGGTGTTCCGGGAAAAGTTGAAGCCGGTGCTCCGAAGCATTTAAGCTCTGCTGTTGGGCAGATGGTAAACTTTATGGGAACTTTGCAAAACGAATGGGCCGGCGCACAAGCTTTTTCTTCAGTTGATACTTATTTAGCGCCGTATATTCGCAAAGACAAGCTGACATACGAGCAAGTTGAGCAGAGTATGCAGGAATTGATTTACAATTTGAACGTTCCTTCCCGCTGGGGTTCACAGACTCCGTTTACAAACTTTACGTTTGACTGGGTATGTCCGGAAGATTTGCGTGAGCAACATCCGATTATTGCCGGTGTTGAGCAGGATTTCACCTACGGTGATTTAAGCGAAGAAATGGCGATGATTAACAAAGCCTATATCAATGTGATGATGGGTGGTGATGTTATGGGGCGGCCGTTTACTTTCCCGATTCCGACTTATAATATGACTTGGGATTTCCCGTGGGAAGATAAAAATACGGAATTATTGTTTGAAATGACGGCGAAATATGGTTTGCCTTATTTCCAAAATTTCCTTAATTCTTCGTTGAAGCCGGGACAAATTCGTTCAATGTGCTGCCGTTTACAACTTGACTTAAGAGAGTTGCTGGCGCGTGGTAACGGTTTGTTTGGTTCGGCTGAGCAGACAGGGTCGGTTGGCGTGGTTACGATTAACTGTGCAAGACTGGGGTATGTTTATAAAGGCAATGAAGCCGGATTGTTTGCCCGTGTTGATGAACTGATGAACATTGCCCGCACGTCTTTAGAGATTAAGAGAAAAGTTATTCAGCGTCTGATTGATAACGGATTGTTCCCGTTTACCAAGAGATATTTAGGGACTTTGAGAAACCACTTCTCAACGATTGGCGTGAATGGTATGAATGAAATGATTAGAAACTTTACTAATGATGAACATCATATCGCCGATACTTGGGGACAGGCTTTTGCTGAGAGATTTCTTGATTTTGTCCGTGACCGCTTGGTTAAATTTCAAGAAGAAACAGGGCATATGTATAATTTGGAAGCGACTCCAGCTGAGGGAGCTACCACAAGATTTGCCAGAGAAGATAAAAAACGCTATGTCGGTATTATTCAAGCAGGGACTGCAGATGCACCGTTTTATACAAACTCTTCGCAGTTGCCGGTCGGTTATACCGATGACCCGTTTGAAGCTTTGGATTTGCAAGCAAAATTGCAATCTAAATATACAGGTGGAACCGTGCTGCATCTTTATATGAATCAGCGTATTTCATCTGCAAAAGTTTGTCGTGATTTCGTTAAGAAGGTTTTAGCGAACTATCGCTTACCGTATATCACGATTACCCCAACGTTCTCAGTTTGCCCGAAACACGGGTATATCGCCGGAGAACACGAGTTCTGCCCGATTTGTGATAAAGAAAAAAAGGCAGAGAAATTAAAAAACCTTGCAAAAATGCAAGAAGTAGTGTAATATATAATAGTTTATGAAAGGGAGAAATATGAGCAATATTATTAATATTGAAGATGTAAAATTGGACGATTCTGAAAGACAGCGCTGCGAAGTGTATACTCGTGTTATGGGATATATCAGACCTACGACAGAATTTAACGTTGGCAAAAAGGGTGAATTCAATTCAAGACTTTGCTTCTGCGAAGATAAGGCTGTTATGGGATGTGAATCTCGCGAGTGCGTTTGCAAGACTGAGGAAGCTTTGTCTTTGGCTGCTGAATAGGCTTTAAGTTTAACTTATTAGTTAGTGGGCTGTTTAGTGAGCACTATTAGAATCGGCGGTATTGAGAAATTCAGTATCGTCGATTTTCCTAACCGGATGTCTGCTGTTGTCTTTATGCAGGGATGTCCTTGGCGTTGTCCTTTTTGCCATAATACCCAGTTGCAAGATGTGAATGCTGAAACGAATATTGTTTGGCATAAGTTTGTTGATTTTCTAAAGCAACGGAAAGGAATTCTTGACGCGGTGGTCTTTTCAGGAGGTGAACCTTTGGTGCAAGCCGGACTGGTTGACGCCGTGCGTGAAGTTAAAGCGTTAGGGTATGAAATAGGACTTCATACGGGAGGATATTTGCCTCAGCGTTTTGCCGAGGTTTTGCCGTTGGTTGACTGGGTTGGTTTTGATATTAAGGCGCCGTTTGAGGCTGAACGCTATAAAGAACTGACCTGCGGAGCGGCTGACTTGGATAAGGTTTTAGAAAGCTTGCGGATGTTGATAGACTCCGGCAAGAAGTTTGAGTGTAGAACAACGTGTGACCCGCGGTTTTTGAGCGTTGAAGATATTTATAAAATGGGCGACTCGCTTAAAAATATGGGCGTTAAGGAATATTACCTGCAAAAATATCGTAAAATTCCCAATGATTTGGTTTCTAATGAAGCGCAGGCGTTGGCTTTGGTGGAAGATGAAAAGTTGTTGGCATATTTAGGGCAGATTTTTGAAGTTTTTGAGGTGAGGGTGTAGAAATCAACATCTATTCAAAAATAAAACGGAAAGTTATGTCTGCTGGATTGGTAAGGTTACTGGGAGAATCCTTCCAAAGTTTTATGTTTACGGCGGCGGGTATTTGGTTAATTGAGAAAAAATATCTATCTTCAAAAGGAGAGTAGTTATTACAGCCGCCGCTTACTTTACAGGCATTTCCTTTATGGTAAAATCCTCGCGTTTTTACGGCTTCGGTAGAAAGGTTTTGGGGGCGATTAAAGTGAATATTGTCTGTTTGGTCTGCATAGGCGTAATTATACCCAAAATCTCTGGCATTTGCATCTCGTATATAAATCCATTGTGTTCCATTTTTAGTGTAAAAAGCGCTATAGTTGATATATGCCGTTATTAGATTTTGCGAAGGAGAGTAGGTTATTCTTGTCGGCTCAAGATAATCAACCGATGAACAGCCGCTTTTTTGCTCGAAGGCATAGCTTTCAGGAGCTATGTAGTAAAGCAGTTCAGGGTTTAAAATGCCGATACTTTCCCGGGAAGCGCCTTTTCCGGTAATGTGACCTGAACAAGAGATTTCGTGTGCGCCAATCCAAGGTTTGTTATTTTCTATTTGATAGACGTTAGGGGATGGGGCGTAGTTGGTCAATGTTTGGAATATGGGCGAGTTATTAACGGCAGAAATACGATAAGAAAGAATGTCTTGCCGACTTAAATTGCTAAATTCCATCATAGCGTTTGGAGTTATGTTTATTTCATCATAAAATGTATCATAGATATTAGTGATTGTTTTGGCTTGTGCCGTGGAAAAAAGAGTTTTTCCTTGCAGGGGATTGGTAGCAATTATCAAACTTTGAGATAACAAAATGCACATAAGACAGAAAAAATAATGATTTTTATTTTGCTTCATTTTATTTCCTTTGGCTGAGCCTGACAATTTTATATTAAAGATGGAACTAATAACTATTTAAAAAAGTCAGACAAATTAATCACGGGATGATTTTTTATTTGTCTGACTTTTGAGTGATAGTTTAGTTTTTATTCCTTTTAGATTAAATATCCAAATTGACGACGTTGAGTGCGTTTTCTTGGATAAAGTCTTTACGGGGTTCAACGACATCGCCCATTAAGGTTGAGAAGACTTCGTCGGCTTCCTCCATTTGGTCGATTTTGACTTGCAGGAGAGAGCGGGCTTCAGGGTCAAGCGTTGTTTCCCACAATTGTTCAGGGTTCATTTCGCCCAGTCCTTTATAGCGTTGCAAGGTGATGCCTTTTTTGCCGGCGGCCATAACGGCGTCTACCAATGTGACAGGACCGGCAATTGTGGTTTCCGTGCCGCCTTTGGCTACGAGCTTTAGCGGAGCAGAGAAGTTTTGGGCAAGAAAGTCTTTCATCGCGTTTAGCATTTTAGCTTCGGCACTGTCTAAGACCGAGGCGCCGATAATGTGTTCTTCTTTTACGCCGCGCAGTGTGCGGTTGAAAGAAATTGTGCCGTTTTCAAGGGCTTGAGCTTGCCAGCCGCGGTCATATTCTGCTTCCAGCGTATCCAAGCGAGCAGCGAGTTTATCCAGTTCAGGCTGGAGGAGGGGGATGTTTTCTAAGATATTTTTATCAAATAAACCACAGATAGCCATTTGCTCGATAATATGCTCAGGTGCTTTGATACTCAAAAGAGAAATTAAGTTGCGGGCTTTTTTTGTGCTTTCAACATAAGCAACCAAGTCTTGTCCGACAATTCTTTCACCGTGTGCGGCTTCAAGATAAGCGTCTTCACAACCGCCATTGATGAGATAATCTTCCATTTCGCGGTCATCTTTTAAGTAGATGATAGAGTTGCCGCGTTTTGCTTTGTAGAGCGGAGGTTGCGCAATATAAACATAACCGCGTTCAATCAGCTCCGGCATTTGACGATAGAAGAATGTTAAAAGCAGTGTTCTGATGTGGGCGCCATCGACATCGGCATCGGTCATAATAACGATTTTGTGATAACGGCATTTATCAGCGTTAAAGTCGTCCCGTCCGATTCCGGTGCCGAGAGCGGTGATGATGGTGCCGATTTCGGCTGAGTTTAACATTTTATCAAAACGGGCACGTTCCACGTTTAAGATTTTACCTCTTAATGGCATAATGGCTTGGTTCTTGCGGTCACGTCCTTGTTTGGCCGAGCCACCAGCGGAATCTCCCTCAACAATGAAGACTTCGGACAGAGCCGGGTCTTTTTCTTGGCAATCGGCCAGCTTCCCAGGGAGCGAGGAGATGTCAAGCACGCCTTTGCGCCGGGTTAATTCGCGAGCTTTGCGGGCGGCTTCTCTTGCCGTTGCGGCTTCGACAATTTTGCCAACGATTATTTTTGCTTCGGCGGGATGCTCGTCTAACCATTCCTTAAGTTTATCCCCCATAACGCCTTCTACAACCGGACGAACTTCTGAAGAAACAAGCTTGTCTTTGGTTTGTGATGAAAATTTAGGGTCAGGAACTTTTACAGATAGGACACAGGTCAAACCTTCACGCATATCATCACCGGTGATGACGGTTTTGTCTTTCTTTAATAAACCGTTTTCTTGGATATAGTTGTTTATAGTGCGGGTTAAGGCGCCTCTGAAACCGGCTAAGTGTGTGCCGCCGTCTTTTTGCGGAATATTGTTTGTAAAGCAGAGCATACTTTCGTTATAAGCTTCCGTCCATTGCATAGCGACATCAACTTCAATGTCATTGTCTGCACCCGAGAAATTAATAATGTTTTCGTGTAACGGAGCTTTGGCTTTGTTTAAGTGGGTAACGAAAGCGTTAAGACCGCCTTCATAGTGGAAGATGGTTTCTTTAGGTTCGTTATTGCGATTATCAATTAATTTCAGATAAACGCCGGAGTTTAAAAACGCTTTTTCACGAATTGCGCGCTCTAAGACATCATAACTAAATTCCGTTTGAGTAAATGTTTCAGGAGAGGGGAGAAAAGAAACCTCTGTTCCGTGTTTGCCGGGAGTTTGTTCGGTTACGTGGATATGTTCGGTTACGTTGCCGTTAGCAAAGGAGGCTTCGTATTGTTGGTCATTACGCCAAATTTTTAATTTCAACCAAGTGGAAAGCGCGTTAACAACGGAAACACCCACACCGTGCAGACCGCCGGAAACTTTGTAGGAATTATTATCAAATTTACCGCCGGAGTGCAACTCGGTCATAATAACTTCTGCGGCGGAAACGCCTTCTTCCTTATGCAGGTCAACCGGCATACCGCGTCCGTTATCACGGATTGTGGCGGAGCCGTCGGGATTTAAGATAACTTCCGTTTTATCACAATATCCGGCTAAGGCTTCATCAATGGCGTTGTCTAAAACTTCATAAATCATGTGATGCAGACCTGAGCCGTCGTCAGTATCACCGATGTACATTCCAGGGCGCTTTCTGACAGCGTCCAACCCTTTTAGTACCTTAATGGAATCGGCGTTGTATTCCTGTTCACTTTTAACAATTTCTTCTTCTGTAAAATCAGCCATTTTAAAACCTCTATATATTGTACAATTTTGCTTGATTTACTATAACACATCGTTAGATTTTACCAAGCAAAATTTATCAAAAAACGGGGGTTATCCCCTGATTTTTGATTAAAAAAAGTCCGGATTAACCGGACTTGAAGTTTTTTTTAATAAATTGATGCTTTTATTGCAAAATAGGCGGTAATACAAACCAATGATAAACAGATGAAAGCCAGAATTTTGCTTTTTTCATATTCTTTATAAGTGTTCCACATTCCGCCAATACAAAGAAGAGAATAGGCAACAAGAGCCAAAAATGTTGTGATATAGAGGCAGAGCCAAATTACAACAGTTGTGTTCATATTGAGAATGGAAAGATTGTTTAACAGAATTCTGAAAAATCTTGGGTCATAATTTGCCGTTTGCTTTAATAGTATCATTGAAAGTCTGGCTAAAGCTCCTGTAACGAGCAAGCCTAAGATAGAGAATTTCCAAAAAGCTTCGCGTAACGAGCATTGTCCGTAGAAAAAGCGTCCAAACATATTAGTTCTCCTAAAGTATTAATTCTTTTGTATCGTAGTTAGTTTTATTTGCAACCTTTTTTAAAAGAAACTTACAATATTTTTATATTTCTTTAAGCCGAGTTTCTTGTGGGTTGCGGCGATATATTCGTGCAACTCAGTCCAAGAGGTGTTTTCGGTGATGTATTGACGGGCTTTTTCGGGAGATTTTGAAAGCTGAATGTCTATAACTTTGGTTAAAATTTCATAGGCGGCGGGGCTTACTTTATCAAAGTCTATATGGATTAATTTATTTTCATCAAAAGTTATGGCGCCGTGTTTTAGGAGCGTGTTGAACTCTATTAAATCAATAATTTTATAGGTTTCGGTCGGAAATACCGGTTTTGCACGCAAAAGCAGACGGAAAATCCAAGTGGTGTATACTTCTTTTAATTGCTCGGCGGTAATGATGTTTTGTTTGACATATTCGGGCATAAAAGAGATTGAGACCGTGTCAGCTTTGTTTTCTTCAATAATGGATTTGCAGATACCGGGGGAATTTTGGTATTCACTGCTCGGACCTAAAGAGTGTCCGTTTTCGTGACCGATGACGAAAATATGGTCGGCTTCGGGATTGTAGTATTTGTGAAATTCAGGAGCTAAAAATGCGTCTAACATTTTCTTTGTGCGCTCGTCATCTTTGCTTTGCCGTACTTGGCGATGATAAACGTTTCTTCTACCGCCACCGGTTTTGATGGCAAGTTTATCATTATTGGGCAGATTTTGAGCAAGAGTCATTCCGCCACGGCATTGGGCATAATCTCCGCTTAAGCAGACTAAATCGACATCAACCATTGTTTGTTTAACATCCGAATCGGCTTTGATGTTTTGTTCGTATTTATCGGCATAAGGCATCATTTTGCACAGTTTGGGCATTGTGTCTTTGAACTCTAAAAGAAGTTTTGTACCCTGCTTGTTAACGATACCGGCGCGCGCGCCTAACATATCTTTGGCAATGACTTCGATGTTATGCTGTTTGATTAAGGTTGCCAGCTCGGGGTTTTCGAGAACGGTTGAAGTCATTTCGTCGTCATAGTTCTCACGGCTTAAGGTAAATTCAAGAGGCGTGTCCTGCATCATTGCCCAATGCTTGTCTGCCAGCATATCCATATCTTCATTGTTTTGGAGAAGCGCCTGAGCTTGCCATGAAAGATATTCTTTGAATAAGGCGTTAGTGCTGTAATGGGCGGCAACTTCAAGCTCGTTGGCCATTTCTGAGAACTCGTCTTTGAAATACTCGGTGTAATCAATGGCTTTTAATTTATTACCATCGCGAACGACCATGGTGCGGGCGGAGAGAATTTTTTTGATTTCTGCAATTTGATTGTCTTTGAACATTTGCAATAAAATGTTATGAAATTCTTGCTCGCTTAAGTCTGCCGGATAGAAGTTTTTTCCTTTTGGGGTGGTGAGGTTTTTGAAAATATTAATCGGTTCAGGGTCTATGCCGTTTAAGCCGGATACGCCGTTTAGAGAATTAAATAATTTCAGCGCAAGAGTTGCGTGTTCATCGCCGGCTTGGACGGCTTTTTCAAGCGCTTCTTTTTGCGCAATATTGTGCGGATTGTCTTGCTTTAGAGCGACATTGTTGAGAATTTTGGCTGCGGCGACGAGATGTTTTAAGGCTTTTTTATCTCCTTCCTCCAGCGCTTTATAGGCGGGCGCGTCTTCTGAGAGAAGTGTTACATCCGTCATTTCCTCGGTGGTCATCTTTTTTAATTCCTCGATTGAGTAATTTAATTCGTAGCCGTTATATGTCGTCATTTAAGTTTATCTCCATTGTTTTGAATTTGTAAAAGTTCATATCCGGTGAAACGTAGTTTGGATTCAGACCAGCGTGTTTTTTTAATATATAGAACGCTTTTGTCGGATTTGCCAGAGCAGATATTTGTTTGGGGAGTAAAATCGTTTCTTTTGAGCCGAAATTAAAACGCAATCCCTCGTCTGGCTTTAGTTGTTCGGGAGTTTCTAATTTTTGTTCAGAGGTTAAGAAAATTAATTTTTGAGGGGGATTTTGTTTGGAAAAACTGCTTAAGGCTTTGGTTAAATTTTTTTCCAAAGAAAGTTCAGACGAGGTGCGACAGGTAGTTTTGTCTTTGTTTTGCAGACATATTCTGGCGTTTTGCAGGAAGAGATTTTGTGCGGAAAATGCCAAGGTCTTTTTTGATGATAGGATGTTTTTGAGGTTTTTGGCATAATCTTTAGCAAAAGTTTTTAAGGCGAGTTTGTCTTTGTCAAGCGGAGTTTGAGGGGGGATGGGTTTGGGAAAAGTTGCGTTTAATAAAGGTTGCAGGATTTCTTGTTTTTGAGCTTGTTTATAGTTTATGATGTGCGGATAGAGTTTGTGGGTGAAAATAAGGGGCTCGGCTTGCTTGAAGTCAGTTGTGATAAGGAGGGTTTTGTTTGTTTTTTCAGAAGATTTAAGCGGCAAGGCTTCAACTATTTTTTTGAGGAGTTCAGGTTGTTTGACATCTTTCGTGAAAGAAAGCTCTGTGTTTGGTGTCAGGGTTTTATAGAGTGCCGCGGCAGTGATGAGAAAATTCTCTTTATTTAATGTTGCGGGTATAACGATAACGGCTTGAGAGCTTTTTTTGTTTGTAAAAACTGTGGCGGTTTGGGCGTTGTTATACCAGTTTTGCGATATTTTTAAGGTTTGGTATTGTGTTAAGCTTTGAGCGGGCGTGTGAATCGATTTTTTGAAGCAAGAGATATTGATGGCAAAAATGAAAAAAACGCACAAAATCAAGCTTAAGATTTTTATTTTTTTGTATCTTTCCTTTTTTTTGTTAACGTATATCAGCATTTATGCGACTCTTTTTTATTTTTTAGACCATATTTAGCCATATTTTGACAAGATAGGCTGATAATTGCGTTTTCAAGCTCGGTTATGATTGGTTCGTCTATTTCTTTAATCAATGCTTTTTTTTGTTGTGCCATTTTGTAATACTCAGAACCGTTTTCGCATTGCTGCCAGTATCTGACATCGCCGTCTTTGTATTGATTGGCTTGGAGGTTGGCTTCAAGCTTATCAAGAGCTGACACAATTTTTGCCTCTAGGGTTTGTTTTTTTTCGTATTCTTGGTAGAGATTGTATATCTTGCGGTTTAGCGGAGCGGGCAACATTGCTTTTAATTCTTTGATTGCTTGAGCCTCTTTTTTTAATTTTTCGGTTTTGAGTTCGGGATGAGTGAGCTGGTTGGCGGCAGTGTAATCTCCGGTTTTCCCCTCGGCAATGTCATGCACGAGTGCCATTTCAAGCATTTTGGTGTAATCAACCGGTGTTTTTAGATATGGCGCGATGAGCATAACAAGAAAGGATAACTTGAAGATGTGCATTGCGTCGTTTTCAGTTGAGCCGTCATAAAGCAGCAAATCTCTGTTAACGACGCAAACTTCTTCAAGAGCACGCATAAAATTGATAATTTTATCAACTTTTTTCATGGTATAACACCAAGGAGGTTATTTTGCGTTTTTGCCGATAAACTTTTTGCCGTTCATATAAGGCTGAAGTTTTTCAGGAATACGAACCGTGCCGTCTTTTTGTTGGTGATTTTCAATAAACGGAACGAGAACGCGCGGGGTGGCGATACCGGTGTTGTTTAAGGTGTGAGCGTATTTTACTTTTCCGTCTTTGTTATCACGGTATCTTAAGTTTGTACGGCGTGCCTGCCATTCGGTGATGTTTGAGCAGGAGTGGGTTTCACGATAACAATTTTGCGAAGGTGTCCAGGCTTCCAAATCATACTGGCGGTATTTCGGAGCGCCCATATCGCCGGTGCAGATTTCCAAAACCTGATAAGGTAATTCCAAATCCTGCAAAACTTCTTCAGAAATGGCTAATAGTGTTTTATGCCATTTTTCGCTCTCGGCAATATCATTTTTGCAGATTACAAATTGTTCGGTTTTTAAGAACTGGTGAACGCGAATAAGACCGCGCGTATCTTTGCCGGCGGCGCCGGCTTCACGGCGGAAGCACGGAGAGAATCCGGCGTAAAGAATCGGGAGGTCGTTTTCAGATAAAATTTCATCAGCTCTTAAAGAGTTTAATACCAGCTCGGCTGTTCCCGAAAGATAGAGGTCATCTGCGGGCATATAATAGACTTCGTCTTGAGAAAACGGCAGATAGCCCATACCGTAAAGCGGCTTTTGTTTAGAAAGCGAAGGGACGGTGATGGTCGTAAAACCATGTGCCGCAAGCTTATCTAAAACAAGCATGTGCATAGCTAATTCCAAACGGGATAATTCGTTTTTGATGGCATAGGTGCGGGCGCCGGAAACTTTGGTAATGCGCTCTAATTCTGACCAGTCATTTAATTCCATAAGTTCGACGTGGTCTTTGGGCTCAAAGTCAAACTTTGTCGGTTCGCCTACTCTTTTGATGACAACGTTGCCGGTTTCATCAGGAGCGACAGGAGATTCCGGACTGGGGAGATTAGGCATACGCCACATAATGTTATCAAATTTCTGCTGTTCTTCTGAGAGTTGTTCCTGTTCTTTTTTCAGCTCTTCGCCAAGTTCTTTACTTTTAGCGATGATAGCCGGACGTTCTTCGGCTGAGGCTGATTTGATAGAATTGCTCAAGCGGTTTTTTTCTTCTGCTAACGCCTGAGTGGATGTTTTTAATTTATTGACGTCTTTATAAAGGGCTAACAGAGCGTCTATGTCTATTTGTTCTGCGGTGTAGCCTTTTTTAGCAAGTCCTTCTTTTACCAGTTCTTTGTTTTCAGCGATAAATTTGATGTCTAACATTGTTGTTATCCTTTTTGATATAAAGTATTTGCAAAAATCTGAAAACAAGATTATCAATAATAAAAATTAAAAACAACAGAAATTTGAAAGGCAAGCACAAAATGATTGAGGGAAAAACGGTTTTGACCGGTGTTAAGCCGACGGGTAAGCCGCATTTGGGCAATTATCTCGGGGCGATTAAGCCGACAATTGAAATGGGGAAGGCGGCAAAACGCCATATTATGTTTATTGCGGATTATCATGCGATTAATGCGCAGAAAGACGCGGAAATTTTAAATAAAGAAATTAAGGAAATTGCTTGTGTTTATTTGGCGGCTGGGCTTGACCCGAAGAAAAGTATTTTTTATCGGCAGTCGGATATTCCGGAAATTTTTGAAATTACGACGATTTTAACCGCTTTTACGCCGAAAGGCTTTATGAACAAGGCGCACGCATATAAAGCGGCGGTTGATAAAAACGTTGCTGCCGGAAAGCCTAATGATGACGGGATTAACATGGGGCTTTATACCTATCCGGTGTTGATGGCGGCGGATATTCTGACGTTTGATACGGATATTGTTCCGGTGGGTAAAGACCAAATCCAACACGTTGAAATTGCGCGGGATATTGCCGGAGCTATCAATGCGTATTACGGTAAAGACGTTTTAGTGCAACCGAATTATGTGGCAGATGAAAATATTGCGGTTATTCCGGGGCTGGACGGGCGCAAGATGAGCAAGTCTTACGGTAATGTTATTCCGATGTATGAAGATGACAAGACGCTGAAAAAAGCCGTGTTTGCGATTAAAACCGACTCGAAGCCGATTGAAGAACCGAAGAATCCGGAAGAAGTGTTGGTTTATGAAGTATACAAGACTATTGCTCCGGCGGATAAAGTGGCTGAGATGGCAGACGGCTTACGTAACGGTAAACTCGGATACGGACATGTTAAAAATATGCTTTTAGACGCCATTATTGAAAAAACAGCTCAGGAGCGTGAAGTCTATAACTATTATATGGCTCATTTTGACGAGGTTGAGCAGGTTTTGGCGGAGGGTGCGGAAAAAGCACGCGCCATTGCAAAACAAACTTTGAAACGCTTAAAAAATACGGTTTTCGGGTTTTGAGGTGATAAACCTCTTATAAAAGGGGCTTAAAGACCTCTTTAAATAAAATGAAGAAAATATCATTGGCGGAAATGTTGTTTTCTTCATTTTTTTATTATCAAACGATAGTTTGCGTCGATTTTGCTTGTTTTGGCTTAAAAAATGTGGTATATTAAGAATGTATCATAGTTATTTAGATACTGTCAGATGGTTATTATTATGAATGTGGTACAAAAAAAGAGAATGTCTAACAATTAAAAAATAAAAATTATGACTGTAACAATTTTTTTGGGAGTAATAGCAGTGGTTATGCTGGTACTCAATTTTGTTTTTTCTTTTTTGTCTGAAAAAGATATGTTAAGAGCAGGTATCGACTCGTACAATGGCGGAATTGCCCTATCAGGTATTTTAGGGCTGTTTTTTGCCTTCGTTTTTGTTTGTTCTCCTGCACTTGAGTTGAGCCAAGATAGTGGCTTAGACTTTTTGATTAGGAGTGGCTTGATGCTGTTATACATTTTTGCCGGATTTGTAGAGATGTATGTTGCTTTCGAGTTGGCGTGGAAATATCGTCATTGTGACTGATAGACACCTGCACTTTTAATAAAAAACTACCCGCTGTGTGAACTGTCTGATTTTTCGGAACGGTTTATGGGCGGGTAGTTTTTTTGTCATTCCTGAGGAGCGGGTTTTTTTAAGATTTTTTCTCGGGCTTTTTTGGCTTTGTCCGTGATGTTTTGGGCGGGCGGAGTCGGTTTATCTTCTGCAACCGGTTCTTTTTTATTGGCGGCGTAGACGTATTGGATTTCATTTTCAGCGTCTTTGTCTTTATTGTATTTGATTTCGCAGACATAGAGCTTGGTTAACTTTTTTATTTTTTGGATACTTTCAGGCTGCAGGCCGTCAATGAAAACAATATTGTTTTGAGCGCGGATGAGTTCAATGCGCTTTTCTTTTTCGTTTAGATAAAATGTGGCGTTTTGTGGGGCCGTGTTATCGGCAAAAATCAGAGCCATTACTTCGCCTTCGCTATTTTCCATTAATTCGTATACGTCAGTAGGGTTTTTAGTCATTGATGTATCCTTTTGTTATTTGTTTATGCATTTTAGGAGAAAGTTGTTAAGAATCGGTTACGTTTTTTTGATTTTGGGCGGTATTTTTTTGTTGCATTTTATAAAATGTATGGTATAAAGCGTTAGTTTTTAATAATTTTAGAGAACAGAAAAGAGGTGATTTAAGTGGTTCAAGTTACTGTTATCGGCAATGATGTTGCTCAGTCTTTAAAGATTTTGAAGAAAAAAATGCAACGTGAAGGTATCTTCCGTGAGATGAAGCTCCGTCGCTGCCATGAAAAGAATTCTGAAAAGAAAGCTCGTCGTCAGGCAGAAGCTATCAGACGTTCAAGAAAGCAGTTGCGTAAGCGCTTAGATACTGAAGGCTTCTAGTTTTTCAGGTTTTATGTTTGAGAGAGGTTCTTATTAAAGAGCCTCTCTTTACTTTTGATTAAGAGCTGGCTGATATGATTATAAGCTGTTGGAGGTAAAAAATGTTTTTATCAGTGGCGAAAAAAATTTTATTAGCGGCGTTTGAAAGAAACTCAAAGCTTATTACGGCGGACTTTCAGAAAGATTTTATGGAAGAAAAAATCAAACATTCTTATCAGGTGTTAGGAATGGGGAATTTGCTGTTAAAACATGAGGCTTGTTTTGAGAGATTATCTAAAGAGGATAAGGACTATTTGCAGGCGGTGGTTTTGTTGCATGATGTCGGGCGTTTTGAGGAAATTATTAAGAAAAAAAGCGGAGAACGGTTTGACCACGGTGTACGCGGGGCGCAGATTCTGGAGGGAAATGACTTATTTAATGCGTCTGATTGTGTTTTGCCTATCAGACATCACGGGCATTTAATCGATTGTTTGTATAGTGATGAAGACTTTAAGCGTTTACCTGAAATGATGAGGCAAAGAGTGCGGTTGGTGAGTTTTTTGGTGCGTGATGCGGACAAGTTGGCGAATTTTTATTTGCTGGCTAAGAATTTTAAGGAAATTGAAGATGTATTTTTTGCGGCGTATTGCTTTAAGGAGCCGCATAGTCAGAAAATCAGCGCTGAGGTGTGGGCAGATTTTATGGCGCATAAGTCAGTGCGGCGCGAATATATATGTAATTTTGCGGATATGGCGTTGTTTTTTGTTGCATGGGTGTTTGACTTGAATTTTAAAACATCGTTTGAGGTTTTGGAGAAACTTAAAATTATGGAAAAGCTGATATTTTGGTTTTCTAAATTTTGGGCGGAGGAGGATGTCTGCCTTATTGAACAGGAGGTTAAGGCGTTTGTATGTGCAAAAATGAGTAAAATATGAATGATTTTTAGCCAAACGGCGGGAGATTGTGGTTAAATTTTGGCTGAAATTAAGATAATTTTAAAAATATTTTTTTAGTTTTATATTAGTTTACTATTTTTAGAGGACTGATATGCAGAAATTTAGAAATATTTTGGTTATTTTATTTAGTTTGATTGCTGTAAATGTTTGTGCCAAATCATTGCAGGAGGGGGATTTGGACGCGGCGTCTTACGAGGTGAAAGAAATTTCCGAAGATGAGTATAAGGCGGATACTTCAGGGCAAGTGTTTAAGGTTTATTCTCCTAAGCCGGATAATGAACTTGTGCCGGTTTATTATCGCTATCAATTAGTGCCTCATATATATAATGACACCGTTTCAAAGACAGAAAGCGGAAATGGTGACGGCTCTGTTGCTGTTGAAGGAATGGTGGCTACCGTAAATGTCGGTGTGGGGGTTAACAATTCGGGAAATATAGAAAAAATTGATAATGTCCTTTATCAAAAAAATAATTATACCTATGATTATACCGGAGACGGCGCTACGGTTATTCTTAGAGGCGGGGTAATTTATAACGAAGGGGTTATCGGTCAAGAGAACAGTGTAGGCGGGTTTGATGGCGAGGCTATTACGGCTGATTTTGTTGATAATAAAATAAATTCTGCTGAGGCGGTTTGGATAGATGGCGGCGTTTTGAATAACAGAAATAAAATTGGGGAGATTAAAAGCAACTTTATTGATAATAGTGCAAATAGCGGCGTTGTTGAGGGTGTTAGTGTATATAATGATAAATATGGCTCAATTCAAAAATTATCCAGCGATTTTTTAGGCAATAAAGGCGAAGGGATTAGTGTAAAAGGCGGTGCTGTTTTTAATATGGGCAGAATTGATAAAGTTAATGGTGATTTTATCGCTAATTTGGCTCGAGCTCAGGAACAAGCAAACGGCGGGGCTCTTCATAATAATGATAAAATGGCGCGGATAGATGATGTTTCGGGGAACTTTGTGGAAAATAAAGCTGTCGGAAATTTTCAGGCTTGGGGTGGTGCAATTGATAATTATAATGGTTTGATTAAAAATATATCCGGCAGTTTTAATAATAATTCAGCGATGGGACTTGATAATGGGTCAGGAGCTTTTGGCGGAGCGATTTCTAATGCCGGAGAAATGGATAGTATAACCGGAAGTTTTTTGGGCAATATGGCTAAAGCGCAAGAAAATGCTTTTGGCGGCGCCGTTTATAATGATACATCGCTTAAAAAAGTTAATGGTTTGTTTGTTGAAAATAAGGCAATAAGCGATATTAGTGCAAAAGGGGGAGCTATTTACCATGAAGGGGATGAGCTTTTGGTTTCTAACGCTTCTTTTTATAATAATAGTGCGATTTCAGCGGACGAAGCCAAGGGCGGAGCTATCTATGCGGATAATTTAAAAATTATGGCAAGCGGAGCAAACAGCGTCTTTTCGGGTAATAAGGCCAATGATGAGAGCAATGCGCTATATATCGAAAAAGAAGGTAAGCTTGCCTTAGAAACGGTGGAAAACGGCAATATTGTTTTTGATGATGGAATTGACGGGGAAGACTATGATGTTACAATGTCCGGTGATGGAAGCGGTACGGTTATTTTAAATAACAAAATGGATAATGTCCGTGATTTTGTTTTGGGCGATAAATCTTCTTTAAGGTTGGGAACAGATGCAAAGATTAACAGCGCTTCTTATCTGGGAACCGGCGATAATGAGCTGGTTGTTGATTTGGAAGTTGATAGCAAAAATGATACTGTTCATAATGGTGTTATCCATGTTGATGGTGATGTTAACGGCGAAACAAAGGTTGTGGTTAACTCAAAAAATCAGCAAAAGTTAAAAGATATGCAAAATGCGGTATCGGTATTTTTAGAAGCGCCTAATGACAGCGTACAAAATGATAAGGCTTTTGCGGTTAGCCGTGTGATTGGCAGTCCATACGCTTGGGATGCTTTTCGCAACTATCAGGGCGAGGAAGACGGGAGCACTTGGTATTTGGCAGTCACGCAAGATATTAACAAATATATGCCTGAAATTCCCGCATATTTGGCTATGCAAACAGCCGCAGTGGAACAAAATCAGGGAATTTCGCAAAAAGTTGGCGAAGGATTACGGGCTAACCGGTGCAAAGGTTGCCGTGATAAACGGTTGCCTTTTTATAGGGATGCGTGGATTAATGCTGATTATGAAAATGCAGATATTGATGCGCCTTCTCAAATGGATGCAAAGATTAAAGGTGTGACGGGCGGATTTGATTTGGCAGCTAATTATTATCATAAATTCGGACTGTTCGGCGCTTATAGGCAAGGTGATTATGATTTGTCGGGAAAAGGAAAATATCGTTCTGATATAGGCTCTTCTATGGATATAGACAGTTATTCGGGCGGTTTGTATTATCGTTATGGTCGGCATCGGTGGACTGTTTTGGCAACGGCTTTTGGCGGCAAACAAGATATTTCAATGAAAACGGATGACCATAGTGTTTTTGCTGATACGTCAGCGTTCCAGTTTGGGGGAAGTTTTGATGTTTCCCGACAATTTCTCTTGTCTTCTCAAGGATGGATGCTTGAGCCGAGTTTGGGATTATATTATACGGCGCTTGATATGGATGGTTTTAAGGATAATATTGGGCAAAAAGTTGATTTTGATTTGATGCACTATATGGAAGCAGAGCTCGGACTCCGATTAGAACATTTGTTTTGCACGGATAGCGGGCAAACGGCGAAGGTTTTTGTTAAGCCATCGGTTATTCAGACCTATGCTATGGGCGATAAAACAAAAATCAGCACGTTATCTTCCATTAACACTTATAAAAACCAGACATTGGGAAAAATGGAGGTTGGGGCTAAATTTGGTTTGACACCGCGTTTTTCTGCTTATACATCAGCGCATTACACGTTTGGCAGCGACTATAAGGCTTATGGCGTAGACGCCGGGTTGTCTTATTCGTGGTAGTAAAAGTTGATTTGAATTGGTGTAAAAATAAAACCTCTGAAATGAACAGTCTATTTTTTGTGGTAGCTTAGAAGTGGCTTCTTTAATGGCGGACATATCGTGCAATTCACAGGCTATTTTGATAGAAATAAAAAAAAATAGATAAAAATATTTTATACAACTTATCTTAATTTGGAAAAGGAGTACAAACAATGAAATTATGGTCAAAAGAAGCTTTAGTATTAGGCGGAATATATGGTGTTTTAGAAACTCCTCTTTCCTTTTTAGGGCTTGAAAATACTAGCGGTATCTTATTTTTATTATTTATCCTTGGTATGTTTATGCTGTGTTTTAACAAAATACCAAAGTTTTTATCAAATTTTATATTAAACTACCCAAAAACATCATATTATTTGACAGCGATTGGTTGGATACCATACTTTATGTTTATTGTGTTTGTTTTGCTGGTTGGAAGCGGATATATTATAAATTACTCTGATACTACAGTAGAATACATTATGAATGTTATGTCTTATCCATACACAACAATTTATTTGGTGCTTGTATCGTTAATTATAGCCTTGGTTAGAAAAACAAATAAATAAGTGTTGTTTAGGCTTGAAAAACCACCATATAAATAGCCTCTTAAACAAATTGGACAATTCATATGGTGGTTTTTATTTTTGACTTATAAATTAATTAAGCGATTTTCTCGACTTGATTAAATTCCAACTCTACCGGAGTGTAACGACCGAAAATCGAAACAGAAACTTTTAAGCGAGATTTTTCGGTGTCAATTTCTTCGACCACGCCGATAAAGGAAGCAAACGGACCATCTATGACGCGAATCTGCTCACCAACTTCAAAGTAAACTTGAGTTTGCGGACGTTCAATCCCTTCTTCGATTTGCTCCATAATGCGCTTTACTTCTCTTTCGCTGATAGCTTGCGGTTTGTTATGGCTACCAAGGAAGCCGCTGACGCGAGGCGTATCTTTTACAATGTGCCAAGTATCATCGTTCATTTCCATTTTGATTAAGATGTAACCGGGGAAAAACTTGTGTTCAGCGTTTACCTTTTCACCTTTTTTTACTTCAACGACTTGTTCGGTCGGAACCAACACTTCTAAAATCTTATCATCCATTTTTTTCAAAACGGCTTGTTCACGGATTGACTCAGCAACCTTTTTTTCCGAACCGGAATATACGTTAACAACATACCAACGAGCAGTCATGGGATAAACTCCTAATATTTAAAGATGGCACTAACAATGGCCGCAAAGAACATATCAACGAAAAAGAAGAATATTGAAGCAATCGCAACAACAACGATGACCATTCTTGTAGCGTTAATGACTTCTTTTTTGGAAGGCCAAGTAACTTTTTTTACTTCTTGCTTTACTTGCCTAAAAAATTGTATCGGACTTGTGTTTCCCATAGCTATACCATTTCAAAAAGATTGATTAAATCGATAGATAACATTGTTTGTTTACGGGAGTAAATTTTTAATGCTTTCTATCTCGTTGGGTATCAACATATTAAATTATTTTTTGGATGTCAATAACTATATTTTTGCTTTGCAGGATAATCTCTTGACTGAGAAAATTTTTGAGATAAAATTTTTTTATTGGCAAAATAGGGAGATTTTATATGAAATTGTATCATTATATTGAAAAGGGCAATAATGCGTTAAGCGAGGGGATTTTATCATTTGCTAAAAATCCTAAGGCGGATTTACGCTATTATTACAAGCGTAGCGGTGGTGAAACGACACACGAAGGGGTGGTCAGGTGGTTTGAGAGGTGTTTTGAGGGGAGGAGCCGCGCCATACGCGGATTTTCTGAGCCGATACAATGGACAGATAAAAGTGTTAATATGTTTAAGCCGTTTATTGAGAATGCGGATTTATTTTCAATTGATTTGGAGGCTTTGGAGAAAGACGGGTGGATTGACGCTGTTTATGTTAGCCCTGCAATCCGTCCAGATTTGGATAAAAATTTACCGCAAGATGTTGATGAGCGGTTGGTTAAATTGGCTTCGATTTATGATATTGATACAACTCCCGTGGACTGGTCGGTTTGTGATGAAAAATTAGGATTGCGTTTTTCGGTTGTGCCGTATTACTTGGTTGTTATCAAAGGAGGGGTTATTTTACCGCAATATATCACAAAAATATCTTAGAAAAAAAGTTATTGCAATAAGCTTAATTTTATGATATGCAAAGATTGAAAATGTATTATTAATTTAAATCTTTGTTATTATGTTTGAAAAATTTATTCTTAGGTCGCGTGTTCGGTGTGGAACATCTTTAGATGAAGAAGACCAAATGCGTTTGTTTGATTTGCCGGATGCAAAAGAGTTGTTGCGTGTTTATTTATCTTGTTGGGAACTTTGTGACCGAGCTAAGATTAAACTGCTTGAGCAGCCCTATGCAAAGTCCTTGCTAAAGGAAGTCACATTCTCAGAAAAGTTGCAACTGACTTTCTTTATGTTGTCTAATGCAGAGCAATTGGTGAGGGTTTATATTTCAGAACATCCTCTTTGTGATGAGGCTGTGTTGAAATTGTTGTCGCTTCCTGATTTTAGTGAGTTGCATGATTTTTATTTTTCAGAATGGGTCTGTAGTGAGGCTGTTCAGCTTAAAATGCTTGAATTGCCGAATGCGTTGCAAGTGATGACTTGGTATCTGTGTGAACGAAATTTTTGCATAGAGGCGCAACTTAAGCTGTTTGAGTTGCCTAATGCTTGTGAGATGGTGAAAAGGTATATCGAGTACAGGCGTTTTGCTTATGTTGTTGAACTCAAGATGTTTGAGCAGCCATACGCAAAAGAGTTTGTGTTTGAATATGCTGTTCGCTATGGGATTTCTGAGGAGCCAGAGCTGAAATTGCTTGAGATGCCATTAACCAAAGATGAGTTGAAAAAGTATATCTCAAAACATGGGCTGTCTAAAGCGGGGCAACTAAAGCTGTTTAAATTGCCGCACACAAAGGAATTGTTGGAAGTGCTTATTTTATCGAAGGTAAAGATTTATCCCAAAACGCTTCTTAAAATGTTAGTGCTTCCGTATGCAAAAAGGTTAATGCGCCTTTATATTTTGAATAATGTAAAAGCGTAGGTGTAATAAAAAAATAATTATTATGGAAAAAGAATTCAAATGTCTTCGTAAAATTGTTATTGACCTTTCTGAGGGTTCTTTTGATGCTGTCCAAGAAATAAAATCTTTAATCGAGATTATCGGAAAGCCTGTATATGTCAATTTTAAAGGAAAGACAATTCAAATTACATCTACTACTCCGGCATATAAAGTGGTGGAGTTTTGGAAGAGAGTGGGGCGCAAACAGTCTTGAAGAAAACTTTGTTGCCGTATTTAAAAAATCCCTTACAATTTGATGTTGTGAGGGATTTTTTTATAAGATTCTTCAAATTTGCAAAGAGCCTGTAAAATGAACTGTTCAACTTTTTGGGGACAGTTCAGTAAAGCGGACTTCTTTGATGGTAGGGGCAGTAAGATTGGCTCTGCCGCTGCGTCGGATAGCTGATTGACGCTTTGCTGTTTGTCTTATTCTCCTAATTGTGCTTTGCGTGAACAACTAACCTTAAACTATATTATCCGTTCGGTTCGCAAAAATAGTTTGATGTTAACCATATCTTAAAATAAGTCGTGCCTAAATTGGGAAATAACATTTATTTTAGGATTACTATGAAAAAATCTATTTTATTTCTCTTTGTATGTAGCTTCTTTTTTAGCTTTACTGTCTATAGCCAAAATACAACTCCGCCGGATTATGACTTTGAAAAAATGAAAGTTCAATGGGAACAAGAGAGAAAACAAAAGCAACAAGAAGCTCTTGCCAAATTTGAACAAGAAAAAAAGAAAATGCGTGCCGATATAACACAAAAAGTAAAGAACTCAGCCGCCGCTGTTTTTGACATGGCAAACAGCAATAAAGATAATTGTCTTTCTGTCAGCGAATTTCAAACGATTTTTTTGCAAAAAAGCGCTCCCAAATTGTTCAAAACCATTGCGCACGTTCCGGATTGTCTTACTAAAGAAGAATTCGAGAATTATCTGCTCAATCTCAAAGGTCTAAAAGTCTCAATTGAAACCGCTGAGGCTAAGGCTAATATGATGTTTGAAATGATGGATATGGACGAAAAATTCAAAGATGACCCTTCTCTTATGATGAACTATATGCGTGAACAAACTATAAAAATAAGGGATGCTCTGCTCGAAGCTTCGTATGACGATGCGGATTTTGACCACGATAATTGTCTGACTCGTGAAGATATGGTAGATGAAGAAGCTTTTGATACATTTTCCAAGAAAAATCCTGATTGCCTGACCAAAGAGGAATATATTGCAGGCATAAAAGAAGATAAATACTATAAAGCAGGTACAGAGATGGTTGATGGTTTGTTTGATACATTGAATGATTTGTCTTCCGAGTTTAAAAATATCGCAAATGGCGAAAGCCCCTCATACAATTCTGATGCTCATAAGAAAAGAATAATGAAAAATATGACAGCCCCGGCATTTCGCGTGATGGAAGAAGATTTAGGTAATATGTTTGATGAACTTCCTTACGACGCTATCATTACCAAAAAAGATATTGCCGCCATTCCAGAAATAACCGAACAACAAGAACAGCTTGCTTTTGAACTTTTTGATGAGCATGATATTAATCACGATAATCAACTGAATGGAGATGAACTAAAAAAATTTGTTATTCAAATAATGCGTAAACTGTTAGATGAAGCGTTAGAACAACCACCTGTCAACCGTCAGACTTTCAAACAAAAATATGAAATATTTATGGAAAATTTGCTAAAGACAATTCTCGTTTCAGCGGATTCTGCGGAAATGTTTTCTGAATATGATGCCAATAAAGACAACTGCATCAGTAAAGAAGAATATATAAATGTGTTAAAAACAGACGCTCAAAAAGAAAATAGAGAACTATCTGCCGAAGAACTTGCAATGGAAGAAGAGAGATACATCCAAATGTCTAAACAACGGTTTGATTGCCTGACCAAAGAGGAGTTTAACGCTGCATTAATGAAAATGATTAGAAATAAAGCAGAAATAGATTCTGATTTTGATGAGCTCGATTTAGAGAGCGATAGTATTGGAGTTGACGATATTGACACCGATGATGACGATTTTATGTATGAGGATAACAGTCTTCAACAAGATTCTTTTCTTAATTCATTGGATGCTATTGCCAACAATCTGAAATAAAATAATTTTTTGTTTTTTGTGGGTGTTGTTACGAGGTTTGTTTTACAAGCTGTTTTCTTAGTGTGTTTAATCGATTGAACAAAAATAAATCATCGTTAGTGGCAGGGCACATAGTGCAATCCTCGGACTAGTTGCTCTAAATAAACATTGACTTTTAAGTCTGTCTTGGTGTAAAAGATACATACAAATTAATTACTAAGATATTATCATATAAACATATATAGATTACTCCAATCTCTCTTGTTAATCAAACAATTCATTAACTCCACCCTCAAAAAGGTTTGGCAAGTCCGTCGGATTAATTTCGAAAAAGCATAAAGAGGCTCTAGACGAATTGTATTGAGGTCTTAATTGTTGGAAGTGACAATCAAAAGAGCAAGATTGATATTAGGTAATCATAAAAAAGAATACTTGATTTGCATGGAAGCCGCAATTTCTTATTTTCTTTCCCTTGAAACATCTCGTTTCAAGGGTTTTCTTTTATAAATTCCCAAATGCTAAAATTTCTCCCAACAGCTTAATACTTTGAAAAACAAGGACTCTCAAAAATATTAGTCCGTATAACTATCCAAAAACAGCCTCATTTGGCACGGCTCACGCGGACTCAGTTAAGTTATTGATTTATAATAAAAAAAGACGCTTTCCAGCGCCTTTATCTTGAGTGGCAGGGCGCATAGGGCAATCCACAGACTATTCACCGTAATAAATCCTTTACTTTTCAAAAAAAAACAATATCATACAAAAAAATTATACAATTATGTTTAACTATTAAAATACTACAAATTATGAAAACAACTAAAATTAACAATGTAAATGTCACTCTTGATTTTAGCAATCAATTTGTTATCGCAAGAATTCAGGAAAATTACTCAGATTGGGAAACATTTTTCCTTGTAACCTCGGATATTGTCGCGACTGTTGCCCACCACTCCGGTGTTAGCGCCTTGGATGTAGAGTTGATTGCGATTGGTAAAAACAACAAGTTTGTGGTCTTTACCAGCAATACTATGCACAGCATGTGTCTTTTTGATTCTTTTCAAGCACATTGTACATCAGGATACTTTCTAGGATATGATAATATAGAGCCAAAGCTAATCATCGAAAAAATGAAAGAATTCTACACGCCGTTCCGAATAGGTGAATGCTTCCGTGAAGTGATTGTTGAGCCGTCTTCCGGTTCGGAGATTTCTGATGTTGTGAAAGAAATGAAATCTTTGAGTGAAATTATCGGAATGCCAGTATGTGCTGAATTTAATGGAAAAAATCTTCGGATTACATCTGCAACCGATGTTACCCACACGGTAAACTGTTATTGGAAAGGTATAGACACCGATAGTGTAAGCCAAAAACCTTAAAATTCAGATTTATGTATTCTATCCTCAAACCCTCACAACTTATTGCTGTGAGGGCTTTTCTTTTATAAAAATCCCCAAATCGACAAATTCACTTTTCCCGAAACCCGATAGGATTCAAACCGCATTAAATGCTTGTAAAACAAAGGATTTCATCTGGGATAGTCCGTGTAACCACCCAAAAATGGCTCTGATGGCAGTGCCTCACACGGACTCGATTAAGTTATTGATTTATAAAGAAAAAACCGCCCTTTCGGACGGCTTATCTTGAGTGGCAGGGGCAGACGATTGGCTACGCTTTGCTACGCCGCTGCGTCGGATATCAGCTATGCTGACCGGCATACTTCCGTCTGCCTTATCCTCCTTGTCGAACTCACTTTTTCGTGAGTTCTCATCAACTTCCCCTAAATGCCAACAAAAAAGCCCGCATAAAGCGGACTTCTTTATTGGCAGGGGTAGTAAGATTGGCTACACTTTGCTTCGCCGCTGCGTCGGATATCAGCTATGCTGACCGGCGTTCTTCCGTCCGCCTTATCCTCCTGGTCGAACTCACTTCTTCGTGAGTTCTCATCAACTGTCCCTAAATGCCATTAAAAAAACCACCTTGAAGGTGGCTTTTTTAGTGGCAGGGGCAGTAAGATTCGAACTCACGACACCCGGTTTTGGAGACCGGTGCTCTACCAACTGAGCTATACCCCTATTTGTGTAATCGTTTTTTGATTACGCTGTTCTTGATACACGCTAAAAAATAATAAATCAAGTTTTTTTTGAGCTTGTCGATAATAAACTTAATTTTTGCGTAGTTCGGCGGCGGTGTTCCACATTTTTTCAAGATTGTAGAAGTCGCGGACTTCAGGACAGAAAATGTGCACAATGACATCAAAAGCGTCGATTAGAACCCAGTTGGCATTTTCTTCACCTTCTGAAGTGGTGTTATAGCCGTTTTGCTTTAAGGTGTATTTGAGCTTATCAGCAAGTGCGGCAACATGGCGGTTTGATGTACCGCTGGCGATGACCATATAGTTGGCAATTGAGGTTTTGCCTTTGAGGTCTATGGTGACGATGTTTTCTGCTTTGTTGTCGTCTAATGTTTTTTCAATTAACTTAAGCAATGTTGTGTCTGTCGTGCTCATTTTATACTCCTAAAATTAGTCAAGCGGGGACCAAGTTTTTTTGATTTCAGGTTTGTCATTGTTGTATTCGATTACCGTTTCAGAATCAACTTTTTTCTTTTTAGCGGGAACGAAACGGGAGATTTCGCGCAGGCAATCAATCGTGTTTGTGCCGGCAATAGCGGAAATTGCGTAGATTGGCGATTTGGTTGTTTTTGATAGGGCTTTAATTTTTTTCTTTACTTCCGCTTCGGTTAGCGAATCGATTTTATTTAGGGCGATGACTTCCGGTTTGTCGGCTAATTTGCGTTCATAAAGTTCTAATTCTTTGCGAATCGTTTTATAATCATTGACAACATTTTCTGAGGTTGCATCAAGCAAGTGCAGAAAGACGGAACAGCGTTCAACGTGCTTTAAGAAGCGGTCACCTAAACCTATGCCCTCGTGCGCGCCCTCAATAAGTCCGGGGATGTCTGCTAAAACCAGTTCTTTATTATCTACCCAAGCGACCCCTAAGTTTGGGTGCAGGGTTGTAAACGGATAATCGGCAATTTTCGGACGGGCTTTGGTTACAGCGGTTAAAAATGTTGATTTACCGGCGTTCGGTAGCCCGATTAAGCCGACGTCTGCAATGATTTTTAAACGCAGCCAAACCCACATTTCAACCCCAGGCCAGCCCGGTTCAGCATAGCGCGGCGCTTGGTTGGTTGAGCTTTTGAAGTGAATATTTCCTCTGCCGCCATCACCACCCTTGGCTATCATAAACTTTTGACCGGGTTCAACCATATCGGCAATGACAGTTTCGCCGTCATCGGCAACAATTTCCGTGCCAACGGGGACTTTAATGATAAGGTCTTCGCCCTTGGCACCGCTCATTTCCGAGCCCATACCGTGTTGACCGTTTTGGGCTTTGAAATGTTGTTGGTAGCGGAAATCTATAAGCGTGTTCAGGTTTTCGACTGCAACAAACCAAACGCTGCCGCCTTTACCGCCGTCACCGCCGTTCGGTCCGCCGAATTCGATATACTTTTCACGACGAAACGCAACGCAACCGCGTCCGCCATCGCCCGATTTTAAGTATATTTTTGCCTGGTCTAAAAACTTCATTGCTACTCTCTTAGTGGTTGTTTAACCTGATGGGAATATGTATCCTATTTTTTTGAAAAATAAAGGGGATGTCTGGCACCCCCTTTTTATTCTTTATGAGAAAGATTATTCAGCAGGGACAACAGAAACATAAGTTCTGTCATTAGCTTTTGTCTTAAACTCAACTTTTCCTTCTGCGGTTGCAAAAATGGTGTGGTCTTTACCCATGCCAACATTTTCGCCGGGGTGGAATTTTGTTCCGCGTTGACGAATAATGATGTTGCCGGAGATTACGGATTCACCGCCAAATTTTTTAACACCTAAACGACGTCCGATAGAATCGCGTCCGTTTGATGAGCTACCGCCTGATTTCTTATGTGCCATTTTAAAAACTCCTAGTTAATTATTTACACAACTCGGTGATTTTAACGAGTGTGATGTTTTGTCTGTGACCGTTTTTACGACGGTAGTTTTGTCTTCTTTTCTTTTTGAAAACGATAACTTTTGCGTCTTTGGCTTGTTTAACGATGGTTGCTTTTACGCTAGCGCCGGCAACAAAAGGAGTGCCAACGGTTTCGTCCATAGCCAAAACTTCGTTAAAAATTACTTCGCTTCCGGCGTCACCGGCAATTTTTTCGATTTTGATAACGTCATTGGACGCTACTTTATATTGCTTGCCGCCTGTTTTAATTACTGCATACATTTTAATTCACCTGTTTTGTAGATTTAAACATAACTTTTTTGTGCACTATACATAAGTTTTTTAAGGAGTCAATAAGAATCTGATGTAAAATTTAAATTATTTGCTTTTTTGCAGTTCCTTTAAGCGGAGATAAAGACGAGGCTGCATAAATTTTGTCTGCCAGATTCCGCGCTTTTTTGTTTTTGCTTCGGCTTGTTCGGCAGCGTAGGGGCTGTCAAGATAGGTTATGGCAAAGCCTGAGCGAATCATCTCGGCGTTTAAGTCAAGCTCATCAACGTAACAAGTGCAAAGAAAGCGGTCGTAACGGTCTTTTTGATGAACAACACAGCGAACGGTTTTATTATTTGTCAGCTTTTTTAAGTGTTCGGTTGCCTGTTTGCCGCAGGGGAGCTTTTTGTTTTTGTGTTTACATTGTTGGAAATATTCGGGCGCGTCAATGCCGGTTAAGCGAATGCGTGAGGAGCCGATTTCCAAGCTGTCGCCGTCTACGACTTTCAACGGATTGATGGAAGATGATATTATTTCTTCGGCATTGCAGACTTTTAGGAAAAAGCAGACAATGGCTAACAATAAAAGAGGTAAGCTTTTATATTGTGTGTATATTTTTGACAATTTTCTTTCCATTAGCGGACTTTCCTTATAGTGTTTTTGTAGTATATACTTAATTTTGATTAAAGGTTAGTTAGCGTGCGCAATAAAATATTTTTTAAATTATGTTTAGCTGTCGGTGTTGTTTGTGTCGCTTCATGCACGAGCCGCGAGTCTGAAGCTGACCGCTCTATGTTGACAACGCCTCCCGGGGCTCAAAAAAGCTTATATTCCGAACAAAGTTTATCAGCGGAAGAATCGCAGGCGTTTGTTATGCAACCTGATGTTGCGGCTAAGGTTTTTAATAAAAGGATTCCGCCTTTAAATTCAGTTATTGTTTGTCGGGATAAACAATGTGCTCCGGCAGAGCTTTCTATGTCCAGAGAATATATTTATAATTCATTGGCACATTTGACGGATAATAATTTGGATGCGACGGCGCTTTTGTGCGAGGCAAATGCTCAGGCGCATGTGTGCGTTAATCCGTATTTAACGGTTCCGGCGAGAATCGGCGTTACGCCGGCGTATGTCTTTTTTGATGGGGTAAAGATTATTGACGCGTCCAGCGTTAAAGGGAGCACGGCACTTAATTTAGTGCTCGGATATAATTTAAGTTATAACGGGCAGACGCCCAGCGTTTGCAAACCTGATAAAGCAATGTTATATGTTAAAGGCAATAATGATATTGTTTTAAATGGCAACGGCTTTAAGTGCGATATGACCAGCGTTGGGGCAACAACAGTCCGTGTGATGTTTAATGTTGATTATATTGATTTAGACTATGGGTATATCGGCGGGTATTATTCAATTGGTTTGTCGGGTCCGGCTAACGGCGGCGGATATGGCTATGGAATGATTCGTTTGCCGAAAGACGCTCATCCGCTCAGCCCTGAATTGTCGGCTGTTGAAGAAGATGATGAGGAAGAGGATTTGGGGACAACAGCAAAACTTCCGGTTAAACCTCAGGTTAAAGAAGAAAGCCTTGATAAGGTGGAAGCGCCAAAACGTGAAAAACTTGATTTAGGCGATGATGCGGAAAGTGAAAGCCTCGCTCCGGTTGAAGTTATTGAAGAAGGCAATGCTAGACCTCAAAATACTGGAAAACAAAATTTTTCGGCTAATGAAGAGCAGAAGCGCGTTCATTTGGCGCGACCTTTAGAGGGAATGGAGCCTAAAAATGAACCTTATGTTTATGATGTCAGCGGTGAGGGAAATTATGGTCCGGAATTTGAAGAGGTTTATGTTGACGATATAGATGATTATGTAAAATAAAAATTAACATTTTTGTTTTAAGGTAAAAGAGCTTCAACGGTGTTTGAAGCTTTTTTGCGGAAAGAGGAATAGAAAATATGAATAAAAAATTTGTTATTTCGCTGATTGGCGCACCTGCTTCGGGAAAAGGCTATATTGCCTCTTCTCTAGTTAACGAACTTAAAGAAACTTATGGGTTTAAGGATAAAGATATTGCTGATATTTCCGTTGGGGAAATGATACGGCGGGAAAAAAAGGCTAGAACTCCGTTAGGATTAGCTTTAGAAGCTAATATGAAAGAGGGCGGATTGGCACCTGATGAGATGATTAATGAAATGTTGCTTGAAGAGCTTAAAAACGTTAAAGCCAAAGTATTGATTATGGACGGATATCCGCGTACCGTGGGGCAAGTGAAAGAATTTGGCAAGTTAATGAAACATTTTAACAGCGCAGTTATTTTTAGAGATACGCCTAAAGAACTTATTTTGGAACGTGTGAAGAATCGGCGCATTTGCGAAAAATGCGGTATGGCACATGATGTCGGTGATGGTGTTTGCTCGTGCGGCGGCAAGTTGGTTAAACGCAAAGATGATGAGGTTTTGCCGGAGCGCTTGGCCGAATATGAAGAAATGACGAAACCTGCGGTTATGGAATTAAAAAATCACGGTAAGAATTTCTTTTGGTATGAAGGAACGGCAGAAGGCAGCGATATTGCAAAGTCTTTTTTGGAAGCAAACAAAGATTATTTGCAGGAAGTTTTAGCCTAGACAATATGGTCTTTATAGGACGAGCGAAAATTGCAATGCGTTATTGCAATGGCTAAGGCGTCTGACGAGTCGTTGTTTTTGGGATGACAGCCGGGGAGCAAAATTTTTACCATTGTTTCAACTTGGTTTTTATCAGCCTTACCGATACCGGTTAAGGCTTTTTTGATTTTGGTTGCTTCATATTCAAACAAAGGAATGTTATAAAGCGAGGGCATCAGGAAGACGACTCCGCGCGCCATACTTAATTTTAAAGACGTTTCGGGGTTACTATTTAAAAAAGTTATTTCGATAGAAGCCTCATCGGGTTGATAAAGTTCTATAACACGTTTAAGCTCGGTGTATATCATATTCAACCGTTTGGAAAGCGGAGCTTTGGGCGGGGTTGCAATAAAACCGTCTGCCACATAGGACAGACGGTTTCCGTTTGTATCAATTATGCCCCAACCGGTTGAGGAAATGCTTGGGTCTAAACCAAGAATCCGCATTATTCGGCCTCAAGTTCAGCCATAATGCTATCGGCAATCTCGGCATTGTGGTAGACGTGCTGCACGTCTTCATCTTCTTCAAGAGCATCGATAAATTCTAAGAATTTTTTAGCCGTTTCCAAATCCGTGATTTCGGTTTTAACGGTTGGTTTCCAGTCAAGCCTAGAGGCAGACGGGGTGCCAAATTTCTTTTCCAAAGCGTCGGTTACGGCAGATAAATCATCCGGCAGGGTTTCAATGGCGTGAATTTCATCTTCGGAAACAACTTCGTTAGCACCGGCTTCAAGCGCTTCTTCAAACATCTTATCAGCGTCAGCCACGGCGAGAGGATATTCAATATAGCCGATACGCTCAAAGTTAAAGGAAACAGAGCCTGTTTCACCCATGGCGCCGCCACGTTTGCCGAAAATAGAACGAACGTTGCTGGCCGTACGGTTTTTATTATCAGTTAAAGCTTCAACAATGATAGCGACTTTGTTGGGTGAAAAGCCTTCATAACGCATAGTTGTAAAATCTGCTCCGCCGGCTACCTGAGTTGCCTTGGCAATAGCACGTTCAATATTATCTTTAGGCATACTTTCTGCACGGGCGGCTTGAATAGCCAACCTTAAGCGGGGGTTTTTATCCGGCTCGGGAAGACCGCTTTTGGCGGCAACCGTGATTTCACGAGCTAATTTTGCAAATACTCTTGCTTTTTTGGCGTCTTGAGCACCTTTGCGGTACATAATGTTTTTAAATTGGGAGTGTCCTGACATTTAAATCTCCATATTAAGTTAATGTTTTTCTTTTTTTTATAAAACCTTGAAAAAAATAGCGCAAGTTTTTTTTGATTTTCTTTTAAGAAACTGCTTTGGCGTCTTCAAGTAAAAAAGCGGGTGTTTTTTTGCCGAAAACTTTATAACGACGGGCAAGCTCTAAAGCTTTTCTATCTTGCGTGTTTTCTTGGCGCGGTTTTGTTTTGCGGCGTTCAGGTTTTTTGGCAGTTTCTGCGGGCTCTGTTGGTAAAACCGGTTCGTTTTGAGCAAGACCTTCAACTTCGCTTTCTTTATTTTTATCAATTTTGATTTCAGCCGGGGTTTTTAAAATCTTGTCTAATGTGTTTTGTGTTTCTTTAGAGCGGCGGTTGGTGAAAACGATATTTTGCTTTTCAGCAGGAAGCATATCAAGAATTTTCTCAAGATTAGCCAGTTGGCGGTTCTTCTTGATTAGATTAATGTCATCTACGACAAGAATGTTGACATTTGAAACGTCAAGATTGTTTTCAGTAATGTTTTCGAGCAAAAGTTTTGGCGTGGCGATGATGACATTGGCTTCATTGTCAGTATTTTCTTCGGCGTTGTTTTCATCAGCCGGTTCGCTTGCCGCGTGATATTTATTAAATACGGAAAATTTGTCTGAAATGTTGACGGATTCTTTTGCGCCGGGGGTGATGATTAAAATATTCTGTCCGTTTTTTCTTGAAATAATGTCAACCAGCGGGAAAATGTATGAACAAGTTTTGCCGCAGGCGCCGGGGGCAATTGTGAAAACATCTTTGCCCTCAAGGATAGACGGGATAACGTCTTTTTGGACGGTGGTGGGTTCTTGATAACCTAAATCGTTAATGGCCTGAATAGTTTGTTCGCTTAACCCTAAATCTTTAAAACTCATATTATTTATCCTATGTGGTTATTTCTTTTGAATAATAGTATAGCTTTATTGTTTAGAGTCAAGAGGTATGTGTTTTTTGTCGGAGTTTTTGTGGGATGTGATTTGTTAGAAGTCTATGATAACCGCACACGATTTATCATCTTGCGAATATCAGTCAAAGTCATATCTCTGACACATTTTCTTGATGTGCTATTGCAATAAAGGTTGCCAAAATACTGAAAAGCACCTTTTCCTGCTCCATCGCTATCGTAACGATATGTTTGTACATAATATAAATTGTCACTGAATTGCATAAAAACATCCCGATAAATAGCTTCACAAACAAAAATAGAGGTGTCGTTGGCGGTGATGTGTATATCAAAATTTAATTTGTTATTTTCTTTGCGGATAAAAGGATTAATTTGATTATTTAAACGGTCATAGAGAACTGTTCCTTTTCGTTGCCAAATTGCCGGTACGATGCCCATATTGTACAAAAGTTCGGCAATTCTGTAATGTCCTCCTTCACCGGGTTTTAGACCTCTGCGTAAAGCAAGGAGTTCTTTATGATATTTCAATGTATCTTGAAAAAGCATATTATATTCTTCGGTTGTCTTTTGCAGTCTGTGTTTAAACATCGCTTTTTGAAAACCTGAAATTGCGCCAATAGATAAAATCCCCACAATTGCCAACACGCCTAGCATCTCAATCATCGAACGACCAAGCTCATCTCTTTTCATCTCAAAACTCCCTATTATCAGTACAATAAAAAAGCCGCCGATAAGGCGACTGGAAGTTGGAAACTATCTGTATGAATAGTGCGACATATTAACCGAATATAAGCATATTTTGCCGCCTTCCAGTCCTTGACCAGAAAGCGTGCAAAAGTTTCGTCTTTACACAGACGCATACAGAAGAGGTTTCCACACCCCAGACAGGCTATCGCCAAATCCAAGGTAGAGCGTATTTAATTTTTTTGAAAAAGTAAAGCATTTTATCTTATTTTAGAAAAAATCCAGTTGTAGCTTTTGAAATTTTGTGTTATGAGGTGTATGTTTTTAGTAAATAATTTTTTGAGTTAAGATGGAAGATACATTATTTTCGCATAAAATCAAAAGACCGTTGGCAGACAGGCTGCGTCCGAAGAAGCTTGAAGATGTGGTCGGGCAGGAGCAGGTTTTGGGTGAGGATTCTCCTTTGGGGAGAATGCTTGTTACCGGACGTGTGTCTTCTTTTATTTTATGGGGACCTCCGGGGTGTGGAAAAACGACCATTGCCAGATTGATTGCCGAACATACGAATCTTTATTTTGAGCAGATTTCGGCTGTCTTTTCGGGCGTGGCGGATTTGAAACGAGTTTTCCAGTATGCAAAAGACCGGCGTGCTACGCAGGGCAAAGGTACATTATTGTTTGTTGATGAAATACATCGGTTTAACAAGTCGCAACAAGACGGCTTTTTGCCGTATGTTGAAGATGGAACGGTTATTTTGGTGGGAGCGACGACAGAGAATCCGTCTTTTGAGCTGAATGCAGCGTTGTTATCTAGATGTCAGGTGTTTGTGTTAAACCGGCTGACGGCGGAAAATTTTGAGGAGTTGTTGCAGCGCGCAGAAAAAGAAGAAGGGCAAAAACTGCCGCTTGATGAAGAAGCTCGAGAATTTATGAAAAACGTGTCTGACGGCGACGGGCGCTATATTCTTAATTTGGCAGAGAGCGTTTGGGCGTATGCCAAGCCGGACGAGATTTTTGATAAAGAGAAATTAATGAAAATTATCCGCTCGCGGGCGCCGGTGTATGATAAAGGACGGGACGGACATTATAATTTGATTTCGGCGGTGCATAAGTCTTTACGCGGGTCTGATGTGGATGCGGCACTTTATTGGGTGGCAAGAATGCTGACTTCGGGTGAAGACCCGCGGTATATTTTAAGGCGGCTGGTGCGTTTTGCGGTGGAAGATGTGGCGCTTGCTGACCCGAATGCGGTGGTGCAGGCAATAGCTTGTACGGAAACGTTTGAACGCCTCGGGGCGCCGGAGGGGGAATTGGCGGTTATGCAGTTGACGGCTTATTTGGCAACGGCGCCGAAGTCGGCCGCGGTGTATAAAGCTATGCACGGGGCGTTTGCCGCAGCAAGGCAGACGGGGTCTTTAATGCCGCCGAAGCATATTTTGAATGCGCCAACTAAGTTGATGAAGAATTTGGGGTATAGTGACGGCTATATTTATGACCAAGATTTGGAAGACGGTTTTTCGGGACAAAATTATTTTCCCGAAGAGATGGGACGGCGGCGGTTTTATAATCCGGTTGACCGTGGGTTTGAAAGAGAAATCAAGAAACGAATCGATTATTTTGATAAACTCAGAATCGAGAAACAACGAGCACGAAAGCAACAAAAGGAAGAAGACAAATGAGTGGCGTGGAATTAGTTAAAATTAAGCCGGAAGATGACGGAATCCGCTTGAACAGATGGTTTTTGAAATATTATCCGGGGTTGAGTTTGGGAAGACTGCAAAAGCTTTTGCGCACCAAACAAATTAAAGTAAACGGACAAAGGGCGGAAGCGAATACAAGGCTTTTGAGCGGGCAAGAAGTCAGGGTGCCGCCGCTTGAAAATGAGAAAAAAGAAATTATCCATGATACGATTTCGGAAAAAGACGCCCGTTATATTGAGGATATGGTTATCTATAAAGATGACAATATCATTGTTTTAAACAAGCCGTCCGGTTTGGCCGTGCAGGGCGGGACAAACACGCTGCGTCATATTGACGGTATGTTAGAGGCGTTAAAATTTGGTCAGGAAGAAAAGCCCAAGCTCGTGCATAGAATCGATAAAGACACAAGCGGGGTTTTGGTTTTGGCGCGTCATCGCAAAATGGCTGATACCTTGACAAAGGCTTTTAGAGAACATACGTTACAAAAGACCTATTTGGCTCTCGTGCGCGGTGTTCCGCAAAAAAACAGTGGTGAAATTAAGGCGCCGCTTGAAAAAGAAGACGGGCGTGTTCAGGTGTTGGAAGGAGGAAAACCCGCGGTGACGACATACGAGGTGTTGGACAATGTCGGGGACAGGTATGCTCTTATTGCGGCAAGCCCCTTGACCGGACGGACACACCAAATCCGCGCGCATTTAGAATATCTCGGAACGCCGATTGCGGGAGATGGCAAGTATTTTGGCGAGGAGAGAGAAAAAAACAGCTTGTTTGCCAACAAATTATACTTGCATGCTTATAAAATTGATTTATCTTCGGTTTATGGCAAAAAAGTTATAATCAAGGCAAAATTGCCGGATTATTTTAAGGAAAGTTTGAAGACACTTGGATTAAATTTTAAGGAGTAGCTTGATATGAAAAAGGCTTTGAAGATTATTTTTATTACAGCGGTTTGCCTTTGTTTAGTGATTATAATCGGCGGGTATATCGCGCTGACACAGGTTGATTTTAACCGTTATAAGGGGATGATTGAAACAACGGTTTATAATGCAACCGGAAGAAAGCTTGTTTTGGGAGATGTTGCTGTGAAACCGTCTTTTAATCCGGTGATTGAGATTAAGGATGTTTCTTTTGCCAATGCAACCTGGGCTAATAATCCGGTTATGGCAAAAGCCCAGTCGGTGGATTTGGGTGTAGCAGTTTTGCCTTTGCTGAAGAAGAATATTGTGATTGATACGTTTAAGATTAACAATGCCGAAGTTAATTTAGAAGAGCGGGCGGATGGTACGGCTAACTGGGAGTTTGATGTTCCCGGCAAGACGGAAGAGGAAAATAAGGAAGTTGAAACTTCTTTTAAGTTTGAGCTGATTAAATCTGCCGAGGCGGTGGAAATTGATGGTGACAAAGCTGCCGGAGGAAATGAGGATATTGCTGAACTTTTGAGTTCAATCGTGGTTAGAGAGGTTGCGTTTAATAATGTGACGATTAACTATCAAGACAAATCCGGCAAAAGCCAGACATACGATATTGAGAGTTTGAAGTTGGATGAGAACGGAGATAAGAATGTTGATTTCAGCTTTAATGTTAACAAAGGTTTGTATAGCGGGCAGGGGATGCTGGGTGCTTTGAGCCGGTTGCAGTCTTTGGAGGGATACCCTGTTAAGGCTGATGTTAACGTTATGGGAATTAATGTCGGTGTTGATATGAAGCTCTTTGATGTTTTAGGTAATATTCGTTTTGACGGTAATGTTACGGCAAAAGGCTTTATGGGTAAAAACAGCGGTTATGACGAATCGGCCGATGTGTCGGTTAAAGGTGATTTAAAAAAGGTTGAAGCCGTTATAAACAGTTTTGTTTTGAGCGGCAATAAAGTAACGGGTAAAGCTCAGGCTGATTTGGCGGGAAATGTGCCGAATATTCAAGCGACACTTAATTCGGATAAAATTGATATTAAGAGCTTTGAGAAGAAAGAACAGACGGCATTTGAGCTTTCTTTAATTAAATCCGCGCAGGCAACAAATTTGGTTCCGCAAGAGAAAATTGACTTTGACGCGCTCGGTATGGTTAATGCCAATGTTGATGTGAACGTGGCTCAGGTTACAAGCGGACAGGCGGTTTTAGTTAAAGATTTGGTGCTTAATGCAACAGTTAATAATAAAACAGCGGTTGTTAAAGTGCTTAAAGGGCAAATCGCACAAGGGACAATCAAAGCGGATGCGACTTTAAACGGCAATAATCGGAGCTTGGGGGTTAATGCCGCCGTGAACGGTTTGAATTTGGCAGAGTTGATGAAAACGCTTAATGCGGATACGTCTTCGTTTAATTTTATTAGCGGTAGTGTTACGGATTTGTATGTTAACTTAAATGGTACGGGAAATACATACGCTGAGGTTGTCGAGGGGCTTAACGGACAGATTGTCGGAATCGTCGATAAATCAGAGTTGCATTTGGGAAATATCGGGATGATGAAAGGCAATATTGTTTCGCAGTTGTTTAACACGCTTAATATCACCAAAGGTAATGATGATTTGAATTTAAAATGCGCTGTTGTTCGCGCGGATGTGGCGAACGGGTTGGCAAAATTCCCGAGCGGTGTTGTTTTGAATGCGGATAAATTTACGATTGTGGCGAACGGCGATGTTAACTTGAAAAATGATAAAATCAGTTTCAGCGTTAAACCATTTGCCGGAAAATTGACCGATACAAATATTGCTAAAGCGCTGTCTTCTTTGGTTAAGTTGACGGGGACAATTCAGTCGCCAAGTATCGGTGTTGACAGCGCTAATGCTATTAAGACGATTGTCGGCGTGACAACGACCGGACCGGTTTATTTGGGCGCGCAAATGCTTTTGGAAAATGATGGCTCTCCTTGTTATACGGCTTTGGCGGGAACAGGGTATGAAAGCAGATTTCCGAAACCTGAAAATGTGGCTAAAACAACTTCCGAAGATGTCGGCAAAATTTTGGACGACAGTGTCGGCGTGGTTAAGGACACGACAAAAGGGCTGTTTAACTTGCTGACAGGAAAGGTTGAAAAGAACAAAAATGTCCAACAGCCAAATTAACAAGGCTTTTGAGGAAGCTTCATTGCAAAAGGACGAGCTTGTTTGCAAGCTCGGTTCTTTTGTTATGTGCGATAGTTTATTGTTTGTATCTAAAGAAACGCCTGATGACTGGCGGGAGCGGATTAAAAAAGCGGTTGCTGAGGCAAATGCGGTTTTTAAGACATCGTTTGTTATAACGGATAAATTGGAAGTACCTTGTTCTAATTTAGAGCAAAAAAAAGCTTTTTTGCGATATTTTGAAACTTGTTGTGACGATAAAGTTGCTTATATATATTTGGTTGCGACGGAGCTGAGGTCTGTTTTGGCGGCTGTTTTGGCTGTGGAACGAAAAATCAGCCTTGCAGAGGCTTTTGAGCTGGCATTTTATGAAGAAATCTGCCAGCAAGAAAAATGGGGGCTGACCGAGGAGGTAGAAAGCCGGCAACGTGAGATTAAAAACAAGTTGCAAGAATTAGAGAGAGCAGGTTATGAAAGAGGTTTATTTAAAGATTGAAGGACGGGTTCAACGGGTAGGTTTCAGGCGCTGGGCAGTTATGAAAGCTACGGCAATCGGTGGTGTTTCGGGCTGGGTCAGAAACGAATCGGACGGTAGTGTTGAAATCTTTATGAATGGTGAAGACAGGGCTGTTAATGAAATGGTGCAATCCTGTTATCAGGGACCTTTGTTTGCAAGAGTTGACAAGATTTCCTTTTTGCCGGAAGCAGGGTATACCTTACCGCCGGTTAAAGAGGGGCGGTTTGTGCGGATATAAAACGTAAATCTAGGGAGAGGGGGAATTGTTTTGAGAGTGGCACAGGCATATTTTGTTTTAAGTAAAAACACTTTTGAGGAGAAAAAATATGCATGTAGAAAAAACGATTGATAACGCCAAGTCGTGTTTGTGCTTGGGCTGTCCTTCTTATACCACGCATTGCAAGATGAAGAACAGCGATGAAATTGCACTTGATATGTCACATATTAATGATACGGCGCACATGGAGCTGATGTTTTGCGCGTTTGAAAAAAGCAATTGTATTCATGAAAACCGCGGTTGTTTGTGTCAGGATTGTCCGGTTCATAAAAAATATCAACTTAACAATGAAGATTATTGTTTGAACACGGGCGGCATTTTATAGTTTTTAGCGGAGCCTGAGATGTTAAAGGTGGTGGCGACTAAAGCAGACAGCCCCGAAAACCATTTTTTGTATCTTTATAAAATGGTGCAGGAACGTGAAGCCTTTTTAAATAATGAGGCTAAAATCGTGCAATATGGGGCAATTTTGCGTTATTTTATGAAATTTTTGCAGTCGAGCGAGGTTTATTCGCAGCAGGTTATGTCTGTGTTGTATTGGGTTAATATAAAACTTGGCGATATTTATTATGAAGACGCTTTACAAAAACAAGATAATCAGCGATACTTTCTTGCGGCGACATATTACAATCAGGCTTTGCTTTATGCTAAAAGCGTTGAAGAAAAGAATCGCGTGTTACTCATTTTGAAAGATATTTATTATTATTTAGGTGACGAGGAGGCTTTGGTTAAGGTTGAGGAAACCTGGGCTGAAAATCATACTAAAGAAGAAAAGTTTGCCGCTTATGTGCTTTTGGCACAAAATGCCGGAGAGTTGGCGGTTAAAGCCAAGTTTTTGGAAAAAGCCTTGGCAGAAGTTATGGCACAAGATGAAAACTTTTATATGAAATATCAAGATACGCTTGATATTTTGAGCAAACTTTCTGCTGTTTATGAGTTATCGGGAGAGGGAGAAAAAGCTCTTCGTGTTAAAAAAATGCGCGAAAATACGTTGAAACTATTAAATTAGGAGAAGATTATGGCACTATATACGGCCGATTTGTTAATTTTAGGGTCCGGACCTGCTGGGTACACGGCCGGAATTTATGCGGCGAGAGCCGGTCTTAATACGATGATTGTTTCAGGCAATCAGGAAGGCGGACAGCTGACGATGACCAACAGTATTGAAAATTATCCGGGGTTTGAAGAAATCAGCGGGTATGAGCTGATGGACAAGATGAAACAACAGGCGTTGAAACTCGGGGTTTCGTTTGTTAATGATAACATTGTCGAGGTTGATTTTGCACACAGACCGTTTGTTTGCAGTTCGGAAAACGGACATTCTTACAAAGCAAGGGCGGTCATTGTGGCGACCGGGTCTTCGGCAAAATGGCTTAATATTGCTTCGGAGAAGAAATTTTTAGGTTACGGGGTTTCCGCGTGTGCGACGTGCGACGGTTTCTTTTATCGCGGGCGGACGGTTGCCGTGATTGGCGGTGGTAATTCCGCGGCGGCGGAAGCGCTTTATTTGGCAACGCTTGCCGATAAGGTTATTTTAGTACACCGGCGTCATCAGCTACGGGCAGATAAGATTTTGCAGGATAAGATTTTTAATAACCGCAAGATTACGATTGAATGGGACAGCGTTGTTGAAGAAATTTTAGGTGAAGATGAGCCGCGGAAGGTGACCGGGCTTAAAATTAGAAATGTTGAAAGCGATGTTGTTAAAGAATTGCAGGCTGATGGTATTTTTGTTGCAGTCGGACACCAGCCTAATACTGAAATTTTTAAAGGTAATTTGGTTTTGGATAGCAAAGGATATATTGTTACGCATGAAAACTGTTCGCAAACAGATATTGAAGGTGTTTTTGCGGCAGGCGATGTGAAAGACCCGAAATATAAGCAGGCGATTATTTCTGCCGGCAGCGGGGCAAAAGCGGCGATGGATGCGATAGAGTATTTGGATGTTGAATAAATAGTAAAAAACGGGAGGAAATCTCCCGTTTTTTTAATGTTTAAAGTTTGTCATTCTCTTTTTCCATTCGGCATCAGTGTTTAACTTTTCTTGTTTTTAAAAAGGTAGTCTTCTTTTATTATTCGCTCTCTTTGCCGCTCTGTGTCAAACAGAATTAAGGCATTAGACGGGATATTCCAGAGGCGGGTAAATTCGATACTGCTAACCTGTTGCAGAGCGATATCCAGTGCTTCTTCCGGCGTGTTAAATTCATACTGTCCGGTCGATGTTTGAAAACCAGCCAGATATTCCATCATTCCGTAATCGTCATCTTTATCGAAGTAGAGCAGGCGGGCAGAAAACGTTTCGGGGGCATCCGGATGCATCATTTTACTGCTTGTAATGGAAATAGAAAAGTTTTTATTTACGAAATCGTACCATTTTTCCACTTCTTCAGCGGAAACACCGAGTTTTTCGGCAAAATGCCGTTTGGCAAATTCTAAAAATTGGCTCATAATTATAAAAATTTAGTTAGACATAATGATTTTTGATTTAGGTGCAGTCTAGCCGTAATGTGTTTAATTTGCAAGAGTTTTATGAAAAAAGGCAGAAAGCCCGCCTCGTGTCAAACATTGAATAAGAAATTTAGCAGGTCGCCGTCTTTCACGACATATTCTTTGCCTTCGGAGCGCATTTTGCCGGCTTCTTTGCAGCCTTGCTCGCCGTTATATTTGATATAATCATCATAAGCGATGGTTTCAGCGCGGATAAAACCGCGTTCAAAGTCAGAGTGAATAATGCCGGCGCATTGCGGGGCCTTTGAGCCTTTGAGGAATGTCCAAGCGCGAACTTCTTTCGGGCCGGCGGTAAAATATGTTTCAAGCCCTAAAAGAGCGTAGCCGGCTTTGATGATTTTGGTAAGCCCGGTTTCTTCAAGTCCTAATGCGGAAAGAAATTCCTGCTTTTCTTCTTCACTATCCAGTTGTGCCACTTCTGACTCGATAGCGGCGGAGATAATGACGGCTTTAGCGTTTTCTTTTGCGGCTTTTTCAAACACGCGTTTAGAAAATTCGTTGCCGGTTGCGGCGCTTTCTTCGTCGACGTTGCAAACATATAACACCGGTTTGGAGGTTAAAAGCTGCATCATTTGGTATTGCTTATAGGCGTCTTTGTCTGCTTCGGACGGAGCGGCGGTGCGGGCAGGTTTGCCCTCGCGCAAGGCGTTAATAATCGGCTCCATCACGCGGGCACGAACGGCGGATTCTTTGTCGCCACCGGTTTGGGCTTTCTTTTTGGTTTGTTCAAAACGTTTTTCTAATGACTCGAGGTCGGCAATCATCAGTTCGGTTTCAACAATTTCAGCATCGCGAATCGGGTCAACGGAACCTTCAACGTGGGTGATGTTGCCGTCTTCAAAACAGCGCAGAACGTGAATTATCGCGTCCGTTTCACGGATATTGGCTAAAAATTGGTTGCCCAAGCCCTCACCTTTGGAAGCTCCTTTTACAAGACCAGCGATGTCAACGAATTCCAGTTGTGTCGGAACAATGTTTTTGGGGTGGACAATATCAGCTAATTCCTGCAAACGTTTATCCGGTACGGCGACGCGTCCGGTATTTGGCTCAATCGTGCAGAACGGAAAGTTTGCCGCCTGCGCGGCGATGGTTTGGGTTAAAGCGTTAAAAAGTGTGGATTTGCCAACGTTTGGAAGACCAACAATGCCACAATTAAATCCCATTTGAAAGCTCCTTTAAGAATTGTTTTTATTATGTGGCGGTTATACTAGAGATATGTTTGTTTTGCAATAGAAAAATGCAATAAAAAAACGTGCTTGAGGTTACTTTTGATTGTGCTGACCTATAAGATTGGAATATTGTGCGACGCCTTTTTTAATTAGTTCGCCCACTGTGGCGGCAATAAAGTCCAGTCTTTCTTGCAAAATGTCCATTTCAGCTTTAGAGAATCGAGAGAGTACGAAATTTACGGTGTCGGTGTTGTGTTCTTTGGGGGAGCCAACGCCAATACGAATGCGGTTGTATTCCTGTCCGATTTGCGAATCGATATTTTTTAAACCGTTATGTCCGCCGGCGGAACCGCCGATTTTGGCTTTAAGTTTGCCAAGTGCAAGGTCTTTGTCATCGTGAATAACGATAATATTTTGCGGCGGAATTTTGTAAAAATTAGCAACTTTGCCAACGGATTGACCTGATAGATTCATAAATGTTTGCGGCTTGAGGAGCAAAACTTTCTCGCCGTCAATTGTTCCCTCGGCAAGTAAACCTTCAAACTTTGCCTTGAAGGGGGTAAAGTTATAGCGGCTGTGAATCTCATCAGCCGCCATAAAACCTATGTTGTGGCGGGTTTTTGCATATTCCTCTCCGGGATTTCCAAGTCCTGCCACTAAAAACATCTTATCCTCTTATTTGCGTAAGAAGTCAACGTGAATCGGCATATCTGATACCGGATGGAATTGAACATCCTTGCAGATTACTTTTTCATTTTTGCCGTTTACAGAAACGGTGATAACAGATTTGTAGAAGTCTGCCAAATCCAGAGCTTTTTCCAACTCAACCGGGTGAAGACTGATGTTTACAGCGTCTTTTTTGCCGCCATAAATAACTGCAGGAATACGGCCTTCTCTACGACACGCACGAGCTGCCCCCTTACCTGCATTTTCGCGCAAATTTGCGTTAAATGTAATTTCTGACATTGTTTTATCCTTTTATTTTTGTTAAATTAAACAGCTAAACAGCCTCCAGGGGTGCTGTTCAGCGTAAGTTTTTATACGCTTGTTATTTTAAAAAGCAAGAAGTTTTTGAAAAAGGGGAGGTTTTTGCTCTCCTTTTTATGTTTAATTTGCTTTTTTAAGCTCTTTTTCATAAGCGCGCTTATCTTGCAAAAAGCGGATGATTCCGTATGGAATCGACAAAGCATATAAGCCGGTTAAAACGCCCAGAGTGAGCCATGTTTGCGTGAATAAAAAGTTTGCAAGCAGGGCTACTATCAACAACAGCGGAACTATCATTGAGGGGTGAACTTTGGCTTTTTTGAGTGAAATTGTCGGGATACGGCTGGTTTCAAGATATGATACAAGGCACATCCACACACCGCAGAACAGGTGTGTACGCATATAAGGCAAAGCTTCTTTGCAGTCAAAGCTTATTAAAATGGGCATAATTACCATTGCGGCGGCGGCCGGAGCCGGAACACCGGTGAAATAATGCGACCAATAGGGGGGAATCGTGTCATCTTCAAGCATTGTATTAAAGCGTGCCAGACGCATAGCCATTCCCATTGCAAACAGAAGGCAGAAGAACCAGCCGATTTTGGGTAAATCAAACAAGCACCATTGAAACATTAAAATAGCAGGTGCAACGCCGAAGCTGACGAAATCGCTCAGAGAATCGAGTTCAGCGCCGAATTTTGATGAGGCTTTGAGCATACGGGCAACACGACCATCCAAGCCGTCAAACAGAGCAGCCAAGAAGATAAATATTACTGCTTTTTCCCAGTTTTCCTGCATAGAATAGCGGATTGAGGTGATGCCGGAGCAAAGCGCTAACATTGTTACAATATTGGGAATAAGCTTGCGAAAGGGGACTTCGCTTAGCTTATTTTTGGTAGATTGAAGCTTTTTGTTGATAGGTTTCATATAAATATCTTTCAAAAATGTATGCCGAAACGCTGTTTCTGCCGCATACGATGTTACACCAAAGCATACGCTGTATGCTTAAAACAAAAGAAGTTTAGCGGAAAGTGAAAAAAATACAAGTTTTATGTTGCAATTATTTTTTTTTGTTTGTATAAAGCTTGTTGTTGGTGATAAGCGCTTGTGGCGGAACAGGTAGACGCTGCAGACTTAAAATCTGTTGGGAGCAATCCCGTGCCGGTTCGATTCCGGCCTAGCGCACCAATTTTTTAAAGCGCTCTTTTGGGGGCGTTTTTTATATCGTCAAAATAAAGGGCAGGGCAAAAAATTATTTCAATTTTTATAAATTTAATCTGAAAAATAAAAAATACCATTTAAAAGCTGGTTGAGGCAATCATACGCCCAACCCACTAATTTTTCATCATTTTCCGCATTTTCGCGCATTTTTCCGCCATGCAAAAAATTGCAGCGTATTTGGTAAACCACTTTCAGAAAATCCTCTAAAGAATTATGATGGGTATCATACATAACATCTTTTTCCCCATTATAATCAGCATAAAGCTTTGTACGAGGTGTATTATGAGGATGAGATGATGGAATTTGTGAAAAAGCTGAAATAAAACTACCTTTCAGCTCTGCATATTTGTGTTGAGCCGCCGGACAATTTGCCAAAGACAATGCACCTGCCCTATCTCCTAAACTTGGAACTCTTTGAGAGTATTTATGATTGTATTCTTGCCACAAAAAGATAAATTGTATTACTTTTTGTTTATTTCTTTCCATAGCCGGCAAATTATTTTCTAACCACTCTATTGGTCCCATTGTTATCCCTTTTCTCCAAACATCACTTCTCTTTCATTTTTTGATACATCAAATCCAACACATCCCAATATTTCGGATGATGTTTAATATTTTCGTTATCTCGGTAATAATCTAAAGCAGTTTTGCCTGTGCTATCTTTTATCTTTACATCTGCTCCGTTTTTAATCAGCAACTCTACAGCTTCTGGAATTTTGATATTGTTTTCCCAAACTACCACTATTAACGGTGTCAAATTGCCTCTAGCTTTTGCATTAACATCTGCTCCGTGTTTTATTAAAGTTTCAATAATTTCTAAATTTAATTTTGGAATTCCAAGTGGTGGCATATTTGCACTATGTAGAACTGTAAATCCACTTTCTGCGGTTGCATTAACATCTGCCCCATGTTTAATTAAAATCTTTACAACCTCAAGATTTTTCACCAAAGAAGCTAACATAAGCGGAGTTCTTCCTATTTCATCTCGAGCATTAACACTAGCTCCACACCGAATTAACATCTCTACTACCACAGAATTTCGATTAAGTGCAGCATAGTGCAATGGTGTATATCCCTCATTATTTTTAAAATTCACATCAAGCCCGTAGTTTACTAAGGTTTTAATCACTTCTGGATTTTCATTAGACATTGATGCCATGTGTAAAGGAGTGTCTCCATCGGCATTAGCTATAAACGGGTTCTCTCCATCATCAATCAACTCTTTCAACTCATCAACAGTCACATCTTCCATATATGCTGAATCTAATAAAACACTTGACCGTGCCTGTGCATTCCAACTGCAAAAGAGCAATCCCATAAGCAAAAACAAAAAATATTTCTTCATAAACACCTCCAACTATAACTAAAGTCTAGTGTATCATAAACCAACGTTTATGACCAAGTGGCAAAAAAGCAATTTTACGACAAGACATAAAAATTTTCCACAGTCAGAACATATTGATTTATAAAGGTTTATTTATTTTGACAAAAAATACAAAATAAATAAAAAACTGGTTGACTTAAACGTTCTAATAAATTGACCAGTATTTTTAAGAAATTTTAAGGAGAAAACAATGGCAGTTATTGGTTATATTCGGGTGAGTTCCAACAAACAAACTCTTGAACATCAACATTTTGAGATTGAACAGTTTGCAAAAAATCAGGGATTGAAAATTGATGAGTGGGTGGAAGAAAAAATATCTTCCCGAAAAGCGCTAAAAAAACGCAAACTGGGCACTTTGTTAGACAATTTACAGGAAAATGACATTTTAATTTCTTGTGAAATCTCCCGATTAGGCAGGTCTTTATTGGGAGTTATGCGGATTTTGGAAACGTGTTTAAATAAAAATTGTCAGGTTTGGACGCTGAAAGAAAATTATCGCTTAGGCAATGATATACAATCAAAAGTTTTGGCATTTGCGTTTGGTCTGGCCGCGGAAATTGAAAGAAATTTAATCAGCCAACGCACGAAGTCATCGCTTGCTAATCTCAAAGCATCTGGTAAAAAACTCGGTCGCCCGTTTTCTGCAGAATCAAAAAAGCTTAAACTCTCTAAAAACACCCGGAAAATAAAAAATTTACTCACCCAGGGTCTTTCAAAAACACAAATAGCTAATCTTCTCAATGTCCAACGTAGCACGTTAAGAAGATTTATTGAAAGAATAACTTAACATAGCAATGTTAATGGCTTTACTAACCTTTTGTTCCTCAATATAGGACGATAGCTTTAAAAGTTTTTGTTGTTAATATTATTTAATAAAAACAACTAAAACGTGTTTTTTATAAAAAATACTTCCTGCGTTAATGTGTTGTTTTGTATGTTGCCAAAAATCCTGCAACAACAGGGAATATGGCTGCGGATTTTGTTGCTGGAAAAGTTCCTATTGTCAAAAACTGGAATACTGGTTTTAATCTTGGCAAAATAGGATTTGTGGCTCAAAAGACATACGAAAATACTTGCAAACGCAAAAAATAGATGTTTTAATTTTATAGATTGAATTATTGAATAAGGAGATAATTTTTATGAAAACTTTTGGTCAGCAGGTTTTAATTTTAGGTGGATTTTACTTTATTATCTCCTTTTTGCTTTCTTTAGGAATCAGTTTTATTTTTAGAGCGCTGAATATGATAATGTTTGTTGCGTTTATGATAATGTTTATGGTGTTGTGCTTTAAAAGAAAGTATGACTTTCTAACTCGTTTTCAGAACAAATTTGTAAAAAGCAGCACTTATTTGTTTGGATTGGGTGTTGTTCAATATTTTGAAATTCTTTTCATTACACTTCCCGGAATTGTTTATGGTTATAAAGCAAGTGAAGCGCAATACAATGGGTTAGAAGCTCCTGTTGTTCCGCTAGCGTATTTGCAGATTGTCGGTTATGCTTATTGGAGTATTTTATGTTTGGCTTTGGTTTTTGCCAGTTATTGGAATTTTAGAAAAAGAGGACACTAGAATCATCTGATTAATGGTTATTTTTGTTAGGTAAATCTTGATTTACCAATTTGTGAGTTGATAGTGTAATATTTCAAAAAATTTAAGCATTTCATCTTTGCTAATAAAATTATCATGGTCGAAATCAATGTTTTCAAAACCTTCATAGTTAGGCATTTTAAAATCAAAATTCAAAAATTCACTTTTTGATATTTTGTTGTCCTGATTTATATCAAGTGCGCGGGCATATTCTTTGCCTTCGGCAATTAAACTTTGACCGAAAGTGTTTATATATTCCTCTGCCTCTAAAAAACCATCTTGATTTTTGTCCATGTGATTAAAAAAATGGAGAAGATGCCTTTGATATTGCGGATAATCAGATAGTTCAATAAACCAATATGCTTGTTCTGTGATATTTTCTTGATTTTTTGAGGAATTTAATTTTCCCAAATATTCATCAGGGGTGACAATCCCATCATTGTTTATATCTAAACTTTTCCAAACATTGGTTAGATGCTTTCTATAGCCAAGTGTAACATCTTCTATAACAAAATATTCTGTCGGCGAAATCTTGCCATCTTGATTAAAATCTATTTGCTGAAAAATATTTAGAGTCTCCTCTTGCCAATTTCGTGCATTAGCTGAGGTGAAGTAAAAATTGCTTAATAAGACAAGAAGTGTAAATAAGATATATTGTTTCATATCAATCTCGATATTTAAATTATTTTTGATAATTCTAAGTTGGCTATTGGTAAAAATCAATACTAATATGCATTAAAGCTTAATTTTTCGCCCGAATCCTTAAACTCTGTATATCCATTTTGCAAATAAGCTTGACTTCATAATTTTTTGGATATTATATCCCAGAAGTTATTTGGGATGGATAAAAAGATGAAAAGAAAAAATAAAGGTATTGCTTTGGGGATGGCGGCGGCGTGTAGTTATGGCACGAATCCGTTATTTGCTTTGCCGTTGTATGCTCTCGGGTTTCAGGTTAACAGCGTTTTATTTTATCGCTACATTTTTGCTGTTATTTTATATGGCTTATGGATTGTGCTATACCGAAAAATATCTTTGAAGATTTCTCTTAAAGAGGGCGGGGTTTTGCTCTTTTTAGGCATAATGTTTTCTCTTTCATCGTTAACGCTTTTTTCCAGTTATGATTATTTGGGGGCGGGAATATCCTCAACCATTTTATTTGTTTATCCGATTTTTGTTGCGTTGATTATGTCTATCTTTTTTAAAGAAAAAATAGCGTTTAAAACCATAATTTCCATTGTGCTTATGGTGGGCGGAATTTCTTTGTTTTATAAAAGCGACAATGGAGAAACGTTGAGTTTATACGGGCTTGCGCTGGTTTTTGCTTCAGCTTTGAGTTATGCGGTTTATATGGTGGCTTTAAAAGAGATTAATCTGATTAAAAGAATGCAATTTCAAAAGCTTACGTTTTATGTTATGCTTTTCGGATTGTTGGTTTATATTGTTAATTCGAGGTTTGGGGCAGATATACAAAAGATTGAAACGCCGTTTATGTTAGGGTGCCTTTTAGGGTTGGCAGTATTGCCGACAATTATATCGTTAGAAACAATGACTATTGCGATTAAACTTATCGGACCGACAATGGCTGCAATTATAGGCGCGTTAGAGCCGGTTACGGCGGTATTTTTAGGGATAATCTTTTTTGGCGAACAGATGACGTTTAAGATTGCTTTAGGGATATGTTTGATTTTGTTTTCTGTTTTTTTGATTGTAATTAATCCTAAGCCAAAGTCTGTTCATTTGCCAAAAGCTAAAAACTAATTGCCGGCGAAATTTCTTTTTTTGACTTTTGTTTTTATGTCGGATATATTATTTATTCGGGAAATGATAAGATAAATAGTATTACAGGTGAGATATGGAGATTAAACTTTCGGAACATTTTACGTTTGCGAAGTTATTGAGGTTTACGGCGCCGTCTGTTTTGATGATGATTTTTACGTCGGTTTACAGTATTGTTGACGGGCTGTTTGTTTCTAACTATGTCGGAGCGACACCGTTTGCGGCGATTAATATCGTGTTTCCGTTTTTGATGATTTTGGCGGCGGTGGGGTTTATGTTTTCAACCGGTGGTAGTGCGCTGATTGCTAAAACATTGGGAGAAAAAGACCGCTTTAAGGCAAATCAGATATTCTCTATGTTGGTATATGTCAGTGTGATTTTTGGCGTGTTTGTGTCTGTTGTTGCCTTGGTGATTCTTGAGCCGGTGTTACAAGCGTTTGGGGTTGAAGGGGAATTGTTGGTTCAATCTCTTTTGTATGGTCGGATTTTGCTGCCGTTTATTCCGGTTTTTATGCTGCAATTTATGTTTCAGAGCTTTATGATTACAGCAGAACGTCCGAAGCTCGGGATGTTTATTACAGTTTCAGCGGGGCTGACGAACGCGGCGTTAGATGCGCTGTTTATCGTTTATTTTGAGTGGGGCGTAGCCGGTGCCGCGTGGGCTTCGGTTATCGGGCAAATTGTCGGCGGTATTATTCCGTTGTTATATTTTGCTTGTCCGAACAGTTCTTCTTTGCGTTTGGTCAGAACTAAATTTTATGTCGGTGCATTAATAAAGTCTTGCACGAACGGATTAAGTGAGTTTTTGGGGCAGATTTCAATGTCTGTGGTCGGGATATTGTATAATTATCAGTTATTAAGGATAGCCGGTGAAGACGGGGTGGTGGCGTTTGGGGTGATTTCATACGTTAACTTTATCTTTTTATCTGTCTTTATCGGTTTTTCTATCGGCAGCAATCCGATTGTCAGCTATCATTACGGGGCTAAGGATTGGGGAGAGTTGCAAAGCTTGTTTAAGAAAAATGTGTCTTGTATCGGGGCGGCAGCGGTTGTGTTAACCTTGGTTGCTGAGCTTTCGGCACGGTTTTTGGCGAATATTTTTGTTGGTTTTGATGAAACGTTGCTGACGATGACGACTTATGGTTTTAGAATTTATGCAATTTCGTTTTTGCTGGCAGGGTTTAATATTTATGCCTCGGCATTTTTTACGGCGTTAAACAACGGGATTGTGTCGGCGGTTATTTCTGTGACGCGGACTCTTGTCTGTGAATGCGGATGCGTGATGATTTTGCCGATTTTCTTTGGTTTGAACGGAATTTGGAGTTCGATTATCGTGGCAGAAGTGATTGCGTTGTCTGTTAGTGTTACGCTTATTTTGAAATATCGAAAAAGATATAAGTATTTGTAAAGCTGTTGTTAACATTATGCCGTTATGCTATGAAGACTATAAGCAGATTAAAGGAGACTTGATATGAAAAAAATTTTGTGTTGTATGGTTTTGATGTTAATGACCGGGTGCGCGGATACGTCCCGCTATACGACGGTTGATGCCAACGCTTCAATGAAAACGCGGATGAGGGCTTGTTTGATTAGCGAAGCAACGGCAAAATTTCAGGCAGGAACGTTGTTTGTTCAAGGGCTGAGCGCCACATCTGATGAGTTGGTCAGCATTTGTTTGCGCAAGCTAGCTTTGCAGTCGGCAGGAATTAGCGAAGAATCGCAATCTACAGCGCAATCCATTATTCAAAACTTAAGGAATTTTGGAACAGCGAATTAGATTGTTAGGCTCCGGTAACGGAGCTTATTTTTTATTAGCGCGTTGTTTGTAATTTTTTGCGTGTGTTTCTTAAAAAAATGGCATAGTTCTTTTTTGTAAATTCAGAAAAGAAAGGACTATATTATGATTTATGGATATATCAGAGTTAGTACGGATAAGCAAACAACGGAAAATCAGCGTTTTGAAATCAAGGCGTATGCTTTTAATAATAAGATGATTGTTGAAAAGTGGATTATGGAAACCATAAGCGCCACCAAAGAACTTGAGAAGCGTAAACTCGGAAAACTCTTAAAAAAATTAAAGGACGGTGATATTTTGATTGCTTCCGAGCTTTCGCGTTTGGGGCGTAATTTATTGCAGGTGATGAGTATTTTGCACTATTGTATGTCAAACGGGGTTCAAGTATGGACGATTAAAGATAATTACCGTTTGGGAACGGATATTCAGTCTAAGGTTTTGGCTTTTGCTTTCGGATTGTCGGCAGAGATTGAGCGTAATCTTATTTCACAGAGGACGAAAGAGGCGTTGCTGCGCCTAAAATCTGAGGGACGGGTTTTAGGACGTCCCAAAGGACGATGTAACAGCCATTTAAAGTTAGCCGGAAAAGAGCGACAGATTACCTCTATGCGCGAAGACAATGTTTCAAAATCAGAAATTGCACGGGTGCTTCGGGTTGACAGACTTACTCTTGCCCGTTATATCGTCAAACATAAACTTGAGCCCGAGCTTATGCCGGAGATGTAGGCGGCGTTTTTTCTTCATTGTCAGGGTCTGAGGGGGTGCGCCCTTTGAGATTGTTTAGAAACTGCGTTTCAATTTTTAGGTATTGGTCTAAGAGCCAACGGGAACGAGAAACCGAAAAGATTGTCAACAGTAAAAGGATAAAGGTCAATTTCGGATTTTCGCTTAAAAATTTGTGAACTACCGTGACGATGAAGAAAGACGATACAAGTATTCTGAAACTGGTTAAAATAATCAGCGGTAGGCGGTTTGCTTTTTTTGCCATCCAAAGTTTGTAGTAGATTTTGGAGACTTGGTTCTTTTCGGCAAAAAAGTTGCGCAGACGCAGCGTTTTTTCATCTAAAACAGCACAGGCTGCTGTTTTGAGAGCGTTTGCCGTATTGGGATGGCGGCTTTCTTTTTCGCAAGTGCGGGCAAGGTCAAGCTCATCGGTTTGTTTTTTCGGAAATAACCAAGATAGCTTGGTTTTTATGAATTTTGAAGTGATGATATTCCAGCCGATGAGCGCCTTTAAGAATGGGGACATTAATAAAAATGTTAAGAAAGTCATCAGGATGTTTGCAACAATGCGATACGGAATTACCTCGCGGACAAACGGGCGAATAGCTGTTGAAAAGGCTATAATGCTGTAAAGAATGATTGAAAAGAGCGTTAAGCGCAAGAGATAGCTTTTAAATAAGGCGCTCCATAAACGTTCTTCGTTATGGGTTATTGTGGCGGAGGAGGCATATTTGTTGATGTATGCTAGCCAGGATTCGGGAAGCTTTTTGTTAAGGTATTTATAAACCGGGTCGGCTGATTTTATCATGAGTGGGGTTAAAAATGTGGTAATGACCGAAACGGCAACGATTATCGGATAAACCTTTGCACTTAAAACGCCTAAGCTCATACCGAGCGAAGCGATAATAAATGCAAATTCGCCGACTTGGGCTAAAGAAAAGGCGCCATAAACGGATGTTTTTAAGGTTTCTCCGGAGGCGGTGAAGCCTAGTGTTGAGAAAGTTACCATACCAAGGATGACGATGATGGTAATAATGCAGATAGGTTTGGCGTAGGTTATGAACATAGCCGGGTCAACCATCATACCGACGGAAACGAAGAAAACGGCGCCGAAGAAATCTTTTAACGGTTTTAGATTCTTTTCTATACGTTCAATGAGGGATGTTTCTGCTAAAATCGAGCCCATAATGAATGCGCCCAAAGCAGAGGAAAAGCCTGAGGAAGTGGCTAGAAGAACCATACCGAAGCAGAGGCTGATGGTGATGAGCAACAGCATTTCATCGCTTAAGAGTTTTTCGACTTTATTTAGAAAGGTGGGGACGAGATAAATGCCGGTGACAAAACATAAAATTAAGAAAAATACGAGTTTTAGCGCGCTTAGGGCTAATTCTGTGCCATTGATGGTAGAGCCCATTGCAATTGTGGGTAAGAGAACTAAGAGCAAGATTCCCATTAAATCTTCAACAATCAAGACCCCGAAGACCAAATCGGTGAAGCGTTGTTTTTTGATGTTCAGCTCATTAAAGGTTTTGATGATGATGGTGGTGGAGGACATAGAAATCATTGAGCCTAAGAAAAAACTATCCATGGTAGACCAGCCGAGTAAAAGTCCGGTGTTGTAGCCTAAAAAGAGCATAAAAATAATGTTGGCGTTGGCGGTAATCATTGCGGCTTTACCAACGTTTAGCATTTTTTTGAAACTAAATTCGAGTCCTAAGCCGAAGAGAAGGAAAATAACGCCGATGTCTGCCCATAGGGTGAGGTCTTCTTTGTCGCTGACGGTGGGAAGAAAATTAAAATAGGGACCGGCAAAAATACCGGCTAAGACATAGCCTAAAACAATCGGTTGTTTGAGTTTTTTGCAAAGCAATGTGGTTAGTCCGGCATAAATTGTAATCAGCGTTAAGTCAACAATAAGCGAGTGTATTGCGTGCATTTTTCTTCCGTCAGATAAGGATTAAAACAAAATTTTTGTTATTTTATGCGGTGGTTTATTTATGTTCGGTTAATTTGGTGAAAAAAATAATAATTTTTTACTTATTTTTCAAGTTCGAACGTATTGTCGGCATTGTTTTTAAAAAAGGACGTGCCGCCGTTATCCCAACTTGCTTTTAAGCGACCATTAGGCGAAATATTAAATTTAGCGCAATTCTTAAATTTGTTATTAAAACTGCAAATTCGGTTTTCTGACTGGGCGATAAATACGTCTTCCCATTCGGGCGTTTTTAAGATAATATAAGGCATATCTGCCGGCGGGGTGAAAAAGTTTGAGGCAAGGGCAAAAGGAAATTCTTTAATACGCAAGCCGTGAGTTTGTTGTTCATAACGCAGATAAACCGTGAACAAACGTTCTGCAAGATAAGCAAAGGCTAATTTTTGTTCGGTATCGCGGGCATTGACTTCTTCTTTTATCTCATCATAAAGCGGCAGGAGAATGCTGAACAGCCAAGAAGCGTATCTGTTTAGTATGTCACGACGGGTGATAAACATATTGGTTGGGTAAAAACCATCTTGACTATTTAGTGTTTGCAGGGCAAAAGCGTGCATCTCAGGATATTTTTGTTTGATAATATCTAAGGCTTTGTTTAGGTCTGAGATGATGTGTTCTTCTTGGTATTGTTGATAGGTGTTGAGTTTAATCGGCTCGGAAACCAAAATATCATGCGTGGCAAACCACGGAAGAATGTATTTTTTTTCAAGTTCAAGGTCATGTAAAAATTCTTTGAAAAAACCTTCTAAGTGTTTTAAGCCGAGTGTGCGAAAGCGCATTGAGGGGAAATTGACCATCGGATAATGCGCATTGGCGTTGATGCTTAAAAAACGGCGGTAGTGGAACATCCCGACATAAGGGGACGAGGTGTTTTTCCAAATCCAGTAAAGGGCGGTGATTTCGGCAAAATTACGGTTTAATTCGGAAATATTATCGCCGGTGTCATCGCCTATCATATTATCTTTTAACCAAGTGATTTCATCTTGTGTAAAAGTGCCCTGACGGGAGGGGGTATTGACAATTTTTCTGCCGCCTTGCAGAGGTTCGAAAATTTCTGTTTTTATTAATGGTGCCGGTTTGTAGTATACAACAAAGATTTTCAGATAGTCGGTTTTATAGATAAACAGAATATAGGAAACAGCGCATAAAATGAAAACAGCAAATATCACGAGGAGAGGGAAAGTGTATTTGCTGTTTTTCATTTTTTTAGCCCATAAATTTGCGCCGATGTATCTTGAAATGGCAGATTATGCGATAATATTAGGGTTAATTAAGGTTTCTATTTTTTGGATTTTGCTTTTAACGGAGGTTTTTAATTTGTTTAATTGCTGAGCCTGGTAAAAATCAATCATCTGTTGGTTTTTTACCAGTTTGGTAATATCTGATTTGACTCTTCTTTCTTCAAGTTTTAATTCGCAAAGCTGAACTTGAAGTTTATTGAAAGAATTTGAATTAGCCATTTTTGTCTCCGAAAAAAGTGTTTGAGCGCAATAAATGCGATTCTTATTATTTGACGGTAGTATACTCTATTTTTTGTTAAAAATCAAGTTTTTTTCACAGCGAAAAGTAAAAATTAGTGAAAAAAAATAAAATTCTGCTGGCAATATTTAAATTATCAGGTATCTATGCTTAAAAATGGTCTGAATTATAATACAAGGATTAGAGTATGACGAAAATTAAAAAAATCGGTATTTTGACAAGCGGTGGCGATTGCGCCGGCTTAAATGCTGTGGTTTCTTCGGTGGTTAGTTCCGCTGCCAAGTACGGATGGGAAGTTTATGGTATTCATAACGGAACAGACGGCTTGACCGAGGCACCGCTGTCTTATGAGATTTTAACCGAGAGCAATTTTGTTGACACACCATGGCCGCGGATTGCCGGTTCTTATTTGGGCTCTTTAAACAAAGGGGTTAAGATGGAATCACAGGCTGAAATTTCCAAACGCTTTGGTAAAGGTGTTGCCGAGTTGGGATTGGACGCCGTGGTTGTTGTCGGCGGTGACGGCAGTATGAACATTGTCAGCAACTATTGCCGCAATGCCGGGGTTAAAATGGTCGGTATCCCCAAGACGATTGATAATGACACGCCACTCACACAATATTCGGTTGGCTTTAATTCAGCTTGTCAGGTTTGTGTTGAAGCAGTTGACGCTTTGTGGAAGACAGCTCGTTCCCATCAGCGTGCTTTGATTTTGGAAGTTATGGGGCGTGACGCCGGACATTTGGCTATGCACTCGGCAGTTGCCGGTTTTGCCGATGTATGCTTGGTTCCTGAAATTCCTTACACAATTGATGGAATTATCAATAAATTAAAAAGCATTAAGGCTCGTGGCAGAAATCACGCGGTGATTGTGGTTTCTGAGGGGGTTCATACGGAAACGGGTGAGATGGTTTCTAACAGTAAAAACCTTATCGGCGAGAAGATTAACGGCGGTATCGGCGAATATTTGAGCGCGGCTATTAACCAAAAGTATTCCGGTTTCCAAACTCGCGTTACCAAACTTGGTCACGTTCAACGTGCCGGTGACCCGACAGCGTTTGACAGAGCTTTGGCGTGCGCTTTTGGTGCTAAGGCGGTTGAGCTTCTTAAAGAAGGTAAGACTGATGTTATGGTTGCCTTAAATGGTGATAAAATTGACACTTATCCGTTAGAAGAAGTTGTTGCCGAAGGAACAACAATGCTTAATAAAGATAGCGTTTATGTTCGTGCTGCGGTTGATATGGGTATGTATGTCGGTGAAATTTAGTTTTACCGATGTTTGAAATAAAAAGCGGCAGAATTTCTGCCGCTTTTTTGATATTAACGTGAGTGCTGTTTGGTGAATAAGCACTGTTTATTTTCAGCAAAATTTTATAAAAATCCTACTAAATGATTGACAGAGCTTCTTTTTAACTGCTAGCTTGGTGGCGTTTAGAATATTATTAATTTAATAATTTGAGTTATGATTGAAAAGTATTTTGGAGCAGTTGTTGTTTTGCTCTTAGTCGCAGTTGTTGCGCTATGTTGCGGGTATTGGCTCGTCGGGGTTTTGCTTTGTGCGATTGTTCTTTTTGAGTACGTGCGTATGCTGTACGGAAAGTAAAAAAAATAGTGTCTGTTTTAGCAGGCACTATTTTTTTGTTTAAAGGCTTAAGACTTAAGCGTCTTCGCCGGTTTCCTGATTAACACGTTTGGCGGAAAGTCTGATTTTACCGCGATTGTCCGTGCCCATACATTTAACCCAGATTTGGTCACCTTCTTTATAGAAATCAGTTACGGACGCGATACGTTCGTTTTTGATTTCAGAAATGTGTACCAAACCTTCGGTTGAGCCTAAGAAACGGACGAAAGCACCGAAATCCATAATCTTGGTGATGACACCGTGGTAGTTTTTGCCTTCTTCAGGAACAGCAACGATACCATTAATGATGTCAAGCGCTGCTTCTGCGTCTTTCTTGTCTACGGCTGCAACATTGACCGTTCCGTCATCTTCAATATCAATCTTGGTGTTGGTTTTTTCGATGATTTCACGAATAACCTTACCACCGGTACCAATGACTTCACGAATCTTGTCTACCGGAATTTTGATTGTGATGATGCGCGGTGCATTCGGCGAAACTTCCGGACGAGGTTCAGCCAAAGCTTTGGCCATTTCACCCAAGATGTGAATACGTCCCTCGTGTGCTTGAGCTAAAGCGTTTTTCATAATCTCTTTGGTGATGGAGGTGATTTTAATATCCATTTGCAAAGCGGTTACGCCGTCTTTTGTTCCGGCAACTTTAAAGTCCATATCGCCGAGGTGGTCTTCATCACCTAAAATATCTGTCAAAATCGCAACTCTGCCATCGTCTTCTTTAATTAAACCCATAGCAATACCGGCAACCGGCTTTTTCAACGGAACACCGGCGTCCATCAAAGAGAGGACAGAACCGCATACGGTTGCCATTGAAGAAGAACCGTTTGATTCCATAATATCCGAAACAACGCGGATTGTATAAGGAAATTCGGCTTTGTCTTTCGGTAACATCGGGTGAATAGCACGCCATGCGAGTTTACCATGACCGATTTCACGACGCCCCGGAGAACCTAATCTGCCACATTCGCCAACCGAAAACGGCGGGAAGTTATAGTTTAACATAAAGTCTTGGCGTGATTCATCCATTAAACCGTCAATGATTTGTGAATCTTCACCGGTGCCTAAGGTTGTTACAACCAAAGCCTGCGTTTCACCGCGGGTGAACAAGGCTGAGCCGTGTGTTGTCGGCAATAAATTAACTTCGCAAGTAATCGGGCGGACAGTTTTGGTGTCACGACCATCAATACGTGAGCCGGTGGTTAATACTTTTTCACGCATTACGGAGTGCATTAATTTTTCAATAGCGTCTAAAGCGTAACGGGTTTCAAACTCGTTTTCCGGGTCAATGGTGGCATTAACTTCAGCGCTTAATTCCCCTAAACGGGTTGAACGCTTTTGTTTGTCTACTTCGTTGAAAGCTTCTTCGTATTTAGCGCGAAATTCTTTTTCAATACGATTGTAGAGCTCATCAAACTCCGGCGGAAATACCGGTGATTCCCAAGGCTCTTTGCCGGCTTCGGCTTTGAGCTCGTTTATCATATTGATAACGCTTTGGAAGTTATCAAAACCGAACATTACGGCGTTTAACATTGTTTCTTCCGAGAGTTCGTTGGCTTCGGATTCAACCATTAAAACACCTTCGCTTGTTCCGGCAACGGTTAATTCCAGCTCGGAATTTTTCAGCTCTTCAACTGTTGGGTTCAAAACATACTCTCCGTTGATGTAGCCGACTTTTGCAGCGCCAATCGGACCTAAAAACGGAATGCCGGAAACCGCTAATGCGGCAGAAGCGGCAATCATTGCCAGAATGTCTGAGTCTGTCTTTTTATCGTGTGCAATTGTGGTGCAAACGATTTGAACTTCATTTTTGAACGCGTCAGGAAACAGGGGGCGAATCGGGCGGTCAATAAGGCGGGAAACCAAAACTTCACGTTCGGAAGGTTTGCCTTCACGTTTCATAAAACCACCGGGGATTTTGCCGGTTGCATAATATTTTTCCTGATAGTTAACAGTTAAAGGGAAAAAATCCTGGTCTGCTTTTGCTTCTTTTGCGGCAACAACAGTTGCAACAACGACCGTATTTCCATAACTTGCATAAACGGCACCTGTTGCCTGCTTTGCGATTTTACCTGTTTCTAAAACTAATTTGCGACCGCCCCATTGCATTTCTTTGCGGTGCACATTCCAATTGACCATATTTTTTACCTTTCCTATAAAATACCTCACCTGGCGTTATACCAGGATTTTCAAATAGCGGAGCCCCATTGCTCCGCTATTTGTTTTCAAACATTACTTACGCAAGTCTAACTTTTTAATCAATGTTTGATATCTTTCTTCGCTCGTCCGCTTTAAGTGGTCTAACAAGTGGCGGCGGCGGCTAACCATCTTCATCAAGCCAAGACGAGAGTGTAAATCTTTCTTGTGGGTGTTGAAGTGTTCAATTAAAGTGTTAATACGATATGTCCAAATAGCAATTTGAACTTCCGGTGAACCGGTATCGCCTTGTTTTGTGCCATACTGGGCAATAATTTCTTGTTTCTTTTCATTTGTAATCGACATCTTTTATTTCCTTTTTTATTAAATTTAACGTTTATAAATTAAATACCCGAATCGGGAAAACTTTGTTTCCTTTGCTTTCGATTAGGGCGATAAGCTTATTTTCATAGCAGGCGGCGGCTATTGAATCAAATGGAATTAAATCTTTTGAATCAAGCGTTTGTCCGCTTTTAAGCTTAAGAGTTTGCTCTGAGGTTAAAGCGATAACCGTGATGTCGCACAGAAATGTTTCAACCGGTTTAAGAGGTAAAACTCCATCGCTCTTATATAATATATTTTTTAAATTATCCAGTAAAATCGTATCGGAGAGGCTAAAAAATCCGTTTTTAGTTCGCCTGAGAGCGGTTAAATGTCCGCAAGTGTTGAGGGCGGCGGCAATATCCGTTCCTAATGTGCGGACGTAGGTGCCTTTGGAACAAGTGACCCTAAAATCGGCTTCTTGTTGGTCTAAGCGGGCGTTTAGGAGAACAAGCTCTTTAATGGTGATTTGACGAGAGGGAATTTCAAATTCTATGCCTTTGCGGGCTAAATCGTAAGCGCGTTTTCCGTTGATATGTATGGCGGAATATTTTGGGGGAATTTGGCTGATGTTGCCGATAAACTGCGGTAAGATGTTTTGTATTTCCTCTTGGGTCGGGATTGTTTTTGAGGTTTCTGAAATGTCGCCTTCGGTATCTGCCGTGGTGGTGGCGGTGCCAAATTTAAGCGTGAACTCGTAGGTCTTTTCATTTCCTTCAAGATAGGGGATGAGCTTGGTTGCTTCACCGAATGCCAAGGGTAAAACACCGGTTGCAAAAGGGTCTAACGTGCCGATGTGTCCGGCTTTTTGGGCATGAAGCAGATATTGGATTTTGCGTAAAGCCTGATTAGAGCTGACGCCTTGAGGTTTATCAAGGATTATCCAGCCGTTTATGTTTTGGTTATAATGCGAGCTCATATAAAAAGTTCCAACTGTTGGTTTTTATTTAAATTAGTCAGGGCGTCTTTGACGATTGGGATAGATACGGCGCGACCGTATGTCCATGAGATGTCGTCAATTTCTTCTATTAATCGGGCGACATAGTCAAAGGAGCGTTCGGTATGTTTTAAGATATAGTCTAAAATATCTTGTGAGATGATGATTTGTCTGTCGTTAAAAAGTTTGGCGATGAGCGCGGTTAACATCGTATCGTCCGGTTGCAGGATTTCAACGGTTGGAATGATGTTTAATCGGGAACGCAAATCCGGAAGTTTGAACGGCAGTTTTGAGGGGGGGAGTTCTGAGGTGAACAATATAAATTTGCCCTCTACATTATAATGGTTGTAGAGGTGAAAAAAAGCTTCCTCATTGATTGTGCCGTCAAGATTTTCTATGACCAAAAACGGGTTTTCATTGGCGTATTTGTTGAGATTTTTCATATTAATATGTTGCGCCGGAACAATCGGAATTTGTATCGGGCGGGGCAGGCTCATTTGTATTCTGTTTATCCATATTTGGGCAAGATGTGATTTTCCCGAGCTCTTGGGACCGAAGATATTGAGGGCAAAATGTTGCCAATAAGGCCATAATGTTACGGCTTTATAAGCGTTTTCGTTGCAGGGTGCGACTAAAAAATCTTCTTCGCCCATATAAGTGTTGGGGGTGAATTTGAGAAGATATTGTCCGGATTTGTTTTTGAGGCGGTTTTCCATTATGACTTCATTACCTCGTAAACTTTTTGGGTTAAATCACTCAAGCTGAACGGCTTGGGGATGAATGACATATTGTCAATGTCTGCGTATTCCCCTTTTAAGATGTCTTCGGAATAACCGGAGGCTAAAATGATTTTGATGTCCGGTAGTATTTCTAGCACTTGTTTTGCCAGCTCAATACCATTTTGCCCCGGCATAACCATATCGGTGATGAGAAGCTGGAAGTTTTTATCCGTTTCAAGCGTTTCCAGCGCGTTTTCGGCAGAGTTACAGCCAACGACATCATAGCCTTTTTTGCGCAATGCACGTAGAGCAAATGTTCTGACTGAGTTTTCATCATCAACCAAAAGAATCCTTGTCTTATCAATATCTTCCGGCGTTTTAGCCAAATCGTCAGCGGCGTTCAGGCTCAAGCCTAAGATGAGTTTTTCTTCTCTGTTTTCGGGGGTTTTGAGCGGAGCCGGAGTTGGCGTAAGAACGGCACGCCCGCGTTTGTCATTCAATGTTTGAAGATTTTTCTTTGTTATTTCTTCGTCGAGTTCTTGTGCCGGATAGGCGGGGAGATAGATTGAGAATGTTGTGCCAACGTTTATGGTGCTTTTTACTTTGATGAAGCCTTCCATTTGACGAACAATGCCGTATACGGTGGCAAGCCCTAAGCCTGTGCCGGAGCCGACAACATTTTGCTTAGTGGAGAAAAACGGCTCAAAAATTCGGGACATATTTTCAAGCGGAATGCCGCATCCCGTATCGGTGATGTCCATACGGATAAAAGAACCGCTTTCAATAACCTCAGCGCCGAAATGGTAAGGCTCGAGCAATGTTTCTTTTTGGGTTGAGATGGTGAGTGTGCCTTTTTTATTCATAGCGTCTTTGGCATTGACGCAAAGATTGAGGACGACTTGGAGAAATTGCACACTATCAACCTTTATGTTATCCAGATTTTCTCCGTGATGAAATTTTAATTCCACTTGTTCGCCGACAGTTCTCTTTAAGAGCGGGGTGAAAGTTACGAGAATGTCGGTAATATCGTTTAACTTCGGCTGGAGCGGTTGCTTTCTTGAAAATTGAAGGAGCTGACGGACAAGCTCTGCGGCGCAAATCGCATTTTGTTTTATTTGCATAATGTCGGCATAAGAAGAATCGCCTATGCTGTGGCGTTGTTGCAGGAGGTCACAAAAACCAATCATTGCGGTTAAAAGGTTATTGAAGTCATGGGCAATTCCGCCGGCAAGCTGCCCCATTGCCTGCATTTTTTGCGCTTGGGCAAATTGTGTTTCAAGATTTTTCTGCTCGGTTGTATCTAAACAGAATAAAACAATTCCTTTAATATTCTCTTTTATTTGAATGGTGGAAGAAAACAGCGGGCAGATATAGAGGCGGAGAATCTTGGTTTTGTTTTTTTCTTTTAAATTTAAGTCAAAATAAGCGGGTTGCAATTTGGTGCTTTCTGCTTTAAAAGACGCAAGTTGTTTTTTTATTTTAGCGATACTTTCCTCATCAAGATAGTTGGTGAGATAATTGTTTAATAATTGGGATGTCGACGGCACGCCTAAAATATCTAAGAAACGTTGGTTTGTGCGCTTTATGACAAGGTCTAAATCTAACATCATCATCCCGAACGGGGAGAGGTTAAATATAGTGTTTACTTCTGAAACTGCTTGTTCATAGGCTTGTTTTAGTCCGGCGTTGGTGGGAATATTGCCGATGACGGCACCGCGGGTTTGCACTTCATTTCCTTCTTTAAAACAGTCAACTTTGACAAGATATTCGGCAATTTCTTTAGCGGCGTTTTTGACATAGGTTGTGTATTGAGTGCAACCGTTGGGTAATTTTTGCTCAGTGGCGAGGTTTTTAGGGAGAAAAGATGTGATTTCCTGACCAAGGATATCTTGTTTGGGAGTATTTAATATATCACTTAAAGTTTTGTTGACATATTCGACTTTGCCTTTGTTGTTTATGAGATAAAGACCAAGAGGGAGATAATTTAGAAAGTTATAAAAGGCGCGGCGTTCTTCTTGAAAAATTGTATCCATCGTTTTTTCAGAAGTGATGTTTTCTAAGCTCCAAAAAAGATAGGTATTGTATTTTAAGTCAAAATTCGAGATTTTTTGCGTATTATCGGTTTGGCTGATGCTGATGGGGCGCAAAGTGACACGATACCATTCCTGCCCTGAAAAGACAGTCTTGTTATCAAACTTTAGGGCAATTTCGAGCGTTTCTTCTTTAAAATGTTCGGCAGAAAGTTGTAGCTGTTTTAGTTTTTGGAGGTTGTTTTCATCGGAAACAGCGTGCTCCTGCAAGAAAGTCAAGACAGGAATTTTTTTTAAGAATTCTTTGGCGGCTTCGTTTTGCAAAACGGTTTTGCCCTCGGTGTTGATGATAGTGTAACAGATTTTGCGGTCTTTTAAAATCTCGTTAGCCAAGCCGCCGTAGAGGATAGCGCTTTCACCGGATTTTAATATGGTGATTGTGATGTAAATGCTTAGAATGATAAAGACAAAGACGGATAAGATAATCGGGCGCAGGTATGTCGGATAGGCAAATAAAAAGCCTATGCTGACAATAGTTGCGGTTAAAACGAAAACAAGCAGCAACAATCGTTTTTCAAGAATCTTATCCGGGCGTATGTCTTGGTCTGTTTTAAACATTCAGCTCTCTTTTTTAGGTTATAATGTCGGGGCGCTCTTTGCCGGTGCGGGAAGTGATTTCTGAAATTGTGCGAGAAGCGGCACTTAAGGCTTCAAGCATTGTTTCAGGGTCTTCCAAAAGTTTGTCTGTGACGTAACGCTCGATATAAGTTCTTAAAGTTGCACCGTTGGTTCCTGTACCGGAAAGGCGATAAACAATACGTGAGCCATCTGTAAAGTGAACAATCAAACCGTTTTGCGTGGAAGTCTTGTCTACCGGGTCATTGTATATAAAAGGATAAGCCTCAGAAACAGTATAGCCGTTGAACTCTTTACCGAGTAAGGTCGGGAGTTTCTTTTCAAGGTCTGCCATAAGCTTATCAGCGGTTTCTTGCGGGATATTTTCAAAATCATTACGCAAGAAATAATTACGACCGTACTTTTTCCAGTGTTCTAAAACAATTTCTTTAACAGATTTATTGGTGTCAGCAATTATGCTTAACCAAAAGAGCGTTGCCCATATTCCGTCTTTTTCGCGGATATGTGAGGCGCCGGTGCCAAAACTTTCTTCGCCGCAGAAAGTTATCCGATTGCTATCCATTAAATGAATAAAATATTTCCAACCGGTCGGCACTTCGTAAAAATCAAGATTAAGCTTGTCGGCAACACGTTTGACGGCCATAGAGGTTGCGGCTGATTTTGCTACACCGTATATGCCATTTTGATAGGCGGGAATCAGTTTATAATTAGCGGTTAGAATCGCTAAACAGTCACTTGGGGTGACAAAAAAGTTCTGTCCTAAAATCATATTCCGGTCACCATCGCCGTCGTTGGCGGCGGCAAAATCCGGCGCAGCTTCAGAATACATCAAGTCAACCAAATGTTTGGCATAAATCAAGTTGGGGTCAGGATGCAGCCCGCCAAAGTCTTCTAACGGTACGGCGTTGATGACGGAGCCAACGGGCGCTCCTAAGGTTTCTTCAAAAATCTTTTTGCCGTAAGGACCGGTCACGCCGTTCATTGCGTCAAAGACAAAGCGAAAATTTGAACTTAAAAGTTTTTTCAGCTTTGGAAAGTCAAAAATGTTTTTCATCATTTCTATATAGTCAATATAGGGGTCGATGACTTCAATTTCGGTGTTTTCGCAATGATAGGTGGTTAGTTTTGTGAGGTCAAGAGCGGGGCAATCCGATATTTTATATTCTTTTATTTTTTGTGTTTGTTCGAGAATCGCCTGACTTTCTGAGGGTTGGCATTGACCGCCTGAGGAGGTGGCATATTTTATGCCGAAGTCACCGTCAATGCCGCCGGGATTGTGCGAAGCAGAGAGGACAAAGCCGCCGTCTAAATGATTTTTTAAGATAATATGTGAACCGGCAGGGGTGGAAACAAGACCATCTTGCCCGACATAAAGCTTTTTGACACCATTAGCTGCGGCTATTTTGATAATTGTCTGAATAGCCTGTTTGTTCATATAACGACCATCGCCGCCGATTAAAAAGGATTTTTTATCTAAATCGGGGATAGTGTTGAAAATGCTTTGCAGAAAATTCTCAAGATAATTTTTTTGCATAACGGTGCGGGTTTTCTTTCTTAAACCGGCGGTTCCCATTTTTTGGTCTGTGAAAGGAGTGGTATTAATTGTTTGTATCATCTAAATTTTCCTCAAAATATATGACATATTTGCCGCAGAGTTTAAAACAAAAACTGCGGCTTGTAAAGATTATTTATTAGCTGAAAATAAATTCTGCAAGTTTAGTGAGCTCCCTTTTGGCACAAATATCTTCATAGGTCAGGGTGTTTTTTAATTCTATCAAAGATTTGTCTTGTGCGGAAATACCGGTTGTTACGGTTTGATAGGCTAAACGCCGGTTGAGCGGCGCAGTTGTGCGGAAACCGCAAGTGCGGGCAACAGCGGCTAATTCTGCGGAAGGTTCGCTTATAAAATGACCGGAGAGGTTGTTTTCACAGACAACCCAGTCTAAACTATGGTTATAGGTGGCGGCAATTTTCTTTTTTAATTCCCATATACTATTTATATAAGAGGGATTTTTTCTAAAAAATTCTGCATTTTTCTTGTTTGCAGGCAGCATTGTTATATAAGTCGACGCCAGTGCGGCAAGATTGTCTTTAGCATTTGTTTCGGGAATAATGATGGCGTTGAAATCACCGGCTTTGGCTTCAAATTCTTCCCGGTTTAAAATTGCGGGAGTGAGGAGGGTTGGAAATTTCTCTTTTCTTTTTTGCAGAGTTTTGCGCAAAGGCGAATCGGGCGTTAAAAGCAGGGCGGTCTTTTGTGCATTATAAAGCAGGGTCAGCGCCAGCTCGAAAGCAAGCGTTTTTCTACCGGAGCCCGGCTTGCCGTCAATAATGACAATGTGAACATCAGGTGCAGGCATTTTTATTAACGGCGATATTTGCGTGAAGTGTGATTATAAGCAGTTTTGGTTTTGGTGCTTTTAAGCGAACTATTGATAGCGCTTTTTAAGCTGTTTGTGTTTACGCGTTGATTTTTTCTGATGTGGTTTAGCGATAATTCCATCATTTTGGAAACATCTTGGTCGCGCTCTTTTACTTTTTTATGTCCGAGAGTTACGGCGATGACGCGGTAATTTCCTTGCTGGGCTGAGGTTAAGATGTTAAAGCCGGAGGCGGCAGTATAACCGGTTTTCATACCGTCTGTACCGAGCGAATCGTGTAAAAGGTAATTATGAGTTTTATAGGTTGTGCCCTTATATTGAAATTCGGTTAAAGAAAACATAGGATAATATTGCGGGAAGTGATGATAAATAGCCGCGCCTAAAATGGCTAAATCTTTCGCAGTGGTTTTTTGTGCAGAGTTTGGCAGACCGGAAGCATTTTTGAACGTGGTGCGGTGCATTCCGAGTTTGCGGGCGGTTTTGGTCATCAGTTCGGCAAATTCGGCTTCAGTCGGACTTAAGGCTTCTGCCAAAACTGTGGCGCAATCATTAGCGGATTTGACGATTAAGGCTTGGATTAGGGTTTTGACATCAATGTATGAACCGGCGGGTGCACCGAGTTTTGAGGGAGAGCGGGAGGCTGCCGTGCGGGAGACTTTGAGCTTGTCGGTTAACTTTAATTTTCCGGATTCAAGAGCGTTAAATGTAATGTATAGGGTCATTAGTTTGGTTAAAGAAGCGGGATAGCGCAACTCTTCGGCATTATTGGAATATAAGATATTACCGCTTTTGGCGTCAATAACGATAGAAGATGTGCCGGAAGCTTGGGCTGAAACAGCAAAGAGGCTTGTGCAAAGCAGGGTCAAACAGAACTTTTTTAATATATACATTACAACGAATCCTTATTTATGCATTGAATGAGAGTATAATTGCATAAAAAAGAAAATAAATTATTAATTTTAGTTATGAAAAGAAAAAAATATCTTATTTTTTAGCTTGACTTTATAAATAATTGTATGTAAAAGGGCTAAAGCAATGGCGGACGTAGCTCAGTTGGTAGAGCCCCGGTTTGTGGTACCGGTTGTCGTGAGTTCGAGCCTCATCGTCCGCCCCAGATGAAAAAAAGCACTCTGTTCAGAGTGCTTTTTTTGTGTTAACGTCTTAGAAAATAAATTTTTTGTAAAAGTACGATTTTAGTTGTAAATTAAGTTTTAGTTTGTAGTATATGAACAGGTGCGTTTTTGCGCTTAGTGCCTTTTGGGGTGCGGGGCTTTCATCGGCTCTTATTTGCTTCGGTGTTAGGGTATAACATCGTCATATTGTCAGCTTTTCATCATGGCTGACGGTAAATATATCCCCGATTGAAATTGTGTGAGCTTTTTTGGTCGGGGAGCTTTTAGCGTATGTCCAAAGTTTCCGCTTAAAGGCTAAGAGAATCATTTAAGCAAATATGATTGATGAACTCTCCGACCACCTTATTGATATGGTGGTTTTTTTAGTAACTTAAAATAAAGGAAGTTCATATGAAAAATAGACTTTTACTTACAACAGCGTTAGTGGCGGTTAGTTTTGCTGCTAATGTTTATGCAAATCCGTTTCCTGAAGATGCGACGGATTTAATATCGGGAAGTTATGTTGTTGAACATACGGGAAATCCGATTTTTTATGAGGGAAATGTTAAAATATCGAAAGATGCAGTGCTTAAGGTTAATACTTATGGAGAAGATGCGGGAGATGATTGGGTAAGTCCTGAAAATGCGTTTGTTATTAAGGGTAATTTGACCGTTGGAGATGAACAACAAGGCGGCGGTACTCTGATTATGTATCGGGAAGACAATGAAAAACCGATGATGTTTGTTGAGGGTAATACAACCATTGACAATGGTGCGAGTGTTACCATGCGAAATGATGATGGAAGTTGGGCAACTATTATCAGTAAAACAGCAGATATAAAAGGCGGTACATTAGACCTGAATGGTGCAGAATTTGTAACTGATGAAGACCTTAATATTTCCGGTGGTGTTATTAATTTGACGGAAGGCAGTATCAGTGCCGGAAATAACGAGAAACAAAGTATCGGCAATATTAATATTACCGGTGGAGAGGTTAATTTAATTGGCAAAACCGTTGAAGCAGGAATGGACTCTAATGGCGTTATTTCTATTAGTGGCGGAAAAGTAACTATGCAAGGAAATGATAATGACGATGCTGCTCTTTGGGGGAACGTTTCTGTTTCAGATAAAGCCGTTATTAATATGAACGGCAAAGCCAGAATAGACGTAGATGAATCCGAAAATATAAGCATTTCGGGTGGAACTATTAATGTTGCAGGAAATGAAAATACTTTTCGAGCTGTAAATGATGTAGAAATGTCCGGCGGTGTTTTGAATATTGCTAAAGGGGCTGATTTACATATTAATAAAGATGATGGTACAACAGCAGAGAAAGGAACTTTAGCGCTTAGCAGTGAAGTTAACCTTAACGGCACGTTGATTTCCAATGTTTCAGGTGATGGTTCTTTGAATATTAAATCTTCTGGTGCTTTGGTTGACGGGAATGTTTTGGGAACTAATCTTTCATTTGAAGCCGACCATTCTTTGAGCAAAGCTATCTCAGGCGCGATTGAAGATTTGGCTTCTCTTAATGTTAATACAGGCACTTTGACTTTTGATAAAGAGGTTTACGGTACGTTGGGTACTTTAACCGTAAAAGATACCTTGAATATTGAAGAATCTCTGTTTGTAAATAATGATTTAAATCTTACCGATAATGCAACAATTAATATGAACGAAGATTTGAGCGTTATGGATGGTGGTATTAATATGACCGGTGGTACGGTTAATGTTAATGAAGCCTCTGTTCTTTGGGCTGCAAAAGATATTAATATCAGCGGCGGTGACCTTAATCTAAAAGGTGAAATGGACACAATTTACGACTGGTTAGATGAAAATGATGTTCCGCTTCCTAAACCGGAAACACCTGGCGATATAAACATCAATGGCGGTATAGTTAATATTTTAAGTGATTCCGCTGAAATCTCTACAGAGGGCAATGTCGTTGTTTCTGATAGTGGTGTGATTAATGTTAATAACGGTGCCAAATTATATATTGGCGGAATGCCTGATGAGGATGATGAGGAAGATGGTGATGAAAACCAAACCGATACGATTAACCTAATTAACGGCGGAAGCATCAATTTAAGCGGTACGTTGGTTGCCAACATTAGCGGAGATGACCGAGGGGTGATAAATTTTGAGAGCTCTGAGGCGGTTGTTGAGGGGGATGTAGACACGCCGAGTTTGACGTTTAAT
>JAGAZZ010000020.1 GCA_017939155.1 Alphaproteobacteria bacterium | reverse complement strand
AGCAACCCATCAAGTATCATGTGTTATTGGGCGGAGAACTTGATGACGACGAACTTTTTCGTTCTCTTACGAGACGTTCTTCCGCCCTTCCTTTTCCTTTTTATCTTATTCTTTATATTTTTTCACTAACAATTACGAGCCCCGCGACGTCAGGAGCACAAGGGCGTGGTAATCCATAACTCGTGCAAAGCACGCCCCAAAAAGACCGAACGCGAAGCGTTGCCAAGGGCTTGGAGAGTCCGATGCTGGAAGCGAATTTAAAGTTGCGGTGTACATAATGAGTACATAAGACTTTAAATTCGCAATCATGACCGGTGCTATACAAGCCCCCCTTTCCCCTTGACAATTTCACTTCTCTGGTACTATATTCTTGCCTATGAGTAATGAATTTAAAGTCATCAGCCCCTTCGAACCCTCGGGCGACCAGCCCGAAGCAATAAAACAGCTCTGCGACGGGTTAAAAAGAGGGGAAAGAAATCAGGTGCTTTTGGGCGTCACCGGCTCGGGCAAAACCTTTACTATGGCCAAAATTATTGAAGAGATGAAAAAGCCCGCCCTGATTATGGCGCCAAATAAAATCTTGGCAGCTCAGCTCTATGCCGAGATGAAAGAGTTTTTTCCTCATAATCACGTTGAATATTTCGTCTCATATTATGACTATTACCAACCCGAAGCCTATATTCCCAAAACAGACACTTACATTGAAAAAGATTCGGCGATAAACGAACAAATCGACCGTATGCGTCACGGCGCCACCCGAAACGTCTTGGAAGAAAAAGACGTCATCATCGTCGCCTCTGTTTCCTGTATTTACGGTTTGGGCAGTATGGAATCATACTCGGCAATGGCTTTTCAGATTAAAAAAGGCGATGAGGTCTCGCCCGAACATATCTATAAAAACCTTGCCGCCCTGCAATATGAGCGCAATCAGGTCAACTTCGTCCGCTCCACGTTTCGGGTCAAAGGTGACACGTTGGACATTTTCCCTGCCCACTATGAAGACCGCGCGTGGCGTTTGTCCTTTTTTGGCGATGAGGTTGAAAAAATCACTGAGTTTGACACTTTAACCGGCAAGCAAACCGCCGAACTTGATGAAATCACCGTCTACCCCGCCAACCACTACGTCACCCCGCGCCCCGCGCTCTCGCAGGCGATGACGCATATTAAAGAAGATTTAGCCTTGCGCTTGGCTGAGTTCAAACAGGAAAATAAACTCCTCGAAGCCCAACGTCTTGAACAGCGCACCCGTTTTGACTTGGAGATGATGGAAACCACCGGTCATTGCAAAGGCATAGAAAATTATTCGCGTTACCTGACCGGTCGCGCCCCCGGCGAACCGCCGCCGACTTTGTTTGAGTATTTTCCTAAAGACGCGCTTGTCTTTGTGGATGAAAGTCACATTTCCGTTCCGCAAATCGGCGGGATGTACCGTGGCGACCGCAACCGCAAAGACACCCTTGCGGATTACGGCTTCCGCCTCCCCTCATGCGTCGATAACCGCCCTTTAAAATTTGAAGAGTGGAACAAATTTCGCGCCCCGACTATTTTCATTTCCGCCACCCCCGGTGATTGGGAATTAGAACAAAGCAAAGGCGTCTTTGCCGAGCAGGTCATCCGCCCGACAGGGCTTTTAGACCCCGTCTGTGTCGTCAAACCGGTGGAAAATCAAGTTGATGATTTAATGGAAGAATGTCGTCAAACCATCAAAAAAGGCAACCGCGTTTTAGTCACCACGCTAACCAAAAAAATGGCGGAGGATTTGACCGAATATCTGCATGAAAACGGCATAAAAGTCCGCTATCTCCACTCGGATATAGACACACTCGAGCGTATCGAGATTATTCGTGATTTGCGTCAGGGCGTGTTTGATGTTTTAGTCGGCATTAACCTGTTGCGTGAGGGCTTGGATATTCCCGAATGTTCGCTCGTTGCCATTTTAGACGCTGACAAAGAGGGCTTTTTGCGCTCCACGCGTTCGCTGATTCAGACCATCGGTCGCGCCGCCCGTAACGCCGAGGGCAGAGTTGTCTTATATGCTGATAAACTAACCGATTCGATAAAGCAGGCATTAGATGAAACCGAACGCCGACGCAAAAAACAACAGCAATATAATCAAGAACATAACATCACCCCGAAAACGGTTAAAAAAGCCATCTCTAACACGCTCTTAACCATGACGCAAACCGAAGACGACAAGCCATTGCCCGCCCCGATTGCTCGTGACCGGCTCGAAAACATTGACAAAGAAATCAAACGCCTGACCAAAGAGATGAAAGCTTACGCCGCTGATTTGGAATTTGAAAAAGCTATGAAATGCCGAGATGACATCAAGCGCTTGGAGCAAGCCCGCTTAAGCCTGGAGTAGCCATAATATTTTTTATCGCATAAAACCCACACTAAAAAAAACGCGGTTGACATCACCCATATCCGGTTTATATTAAAAACTCTATTAAATAATTTTGTTAAAATATTCCAATTTAGTCATTGCGAGCCGTGACGTCAGTCACATATTGCGCGGCAATCCATAACTCGGTGCAAAGCACGCAAATTAAATTGGACTTGACATACTATCGTGCTAAATTTTAACAAAATTAGAACCGAAAAACAAACATTTTTAAGGGAGATGAAAATGAACTCTAAATACACCGCATTATCTTTAGCTTGCGCCCTGTTAAGCCAAAACGTCCTGGCTGATACAGAAATCACAATCTATAATCAAGACTTGGCGCTCATCAAAACCGAACAAAAAGCCACGCTTGACGCCGGTCAAAATGAGGTCATTTTCAAAGACGCCGCTGAAACAATGCTCCCCGACTCAGCTTTTATTTTTGGCAACGGCATAAAAATCATCGAGCAAAATTATGACTACGCCGGCATAGACACAGCCACCTTGCTCACCGCCAACATAGGAAAAACCGTTAAAACCGTGCGCATAAACGAAAAAACCGGTGAAAATATTTTTGAAACCGCAACGCTCGTCGCCGCTAACGGCTTCACCCCGGTCTTAAAATTTGACTACGGGATAGAAACAAACTTCCCCGGTCGTGTCATTTTTGACAATATTCCCCAAAGCTTAAACCCCTCTCCCGTGTTTAAAGCCAAAGCCCAAACTGCAACCGCCGGCGAAAAAAGCTTAAACCTGGTTTATCTCGCCTCCGGTTTCTCCTGGTCGGCAAACTATGTTGCTAAAATCAATAATGACGAAACCTTATCGCTCTTAGGTCGTGTTTCCATTAATAACAACTCCGGCAGCAGTTTTAGAGACATCTCAGCCAGTGTCATCGCCGGCGATGTCAATACCGTAAGTCAGGTCTTAGCCCCTCGGATGTTCAAACGCGCTATGATGAACACAATGGCAATGGGCGCGGTTGAAGAAGTCGCTTCAGACAGCGCCGTCATCTCAGCCCCCTCAAGCGTCGGCGGTTACTATGTTTATAAAATGCCTGAAAAAATCTCGCTTAAAAACGGGCAGATTAAACAAATTTCTTTCATTGACGCGCCAAACGTTAAATACAAAAAGCACGGTCGGATTACATCGCCTTTATATTTTGCCGAAGCCAAAAACTCCTTCAAAGACCTGCACCCGGAAGTCATTTATAATTTCACCAACCAAACCGAAGACGGCTTAGGTCTGCCGTTACCAAAAGGAAAAATCAGTTTTTATGATAAAGACAAAGAGAACGCGCTCCAATTTGTCGGAGAAAACACTATCAATGATACCGCCGTTGGTCAACATCTCACCCTTCAAGCCGGACGCTTTTTTGATGTTTTCGCCAAAGGGCAAATAAACTCTATCCAAAAACAAAGCGAACGTGAGCTCAAAACCGCCGCCAACACCTCTTGCCCGCTGTTTGAAACCACCTACATCTATGATGTCACTTTTGAAATCACCAACAACGGCGATAAAGAAACATCCATTATTTTAAAACAAAACCTCCCCGCCAAAGCGGAAATTTTAACCGAATCATTAAAAAGCACCGCCGGTGATAACACCGAGCGCGAGTGGCGTTTTTCGGTTGCGCCGAAAGTCCCCTACACGCTTAAAATCAGCGTCAAAAACACCCTAAACGCCAGACGTTGTCCCGAGCACTAAGGCAAACTAAAAAGGCGGCTGTAAAACAGCCGCCTTTTTTTAAGCGTCAACCCCATAAAGCAAATCGCCTACGGTGTACCTCTTTTTCACTTCATAGCAAAGCTTTCCGCCCTGATAGACATACATTTTGAGGACAACTTCGCCATATTCCTGCTCTAAAAGCCGCTCTTGCACCAAAGCCGTCAACGTTTTGCCCGTCTTGGCAACTTCCATAAAATAAGCTTCGGCACCGGGAATTCCAAACAACCTGCATTGTCCACGCTCGGTCAGACGGGATGCCGCTTCAAGCAAGAGTGTTCTCGGGTCGGTATAGTCATAGTTCATATACCCATCACTGGCACCATACCCTTCTCCCAGCCCTCTGAGCGGAAAATCAAGTTTTTCTCTGCGCTCAAGCGGAGCAAGTGACTTCACTTTTTCAATCAAAAAAGGAACAACCTTTGGCGTTTTCAATAAGTTGTTAACCAAGGCGTTCATCTCTTCTATTGAAGCTTCATATTTGTTCTCTTCCATATAAGAAAGAGTTTCCTCACAAGAATTAAATTGAGGAACAGAAATTTTACTTCTTTTCATAATAAATTTACATTAATTTTAACATATTCTTAGATAAGTATCTCTCTTATACCTCAAAAAAACACAAAATGCAAGCACATTTTCACCCCAAAATAAAAGTAGATAAAAAAACAACATAATTGACGACCCCGCAAAAGCTCGTTATCATCAAGCCATAAGGTCAATTTTTTTAAGGATAACACCATGGAACAAAGAATAATCAACGTCAACGGTATCAAACTTTCTAACACCCTCCCGTTCGGACTTTTATGCGGTCCCTGCCAGATTGAGAGCAGGCAACACGCCATAGACATCGCCGGCGCCATGGTTGAAATCACCTCCGAGCTCCATATTCCTTACATCTTCAAAGCTTCGTTTGATAAAGCCAATCGCACCTCGATTCACGGCGCGCGCGGCGTTGGGCTTGAAGAGGGAATGCGCACGTTTGATGAAATAAAAAAACTCTATAACAACTTGCCGATTGTCACCGACGTTCACGAAAAAGACCAATGCGCAATTGTCGCCGAGCACGTTGATATGCTCCAAATTCCGGCTTTTCTCTGCCGGCAGACAGATTTGGTTGTTGCCGCCGCAAACACTGGTAAAGTCATAAACATCAAAAAAGGGCAGTTTTTAGCCCCATGGGAAGCCAAAAATTTGGTTGTCAAATGCGACGAGTCCGGCAATCATAATGTTTGTTTGACCGAGCGCGGCACCAGCTTTGGCTATAATACATTAGTAACGGATATGCGCGGCTTGCCGAGAATGGCTCAAGATACCGGCTGTCCGATAATCTTTGACGCCACACACTCAGTTCAACAACCGGGCGGAATGGGCGGTTCTTCCGGCGGACAACGTGAGTTTGCGCCTGTACTTGCCCGCGCCGCGGTTGCCGTCGGTGTCGCTGCTGTCTTTATGGAAACCCACGAAAATCCGGACAAAGCTCTCTCTGACGGCCCCAACACCATCGCCCTTAAAGATATGAAAGGCGTGTTATCCGTCTTAAAACAATTTGACGACGTACGAAAGAAATTGGATATATTTTAAAATAAAAAAGGCTTTTAATTATCAAATTAAAAGCCTTTTTCCAATTTTAGAGATATGTTTTCACAAAATTTTCGATAATATTAGTATCTTTTATTTACTTTCATATTTTTTTTATTTATTATCCGACTTATGACAATACCATACAAACAAAAATACCTTAAACGGGATAATATTCACACAATAGCCTATCGGGAATATGGCAACCCGACCGGCATACCGATTTTAATGCTACACGGCGGTCCCGGCGGCGAAATCAATTACAATAATATCGAACTTATTGATTTAAATTTTTTCCACCTTTTCACGATTGACCAACGCGGTTGCGGTGAAAGCACCCCCACAGGTTCCCTTCTTGCCAACACAACCTCTTTATTAATTGAAGACATTGAACAAATCCGCAAAACGGAAAACTTAAACAAATGCATCATTTTCGGACGCTCGTGGGGAACAACGCTTGGTCTTCTATATGCCTTAAGATATCCTAAAAATTGCCTTTATCTTGTCCTCAGAGCCATTTTTCTCGGACGCGATTGTGATGAAGAATGGACTTTTTCTGGCTCAAAACAAAACTTTTCCACCCAATGGAGCGAGTTTACCCAAGGCCTTTCTCCAAACATCCCTTTAAATCAACAATTTTATAACAAAATATTATCACAAAATAAAGAAGACGCTCTTCGTCTAAGTGCGCAAATGACCCGCTATTTCAATATACTAGCCACCAATAACCCCATACAACCCAAACAAAACGAAACACAAAAAAATCTCATAGCTAATAAAATTTTCCTCCATTACAGCATTAATCATTATTTTTTTGATGATACCCTCTGGGAAAAAGAACTTACGAAACTCGACCAAAATAACATCAAAGGCATTATACTTCACGGTCAAAAAGATAACGATTGCCTCGTAAGCCAAGCCCGATATCTACACTCTAAATGGAAAAATTCAAAGTTAATCATAGAGCCAAACGCTTCGCATTGTGATAATCAACCGGAAATCAGAAAACAAATAAAAAACATCTTCATCGCTCTTCAAAAAGCCCTTTCCTAAAGCTTTCTCGCTAAAAAAGCAGTTTGAAACGTGCGCAAAAAATTGGATATATTTTAAGAGAAAAAAGGCTTTTAATTATCAAATTAAAAGCCTTTTATTGAGCTTCAAAAAACTCTCCATAAAGGTTGGTTTATTTTATATATTAAACCTTAAAAATCCGTTAAACTTGAATTTTGCTAAGTTGTTGAAATAAAGCAGACCGCTCTATTATTATCAAATTTATTTTCCGCTCTCCATAAACCAAGGTTTATGGTGAAATTAAGGAGATAAAGTATGGTACAAAAAAGCGTTGTTAACCAACTCGGGCGGTCAATGATTGAGATGTTAGGCGTGTTAGCCATTGTAGGCATCCTATCTGTCGGCGCTATCGCTGGCTTTAACAAAGCCATGTCAAAATATAAATACACCCGCTTTCTTGCCACCTACTCAATGTTTATTCAAGACATTATGAAATATCAAAAAGATTGGGTCAGAACCCGCCGCGCCGCAGGGCTTCCCGATAATGATGGTACACAATTTGACCTAGCCGTGCTCCTCGAACAAATGGGGCTCATCCCCTCCTCTTGGCAAAGAATAAGTGATAAGCATATTGTAGATGACAATGGCGGTCGCCATCGCGTTTCTGTCAGACAAGAGCAGGTAATCGAGTTTCAATATAGCTTTCACGCATTAGAAAGCGAACAAAAAAATTCAACAGAAGAAGCTCAACGTTGCGTTTCCCTTATCAATGATGTTCTAAAACAGCTTGAAGAACTGTCATCTATAACCTTTTGGAAAGGAAACACTAGGTTTGGTGATTTTATTTACGGAAAACAACACTGCCCGGCTAACAAACTCTGCCTCAATGATTTAACCTACAATCAACTCTATGACCAATGCACCGCGTGCGCCAAAGCCAACTCAAACTGCAGTATCGTTTACTATCTTAAATAACCCCGCCTTTTTGACTAATCCCCATCCCCCACACACCCGTTGACAACGCTTAAGCACTTTGCTATCATCTCCTCAATTAAAGCAGGCAAAAAATGATAACAAAAGACGAAGGCTACGTCCTAAACGCAAAAAAATACGGTGAAAAAGCCCTGATTGTCACCCTTTTGACCCTAAATCAAGGCAAAATTACGGGTTATGTTTCTAACGGCACAAACAAAAAGAACCGCGGGCTGTTTCAACCCGGCAATAAGCTTTTTTTTGAAGCTTCGGCGCGCTTAGAAGAAAATATGCGTCGCCTTTTTCGCACCGAGCTTTTAGAGCCCAATGCCGTCAATATGATGACAGACATTAAAAAGCTGCAATTGATGACCGCCGTCCTGCCGATGTTCACCCGCCTTTTAAACGAAAACGAAGAAACCTTGCAGCTCTACCAAACCGCCACCCGTTTTTTCACCGCCAAAACCTTAAAACAAATGCTGACTTATTACGCTTTTTTTGAGTTTTATGCGCTGGATTATTTGGGAATAGGTTTGTCATTAGACTGTTGCGCCGTCACCGGACAAACCGAAGGTCTGTATTATGTTTCTCCCAAAACCGGCAAAGCCGTCTGCCGTGAGGTCGGTGCGCCCTATCACGACCGCTTGTTTTTATATCCGCATTTTGTTGTGGATAACAATGAAAATCCTTCTTATGAAGAAATTTTTAATGTGCTAAAAATAACCGAGTTTTTCCTAAAAAAGCATTTTTTTGCATTTCATAACTTGCTTTTGCCGAAAAGCCGTGCTAATTTGTGGCAGT
>JAGAZZ010000019.1 GCA_017939155.1 Alphaproteobacteria bacterium | reverse complement strand
CGAATTTAAGGCACTTGATTTGGCAAAAGCCGCTTCTTTAATGCGCCATAAAAACATCGTCGATTGCCGCAATCTGCTCGACGTCAACGACGCTCTGAAAAATGGCTTTGACTATCAGGGTATCGGGAAGAAGAGGGTAAAGGCGGATATGCTGAAAATCAAAGCAGCATAAATAAAATATTTTCCACGATTAAATAGAAAAACGGCTACAAAACAGTAGCCGTTTTAGTTTGTTTCAAAAGAGTTATTGTTCTTTCTTCTTTCGTTCAACTATAGTTTGAACCATAATATACAAAAGAGGAATTACAATCAAACCGAACAATGTTCCGAAAAGCATTCCGGCAAATACCGGCACACCAACGGCAACACGAGAACCGGAGCAAGCTCCTGTTGCCCAAACCATCGGCGCCACACCCAAAATAAAGGTCAACGCTGTCATCAACACCGCTCTAAACCGCTCTTTCGTTCCGACAACAGCCGATTCAACCAACGACGTGCCTTTTTCATGTTCTTCTTTAGCAAATTCAACAATCAAAATTGCGTTTTTCGCCGCCAAACCAACAAGCAAGACCAAACCTAACTGGGCATAAATACTCAAAGGCAATCCGGTCACAAACATTCCGATAAACGCGCCCAACATTGCCGTCAGCACCGAAAGAATAACCGACACGGGAATTGACCAGCTTTCATATTGTGCCACCAAAAAGAGATAAGCAAATAAAATCGCCAGCGCAACCAAAAAGCCGATTTGTCCCTGATTCCGCTTCTCTTGTAAGCTCATACCTGACCACTCATAGGCATATTTATTAGAAAGTACCTCATCAGCCAGTTTTTCCACCGCTTCCATTGCCGCACCGGAACTGGAGTTTTCCGCAGCCGTAATATTAATCGTTGCCGCCGGATACTGGTTATAGCGGTCAACCGCACGCGGAAGCGTCACGCGTCTGATTTCAATCAGGCTGCCTAACGGCACCATATTGCCGGTATTGCTTTGAACATAAAGATTTTTAATGCTCTCCAAGTTCTTGCGATACTTCCAATCTGCCATCACCATAACTTTGTTAGCTTGTGTTCCGATGTTCACATCATTTACATACATAGACCCGAGATAGGTTTGTAATGTAGAATAAATATTTCCGATGGAAACATCCATTAACTCAGCTTTTTCACGATTAATATCCAAATAAGCGTGCGGCGTCTTAGAAGTAAATGTCGAATAAGCCATCGCCACTTCCGGCAGTTGATTAAGCTTCATCAAAAACTGATTTAAGTTTTTCTCAAGCTCGGTCATATCCGTACTCTCAATGGATTGTAAACGCAAATCCATACTGTTGTTATTTCCCAACCCCGGAATAGCCGGCATTTCAAACAGCATAATATTTGCTTCAGGAATTCCGCTAACAGCAGCTTGCAAACGATTTCTGATATTTGTTGAATAATCAATAATCTCTTTACGGTCAGCCCACGGCTCCAAAGAAATAACGTTAAAACCGACGTTTTCGCCTTGCCCTGCAAGAATACTAAATCCGCGTAAATTCATCACCGATTTAATTTTATCCTCGGTTTTCATAATCCCGCGAGTCTTATCAATCACATCAAGAGTCCGTTTTCCGGAAGCACCCTCCGGCAATTGAATATTTGCCATAATCACACCTTGGTCTTCATCCGGCAAAAATGATGACTTGATATTCATAACAGAAAATAAGTTTAATCCTGCCAATATAGCCAAAATCAAAACAATAATTGCCATCTTGCGTCCAAGCCACGCCACCGTTTTAACATATCTGTTTTTTGAGGCATTAATCATTTGCTCAAAACGATACAAGAAACCTGATGTTCTCGGTTTAATCGGTCTAAGCAAGGTTGCGCTCAAAGCCGGACTTAAAGTCAAAGCGTTTACACCGGAAAACAGCACCGCAAACGAAATTGCAATTGCAAACTGTTGATAAATACGTCCGGTTACGCCACCCATAAAAGCAATCGGCACAAAAATCGCAAGCAGCACCAGCGTTGTCGCCACAACCGCCGAAGACACCTGTTCCATCGCCTTAATAGAAGCCTCTTTCGGTGTCAGGTTTTCGGTCTGCATTAAATAAAGCACGCGCTCAACAACCACAATTGCATCATCAACCACCAAACCAATCGCCAAAATCAAGCCGAACAACGTTAAAATATTCAAGTTATACCCTAACGCCAACATCACAGCAAACGTTGCCAAAATTGATACCGGAATAGCAATTGACGGAATAAGTGTTGCTCGCCAGTCCTGCAAAAAGACATAGCAGACCACAACCACCAAAAAGAACGTCAATATCAAAGTAAAGACAACTTCTTCAATGGAAACTCGAATAAACTCCGTTGCATCAAAAAAGATTCTAACTTCAAAATCTTCCGGATAATATTTTGACAGACGGGCAAGCTCAGCCTTAACCGCTTCCATAGCCTTAAGCGCGTTCGCACCCGAAAGTTTGTTAAGCATAATCGCCACATTCGGCTGTCCGTCCACATCAGAAGTAATCAAATAGTTTTCTGACCCAACCTCAACCGTTGCAATATCTTTCAAACGCACCAATCCACCCTCGGCCTCGGTACGAACGATAATATTTTCAAAATCGCTCGCTTCGTTCAAACGCCCCTTTGTCTCCAAAGAAAAGACCATTTTGCTTGTTCCGTCATTCGGCTCACCACCAACTGACCCCAGTGATGGCTGATAGTTTTGGCTGGTAATCGCCGCCCGAACAGCACTAATCGGCAAGTTAAGAGCCGCCATTTTATCTGCGTCTAACCAAACACGCATACTCAAATCAGACCCCATAACATTCGCATCACCAACGCCATATTGACGCCCGAGGTTATTTTTAATGTTATTGGTCACATAGTTATTCAAAAAGTTTCTGTCATGTGTTCCGTTCGGAGAAATTGCCTGCAAGAAGCCCAAAATTTCAGAAGAACGGCGGGCAACGTTCACACCGCGCGCCTGCACTTCATCCGGCAAACTGTTAATCGCTTTTTGCACACGATTCTGTACTTTAACTTGCGCCAAATCAGGGTCTGTACCGATTTCAAAGCTGATGTCCAACTGATAGCACCCCGAGTTATATGAAGACGAGTTCATATACATCATATTATCAACGCCGTTAATTTCTTTCTCAATCGGAATAGCCACCGTATTAGCCACGGTTTCGGCACTCGCACCGGTATAATCTGCTGTCACGCTCACCGTCGGCGGTGTAATTTCAGGATACATCGCTATCGGCAACGTAAACAAGGCAATCACCCCTGCCAAGCTCATCACAATAGCAATAACTACCGCAAAGCGCGGTCTTTCAATAAAAAACTTCGAAAACATAGTTACGCTCCCTTACAAACTATTTCGCTTGAACTTCTTTTACAGCGGCACCGGGACGCATCATTCGGTTTTGCTGTCCTCCAATAACAACTTTTTCACCAGCTGTCAAACCGCTTTCAATAACCTGCTTGCCATCGTATGTATCCCCTAACTTTACATTGCGAAGAGCAACGGTATTATCGGCTGTAATAACATAAACCTGCGAATTTTCTTCATTTTGCATAATAGAAACTTCCGGAACGACAATCCCTTTTTTAGGTTGAGCTGACGTAATAAACATTTTAACGTAAGCACCTGGTTTTAATAACCCCTTATCGTTATTAATATCCGCATAAACGGCAACTGTTGCTGTTCCCATATTGATTTCATTATTGGCAAAAACCTTATCCAATTTTTCACTAAAGATTTCTCCGCTTGCCAACTCAATATTAACAACAAAATCATTCAAATCACGCTCACCGGCCGCTTTCATCTCTAAAAATTCTTTATCAGTCAATGAAAAAGCTATTCTAATCGGATTAACCTGAACCACACGCGCTAACGGCTCGGCAGAAGCGTTAACGTAGTTTCCAACCGTTACCTTGGTTTTACCAATATAACCGTCAATATATGCTTTAACTTCGGTATTATCTAAATCAATTTTTGCCAATTCAAGCTGAGCTTCCGCCTGTGCAACAGCAGCTTTTGCCTGCAAATAAGCACTTTCTGCGCTATCAAACGTTGCTTTTGAAGCAATTTTTTTCTTTGTCAGCTCTCTTTGTCTGTTAAAATCGCGCTCTGTTTTCGTCAAATTAGCTTTAGCGCTTTCAAGTTGTGCTGCTGCTAAATTATAATTTGCCTGATAACGGTCTTTATCAATCACAAACAACGGTTCATCTTTTGTCACATAACCGCCTTCTTTAAAATTAACCTTATCCAAACTACCACTGACTTTAGCCACAACATCAACGCTGTTAATTGCCTCAACCAATGCAACGTAGGTTTTAGGATTGTTAATTTCAACTTCCTCTGCTACGGCTGCTGTAACATTAATCGCCGGCATTCCTCTATTCGCATTTTTCTGCCCATAAAAATGACATCCTGCAACAGCGGCCAATACAACAGCCGCTCCCAAAAACAAATAATTTTTTTTCACATTCACACCTTTTTCTAATTTCAATTTTTTAAATACATCAACTGATATTTTCTTTTTCATCACAACCCTCTCTATTTTTTAAGCCCTTCAAACATTAGTGTTAAACCTGTTCTGACCATTTCTACCAAATTATAAGGCACCCGCTTGCTAATGGAAGAAAAAACGATTCCCATATATGTTGAAATAATAACATGCTGAACAACATCTATATTAATACCATCTTTCAGCTCGCCTCGCTTGTTCGATTCTACCAAAACTTGATTAACTTTCTCTAAATGCCAGTCCTTCGTTGTCGCTAATGTTTTTTCAACCCTGCTTAAAACGGCCTCAGACCATTCCATCTGGCACATAACAAAACGCTGAAATCTAGAAAAACGCAAGTCTTTCGCTCCGGCATCCGCCCATATAATAAAATAATCTAATAAATCATCAAACGTATCTCCCGCTGGCAACAATTTCATAACCTCTTGACGTTTTGCGCCAACATACTCAAGAATCAATGCTGCAACCAAATCCGCTTTATTTCTAAAATACCAATAAACAGCCCCTTTTGTGAACCCCGCCCGCGCGGCAATTTCATCAAAAGTAGCTTTGGCATATCCTTTATCCGAAAAAACATCCAACGCAGATTCTAAAACCGCCAGTCTTGTTTTCTCAGCATCTTCCTTACATTTTCTAGCCATCAAGCCTCCTGAATTATAAATACGTACTAAAATGTATGTTATTACAGAACTATAAGAACACTAAATTTAAAAAAATGTCAAGAGGATATTTTTGAATTTATTTGAAATAATGTTTACACTTTTTTAACAACACGATTCGTTTAAACATCAAGCCTCAAATGAGATAATTCAGCACAAAAGTCACCTTGGTTCGGGCTGGCAATATATGCCCCTGCTTTCACTTCCTCATAGCTTTTTAAATAAAACATTCGTTGCTTGACAAACTTAATCCCGTCAAGCGAATAGAAAAACACATAGTCATCTCCAACTCGGCTCAACTTAAACCAAATTTCTTCAACCGGTTTATTTAATGAAAAACCGCTCCAATCCGAATGACCACCCACACTCAAGGACGAAGCTAATACATTTTCATCCGCATTTTCGTTCATCAAAGACGCTTTAAACCAATTTCTTTCATCGATTCTAAGCATAATCCCGCATTGTGAAAACTTTTCTAATCGTTCAAAGTTCCATTTTAAGGTCAGGCTAAAATCCCCGTTCTCTCGGCAAAAAAAGAAATGTCCGTCATCTTTTTTAAACCCGCGATGGACGCTCTGCCAAAAATCTCCTCCTTTTTTAGCAAAAATAACCATTCCGCCATCTTGTTCAAAGCGCACATTCTCCGGGTCATTATACCACTCAAATTTCTCAAGTAATTCAAAGTTCATTAAAAAGACCTCATTTGCTCCTCAACCGAATTTTTTAAAACATTTTCCAGTTCTTCGTTTTTCTTTTTAGGTGCCATAATAACCAAATTAACAATTTCATCACCGACGCCATCTTTCGTTTTAATTCCTTTGCCTTTAAGCCGAAGTTTTTCGCCGCTTGAAGAATAAGCCGGAATTTTTAAATTAACTTTTCCGCTAATCGTCGGCACAATCACTTTCGCCCCGAGTATTGCTTCTTTCATCGAAATCGGCAAATCAATAACAACATTTTTCCCCTCAGTCTTAAAATAAGTATGAGGACGAACATTTATAGTAATAAGAGCATCACCGTTTTCTCCGCCATTAGTTCCTGCAAAACCTTGCCCTTTTAAACGCAAGACTTGACCGGATGATGTTCCTGCCGGAATTTTAACATTTAATTGTTTGCCATTCATCATAAGGCTTTTTTCTGCACCCAATGCCGCATCCAAAAAATCAACTTCCAAAGAATAAGCCGCGTCTTGACCTTTCTGTCTGCGTGCTTGAGAAAAACCGCTTCCGCCATTATTGCTGAAACGGCTGAAAATATCCTCGCCAAACAATGAAGAAAAATCAAATCCGGCACCATCAAACCCTTGCGTGGAATAGCTTTGATAACCGCCGTTTCCAAACCCGCCGAAACCACCACCTCCGGCATTAAATCCACCTGCGCCAAACCCGGTCGGCTTGCCCTCGGCATCTATTTCTTTATTATCGTATTTCTGCCGTTTTTCTTTATCACCTAAAATATCATAAGCTGCCGAAACCTCTTTAAAACGTTCCGCCGCCTCTTTATTATCTTTATTTAAATCCGGATGGTATTTTCTTGCCAACTTCCGATACTGAGATTTTATCTCTGTCGCTGTTGCCGACTTGCTAACACCTAAAACATCATATAAATCTTTAGCCATTTTTATTCCCTCATGCCTTTCTAAATTAATATAGGGAATAAACTCTTAGATTGCAAGATTGACACAATCAAACGTTGCCCGCATAAAGCCGTTATGGTACAAACTGACTTCTCTTAAATAAGGCGAACTGCCGTATGTCGCATCCGCGCAATACATCGAAGCTAGAGGAGAAATTTCATCAACACGCACATTTTTATACTGATACGTTACAAAATCAGCTCCTTCACCCACCACAAAAACATCATTAGAAGAAATTTCACTGACATCATTAATATATTCACCCGCTTGGCTCAAATTGCCTTCCATTCCCGACCTGGCTTCTTCTTCGGAAGTATAATATCCCTCCTTAACCGGATTGCCGTTTTCGTCCATCAAAATATATTTGGTTGAACAAGCGCTAATTAACAAAACAGTAGCCAATACAAATAATTTTTTCATCATCAATCTCCTTACTTCAACTCATTATATATATCTTTTCCGGCTTTTTGTAAAATCCGCATAATTTTTCGATTAGTAGCTTCGCTGGGTCTGGAATTATCTAATTTTCCCACCATCTTTTGAAGGTCTTTCTTAAAACGCTGATGTTCTCTTAGTTTTTCTAAATCCGGTTTAATTTCCGCATCTTCCATTTTATGGTCAGTCACGACTTTCAAAACCGCCAAATACTTGGCATCAGTCAAATTTGCCGCCTGAGCAAATGCCAAAGAAGCATTAAAAAGGCACAAGAAAAAAACAAAATATTTTAACATCATAAAACACCCTTCAAGCAAAATTCTACTTGCATATATTCTTAAATATCATATATAACTTAATAAAAGCCTAAAAAAAGACACTAATTTATCAAAAAGACCTAAATTTATGAAAAAAACTATTTGGATATTGTTAGACAACCGTAACGGCAGCCGTAGCCAAGCTTTGGGGGTTGCCAATCAACTTGATAAAAATTTATTTGAAATTATAACCAAAGAAATCAAATACACAAAACTTGCCGCCTTACCAAACTTCATTCGCGCCAAGACCCTCATCGGTTTAACAAAAGATTCAAAAACTTTGTTCCAAGCCCCCTTTCCTGATTTTGTTTTATCTTCCTCGCGGCGCACAGCACCCGTTGCCCGTTTTATAAAAAAACAAAATCCAACCACAAAATTAGTTCAGCTTCTGCATATCGGCAAAAGCGGCGTAAAAGAATTTTCCGCTGTCTATGTTCCCGAACACGACCGTAATAAATTTTCAGCCCCGAATATTAAGTATACAACCGGCTCTCCGCACTTTGTTACAGCAGAAAAACTATTAACCGCCAAACAAACTTGGCAAGACAAATTTGCTCATCTTCCTCGCCCGTTAACGGCTCTTATCATCGGTGGCGCAATAAAAAAACACCCGTTTTCATTAAAAAATGCCGAACTTTTAGCAGATAAAGTCTTTGCTCTAAAACAAACTCAGGGCGGCTCTTTGCTAATCACAACATCGCGACGCACGGGAAAAGCAGCCGAAGATAAAATCATATCCCGCTTAAATACTATTCCCTCTTATACCTATTTATGGGAAAATAAAGGAGATAACCCCTATCTCGGCTTCCTTGCTTGCGCCGATAATCTCATCGTCACCGGAGATTCCGTTTCTATGTGCTGTGAAGCAACCGCCACAAACAAACCTTTGCAAATATTTACAGGAGCAAACTGGCTTACAAAAAAACACTTGCGCTTCGTCCAATCACTTTACGAGCAAAAATACGCCGAAGAACTCTCCGACACACCGCCTCAAAATATCTCCGTAAAACCGCTCAACATTGCCAAACAAATAGCTGATGATATAAAAAATTTAATCTAGCGAAATCTGATAAGTTGCAAACAAGACCTCTATTTCTTTAGACATACTTTCATAAGCATTGTCTTCTCTTAAAATCCGCCTGAAATCGCAAAACAAATCACATATTTCAAATAAATTAATAGCCTTATCGGAAATTTTATTTCTTTTAATATTCTGCAAATCACGATACGGATTAGCCCCCGGCTCCCACAATAAAAACTTCGCTCTAGGCTCATCCGTCGGATAATCATTTTCATAAGCATATCTCGGCTCGGGACGATATGCTTCTTTAAATGACACATTAAAATACTCTCTGTCTTCCTGCTCTTTTTTTAAAATCGAATCAATTTGCTCCAACAGTTCACCGGTCTTTTTCCTCATCGGTTCGCAAACAGATAACTGACAAGCTTTTCGCATCAAAGAAGCATCCTGACGCAAATCTTTTAAACCTTTCATTAATTTTTTACATTTCAAAGCAGCTTTTGCTATAACATTTTCATCGTCAATCTTTTGCTTTGCCAACATAAAACTTCTCGAAAGGCATAATTTTTCTATTTCATCAAAACATTGCATAGTTTTACAATAAATTTCAAATGGTTCCATCTTTAGCCTTCTCTATCACGCAAAAACCAAATCACAAAAAATCATAGCCAATAAAAAAATAAAATCAAAGTATTTTTTCACAAAGAAAATCAATTTTAGTAAAAAGACACAAAATTCACCCAACTTTAAGAAAGAAAAAAACATAAAAAAAGATTAAAATTATATAAAATTATATAAAATAAATAAAATAATAGTTGCATTAAATAAATTATTATCAGATAATAACTAAAACAAAATATGGAGAAAACCATGACATCATTATCTAACCGTGTTATAACTATCTACAATCGCAAAACCAGTATGCGCTTAGCTCCGGCTGAGTGGGAAGCCATTGAAACTATTTGTAAACGTGAAAACATTTCTAGAAAAACCCTTTTTGAACTTATTGATATAAACCGCGATGAGCGCTTAGGCTTAACTTCATCTATTCGTTTATTTTCAATTATTTACTATAAAAACTCAATTTCTGGCAAATCCAAAACCGGCAACGCCTCTAATGAATTTATAAACCCGATTTTCGAAGCCATTAAAGGAATTGTATAAAACAAAAAGCACAAGCCAAAGCTGTATTTTATGGCAGACATTATAAAAACAACAAAAAGTATATAAGAAGGGAAACATTATGGCTGAATTAACAAGCAAAGTAATCTTTATTTCAACTAAAAAAACCAGTATGCGCCTCGCAAATGCAGAATGGGAAGCCATCGACACGATATGCAAAAGAGAAAACATTAAAAGAAATAATCTCTTAGAGATGATAAACATTAATAAAGATAAAAAGATGGGGCTGACTTGCGCCGTCCGCCTATTTTGCGTTTCATATTTTTACAGCCTGCTGACAGACACTCCTCGCCCCAATTATTCGGGAACTATCTCCACACAAGCAACCCCAATTTTTAAAGCAATAAAAGGAATTTTATAACAAACTTACTTATGTCCGAAAATACGTTCTCTTTCTTGCGCTAAATATTTATTTTTTTTGTAAATATCTGTACTGCCGTTTTTAACAGCCTCAGTATAGTAAGCGATTTTAAAATCAATTTTTTCCATATATTGATTTAATTGTTGCATTTGTTCTTCGATTCTCTTTTTTTGCCGAACAAACATATTCATCCTCTCTTGAAGTGTAGAATCTCCAACCAAGCACAAATCCATATATTTCTTTATATCTTTTAAGTGCATTCCCGTTGCTTTTAAACATTCCAAAATCAACAGCCAATCCAAATCATCATCTTCAAAAACCCGCGCTCCTGAAGACCCTTTTTTAACAAAAGGCAACAGCCCCTCTTTATCATAATACCGCAACGTATGAGCCGTAAGCCCAAGCTTTTTCGCAACTTGTCCGATTGTATAACGCATTTTAATCTCCTTTTACATGAGCATACCTCACAAACAATAAAAGTCAATAATTTTAGATATAGAGCAAACTCAAACCATTAAGACAATCGTTCACAACCCAACCAAAAACCTTGATAAAAAATCTCACACACCTAAAATAAAAGAGGTTTAACAGGGATATTAACCAATGAAAAACAAAACAATTCAAAGAATACGGCTCTTTTGTGCCTTTTTGATTGCAACAACATACATTGCCGGATTCCTAGGCTTTTTTTACCCCATCAAACTTTTTGATATAAACATTGCGCCGCTGGTAGAACGAGCTATAAGTGATTTTACTCTCTCAATCGGTATTCTCCTTGGTCTGATTTTTTTAATAACACTATTTTTCGGGCGTATCTATTGTTCAACCCTTTGTCCGCTAGGTCTATTTCAAGAATTTTGTTTATTTCTCTTTCATCCCAAAAAATTACCTCAACAAAAAAGCCGAAGCGGCAAATATTTTATCGCCGCCATAACTTTCGGCACGCTTTTAGGCGGCACGGTTTATATTTTACGTCTGATTGACCCTTACACAATTGCAGGCTCTGCCCTCAGTAAAACAACTTTTGGGATTGTATTAATCACACTCATTGCCCTGTTAACCATTTTCAGAGGCAGGTATTTCTGCACCAATATTTGCCCCGTAGGAACACTCCTGGGGCTGATTTCCCGCTATTCGATATATAAAATAAAAATAAACGCCGATTCTTGCGTCGCTTGTGGTTTATGTGCGCAAAAATGTCCGTCGGGCTGTATTGATTTTAAAAACAAAACAATAAATAACGAAACCTGCATAAAATGCTTCAAATGTCTTTCTCTTTGTCACAATCACGGAATAATATACAGCAGAAAATCAACCGCACTCAAACCGCGAGCACCTGAGTTTTCTGCCTCACGTCGTCGTTTTTTAATCGGTACGGCAGCTGTTGCAACTCTTGCCGCCGCATATAAAGCCGGTATAAAATTAAGCTCAGATATTGCCCATAAAGTCAAAACAGTCTTATTACCTCCCGGCGCTGGCTCTTCTGAGCGCTTTGCCAACAAATGCCTGAATTGTAACTTATGTGTTGAAAACTGTCCGATGAAAATCATCAAAAAAGCGGATAACACCTTCCCGACAGTTCATCTTGATTATGGCAAAAATTATTGTTCTTACAACTGCAATAAATGCTCTCAAATCTGCCCTTCCGGAGCGATTCGCCGACTAAATCTTGAAGAAAAGCGCAAAACCCAAATCGGTCTTGCTCAAGTCAATACCGATATTTGTATTCAATGCGGTTTATGCGTTCGCGAATGTCCTCGTTCGGCAATTGTAAAACCTAAAGGAAATTTTCCGCAAATCAACTCGGATATATGTATCGGTTGCGGCGCCTGCCAAGCCGTTTGTCCGGTATCCGCCATAAAAGTAACCGCTCTAAAATCACAACAAACCGCCCCAAAATAAGGAGAAAAATATGTCAATAGGAATAAGCGAACTCATTTTAATATTAATCGTTGTCTTAGTGCTTTTTGGCGGCAAGCGGATTCCCGAACTTGCCCGCGCTCTTGGCAAAGCCTCTTATGAATACAAAAAAGCCAAACAAGCTCTGCAAAATGAAGCAACCGAGCTAAAAGAAACTATCGAAAAAGCCGCCGCTCAAGAAGACAACAAACAAGAAAAATAATGTCCGACACACCAAACAATACCGACCTGCTCTCTCATCTTGAGGAATTGCGCCACACGCTTATCCGCTGTTTTATTGCAATCGGTGTAATTTTACCGTTAACGCTTTTCCTGGCTCCAACACTTTTAGACATCCTAATTAAATATCTCATAAAAGACCTCCCCATAACCTTAAATTTCTTTTCTCCGATGGAAATTTTTATATTGCAATTAAAAACAGCCTTACTTCTAGACCTCCTTATTTGCTTCCCATATATCGCCAAACAACTTTGGAACTTTATCCTACCGGCTCTTTATGACCACGAACGCCGCTTCATCAAATCTATTGTTATATCCTCAAGCACACTCTTCATCATAGGCGTCGCTTTCTGTCTGTTTTTTATCCTTCCGCTGATTATTCGATTCGGTGCAAGCTATGCCACCGCTGAAATCAACGCCCTGTTCGGCATATCAAACATCGTAAGTCTTTCTTTGCGATTATCCGTCATCTTTGGAATAATGTTTCAATTTCCGCTCATCACCTACGCACTCATAAAAGCAAATATCATCACTTACAACACCGTCAAAAGCAAACGCCCCTACATCTTCACCCTAATCCTGATAATGTCAGCCCTACTCACCCCGCCGGACATCATCAGCCAATTGATGTTAACTCTCCCAACATATATATTATTCGAGTTAGGATTATATTTTGCAAAAAAATTATCCCCCGCCCCAAAAAAGGCTTGACTTAGAGGTACCTCTAAAAATTATCTTAAATAGCGTCATAAACAGATATAGGAGAAATTATATGAAAAAATTTTTGAGTTTTACTGCCATATTGGCAGCCCTAACCGCTTTCATTAACCCTGCTTATGCAGAAGAAAAAAAGGAAACAACAATGCCTGAAAACGCTAAAGTTCTTATTGCTTATTATTCTTGGTCTGGTAACACCAAAGAAGTTGCCGAAGCAATTGCTGAAAAAACAAACGGCACTCTGTTTCGTATTGAAACTGTAAAGGCATATCCTGAAGAATATCGTGCCACAACAGAACAAGCCAAAAAGGAAATTAACGACGGGTATCGTCCCGAGCTAAAAGACAAAGTCGCTGACATTGCTCAATATGACGTTATCTTTATCGGTTCGCCAAACTGGTGGGGAACAATTGCACCGGCCGTCAGCACTTTCTTAAGCTCCTACGACTTAAAAGGCAAAAAAGTAATTCCGTTCATCACACACGGTGGCGGCGGTGTACAAAACACGGTTAAAGACTTAACCGCACAATGCACCGGCTGTGATGTTGCCGAAAACAGTTGGGTCGGATACAGCAGCCGCACGCTTGGAATCAGCGGTTGGTTAGAAGACCTTGGTTTTAACAAATAAACTCCTTATAAACCTTAAGGCTCTATGCAAATAGAGCCTTTTTTTGTATCAGCTCTTCCATTTTCTAAAAAAAAGGATTATATATCAAAATCATCATAACAGAAAGGATAGAAAATGCTCAACGATACCAACAAAGTTTTAGCCTCATTCATTTTAGCCCTTGGTTTAACCGCCGCCGGATTTTTCCCCGGTTATTACTATTACCAAGCCAAAAACAACAATAACACCGTCAGCGTCAAAGGGCTTGCAGAAATGAACGTTAAGGCAGACTTAGCGATTTGGAAATTAAAATTCGTCACCACCGGCAATGAGTTAATCCCTGCCCAACAGCAGATTTCCGCTCAAGCCGAGCAAATAAACGCTTTTTTACAGCAACAAGGTTTTACATCCACAGAAATAAATATCGAGCGTATCGAAACCAATGATTTAATGGCTTCGCCATACCGTAATAACGACGCCAACTCCTCCCGTTTTATCCTCTCACAAACCATTACGGTAAAAAGCACAAACGTTGCTTTAGTTGAAACAACACTCCCAAAAACCGATTCGTTAATTGCTAAAGGTATAATTTTTGACACGTCATACGGTGACCCTGTATCCTATATTTTTACCAAATTAAATGACATCAAACCGCAAATGCTTGAACAAGCCACCGTAAATGCCAAAAAAGCCGCCGCCGAATTTGCCAAGAGCTCCGGCAGTCGTGTCGGCAAAATCCATCGTGCAAATCAGGGTGTATTTTCAATTCTCCCGCGCGAGCAAACCACCAACAGTTTTGAAGCCCAACAAATAGAAAAAACAATTCGTGTTGTATCAACCATTGAGTATTGGTTAGAATAACCCCGAAAACCTCCTAAATTTTGCACAAAAAAAGCCCTGAATATATAATTCAGAGCTTTTTTCTTCATTTTTTCAAAAATTCTTTTTCCCAAAAACAAAAAGCCGTGCTAAACGTTGTTCCGGTGTCAAAATGGTGCAAAATTTCCGCATTTTGCGTTGAAATATCCTTTTTTTCCAAACGCTCAACCATAAGTTCACCTGATTTTTGCACATAACGGCAAACCAGCGCAAACACACTTTTCTCGTCATTCCGTAAAGGAGCAACAACCTCATCTGTTTTAACAAAACGAAACGCAGTCGGTCTACAAGAAACAATCTGCCAGCTACCGACAATATTGCCATAATATTTGCCATTACGTTTAACCGCGTAAAAACTCCCCAAAAAGGTATCTTCTTCGGCATCATACATAGCATACAGCTTAATCTTGTCGACGGAAATCATAAACGCTTTCTTTGAATCCATCACAACCGCTATACTTAACGGCTCAAGCAAATCAATTGGGCAAAGAACGCAATTTTCCATTTCAAGCAAAACACGGATTTTCTGCTCATCTTCAACCTGCAGCGCTTGTTCCTCAGTCTGAACCGAGCTTTTTTTCTTAAAAATCTTTCTAAAAATGTTCATACACACAAAAATTTTAAATTATACAATAATAGTAAATCCTTTAGACCATACCTTAAAAAACAAAATTTTGCAATACTTTTATCCTATCGGCGATGACAACAAAAAAACATAGACTTTTATAAAAAAGAAACTACAATACCCCAAAACTAAAAAAGGCTATTAAGATGGAAAATACTATAAAAATCGGTGTCGGTGTTTACATTTTCAACAACCAAAACCAACTTCTCCTCGGATTAAGAAAAAGCCCTCACGCCAAAGGAACATGGTGTCCGCCCGGCGGTCACATGGAATACGGAGAAACAAACGAGCAAGCCGCCATCCGTGAAACAAAAGAAGAAACCGGTCTTCAACTTCTCCCTCAAGATATAACCCTAAAAGGTGTAACCAATGACTTTTATCCCGAAAGCCAAAAACACTATATAACACTACACCTATACTGCAAACATTACAAAGGAACACCTATTGTCACAGAGCCTGATAAATGCGTTTGTTGGGAATGGTTTGACCTAGACAATCTCCCCTCGCCGCTTATGCTCTCTAATCAAAATTTTTTCAAACAACAGGGAATAATATAAAAAATGCAAGAATCGTATTACAAAAGAAAAGTATGTTATTGTTGCGAAAAACCTTATTCAAAACCGCACCATTTTTACCAAGAAATGTGTGAGGAGTGTGGTGAATTTAATTTTAAAAAGCGTTGTCAAAGAATAGATTTAAAAGGATATCGGGCTTTAGTCACCGGCGGAAGAATTAAAATCGGCTTTGAAACGGCTCGTCTGCTCTTAGAAATGGGTGCCGACGTCACCGTAACATCACGCTTTCCTCAAAACACGTATAAAAGATATGCTGATTTAAAGAATTTTAAAGACTTCAAAAACCGCCTGCATATTATAGGTGTTGATTTCAGGCATCTACCCTCCGTATCTAAGCTGATTGAAGAAGTAAAAAAGCAACCCTTAGACATTTTAATTAACAACGCCGCGCAAACCGTCAGAAAACCGGCTCCCTTTTATAAACATTTACTCAACGAAGAACAAAAACCGTTGCTAATCGAAAATATACTTGAAAATACCCCTCACCCGGAAACATCAACAGCACTTGCTTCTGCAATATCATTTCTCCCCTCACTAAATTTGAATATCAGTTCGGCTGAAATGTCACAAGCCGTTTTATTGCCTGAAGATTTACAAGACGATGAAAGTATTTTTCCTAAAAATTGCTATGATAAAGACGGACAGCAAATAGACCTGCGCCCACACAACAGTTGGATGTATGAACTTGAGGAAATTTCTTTAATCGAATTATATGAGGTTTTGCAAATTAACCTCATCACCCCGTTTTTATTAAATACAAAACTTCTTCCCGCCCTGGCAGAACACGACAAAGCTTCTTATATAATCAATGTTTCCGCCATGGAAGGAAACTTTTTCGCCCCCAGGAAACATTCTCGTCACCCCCATACAAATATGGCCAAAGCAGCCTTAAATATGATGACAAGAACCTCCGCCGCACATTACAAAGACTATAATATTTTAATGAACAGCGTAGATACCGGTTGGATTACTAACGAAAAACCAAATCCAGAAAATCTAAACGAACTCAACCGAAAAACACTTATGGCAATTGATGAAACAGACGGCGCAATGCGCGTGCTTGACCCGATAATCCGCGCCATCCAAAACAATGAAAAAGATTATGGAAAGTTATTCAAAAATTATAAAGAATACCCTTGGTAAAAAAAGAAACCCACGCGTTATATAGATGTGGTTTTCAGATACAAAAAAAGCTCTCCGAAGAGAGCCTAAAAAAATTGTTGAAAATTAGACGAACACCGATACATAAGAGGTAAAAGTAGTCCGATGATAGCAAGCGCTACAAACGCAAAACTGAAAAACGCAACCAGTAGATGGGCAAAAAGCGTGGAAAAGCTACCATCATTACATTCCTTCATATCCTCGTTGTCGTCCATCCAAAGGGTATACACAATTCCCGAACAAATTACTATCACACCTTTAATCAAAGGTGAAACATTCGCTAAAAGACTCAACACGCCCCAAAAAAGCGGCAGTTGAAGAAGCAAAATTTGTAATTTTAACTACTTTCGTTTTCCGTCTTGTTTTTCTTCTTCTTTTT
>JAGAZZ010000018.1 GCA_017939155.1 Alphaproteobacteria bacterium | reverse complement strand
TTCAATGACTTAAAAACAGAGCTTCTCGGCTTCCTCGTCTATTACAATGAACATCGCCCTCACTCCGCTCTTAATAACCTTACTCCTAAACTTTTTGCGCAAAATATGTAACGAAATTATTGACATCTACAGCAATGACTCGTGAAAAGCGAAGCATTTATATCCTAAATTTTTAACTTGACTTTAGCTTTGTTCATTTTATACTTCTTTTGTCGGTAGAGATACCGTCAGGGCTGTAGAAGGCTCTCCTAATTGAAAATTCCTTGATAATGTTGTCAGGGAGCTTGTAGCTATATATTGAAGGCTACAAGAATCATAATTAGGTGATTTTCTACCTCCCTGGCACCTGTATTTGGTGCCAGTTTTGTTTTAACATTAAACAAGGAGTTTAGAATTATGTTTGAAACTTTAGAAGAAGAGAAAAAATATATAATGAATGGAGATTTGCTGTGTAATGATGTTAAGCGGCAGATTGGGATGCTTTTGCTGGATGAGCGTGTTCAAAGGCGGCTTGCTCTTTCGGCGTTGAGCGATAAAATCGGTATTCCCCCATATAAAATCGAGTTGATTGAGATGGCACGGCGCAAGTTTCACTGGCAGGCGGTGGCGGAATTGTTAAGGTTTTATGGTAAAAAAATTGAATTACGATTGATTGATGTCGAATAAAAAAATGCCCGCTGTCGGAGGATGGCGGGCGTTTTTTTGTGTGGCGAGGTCTCGACTCCCCCTTTGAGTTTTTGCTGATGGCGGCTGTATGGCAAAAAAAGCGGGGTTTGTGGGGATAAATTTAAAATAGGGGTTTTTATTTTGGTTCGGGGTGGTATTGTAGGGGCAATATTTAGGTTAGGAATTATTGTTGTCCCCATCCCCCTTACCCCTTCCTCCGGGGAAGGGGAGGTTTAGAGGTTAGGAATTATTGTTGTCCCCATCCCCCTTACCCCTTCCTCTGGGGAAGGGGAGGTTTAGAGGTTAGGAATTATTGTTGTCCCCATCTCCCTTACCCCTTCCTCCGGGGAAGGGGAGGTTTAGAGGTTAGGAATTATTGTTTTCACCCTCTCCTGTCCTCCCCCCTCAAGGGGGAGGGAAGAGAAAAGCGGTAAAGAATGTTTAACGAAAGGTTTTAGAAAAGATGTCTGATGAGAATATGACGGAAGATGAAAATAAATTGACGGCGGAGAGTGATGCCGTGGTGACGGCAGCGCCGGCGGTGAATTTGCCTAAAGAAAATATTGCGCCGACAATGATTGTTGAAGAAATGCGCCGCTCGTACCTTGACTATGCGATGAGCGTTATCGTTTCGCGTGCGCTGCCGGATGTGCGCGATGGTTTGAAGCCGGTGCACCGCCGTATTATTTATGCCGCGTATGAAAACGGCTATGACTATAACAAAGCGTTTAAGAAATCCGCGCGTATCGTCGGCGAAGTGATGGGTAAATATCACCCGCACGGCGACTTTTCTGTTTATGAGGCGATGGTGCGTATGGCACAGCCTTTCTCAATGCGTCTGCCGTTGATTGACGGGCAGGGAAACTTCGGCTCGATGGACGGCGACTCGGCGGCGGCGATGCGTTATACGGAAGCCCGTTTGGCGAAAGTGGCGCACGCGCTGATTGAAGATATTGAATTTGACACTGTTGACTTTATGCCGAACTATGACGAATCGTTACGCGAGCCTTCCGTCTTGCCGGCGCGTTTTCCGAACCTGTTGGTAAACGGCACAAACGGTATTGCCGTTGGTATGGCGACAAACATTGCGCCGCACAACTTGGGCGAGGTGTTGGACGCGTGCACGGCATATGTTGACAATCCGAACATTTCCATTGAAGACCTTATCCGTATTGTTCCGGGACCGGATTTCCCGACCGGCGGCTTGATTTTGGGCTACGGCGGGGCGAAAAGCGCTTATTTGACCGGACGCGGCTCGGTGATGATGCGGGCAAGATGTACGATTGAAGAAATCAGAAAAGACAAAGAAGCGATTATTGTTCATGAAATTCCGTATCAGGTGAACAAGGCGATGTTGGTGCAAAAGATTGCCGAGCTGGTTAAAGAAAAGAGAATTGAGGGCATTTCTGATATTCGCGACGAATCGGACAGACAAGGTGTGCGCGTCGTGATTGAAGTTAAGCGGGAATTTCAGGCTGATGTGGTCTTAAACCAACTTTATAAGTATACCCAACTGCAAACCAGCTTTGGTATGAATATGTTGGCGATTAACAACGGACGGCCGATGATGATGAACTTGAAAGACATTATTGCGGCGTTTGTAAAATTCAGAGAAGAAGTTATCCGCAGACGGACCGTGTTTAAGCTTAACAAAGCGCGCGACAGGGCGCACGTGTTGGTCGGTCTTGCGATTGCGGTTGAGAATCTTGACCCCGTGATTGAGCTTATTCGTACGGCGGCTAACCCCAATGAGGCAAAAGATGCTTTGCTTGCCAAGGCATGGCCGGCGGGCGATGTTGAGCCTTTGGTTAAACTGATTGCCGAACCGGGCAGAGAGGTTGTTAACGGAACGTATCGTTTGAGCGAAGCGCAGGCTAAGGCTATTCTTGATTTGAAATTGCAACGGTTAACCGGCTTGGAACGCGATAAGATTCATGACGAATTGCGGGCAATCGGTGAAGAGATTAAGGAATATCTTTCTATTTTGGCAAGCCGTGAGAAACTTTTGGGCATTATGAAAGATGAATTTCAGGCGATTAGGCTGGAATATGCTAACCCAAGACGGACGGAAATCCAAGATATTGAAGTTGACACCGATATTGAGTCTTTGATTCAGCGTGAGGAAATGGTTGTGACCGTGACCGAAGCCGGCTATATCAAGCGCGTGCCGCTCAACGCTTATAAAGCGCAGAAGAGAGGCGGCAAAGGCAAATCCGGTATGACGACCAAAGAGGAAGATTTTGTGACACGGGTCTTTGTTGCCAGCACGCATACGCCGGTGTTGTTCTTCTCGTCGAAAGGTATTGTTTATAAGATGAAAGTTTACAAGCTGCCTTTGGGTTCTCCGACTTCTAAGGGCAAGCCGTTTGTTAACCTCTTGCCGCTGACTGAGGGTGAGAACATCACCGCGATTATGAAATTGCCGGAGAACGAGGAAGAGTGCAAAGGACTGTCCGTGATGTTTGCAACGTCACAAGGCAACATCCGCCGCAACTCGCTGATGGATTTTGTAAACGTTCAGTCTAACGGTAAGATTGCAATGAAGCTTGATGAGGGCGACAAACTCGTTAATGTGATGATGTGCGATGATGAGCATGATGTTATGTTAGCGGCAAAGAGCGGTAAGTGTAACCGCTTTGCGGTGGCAGATTGCCGTGTGTTTGTCGGACGTAACTCAACGGGTGTTCGCGGTATTAAACTGCAAGATAATGACGAAGTTATCTCAATGTCTATTTTGAAACATACCAAGGCAACAACCGAAGAGCGCGATGAATATTTAAGACTTTCTTCGGCGCTGAAAAAGGCTGAATTTGCCGAGGGTGGCGAAGAAGCGGCGTTTAATGCTCTCGAGCCGCAAATTAGCTATGAACTGTTTAAGGATATGCGTGAGAATGAAGAATTTATCTTAACCGTGACGACAACCGGTTACGGCAAGCGGACTTCGGCTTATGAATACCGCATTACCGCCAGAGGCGGACAGGGCGTTGCCAATATGGAAATGTCTGAGCGCAACAAGGAAGTTATCAGCTCGTTCCCGATTAAAGATGACCACCAAATTATGATGGTGACCGACGGCGGCAAGCTTATTCGTATGCCGGTTGAGGATATTCGCATTGCCGGTCGTAAGACGCAAGGGGTTATTCTCTTTAGGACGGCCGAGGGTGAAAATGTTGTTTCCGTAACCTGGCTTGATGCTGATGATGAAGATGACGAGACCGAGAGCGAGGTTGTCAATGAGTTTGACGGCGTAGCGAGCGCGGAAGAATAGGCGTTTTCGAATATGGGAGAGAAAAACCGGCTGTTTGGTCGGTTTTTTTTTTATAAGAGCTTTTTGTAGAAGAAAGGTGGTTTTATCTGTGAAGCGGTCGGGATTTGTTCGTAAGACCATACAGTAAGGAATGGTGTCTGCGTCTTTGTATATACACAACAGACCTCTCCCGACCATAAAGTGATTTTATTGTATTCATCATATAATTAAAAACAGGTTAAAAGTTAATTGAAGGGGAAGAGAGTTGTTTTTTGGGGGATTTGCGTGCTTTGCACGAGTTATGGATTGCGGATAAGGTGTGCTTGCGCACAAGTTATGGATTGCTTCGCACATGTGGGCTTACGCCCGCTCGCAATGACTCACGGGGAGGGAGTGACTGACGGTGCTACTCACTCCGTTCGGACAAGCCAGTTGTAAAGATTGTTTTGGTTGCCCTGAGGCAAGTCACAATCTAACAACTGAATCGCTCTCGGTAAAAAGCGTCCACCGGACGTTTTTTACGTCTTTGAGCCGTAATGACTCGGGGAGGGGTGTGTACCGACCTAGCAAGGGCTTAAGTGAAGTTTGCGCCGCTACGAAGCTTTGTTTTGTTAGAATTTGAGTGACTGATGTCACTAGTTATGGATTGCCGCAGTTGCTGCCTTACGGCGCACTTCGCAATGACTTAAAAAAGAAAGGCTTATGGCGGCAGGTGCAATGACACGTAAAAAGAGAAGGGTGAGATGCAAAGACTCGTAAAGGGAGAAAGCTCAAAAATTTGCCCCTTTCTTTTTTTGCTTGCAAGGGGGTGAAAAATGTGGTATACTGAAGTTGTTATTAAGTTATGATGTTTATTATTGGAAAGGTTTTTGTTTTTTGAGGGGGACTTCGAAAGCAGAGGTGTTTTTAATGATGACATTATAAAAAAGTTTTTTTATTGTTTCATTTTTTAAACGGCTTAGAGCTGTTTACGAAGGATTAGAGTAAGGCTCGAACCTCGTTAAAAAAAGCAAAAAATATGATACAGAGAATAGTAGCAACAATGGAAGAGCTCGGTTTTGTGCGCAACGAGAATGAGAAAGAGAGACTTCTCGGTTGGAGCGTGCCGGAGGTGATGGAAAATTTTGTTTTTCCACGCTGTCTGTGTTTGCCGCGTTCAGGCAGACGCTATCCGCGCATTGATGGGAGCTTCATGGAGCTTATGGCACGTCATGGAAAGGATTTTCTGACGGCTGACTATGAGCTTGGGAGCGTGCTTCTTGAGCTTGCCATGCAGCGCATAACGAAGCACCCTGATTTGCCGGCGATTGAGTATTACAAAATTCTGCCGGAAAAATGGAGAGCTTATTCTGCAGCTTCTTCGAACCCAGAGGGCATGAACGGTTGTCCGGATGAGCCGGGGCTCTGGGGCAGCGAGGAGGTTCATTTCTTACAGCAGATGCTGCCGGTGTGCCTCAAGCTCAAGGAGCGGAAGTACGCAGACCATGCAAAGCTTATCCTCTTTCAGGAAGCAAGTCTGCTGTGCAACGGGCGCTTTTTGTGGCTCAGCGATGAGCACTATTGCGACGTCAAGGAGGTGACTGCTTGGAAAACGGCGGTGTCGTTGCTGTTTGAAGAGAACCTCGTGCAGGAGTTTGTTGACTATTGTGTCGGCAAGGGCTGGCGCGTGGGCAAGAAGCTCTTTCAGAGTCCGCGCTTCTACGGGCAGGATGAGGAATATCTGCTTAGCAGAATAGACCTCAGCAAAGAGACCTATTATAAGGGTTTCAAGCGCAAGGCGCTAGGCTGGCTCGGGTTGTATAACTCAAAGACCCGCAAGCGCATTCTTGCTGAGCTTAGGAGCGCTTAGTATCATGAAAGACTGTCTACCTGTGAGGGGTAGGCAGTTTTTTTGTGGGGATGACGAGAAAGAGGGGTTATGGTTTTGGGGAGTGTTTTTTTAGGAGTGATTTCAGTTCAAATAGGGCGCGTGTGTCTTCTTTATGTTGTCGGCTGATGTAATAGCCGTCATCGGCGAGTTCGCGCAGTTTCATTTGTTGTTTTAATTTCGTGATTTGCTGTTTTATGTTCATATTTCATTCCTTTCCTTTTGGTGTATTATTTTTCATATATATAGGAGTTTGGATGGGGGCTTGTCAAGTTTGGGGAAATTGAGCGGGTGTGATTATATAAAATTGTATATGTCTGATGTGGATAAAAAAGAAATTCAGGATTTGAAATGTTTGTTTTGACAATGATTTTAGGAAAAAAATATTTTTTAAGAAGGGAAAAAAGGAGTGGGGAGAGGAAATAAGGTAACGCGTAGCGGTTGGTTATGAGGCGTGGTTACGAAAAATAAGGTGTGCTTCGCACGAGTTATGGATTGTACCGCTACGAAAAGCTGAAGCTTTTCTACTTGTACGAACAACTAAGTGTTGCTGCGTTCGCTATGCTCGCTAGCAACACTAAGAGAAGTTTGCTTCGCACATGTGGGCTTACGCCCGCTCGCAATGACTCGGGGAGGGAGTGTGTGTACCGACCTAGCAAGGGCTTAAGAGAAGTTTGTACCGCTACGAAAAGATAAGGCAACGCTAACGCGTTTAGTTATGGATTACCACGCCCTTGTGTGACTTACGTAACGCTACTCACTCAGTTCGGACAAGCAAGTTGTAGCGGTTGTTTTGTTTGACTTTCGGAAAGTCACAACCCAACAACTGAATCGCTCTCGTTAAAAAGCGTCCACCGGAC
>JAGAZZ010000017.1 GCA_017939155.1 Alphaproteobacteria bacterium | reverse complement strand
TATCGTATATACAATGAGTTAATATCGCGTGCTAAACCTAAAATGGTGGCATTAACCGCCATTATGCGCAAAATTATTATAGCCTTAAACGCTAAAATTAAAAATATCTGTGCATAAAATTTTTACTGGGTTGATGACTCCATAAGGTAAAAACTTCCCCCCCTGAGTCATTGCGAAGTCGGCGCGTGAGTGCAATCTACTGAAGCAATCTATGAGTGAACGCGGAGTGTTTTTTTTGTCAAAAAAACTTTACTTTTGGATAAAAGCGTGGTAAGGGTGGGGTAATTTTATATTATTGTTTCATTATTTAAAAAAATTACTATGAGTTTTACAATTGAACATCGGTTATGGGAAGATGTTTTTGACGAAGTGGTTAAAAACAGCACATGGGGCAGCTCAAAAGCAGGCGGTCCGGTTTGGGTGATGGATTTCAGGTTTCAGAGCTTGAAAGCGCTTTGTCCTGATTTTGAGTTTATCAAAGTTGCCGAAAAAGGGTTTGCTGAAAGTGACAGAATGTGTTTCGGGTCGGTATGGCTGGAGTTTGCCGAGTATTACATCAGGTATTGGGAAATCTGCAATGTTATGGTGATTACGGATGCTCTGGACGGAACCAAGGTGCGTTTTTATAGTCTGCTTTCGTTTGTTAACCTGCTTAACCGCGTATTGGCGCGCGAGGTGGAAAAAGGCGCTCCGCTTTCTGAAATTTCTTTTATTTTGGACAGGCAGAGCAAGTTTATTGAAAACGAAGACTACATCTGGCGCACGGAGTGGTATTTGAGAAGAAATGAGATGCAGGGCTTTGTCTTCCCGAGTTCGCATGACTTTGCAAGAAAAGGGAACTCAATGTTTTATGAACCGGATGAGTATAGGTATTTGCCTTATATTATGCCGCGTTTGGTTGAGTTTCGCAATGTGGAAGTCGGGGCGCGTTATACGGCTTCGGGAAAAGAACTTGTGTATCGTGAGACCGCTTGTTGCACAGACCCTTATTTGCTCGTCAAAAAAGTTGATGATTGGGAGGTTTATGTTCCGAATATCATTTATGACTTGATGGAGTTCTTGTCTATGGGCTTTTTTGATGACAAGTATTGGCGCTCTAAACCGGGGAAATTCCAGTATCCGTGGATACAGTATTGGACCGGTAGGCAGATAAGCTTTAGTCGCTATTGGGGGTCTTCGATGTGTCTTCGTCCTGAACCGCAAACGGCGTATCGTCATGGACCCTATTGGCATAGGGCGGACTGCTTTAAGCCTAAATGTTATTGGGAAACCAAGCGGTCTGAAGATGTAGCAAAGTATCGGTTAAGCAAGACCTTTCTTGATTCTAATTAGTAGAAAACCCTCAGCTTGGCTGAGGGTTTTTTGTGTCATTTAACCTGTTTTTCTTTTGCGCGAAAATTCTCAGCGACGACGTAGGTTTCAGGAGATTTTTCACGACTGGCGTCAGGTTTATAGTGGCTGACTTTGGCGAAATTTTGTTTCATATCGGTCAAAAGCTCTCCTTCGGCGCCGCCTTGGAACACCTTGGCGATGAAGATACCGCCGGGGGCAAGGACGGTTTTGGCGAATTCATAGGCGGCTTCTACCAAGCCTATAGTGCGCAAGTGGTCGGTTTGTTGGTGACCGGTGGTGTTGGCGGCCATATCACTCATAATGATGTCGGCTTTTTGCCCGTCTAAAAGTGCGAGCAGTTTTTCGGTGGCGTCTTCGGTGGTGAAATCCTGACAGACGAAAGTGGCGCCGTCTAATGGTTCGGTCGGGAGAATGTCCAGACCAACGAGTTTACCGGTGTTTTTTAGTTTTGAAGCGGCTATTTGCGACCAACCGCCAGGAGCACAGCCGAGGTCAACTATGATTTTATTTTTGCTTAAAAATTTGTATTTTTCATCTAATTGGATGAGTTTGAAAGCGGCGCGCGAACGATACCCGCGGTTTTTCGCTTCGGCAACATAGGGGTCATTTAGTTGGCGTTCAAGCCAGCGGTTTGAGGACGAGGTATGATAACGCCCGTCTTTTAAGCGCACGGTGAGCATTTTACGACCACGGACTTCTTTGGCGGATTTGGTTAGTTTTGCCATTTTGTTTTCCTCTTTTGGTTGGTTTTTAGCTGTTATAGAGCATTTTTTTTGAAGTGGCAAGCGGATTTTTTGTGATGAGAAGTGATGAAAAAATAGGTACGTTTTTTTTCAGCAGTTGTCAACAGTTATTAGTTTTATTTAAAACAATGGGTTAGTAAAAGCTAAAAGCGGTGAGAAAAAACGTACAATAAAAATCAGCAGTTTATTATGATTTTTTACGGAAAGGGAGAAGAATTATGAGTATGTTAGATGATTTTATGGGGAAGGTGTCAGAAAGCAATGTGTCTGATGCGGATATTTTGAAGTTTTTAGATTTAACAGATGTGTTTGCTAAGGAACATTTGGATAATCCGGAGATTCTAGCTCAGGCCGCAGAGGTTAGAGCGGCGCTTACCCATAAAATGAATAATAAAGATATTGTCAATCAAGATATGCCAGAGCCGGCTTTGGGGGAAAACGATGAAAAAGGTGGGAAAAATAATAAGCCGATGGACTATTGGGAGTATGTATCGGAGATAGGAAAATTGGGAAAGCTTGAAAACAGCCCGGCGGCGTATATGGACAGGTGTGAAGAGATTTTGAAAAATCCGCGTGATGTGACTTTGGCAGAGCAGGCAATTTATGGTGCGGGAAGAGTGGTTAAGAGTAATCCGACTTCTGAAGTAGCAAGGAGGGCTATTCGCGTTTTAGAGCTTTGTACGAATAATAAAGAATTAATTAAGCTTGATACTGAATATCCGCACATACAGTTAATTGAAAATGCGATGAAATTTACGGCAGAGAAAATCAAGAGCTGCCCGGCGCCGGCGAAATATTCTATGTCGAAAGTGCCGGGTTATCTGACGCAATATTCGGATGACCGGTTGCATACGGTGATGGACAATGCGCTAAAGGAAAAGCTAGAAAGGGACGCTTCACGGACGAAAGGTGTGAAAAAGGAACCAACTGTGAAAAAGAGAGAGGCTGATGGCGTTGATACGGTTTATGTTCCATTATCTAAAGAAGAGCGAGCTGAATATATGCAACGTAAGGCTGCTAAAGAAAAGGCTTTAAATGAAATGAAGCAAAGAAGGAGTGCAGCAAGTCAAGCCGTGGTGTTAGATGAAGAAAAGTTGCCGAAGATTAAGCTTGCCGGAAATGCCGGAAAAGATAGTGTTGTTTTTGATTTGAGCAGTATTGCCGATGAGCTTAAGGCGCTTAAACCTGGTGAAAAACTGGCGCTTGGGCGTGACCCTGAGAAAAAACTCGGTAAAGATTCTTGTAAGGTTAAAAAAATTGGGGAAAATAATAATTTTATTTCCAGACATCATTGCGATATCCGACGGACAGAAGAAGGGAAACTTGTGCTTATTGACCACTCAATGAATGGTACGGAGGTTATGGAAAATAAGAGTAAGAAAATACCGGCGAATGTGGCACTTGGGCTCGTTCATGATAAGAGTGCACGTCGGTAACATTGAGGAAAAACAAGGTGGCGGAAAACGTCGTTTTTGCTTGAGTGTTAAAAAATGTTTGATGAATGAAAAAAGTGCTTGCAAAAATAAATTTTGCGGTTATGCTTTGAGGCGTTATCAGGACGGGACTTAGCTCAGCCTGGTAGAGCGCTTGCTTTGGGCAGAGTGAGAAAAAAGTGTCCGGTGGACAGTTTTTTAAGCACTGAGTAGCCGTTGTTAATTTGTGAACGGCGGGAACGCCAGAGAACAAATGTTACATCGGTTTGACCGAAGCGGAGTTATTGAGCGCAAAGCGCGCAATTTACGAAGCAAGACGAGATGTCGTCGACAGATTGCGAGCGATTATTATGAAAGAGTAGATATTTCGGGACTTAGCTCAGCCTGGTAGAGCGCTTGCTTTGGGAGCAAGATGTCGTAGGTTCGAATCCTATAGTCCCGACCATAAAAAAAGCCCCGCCTTGTGCGGGGTTTTGCTTTAATTGAGAGGTGAGGGATTTGAAGAGGAGAGGATGTTCGATAATAAAATGGTGTGAAAAACAGTTGTTGATAAATTAAAAAAGTGGTTGAATGTTTGACATAGGCAGGTTATGATTTTGGCATAATGGAAGAATAGGCTTTTGGCGCTTCCATTTTTTTTGTGCCTTAATGATTTTGCTTAGCTGTTTTGTGGCTTGCGATAAGCATTGAGGCTATTTTATGCTCCGGCGCGTTATGCCGGGGCATTTTTTTATGCGGTATTTTAGGAAATACCGGTGAAATCACTATTTTATATGGAGAAAATTTATGATTGGAAATACTAATGCCTTGGGCGTGACGACGACAACGGGTGGCGGCGGGGCTGACAAAATTTATGTTGAGAACTGTTTAAGCTTGCCGGTTGAGGCGGGAAGACAGGTTTTGATTAATATGAATTTGACCGATGAGGATTTGGTGTTGTCATATTCTGCTGATGGCTCATCCGGATATGGAATGGTTTTAGATAACGGCGTTTTTGCGAGAGGGTATAATATATATCGCTATCAGGCTGGGGCGGATAGTGCAACGGCTGTTGGTGCTGTCGATTTATTTGTGGATAGCAATCCTTATTTTTATATGAATCCGAATGTTCATAAATTGCAGGTTATCTATCTTAATTCTGACTATGTTTATGAAGTGTCGCCAAATGGGAGTCGCAAGGTGGGTTATTTTTATTTAGGTGACGGGCTTTGTATAAACAATAGCAAAGTTTATCGTTGCAATGTGATGGAAGGAAAGCTTGAGGAAGAGCTTTATCAGTTGCCGATAACGTTTGCTATCAGGAATAATTTTAACGGGTACGCTTATTTTGATAAGAAATTGTTTGTGACAAACTCGACATCTATTTATCAAATTGATTTGTCTGATTTAGACAATATTCATATTATTCGCTCAGCTACCGGGTTGGGAACGGTTAATTATTTTCATGGTTTTACCGGTGGCGATGTGGGTGATTATGTGTTTGGCAGAGCGGGTGGTGCTTTGGTTATGTATCGGTTGACGGAGGACGGGTTTGTGCTTCTTTCCGAGGATAACGGGTTGCCTGAGTGTTTGTGCGGCGTGACTTTGGCTATGGACGGCAATACTTTGTTTTATAATCAGGTGACAAAGGTGCTGACGTTTTTGCAGGGTACTTTGCGGTTTAAGGCTTTTTCTTTTAATCCTGAAACGAAAACTTTTACGGAGATTGGTCTTAATGAAGAAGTGGCGACTGTTACTCCTTACCAAAATCAAGCTTGGTCTATCCTTTCTATCAGTCCGGATAGGAATTTGATGTCTAAATGTTATAAAAGCACGCGATACCAAACAGCTATGTGTGTTTATGTTAATTCAAATTTTGATGGCAAGTTGAAAGCCTATGACAGCAATAGTTTTAATTATCGCTCAAACTCGTTGACCGGTATTTTGACAGGAAATGTTAATGAAGATGGGCTGGTTGAGGTTGAATTGATGAAGCCTAAGGAAGTTAATTTAACGGTTGAGGTGTTGCCTGAGCCGGATGTTTTTCAGATTAAAGGAGGTGTACAATGAGTATGAAATCAGTTAAAGCGTATGCTAACTTTCCGGTTCAATTGAAGATTGAAAAGGATAGATATTGGTATATTAATGAATTAGTGTCAGTTAAACAAAATACGTCGATTGTTAAAAATTTGCAATTGTTTGAAGGGTTTGAGTATCAACTTAGTCCAAATAGGCTGGATGAGGTTCGGATGTGTCCTCCGGCTATTGAATTTCAAGAAGGTGAGCTTTGGAATTTTTCATCTTTTATGGGCGGACATGGCGTTTTAGCGCCGAAAGGAAAGACCTATTATTGTTCCAATTGCGTTTTTGACAATTTGCTTAAAAGAGGGAATCCGGTTATTTCTTCCAATGGCATTTTAAGTGATATTAGTGCGGCAAACAATATTTATACGACGTTTAATCCCGGGAGCAATTTGTGGAAAATTGTGATGTGGGTGCATACGCCCGCGGAAGGTTTTAGCAATGGGGAATGTCTGTTCGGGCATTATTCAACAGCGTATGCTGCGCCGAAGCTTTGCGTTGATGACACAAACCATTTGGTGCTTAGTCTTGCCAGTTCGACAAGCGGTTATGATATTGCAAACGGAATTGTTTCTGACCAAACGTTGAGCCTTGATAAAGATTATAAAATCAGCTTAGAGTTTGACGGAAATAAATATACTCTTAAAGCCGGTTATAATTCCGGTTCGACACAAACTTGGACTGAGGTTACACATATCGAGGTGCAAAGCAGCGTTGCGGTATATGGGGCGGCTAATCAGTTTTGTATCGGTTATTGCAATGGCGGTGTGCCTTGGAGTGGGACTATTAATTTATTTAAAACCGAAATTTTTATAAACGGTGCGTCGGCTTGGCGCCCTTATCATCTGATGAGTTTTATTGATAAAGGAATTTTAGATATTACGACAGATGACGGACAAGCGGCGACATATTCCGTTTTTGTAAAAAATGACGGCACGGTTGAAATGTCTTTGAGCGATGAAGACAAAGAAGGTTTTTATTGGGCAGGGACAATTGGTATTCCGGCACATTCGTCATATAAGCTTTATTTAGCTCATTTTGATATGGTCGGTGATGAAAACGTGACGATTTCTGATAATAAAGCAAGTGATTTTTCGAGTACGAAATATCTGAAGTTTAATTTTAATAAACTGAGCGAATATTTTGACCAACCGTATAGTATCTTGTCTAAATTTACCTATTCAAGCGCTTCATCTTATCAAGGGGGAATGTATAACTCAACTAATAGTAAGCAACTTTTTATGATTAGCGGAGGTAAGATTGCGTTAAATGATGGAAGTGCCCGTGGACTTGTTGCCATTACTAACGGGAAGACGTATTGGGTGTTCGGAAATTATGTCTTAGATGACGGGTATAGCTTGTATTTTATTGAAGATAACGGGTATACAGAGGCGACTTTGCCTGCTCTTTCTGAGTGGACATTTGTTTATAAAACGACGGTAGCAATGCTTGGTAATGGTGAGATATGGCTGGGAAATAATCAGTCCAGTCAATATTGGCGAGGGAATATTGATTTGGAGCATACTTGCATTAAAAGCAACGAGGTTGTTTTATGGCGACCTTTTACAGAGGTTTAACAATTTTTATCAAGGGATAAGGGCAGTATTTACTGCCCTTTTTTTGGAGAGTATTTATGATTAGCGTAAAGAAAAATTTTAGTGAAATTGCGGCGCGGTTTGAATTTCACGAAGGGTGTCGTTTGATGCCTTATTATGACCATTTGGGAAAACTGACCATTGGAATCGGGCGATGTATTGACACGAATCCGTTTAATGCGGCTGAATTAAAGGCAGTGGGGGATTGGCGGCACGGCATTACACGCAATGCGGCGTTAATGCTGTTGCGTAATGATGTGCAGAAGTGCTTGGAAAAGTTAAAAAAGATTGATTTTTTTGCCAAGCTTGATGTGGAGCGGCAGTATGCACTTTTGGATATGTGTTTTCAGTTGGGATTTGAGGGGCTTTTAGAGTTTCAGAAAATGCTGGAGGCGATACGTCGCGGGCGGTTTAATGAGGCGGCGGCGGAGTGTTTGCGCTCTAAATATGCTAAACAGACGCCGAAAAGAGCTTTGCGTATTGCTCGTGTTATCAGGGAGGGGATATGGTCAAGGGAGTGATAGCGGGGTTATGTCTTTTAGCGTTTATGGCGGTAACGGCTGCGGTTTATTATAAAAAAAGCGAAGAGATGGCGAGAAAAAGCGGGGCTTTGTATAAACAGAACAGCGAGATTTTGTATTCCAAACTTAAAGAGGCTTATGAAAATAATGTTAAAATTGAAAAAACAAGAAGAGCGCTGGAGCGCGCGGCGCGTGAAGACAAGACGGCGTTTGATTGGGGGGCTGATATTTCTCACAGCCCTGTTATTTTGCGGTTGCAGGCGGACTGAATATGTGACAATGCAGGTGCCGAGAGAACCGGTTTTGTGTATTGATGCGATTAAAACCCCTTTGGATATGGCTAAGTGTTTGGCGGAATATAAGGCAAAATATTGAGGGGCTTTTAAGATTTTTTTCATAAGTTTGGGCTAGAGTAGCTTTAATGATATAGTTTTATTTTAGCGAGGCATTATGAAAAAATCAGCACTTGTTTTAGGTAGCGTTTTAGCATTGACAGCAGTTGCGGGCGGCGTTTGGGTAATGAACGGCGGGAGTGATAAGGCCGTGATTTCCGTTTATTGGGACGGCAAGACGCCGCTTAACGAAGGTAATGAATTGGCGTTAGTTAAGGCTCTTAAAGCTAAAGACGGAAAGGCTGTTGAAGCTTTGCTTAAGAAAGGGGCAGATGTTGAAGCTAAGGGTGAGGACGGCGTTTCGGCGCTTGCTTTGGCGTTATCTTTGGGTGATGAGGCGACGTTTGCGCTGTTGGAACAGAGTAAAACGATTGATTTTAATAAACCGGAATATATGACTGCGGCAATTGAGGGAGGCAATGCGGCGCTTGTGCATACGTTGCTCAAGAAAGGGGCGGACGTTAATGGGGTGCTTGAATTTAAGGGCAAGCACCGTCCGGATGAAATGCCGGGGTATCGGGATGCAAGAATTATGACTCCGCTTAAAAAGGCTGTGTTTGAAAACAAAGCCGAGATTGTTAAAGTGTTGCTTGATAACGGAGCCGAAGGAGCTGATTATTTCTTGACGGAGAGATTGACAGAGGCTGATATTGCAACGCTTGAAGCTTTGGCACAAAAGATTGGAAACCTTAAAGAGCTTTCAGTTAAGGGAACTGATTTATTAAGTTTTGCCGCAAGTGCCGCTAAGCCTGAAGTGATTGAATTTTTGTTAAAACATAATGCGGGCGATGTTCATGCGGCGTTGATGCGGCTTTTGACATATCGGGATAAAAACAATGAGTATGCTAAGGCTGTGGAGATGTTTTTAAGAGCCGGAGCAGTGCCTACTGATGAAGCTTTAGAGATGATGTTAAAACAGCAAAATACAGTTGTTTTTGATGAGTTACAAAAATGCAGAGCAACGCTGGAGGGCAAGACGAAAGACGGAGAAAAAACGCTTTTTTCTTATGCGCTTGAGATGAATGACCTCAAGGCAGTAAAACGCTTTTTGGAACGTGGCGCGGATATTTGGGCTAAAGACAAAGATGGTGTATCGGCAATTTATAGAGCGCTTTTGAAAGCAGATTCAGAGCCTGAAATTTTTGAGCTTTTTGCTGATAAAGTTAAAGATGTTAACGAAAGCGGCTATGACGGTGAAACGCTTTTGATGATGTATGCTAAAAAAGGCGACTATGAACGCTATAAACAAACGCTTGATAAAGGTGGAGATGTTTGGCAAAAAGACAATTCGGGGCGAACGGTTTTGATGTATGCGGCCCTTGGGGGAAATCTTAAAATTATCAATTATCAGCTTTATAAAGGAGATAATCTTGGGGCGGTTGATAATGAGGGAAAAACAGCTTTGATGTATGCGGCAGAAAGCGGACAGACGGAAGCTTTTAACCATCTTATTGAGAAGGGAGCGGATATTTCTGCAGTGGATAATATTGGCAAAAATGCTTTAATGACGGCAGCTGAAAACGGGTGGGTTGATATTGTTGAAATATTGATTAATAAAGGGGAAAGCCCGGCTGTGGCGGATAAAAACGGTAAGTCAGTTTTGATGTATGCGGCTAAAAAAGGCGATATTAAAACGGTTACGGCGTTACTTGAACGAGGGATGGCGGCAAATGAGTCTGATAAAGACGGCGTGTCGGTGTTGTCGTATGCCTGCCAAAGCGATAATTTTGATGTGGTCAATATGCTTCTGGCGCATGGCGGTGATATTTATGCAGTTGATAAAAAAGGCTATTATCCGGCTGTATTTGCGCTTAAGAACGGCAATAAAGATATGACACGCAAGGTTTGGCCGGCTAATGATAGTATGCGTGATTATACGCTTGATAACGGGCGTACACTTTTGATGTATGCGTTGGATGGCGGCAATTATGATTTGATTAATTTTGTGTTGAGACCAAGGCGCGGTTTGATTAATAGAAAAGATAATCAAGGGGTTAGCTTTATGATGTTATTGGCAAGAGATGGCAGACCGGAGGTTTTGCGAGAGGTGTTGCGTATGTATGGCAATGCCCGCGCCCGAGATAATGCCGGAAAATCAGTTTTGATGTATGCGGCAGAGGGTGAAGCCGGGGTTAATCTGGTAACGATTTTAAAGGCAATCGGCGAAGAAGATATTGCCGTTAAGGATAAGGACGGAAAGACGGCTTTAATGTATGCTGTGGGCGGCAAATATAATTTAGCAGTTAAACAACATTTGTTATTGGAAAGGGGAGCTGACGTTAATGCGGCGGATAAGAAAGGAAAGTCGGTTTTAATGTATGCGGTTGGCAATCCAATGGCCAGAGTTAATGCTTTGCAGACAGAAGAGCTTATTTCATATAAGGCAGATGTGGCGCTTAAAGATGAAAACGGCAAAACGGCGTTGATGTACGCAGTGGAAAATTTGCAAGCCGAGATGGGCGTTGTGGAGGCGCTTTTAAGAGCAGGAGCTGATATTAATGCAAAAGATAACAACGGTGTGAGCGTTTTGGCGTATGCTGTTAAAGGCAATGATATTGGCAAGGTTCGGCTGTTGCTTGAAAAAGGTGCGGACAAGACGTCGGTTCAGAATAGCTTGGATGAGTTGTTAAAAGAGAGTAACCCTTGTTTTGCAAAAGCTGTTAAAGAGCTTTTTTAGGGGGCTTGATAAAATACCCTCATGATTGCGAATTTAAAACCTCATGTACTCCTTTTGTACACTACGGCTTTAAATTCGCTTCCAGCAGGGCATTTTCTCAACCCCATGGCAAAATCACCTGGGGTGATTTTCGGTTTTAAATTTTTGGGGCTTGATAAAATACTCTCATGATTGCGAATTTAAAACCTCATGTACTCCTTTTGTACACTACGGCTTTAAATTCGCTTCCAGCAGGGCAGTTTTTCCTGCGGCAAGCGCGTTCTTGAGTGACGCTCTTTGGGTTTTAAATATAGGAAAGTATTTTTTCAGCTTAAAAAGCTTTTGATGCGCGATGAAAAGATGATGTCATCTTCGGAGAGAGTGGTTTTTATCAGCATATCTTCTTTTTTGCGGGTACGGGAAAGGGCAACATAGAGTTGACCGTGGGCAAAGGCGCCGCGGTCAATATCTATGATGACGCGGTCCAGTGTTTTGCCTTGGGCTTTGTGTATGGTTAAAGCGTAGCCTAACTGGAGGGGAAATTGGATGAAAGAGCCGGTTTCTTTTTCTTTGATTTCACCACTTATGTCGTCTATGTCATAGGCAAAAGATTTCCACTCTTCGCGGCGGACAGTGATGTATTTGTTATCATTGAGGCAACGGACGATGATGGCGCGGTCATCTAACTTTTCGATTATACCGGAAGTGCCGTTGATATAATCCGGATAGTTGTTTTTATTAAATATGACCAGAGCGCCTTCTTTTAAGGTTAAAAATTTTGGGGACGGCGTGTCCGGCATTTTTTCAAAAGAACCGGTGAGTTTGGCTTCATAGGTGTGTTCTTTGGTTTTGAGCTCCATGAGGCGGCGGTTGTTTATGCTGTCTGCCTTAGTGCGATAAGGGGTGATGGTGACGGCAGTTGAGATGAAATCCGGCGGATAAGTTTCTGTACGGTTAAAGTATGAAACAGTTTGCGGGAGGTTAATGTCTTGCCTTAAGTTTTGCAGATATGAGAGGAGCTCGCGGTCATTTTGGCGATAAACCTCGGTTAATTCAATTTTTTCAAAACAGCCTTTTTGATAGGATTTAGCGTCAAAAAAATAAGGCTCGGCGGTGTTGTATTCGTGTTTGAATATCGGGGCGGCGCTTGGCTTTATGATAGGGGGGAGCTGACAGAGGTCTCCAATTAAAATGATTTGTATGCCGCCAAAAAGGGCAAGCGTGCCGCGAGCTTGACAACATAGCGCTTCAATTGCGTCTAAAATGTCCGGACGGAGCATGGAAACCTCGTCTATAATTAAGATGTCGGTCTTTTTTAAGATTGATTTTAGCTTGCGGCGGCGGGTTGAGAGAACTTCGCGCATAATTAAAAAGTCACTTAGCGGTAACGTGAACATAGAATGGATTGTGGCGCCCTCGATATTTAACGCGGCAATTGCCGTTGGGGCAACGAGGCGGATGCGCTTTTTGGAGTGTTTTTTTAAGTATTTAATAAAAGTTGATTTGCCGGTTCCGGCTTGACCTTGGATGAAGATATTGGCGTGTGTGTGCTCTATCTTGTCAAAGAGTTTGCGTTGTGTGAGGTTTAGCTCATCCAAGTCTTTAACGGCTTTGGAGACAGATTTTAGGGCGTTGATTTCTTGAATGTTGGTTTTGGGGGTCATTGTTTTTCCAGTTCGTCTTTTGTTCTTAATATAGAGGGAGGAATTTTTTTTGTCAAGCAAAATTTTTTGGGGAGGGCTTGATAAAGCACGGTCATATAAGCGAATTTAAAGTCTTATGTACCTCTTTGTACACCGCAACTTTAAATTCGCTTCCAGCACCAGCACTCTCCGTCTTGCTTCGTAGGCTTCGCACGGAGTGCTCAGCAACTTCGCTACGGTCAAGCCAGCTCTAGGCTTACTTAGTTGGCGTTACCGCCAAGCCGTTCGCTAAGAGCTGCTATAGCGCTCGGCAAAAACAGTCCACCGGACTTTTTTTGCGTCTTTGCGCCCCATTGTAAAATCGCTTGTAGCGATTTTCGGTTTTAAATATGGGGGCGTGCTAAAACGTCGGTATCTCATTGCAAAATTGCTCCTTAAACGGAGCAGTTTTTTTGTTTTAAATTTAGTTAGAGCGTGGCATTGTTTTTTATCAAAAAATGCCCCGTGCTTTTTGTTGCAAGGGGGCATTCTTTTAATCTTTGTTTTTTATGTTCCATGGTCTGAAACGCCAACTGAGGCAGGCGTATAAAACAGCCATAAAGTACAAAAGAATAATAACAAACCATTTCCAGAAACCAAATCCGGAATGTGCCAAGAAATTGGCTAAATACAATGCGCCGAAGGCAATAGCCAAACAAATGGCGCAAATTGGAATGATAAATTTTTTCATTTTTTTATAATAATAGATTAACAGACGTATTATAATGTTTTCTATTTAAATTGCAAGAATTTTTTTATATATTTTCGGGTAGGTACGGATAAGAAAAAAACTCTTGCAAGGCTTAAAAAAATATGCTATATTTGTGCGCAAATATTTAGGAGTATCATTAGTAAAAAAATGGCAAATGACCTTATTTTAGTGCAAACGGCGCTACTTGATAAATTAAAAGAAGAAGACTGCTCACTCTCGCCTGTGCTTTGGGATGAGATGAAAAATCAGTTAGTGCTTTATGAAGAGCAAGAGGCTAAACTTCCGGCTCCGGTGCGCTATAAACGAAAAATGTTGCTGTCTGATTTTGTGCACAAAGTGATTTCGCTTCCGCTTGAGGTTAGCCCTAAATTGCCGGAAGAAACGGTTAAACAATTGACACGGCTGCATTTGTTTTGTGCCGAGGAGGCTATTTATGACAAAGAAGTGCGGCATAACCCGTTTATGCTAGGCTTCCACGCTCTCCAAGAGATGAAAAACGCGTTGATGGGAATTTTGATTTCTTATCGGCTTATCACGCCGTCTTGTCCGTATTCGTGGAACAGAGCTTTTTTTGAATCTCATATTTTAACGTATAAAGCCGCTGACGGACACACGATTGTTGAATTTAAGATTCCAACACCTGTGGAAACTCTGGCTTCGGCAATAAGTGAAGAAATGGTGACGGACTGGCTGATTTATCGTTCGCATGACCATAACGGTATTAGAACCTTGATGGACATTAAAAACAATTTAATCACGATTCCGGATTATAAACGCGGCGGACATCCGGCAGATGAATTTTCTCGTTTTGAACGCAAAATGGCGGAATGCCGCAACAAAAAGAACGCTAAAAAAGACGAGGCGCTGGAGCTTGAGTTTCGCAAAACCTTAATCAGAAATGTGGCGGATTTGACCGCTAAGCAGATGTTGGGCGAAGGGATGACGGCGATGGATATTATTGAAAAGGCTTTTCATGCCGATTTGAGCAGTTTCGCTCTTAATACCAAGACCGAAACAAAAACGGAGCTAAAGCCGGTTGACAAGGAAAAATTGAAAGCTTCGGTTTGTCCTAAAAAAGATACGGCGGAAATAGAATCGGTTATTGCCGGATTTTTGAGCGAGGATAAATAAAATGAGAGGTAAAAAATGTCTGCACCTGTTGTTATTTTAGTTAAACCGCAGTTAGCCGAAAATGTTGGTATGGCTGCGCGTGCAATGAAAAATTGCGGCTTAAAAGAGTTGCGCTTGGTTGCTCCTGAGCAAGACCCCAGAAGTGAGATTGCACTTCGAGCATCGTCAAACTCCGAGGAAGTTTTACTCAACGCTAAGATTTATTCTTCCACTAAAGAGGCACTAGCGGATTTAGAGGAAGTATACGCGGCAACAGCGCGCCCGAGGCATCAGATTAAAACGGTCTTAACCGCTGAGGCGGCGGCTAAAGGGCTTGAGCTAGAGCATAGAATCGGCTTTATGTTTGGTTGTGAGCGTACCGGACTTGAAAATGAAGACATTATGCTTGCGGATAAGATTATCGAAGTTCCGCTTAATCCGGAGCATTGCTCACTTAATTTGGCGCAGGCGGTGCTGGTGATTGGTTATGAATATTACAAGACGACCATTGAGGTTGCGCCGGAGCGCTTTATGACCAACGGTGCGCCGATTGCCAGCAAAGAGAAGCTGTTTACATTTTTAGATAAGCTTAATGACAAGATTAAGCAAAGTCCGCGCTTGAAAGATGAAGCGCACACTAAAACCCTGTTAATCAACATCAATAATATTTTTACTCGCGCGGCACTTACCGAGCAGGAGCTGAACTCCCTTTACGGGATTATTAATATTTTATCTCAATCGTGAGGGATTGACAAAATAAATAGGATTTGATATAACAAAAAAGCCACGGAGGTTACGACTCCCTGGCCTTTTCTAATCTTGGAAAGAAGTTGACATGTAACTTCCTCTCCTCGTATTGGAAGTATTGCATAGAATAATTGAAAAGTCAAGGACTTTTTTTGTTTTGTGTGACAAGTCAACTTCTTTCCTTAACTGCCCGTAGGGGCTGAAAGGACTAAGATGATTGACATGGTCAAAGTTTTAAGCGTGATTATTTTATTGCTTAAAATCGTCATTGTTATTATTAAATAATAGGCGAGGCGGTGTTTTTTAACGCCGCCCTTTGATAAATTTTTTTGCTTTTTGTAAGTGAAAAAAGTTTGATTTTTTACTTGTCTTTTACTTTTTTTAGTTATATCACCAACGTTTGGTAAAAAAGTTGGTTAAATTATGCCCGTGTGACGGGTTTTGTTTTTGATTAGAAGGTTGATTTGAGATGCTTAAGTTCATTAAAGAAAAGCTTTTTTTGTTTTTGGACTATTATTTAGAGAATTTTTCGCCGAAACTGGTGGAAGTGCTGAAACGCGGTTATGATATGAATAAGTTTAAGCGCGATACGCTGGCGGGGATGACGGTGGCGGTTGTGTCTATTCCTCTGGCGATGGCGTTGGCGATTGCTTCGGGCGTGACGCCGGCACAGGGACTTTATACGGCGATTGTTGCGGGCTTTTTTATTGCACTGTTGGGCGGTTCCAAGTATCAAATCGGCGGACCGACGGGCGCGTTTGTGGTCGTTATTTTTAATGTGATGAAAAATTACGGTGCCGAAGGGCTGGCGATGACGATGTTGATTGCCGGCGTGATTTTGATTGTGTGCGGCTTTTTGAAATTAGGCACTTATATTAAATATATTCCTTATCCGGTTGTGACCGGATTTACCGCCGGTATCGGAGTTTTGCTGATTTCCACCCAGATTAAAGATTTATTAGGGCTTCAGATGGAGACTGTGCCATCTGAGTTTTTGCCGAAATGGGCGGCATATTTTCAAAACCTCGGGACATTTAGCTTAGCGTCTGCTGTGATTGCGGCGTTTTCGTTTGCGGCGATATTTTATGTTAAGAAAAAATATCCGAACGTGCCGTCTTATTTGGTGGCGGTTGTCGGGGCAACGTTGTTGGTGGCGGTTTTTGCACTGTTTTCAACAGCACCGGATACGATTGGCTCTAAATTCGGGGCAATTCCGCACTTTTTGCCGATGCCTCGGTTGCCGGAATTTGATTTTAATTTGCTTTTAAGAGTTTTCCCGAGCGGGCTTACGATTGCGTTTTTGGCGGGGGTTGAGTCTTTGCTTTCGGCAACGGTTGTGGACGGTATGAGCGGTGATAACCATAACTCTAATGCCGAATTGATTGCCGAGGGTGTGGCGAATTTGATGAGTATGGCGTTTACCGGCGTACCGGCGACGGGGGCGATTGCCAGAACGGCGACCAACTATAAATCACACGCTTACAGCCCGATGTCGGGAATTATGCAGTCGGTGATTTTACTTTTGTTTATGTTGTTGCTTGCGGGTGTGGCAAAGTTTATTCCGCTTGCGTGCTTGTCTGCCGTGCTGATTTTGGTGGGCTGGAATATGTTAAACTTACCCAAGATGTATTATCTCTTGAAAGGGGCAAGAGGGGACGCGCTGACGCTTGTGGTGACGTTGTTCTTAACGGTTTTGGTTGATTTGAACACCGGTATTTCGGTTGGGTTTATGCTCTCGAGTATTATCTTTATGCACCGGATGAGCCAACAGATTGAAATTGAAACCGATGAAAAGGCTTTGGTCTATCGTGGCGGTGGGCGTGATTTATCTCAGGTTTTGCATGAGCAAGGCGTTATCTCCATGCGTTTTTCAGGACCGCTGTTTTTTGGTGACGCGTTAGATGTGACGAAGTTTTTGCGTAACTTGAAAAGTGAGCCGAAAATCATCATCATCCGTATGGGATATGTGCCGATGGTGGACATCAGCGGGGCGAACGCGTTGGTCGGTTTTATTGAGCGAGTTAAGAAAAAGCATGATACAAAGATTATTTTATCTAACGTTAAAAAACAGCCGCGGCGTATGTTGCATGAGGCGTTTTTGCAAAATAACCTGACGTGGCATAATATTGCGATTGCCTCGAACTTTGAGAATGCGCTCAAGATTACGAGGAGGTATTTGAGGATGCGCAAATATCAGGAAAAGTTGGCGGGAGGGGCTTGTATAGCACCGGTCATATAAGCGTCGGCGCTCGCTTATGTACTCTTTATGTACACCGCGCTTGCGGCGCCACTTATAGCACCGGCACTCTACAAGCCCAAGGCAAAGAGCGTTCTTGAAGAACGCTCTTTCGGTTTTAAATAGGGGGCTTGCTAAAGCACAATCATTTAAGCAAAATTTCTCCTTTATGTATACTAAAATTTTTGAACCAGGACATCTTAGGTCACTTTGCAAAATTTCGCACTCCTTTGTTGGTGTGTGTTGCAAATTAAAAAAGGAAAACCTTATTGCGGGGGCAATAAGGTTTTTTTGTGTTAATCCCAAGGGTTTGCCCACGGGCGGCTACTATAGGCTAAGAAGCCGTAGACAATTGCCGCAATGGCGCTGAGTGTCTGCAACCACCAAAAGGTAAAGTCCATTTTTGGGGCGGCAAATATCATAAACACCATGAAGAACACGCAATACAGGCTTGCAAGAGCGCAAGCAAAAAATTTAATTTTCATAATTGTAATTTTTTGGTTTGACAAAATAATTTTTATTAAAACAAAAAGATTATAGCACAAAAATGAGGGGTGGTCAAGTGTTTTTTGTCTGTTTATGGGAGGGAGAGGAATTTATTAAAAAAGTATTGTCAAAGGGGAAAAAGTGTGTTATGATTGGTTTATAGAAAGGATTTTGTTGTAAGGAAAAATATTATTAACGGAGAACGGTTATGTCTAAGAGAAGAAGAATGGCGCAAGTGATGTCTGATGAGGCTAAGATTGCGGCGGCAAGAAAGAAAATAGTGGCTCTCGGGCTTGATGAAAAAGAGATTATGCCGAAACTTTTAGAAAAATACGGCGTGCTGGCATACGACTTTGTTAATAAAGCGATGTTGGAGCCGGGGCGTTTGTGTAACCGGACGGGAGAAAAGTTTTTAGCAACAAAAAAGTTGATTAAACATTATGCCGAAGATGAGATTGAACCGGCTTTGCTTGCTAAAGCAATCAATAAAAAACCGGAGGAAGTGAAAGCCAAGGCTGTGGCTTATCGGGCTGAACAGGCGCATGATGAAGAAACGAAACCTGTAGAAATTAAGAAAATCGAACGCACGGCAGAGATGAAATCTGTTCTAGTTGATAGTGTGGTTGACAGGCGTTTGCCGGATTTGGGCATTATTTCTATTGATAAGTTGATGAACCTTCGGAACCAGAACCATAACCATAACACTTCGGAGTTTGTTGAGAGTTTGAGCAGTACTTCGGCGGCGGAACCGACGGCAGAGCAAGATAATGTTTCTTTATTGCGACCGGAATATAATCCTAACACGCCGGAAGGACGGGCAAAGAAAAAAGCGCAGGAACGTTTGGCTCAACTTAAAGAGGGCAAAAACGGAGAAATTTCTTTTGCTGATTTAAAGAAAAACGGTGTGAACAAAGCAGATATGTGTACTGTGATGACGCAAGACAGGCTTGGCGAAGTGTCGTCTAGTCAAGCTATGGAGAGAATGAGTAAACTATCTTCTAAAAAAGGTAAATCTAATTGCGCACAGGAAGTACGTAAACTTTGTGAGAGAAAAGATACAATTAATTTTGATTATAGAAATCATATGACTGGTTTACCGATGACTTATTATAAAGTGTATGATAAAAATGGTCGCTTGATAAAGACTGAGAAAACAATGTATACTGCTACAACGCAAATTGAAACAATGCACAGAAGTGACAAATTTGTTTGCTTTGATTATGATAGCGATAAGGTCGGTCTTGAAGAACTAAAGGGGAGAATTACCGCAAAGGGGGCTATTCTTGGTTATCCAGGGAGTAAATCATCAATACAACCTGCCGGACACACGACGGTTTTGCGGCAAAATGGTAATTGGCAAGCAGGTGGTGTAAACTCTGATGAATGGCTGTTTGGAGGCTCTGCTGCCCAACGATATGCCCCTAAAGGAGAGACAGGAACGGTTTCAGTTATATTTGATAAAGATGCTAAGGTAAGTGACCAATTGGCGGAGGATATGCTGTATCAGCAGTATTTGAGAGAAGAAAGGCAACTGGAGTTTATGATAGCGCGCAACAATCAGTCTTCGCGAAATTCATAAACCGGAAAAAAGCGCCTTGCGGGGCGCTTTTGGTTTTAATTTTTGTTTTTAAATTTGAGGTTTATGTTGCCCCAACCGGTGGCGGCGGGTTTGTTTTCAGTTTGAGGGGCAGGGGTTGGTTGCGATTTGGCGTGTTCCTTTTGTTTTTTTTCTAACAATTCGGTGTCTTTGGTGGTGGCGGGTGTGCCGTTGGCAACGGTTTGAGCCAAAAGTGAGGGGGAGTTAAACGGCTCGTTTTTTTTGGTTAATTCGGTGATGATGTCATCTATCACGCCTTGCTTGATGTTAAACGATTTGTATTTTCCGGCGTAAAAGGAGGTAAACGACGGGCAGGGAGATGAAAGCAGAATATCTGTTGCGTCAACACCTTTGACGAAGCGCAACATAATTTTTGGCTCAATGCGGCAGGAAGAGGCGGCGGTGATGATATTCGGGCTTTTGGTGAACAAGGCTTCATAGATGGTGGTGACGGCGGAACGGTCCAGCTCACCGCAATAGCCGGTGAGGGCAAAGTTGTTTAAGGTGTAGCCGGTATAGCCTTTGGGGCGTTTGGCGACGTGATAACAAAAGACCTGCTCGGGGTTTTTGATGTTTTGAGCTGCGATTTCATCTATTGATGAAGCGATGTAAGGAATCATCTCTTGTTGGCGGGAGATTCGCTTAGTGGGCGTTTGGATATCCGTTTCGGTGACAGGGAGAATATCTGAAAACGCCTCAAAATCAGTCAGAGCGTTAGGCAAATCCGGTGATTGGGCAAATGAAACAGCAGGCAACGCGGTTAAGCTTAAAAAAAGAAAGCGCTTGAACATGAAAATGTATCTCCTTTAATATCGTTTTGTGATAATATAGCGCCGGGTGCGTTAAAAAAAAGTGAAAATTTGCTTGTGTTATAAATATTTATATGATAAAATTAAAATATAGGAAATTTGCGGAGGAAAAGTTATGTCTGAGCTAGAGAAACAAAAAGAAGAAATCAGCGTAATGTTGAAAGAAATCAAATATGGTGACCGGTTTAAGGTGGGGGACTTTGCCAGCGTTGATGAAGCAAAGCGCTTTACTAACGAATTTAAGGCAAAACTTCCGACATACGATGAAGAAGTTTTAAAAACACAACAACAGAAAGTTGCCGATAATGATGAACAGGTTGCGGCTTTGGGAGCTGATACTCAGAAAAAAGGACATTTGGCGACAAAAGTTTCTGCGTTGGATGATTATTGCTCAAGGTTTATTCCTCAGATGCTTAATGGTGTGGCGGGATATAAATGCGAAACTGAGAACTTGAAAAATGGCTTGAGGGCAACAACTCCTTTGCCTAAAGAGGTGGCAGATGTTTGCTATGGCTACTTAAAAGAGTGCATACAAACCGGGTTGAACGCTCCATATAAAGAAGTTGAAAGCGTTGGAAAAGTTAAAACTCCGTATGAAAAATTACCAACGATGACGAGGCTTAAATATCGCCTTAATAAAGCTTTAGGACGAGAAACCGACCCTAAGGTTGATTTGTTGAAAGAGTGTGATTGGGTTTGCAAGACTATTCGTGGTCATGTCAGCAGCGCGGATATGTTAGGAGATGCTTTTGTACATGGTCGCGGGGCAAAAGGTGTTGCTGATGATAAAGGCAAGGCAGATGTTGGGAGTTTAGATGTTTTGTCTTATCAGTATTTGCAAGGTTTAGTAAAACTGCCAAATGATAAAATGGTGGACAAGCTTTCTGCTGACTATGAACCGGCAAAACAACAATGGACTGCTACTGAACAGGCTTGGAATATCGCAAAGAAAACAGGCGAAGCGCTTAAAGGTGATTTAGGTTGTATGACAGATATTAATGCTCTTGTTGTCAATGTGGGAGCAGCCATGGATGGCAAAATTGAGACCTATAAAAAAATCCATGACCCGAATTTGCGCACCCAAGCAAAGGTAAAGCTGAGTGATAAAGGCATACACACTTGGAATGAAGGCGGTAAGGCTTCCCATTGGGGCGATGCTAAACCGGTATCTAGTTTAAAACGCGGTGGTAGAGATTAAAAAATCTATTTTTCTTGAGTTTTTTTAAGACTTCATTTAGATATTTGTTGCTATAAAGAATTAAATATGATTTTTTTGTATGTTTGTAACTTTATAGCAGGAATTTTGATATGTGGTCTATGTGGTCTTATGTGCCGGAAAGTATCCCTTTGAGGGCGGTATGTGCGTTTGGTTTGGCTTTTTTGTTATCTCTTGTTTGTGGCGGAAAGCTTATTTCTTTTTTGAGGGGACATGAAAAAGGCGGTCAGCCGATTAGAACGGACGGACCGCAATCTCATATTACCGAAAAAAAAGGGACGCCGACGATGGGCGGTTTGCTCATTTTGGGGACAAGCTTGATTTCGATGCTGTTGTTTTGCAATGTTAAGTTCCATTTTGTGTGGATTTCAATGCTCGTGCTCGTTGTTTACGGGGCAACGGGATTTGCAGACGATTATGTTAAGGTTAAAAAACAGACGCCGAATGCGATGACGGCGAAGATGAAATTATTTATCCAGTTTATGGCGGCGGTATTGGCGGTTAACGTGATTGCCGCGGCAACGCCGAACTTGGTTGAGAGCAGGTTGTATATTCCGTATTTCGGGTGGTCGGTGCAATTATCCTGGGTGTATATTCCGTTTGCGGTATTTGTGATAACGGGAGCGTCAAACGCGGTTAACTTGAGTGATGGTTTGGACGGCTTGGCGGCGGGAATGCTCGCGCTTGTGTTTACAACATTAATGGTGTTTTGCTTTAAGACCGGGTATCCGATGTTTAACGAGACGGCGTTTCCGTATATTCCGAAGACGGCAGAGATGGCGGTGGTGTGTGCCGCTCTTGCCGGTGGATGTGTCGGCTTTTTGTGGTTTAATATTAAAAAAGCCAGAGTGTTTATGGGAGATACGGGGTCTTTGGCCTTGGGCGCTGTTTTGGGTGTGCTTGCGGTGATTATCAAACATGAGATTATTTTGGCGATTGCCGGGATGGTGTTTGTTGTGGAAACGCTGTCGGTGATTATTCAGGTGGTTTATTTTAAGAAAACGGGTAAACGCTTTTTTAAGATGGCGCCGATTCATCACCATTTTGAGCAATTGGGGTGGAGCGAAAGTAAGGTTGTGTATGTGTTTTGGGGCGTGACGGCGTTTTTCTGCGGCGTGGCGCTGTTAGCTTTGCTTTAAGGCTTTAGGAGGCGACGTCGATGTTTAAGTTAGCCAGACACAGCAAAAGTAAAATCGCCAACTGGTGGTGGACGGTTGACAAGGTGACGTTTGTTTTGGCATTGTTTTTGATTTTTACGGGAATGATGCTGGTGTTATCGGCAAGCCCGTCTGCGGCGCACCGTGACAGACTTTATGACGAATTTTCGTTTATTAAAAAACAGGGGGTGTTTATTGCGGCGGGGCTGGTGTTGATGGTCGGCTTTTCGATGCAGAGCCTGCGGACAATCAGACGCTTGGCGGTGTTTGGCTTTTTATGCGCTTTAGGCGGCGTGTTTTTGACCTATTTGGTCGGTGACGCAACGAAAGGGGCGGCAAGGTGGATTAAATTTGCGGGGTTTTCGTTGCAACCGTCCGAGTTTATCAAGCCGGTGTTTATTGTGATGACGGCGTGGCTGTTGGATGCAAATAAAAGAATGGAAGATTTTCCGGGGATGAGCTTGGCAGTTATGCTTTATCTCATCACAGCTTTGCCGGTGTTCGGACAGCCGGATTTAGGAATGACGATTTTGATTTCCGGCGTGTGGGCGTTGCAGATGGTTTGGGCAGGGATTCCGGTTTGGCTTATCTTGACGTTGTTTTCTTCAGGGCTTATTTTAGTAACAGGGTCGTATTTCTTTTTAGCGCACGTTCGGGATAGAATTGATAAGTTTTTGGCGGCAGAAAATGAAATCGGCTCGCAGATTCAAAAATCTATGGACGCGTTTGCCAACGGCAACCTTTTGGGCAGGGGACCTGGTGAGGGCGTGGTCAAGATGAGTTTGCCCGATGTGCATACGGACTTTATTTTTGCGCTGGCGGGCGAGGAGTACGGCGTTTGGTTAACGACAATTATTGTGGCTGCGTTTGCTGCGATTGTGGTCAGGACAATGATTATTTCAATGCGGGATAAAAACTTGTTTGTGATGTACGCGGCATCCGGCTTGGCGGCGTCACTTGGCGGACAGGCGATTGTTAATATGTGTTCGGCGCTGCAATTGATGCCGGCGAAAGGAATGACACTACCGTTTATTTCTTACGGCGGGTCGTCTATGCTTGCCAGTTGCTTGACGATGGGAATGCTTTTGGCGATTACTCGCAAGAACGCGGCGGCGGAAGATAAAGACAACAGGTAGAAAGGAGTGCGGTATGTTTGAAAAATTGTTTGGTAACAAATCAAGCGGGCTTATAGAAGTTTTGCCTGAGGTTAGAGGAAAATATATTGAGAACGCGCTTCTTTCAAAGCATACTTGGTTTGGGGTAGGGGGACCGGCTGAGGTGTTATATTTGCCGGAAGATGAAGACGATTTAAGAGATTTTTTGCTGCGCAAGCCTGAGGCAGTGCCGGTGACGGTGATTGGCGGCGGGTCTAACCTTTTAATCCGCGATGGCGGAATGCCCGGGGTGGTGATTAAGCTTGACGGGGCTTTTTTTCGCAAAATCGAGGTTTTGGAAGATAAACAAGTTTGCGTTGGCGCAGGGCTTAATAATGTGGAATTAAAAAAGACGCTTCTTGAAAATAATATCGGCGGATTAGAGTTTATTTGTTCGGTGCCGGGGCGTATCGGCGGGCTTTTGAAAACAAATGCCGGATGTTTCGGGCGAACAGTTGCCGATGTGATGGTTTCAGCCAGAATTATGAACGACTGGGGGGAAGTGTATGAGATGACGGCGGAAGATTTTAATTTTTCGTATCGCTCAAGTTGCTTTCCGGAGAATTGGATTATTTTAAGCGTAGTGCTTAAAGGCGTTACTGCTGATAAAGAAAAAATAAAAAAAATAATGGATGAGCAGATGGCTTATCGGAAAGAAAAACAACCGATTAATAAAAAAACTGCCGGTTCGACATTTAAAAATCCCGAAGGGCTTGCGGCTTGGAAATTGATTGATGAAGCAGGGTGTCGCGGGCTTAAAGTCGGCGGGGCGGAAGTTTCAGACAAGCATTGTAATTTTTTGATTAACAGCGGCAATGCCACGGCGGAAGATTTAGAAAAATTAGGCGAAACGATTATTGAGCGGGTTAAAGAAAAAACAGCGGTTACGCTGGAGTGGGAAGTTCGCCGTATGGGAGTGAAAAAATAAAGCATGGCGGAAAGTTTAACGGCTAATAAGCTGAAAATGTATGATAAAGTGATGAAACCCTCGGCAGAGTGGGTGTATCGGCTTGTCGGTATGACGGGGATGATTTTGATTGTTTCAAGCATGGCTTTGATTGCGATGATGTTTAGAGATGACATTATCGGGGAAAAGTTTGGCAAGCTTATGAGCGCGGTTTATAAGATTTCGGCTGATTACGGGATGTATGTCGAAGATGTGATTGTGGAGGGGAATAAGCGCACGTCGTATGATGATTTGGTGATGGCGCTCAATCTTTCTGATAATGAGAGCATTTTGGGGATTGATATTGAAAAACTGCAAAGCAAGATTGAGCAGTTGACCTGGGTGAAGTCTTGCGTGGTGAAAAGAAGCTTTTTTCCGAATAATATTTTAGTTAATATTGAAGAACGCACGGTTAAGGCTATTTGGGAGTATGAGGGGCGGTATTATCCGGTGGATGCGGAAGGCAACGTGATTGAGGTGGAAGAATATGAGCCGGACGCACCGATTTTGGTTTTGGCGGGCGAGGGCGCTCCGCACCATTTAGCCGAGCTTTTGAGAGCTTTTAAGCAAGATGAGGAGTTGGCGCTTAAGATTAAAGCGGCGGTCTTTGTTTCTAACAGGCGTTGGGATTTAGTGTTTGGTCACAGAGATAACGGTATTGTGGTTAAACTGCCGGAAAAAGGGTTTGATGCGGCATATCAAAAAATTTCATTATTAAATAAAAGACAAGGAATTTTTAAGCGTAAATTAACTTCCTTTGATTTAAGATACCCTAATAAGATAATTGTTGATATAGACAAGTCGGTTGATGATTTAGTTTATAAGAGATAAAGAAAAGGGGGTAATATGTTTTATTTACTTTTGTTTTTATTCTTGGCTTTTTGTTGGTGGATAGGTGATAAACCACAAAAAAACACTATGCGGAAAATTGAACGCGATATTTTTATTTCTGATGTTATTTCGGGGAAAAAGAAACTTAAATAAGGGGTGTTAATAATGAACCATTCTTTTAACAGGTCGCCGATTGTGGCGGCGCTCGATATAGGCACCTCTAAGGTTTGCTGTATTATTGCCAGAGTAACCAGAGATAAACGGGTTTCTATTTTGGGCTATGGTTATAATGCGGCCAAGGGGATTAAAAACGGCGTGGTAGCTGATGTTAATCAGGCGACGATTTCTGTTTGCAATGCGGTTGAAGCGGCTGAGCAGATGGCTAATGAGCGCATTACCAACGTTATTGTCAATGTTTCGGGCGATAGAACCAGAAGCGTGGTCAGAAGTTCCTCTATTTCTATTCATAAAAATCGTCCCGTTATGGAAGAAGATGTTAAAAAAGTGACGGATAAGGGCTTGATGAAAGTCAACGTTGAGGGCAATGAGCCGATTCACTTTTTGACGATGGGCTACCATGTTGACAGTGGCGAAGAGGTTAAGAACCCGATTAATATTTACGGGGATTCGCTTAATGTTAATATTTTGCTGGGGCTTTATCCGAAGCCGATGTATAAGAATTTGGCAACGGTGGTGGAAAGCTCTCACTTAGATATTGAGATGAAGGCTTTTTCGGCATACGCGTCGGGGCTTTCCTGTTTGGTGGAAGATGAAAAAGAATTAGGCGCGACGATTATTGATATTGGCGGCGGAACAACCAGCATTGCCTGCTTTAAGAACGGGCATCCGGTTTATTTTTCATCCGTGCCGGTGGGCGGTATTAATGTCACAAACGATATTGCTTTAGGGCTGACAACTTCTTTTAATTATGCCGAAGAAATTAAAAATCGGCACGGGTGCGCGTTTTTAATCAGCCAGGACGAACGGGAAGTGATTAACGTTTATCCGGTGGGCGAAGAAGACGACAGCAATATTAAGCAGATTTATCGTTCGGATTTGATTAATATTATCTCGCCCAGAATCGAGGAAATTTTTGAAATTGTCGGCAGAAAACTGGATGAAGCGGGATATAAAAACACGGCGACGCACAGAGTGGTTTTGACCGGCGGGGCGTCACAGCTTCCGGGAATGCGCGAGGTCGCGAGTATGGTTTTGGATAAACAAGTGCGAATCGGAAGACCGCGGAACATTGAAAATATACCGCAAGCGCTGCATAGTCCGGTTTTTTCGACCGCTTTGGGGCTTTTGCTGTTTGCGGTTAACAATTCTGAGAGAAAAATTATTAAAAAAGTTAATGTCAGTGCCTCCGGTGATGGACTTTTTGCAAAAATTTTTGATTTGTTTAAAAAAACTTGCTGAGTGGTAACGAAAACTTAAGGTATTTAAGGCTAGAATCATTTAAAATTGATTTTAGCTTTTTTTTATGGAGAAAAAATATGGCAATTAAACTGGCCGTCGGCGATACCAACTTTACACAATTAAAACCAAGAATTACCGTTATCGGTGTGGGCGGCGGCGGCGGTAACGCCATCTCCAATATGATGAACAAAAAGCTTGAGGGGGTTGACTTTGTGGTTGCCAACACTGACGCGCAGGCGCTTGCCCTTTCTCCGGCAACAAGAAAAATCCAGCTTGGGCTTGAGATTACCCAAGGTTTGGGTGCGGGCGCAAGACCTGAAATCGGCAAACTTGCGGCAGAAGAAGCAAGAGAAGACATTGAGCGTGAGCTTGCTGATTCGAATATGGTATTTATTACTGCCGGTATGGGCGGCGGTACAGGGTCAGGTGCGGCGCCGGTGGTGGCTAAAATTGCTAAAGAAAAAGGAATCTTAACGGTTGGCGTGGTGACAAAGCCATTTGCTTTTGAAGGCAAAAAACGTATGGAAAACGCCGAAGGGGCTTTGGAGACCTTTATTGGTGAAGTGGACAGCATTATTGTTATTCCTAACCAAAATTTGTTTAGAATTGCCGATAAGAACACCACACTTAAAGACGCATTTGTCAAAGCGGACGAAGTGCTTTATGACGGAGTACGTTCGATTACGGATTTGATGATTATGCCGGGGTTGATTAACCTTGATTTTGCCGATGTGAAAAAAATTATGGCGGACAGAGGAAAAGCAATTATGGGAACCGGTGAAGCCGAGGGCGAAGACCGAGCTAAAACGGCCGCCGAACAGGCACTTTCTAACCCAATTTTGGATGATTGCTCGCTTAAAGGCGCTAAGGGCTGTTTGATTAATATCACAGGCGGCGCTGATATTACCTTGATGGAAATTGATGAGGCGGTTAACATTATTAAAGAAGAGTTGGATGATGACGCCGAGCTTATTTTCGGTTCAAGCTACGATGACAGCTTGTCGGGCAAAATCAGAGTATCCGTGGTTGTGACCGGTATTGACGAAGAAAGCTTTAACACCGCTAAAAACAAGGATAATGGTGCTTACGTTGCTATGGCTGAAGAAATGGTTGATGATGAGCCAATTTTGGAGGAAATTGTTGAGGAGGCGCCGGTTATCGAAGAAGAAGCAGTTGAGCTTAACAATGTGATTGAACTTTCAAATGCTGTTAAGACGGGTGAAGTTAAGCAAGAAGAATTACAGATTGGCGGGGCTGTTGAAGAGGCTCATCCTAAGTCTGCTTTGTTTAATGCGATTATCAACAAGCCGATGGTGGCTGACATTGAAGAACCGGCTGAGGTTAAGTCCGTTTTATCTGAGGTGAAGGTGGAAAAGCCGTTTGCGCCGTCAGCTAAGGTTAAAATTATTGAAGAGGAACCTCAGCTTTTCCCTGAACAGGGTGAGGCAGAACAGCCGTTTGAACGCAAGGCCAGAGAAGAAGCGCAGGCGATGATTGAACAAGAAGAGCCGCAACCGACACGCCAGAGATTTATTGACAAGATTTTGGGGATTTCAAGAGCAAAAGCTAAGAAGCCTACAAAGCCGGTTATTGTGCCGAAGTTTGATGAAATTGAAGATTTTGCCGAAAAAGAAAGCGCTAATGAAGAAGATGATTTGGAAATTCCATCGTTTTTAAGAAGAAGATAGGCTTTTTTTGCAAAGTTTGACAAGGAGCGGGGCAGACCCGCTTCTTTTTTTATGAATAGGTGGTGAGGATAAAAAATCTTTGCAGAGTTAAAAATTATGCTTGACTGAGGAAAATATTTGGCTTATGTATGGTGTGTCGATGGGTTCTTAGCTCAGTTGGTTAGAGCCGGCCGCTCATAACGGTCTGGTCGTAGGTTCGAGTCCTACAGAACCCACCATTAAAACAAAAATACGCCCTTGTGGCGTTTTTTTGTTTTAAATAATGAAGTTCATCGTCAAAATAAGGGACAAGTGTATGGACGTATATTTTCTTTGACTTTTCTTTATAATATTAATATCCTAAAATAAATTTTATTTTATATCATAGGAGAAGAGATAGGTATGGCGACAAAAAACAACGCAAACATTGGGTTTGAGAAACAGATTTGGGAAGCGGCGTGCGAATTATGGGGGCATATTCCCGCTGCGGATTATCGCAAGGTCATCGTCGGGCTGATTTTTTTGCGTTATATATCCTTTGCGTTTGAAAAGCGGTATAATCAGCTTGTTGCGGAAGGCGAAGGGTTTGAGGATGACAAAGACGCTTACACAATGGAAAATATTTTTTATGTGCCCGAGCCTGCCCGTTGGAGCACAATTGCCGCCGCCGCGCATACGCCTGAAATTGGCATTGTTATTGATGAAGCCATGCGTGCTATTGAAGCTGAAAATAAAGTGCTAAAAAATGTTTTGCCTAAAAACTATGCTAATCAAGATTTGGACAAGCGCGTGTTAGGGCGCGTGGTGGACTTGTTTACCAATAATATTGATATGTCCGGCACAGATGAAGACAAAGACCTCCTCGGGCGTACGTATGAATATTGCATCGCCCAGTTTGCCGCATACGAAGGAACAAAAGGCGGTGAGTTCTATACACCATCAAGCATTGTGAAGACGATTGTTGAGGTGTTAAAGCCGTTTGATAATTGCCGCGTGTATGACCCTTGCTGCGGTTCTGGCGGGATGTTCGTACAGTCGGTTAAGTTCTTGCAGGCACACAGCGGCAATCGTAACCGTATTTCTGTTTATGGGCAAGAATCAAACGCCGATACTTGGAAAATGGCAAAAATGAATATGGCAATCCGTGGCATAGACGCGGATTTCGGACCTTATCAAGCAGATACCTTTTTTAATGATTTGCACCCGCAATTAAAAGCAGACTTCATAATGGCGAACCCGCCGTTTAATCTTTCAAATTGGGGACAAGACAAATTGCAGGACGACATCCGCTGGAAATATGGCATTCCTCCGGCAGGAAACGCCAACTACGCGTGGATTCAACATATGATACACCACTTAGCACCTTCAGGTAAAATCGGTTTAGTGTTAGCAAATGGTGCACTATCCACTCAAACCAGCGGTGAGGGAGAAATCAGAAAAAGGATTATTGAAGATGACTTGATAGAGGGGATAATCGCCCTTCCACCTCAACTGTTTTATAGCGTCACTATTCCCGTAACTCTATGGTTTATCAGCAAAAATAAACCGCAAAAAGGGAGCACGGTGTTTATTGACGCGCGCAAGATGGGCTATATGGTAGACCGCAAACACCGTGATTTCAGCGACGCGGATATTAAAAAGATAGCAGACACCTTCACCGCCTTTCAAGAGGGAAAACAGGAAGACGTTAAAGGCTTCTGCGCTGTCGCCACCACCAAAGAAATCGCCGCACAAGATTACATCTTAACCCCCGGACGCTATGTCGGCATAGAAGAACAGCAAGACGACGGCGAACCTTTTGAAGACAAAATGAAACGCCTAACAACCGAGCTTTCCGACCTATTCAAACAATCCGATTCGCTTCAAGAGGAAATCAAAGACAAGCTCAAAGCGATAGGGTGGAAAATTTAACAAGGAGAAGAAAATGAATAAGACAGAATTAGATATATCAAATTTGGCAAAATGTATTGATACCTTAAAAACGTGTACGAAAGATTTTAAGGCCGCAAAAGACGTCAAAATGAAGGAATATATAGCGGATGCATGTGTAAAACGCTATGAATATACGGTTGAAACCGCATGGAAAATAATGAAGAAATATCTCAAACTTGAATATGGCAAAAGCGACACCGAGCTGACCATGAATAATATTTTCCGTTTTATGGAAGGGTATGGTTTTATTTCCTCTTGGGAGAAGTGGCGCGAATATTATGACCGCCGCAATGACACCAGCCACGAGTATAATCAGAAAAAAGCCGAGGAGTTGTTAAGCGTGATTGATGACCTGGTTAAAGATTGCGAGTTTTTGTATGAACACCTTAAAAAAGCACTGGGGGCGTAATGGTCGTAGGCATAACACCCCAAGAGCAACAGATTATTGAAGAAATTTTAGACGCATACGCCGATACTTATGCTTTTTATTACTATGGCTCGCGCGTGAAAGGGAACTTCTGCAAAACATCAGATTTAGATGTGTTGATAAAAGGCAATGCGCCAATGCCGCTTTCTATCTTAACCGAACTCAAAGGAAAATTTGACCAAAGCCACCTGCCATACATCGTCAACTTCTCCGACTACCATAACCTCACCCCGGAGTTTTATAAGCTGATAGAAAAAGACATTGTGGGGTATAAAAAAATCGGAAATGTATGATTTGAAACGAAATTTTATCTATATCCGTAAATTAGTTGGTAATTAAATCTTGTTTTTATTTGTAGGGCGGAAATTTATGGTGTAGAATCGTATCAAATGATAAAATAAAACTTGGAGACTATTAAATGAATGAATACGAAAGAAATGAATTGCAAGAGCTTCTCTATAAAATTGCTGTTTTATTGCCTTATGCGGGAATGAATACAGAACAAGAATTGGAACAATTAAGAAAAAAAATAAAAAGAGATTTATCAAGTGGTATTAGTGTAAATAATGGTTTGTATTACAGTAAATATTCACATCTAGAAGAAGTGGTTTTGGATGAGCTGACACCTCGTCAAAGAAGTGATGTATTGGGAGGATTAGCAGGTATAAAGGGATTATATGTAAGAAAAAATGCGTCTAGAAATTCTGATTTGTCCGATATTGCTCAGTTGGAAAGATTAAATAATCTGGAAAATCAAGTAAATAGATTAATAGAGCGTCCTAAATTATATGAAGCACGAGCGGAAGAAAAGCTTGCTGGGATTGATGAGAAGTTTAGAAAACTTATGAATATAAGTGATAGAAACAGCAGTATAACAGATAATATTAAAAAGGTTGATGATTTAGAGAAGAAATTGAGCAAATTAGAAGCAGATGCTCAAAACATGATGAGCGATATTTCAACAGTAGAGCTAGGTAAGCAATACCTTGAAGCTAAAAATAGATATTGCGCTCCTAAACCTAAAATGAAATTTAGTCGTTCTAAAAATAGGTGTATTCGGTATTTTTCTAATGCATATTATTGGCTTTTATGGCTCTTTAAAAGAGCATTCCATACTGGCTTCTTTTTATATACAGGGTTTATGCTTTCTCTTGTAGTATTGACTTTTTCTTATCTTCTTATCGTTTTGGGTAATAATGACACGTATAAAGATTTAGCTTTAACTATTCCTATGATTTGGCTAGCTTGGTTTTTTCAAAGAAAGATTAATACAAGAGACAAGCTCTTTGAGCTCTATAATCATAAACAAAAAGTTATGGAAACTTATGTTGCATTTAAAAATAGTGTTTACGATTTTAAAGCTTCAGATAAGATGGAAGAAGTGCTGTTAGAAGCTATCAAAAAAGACCCAAGCGATTGTATTGGAAAAGATAATACAACGTTAATTGAAACAATATTAGATAAATTAAGAGGATTATTCATTTCAGGAAGAGTTAAAAAAGTTATTAGGGAAGACGTAATTGATGGCAAGTAATAAAACAAAAAATTGGCAAAAAGTTAAATTAGGTGATGTTTGTCATCAAATTACAGACGGTGTTCATAATACAGTAAAAGATTGTGTGTGCGGTGAATATTATCTTTTAAGTTGTAAAAACATAAAAAATGGACAGATAGTAATAGGAAAAGATGAAAGAAGAATAGATGAAACTACTTTGCAAAATCTTAGAAAAAGAACAAAGACTTCCAGAGGAGATGTGTTGCTGTCGTCGGTGGGAACAATTGGGGAAACTGCAGTTATAAAAGATGATTTTCCTAATTATGAATTTCAAAGAAGTGTAGCAATTTTTAAACCTAATAAAGATTATATAATTTCTGAATTTTTATTTTATAGTCTAAATAATAATAAAAAACTTTTACAACATTCTGCAGAAGGGGCTGTTCAGCAATGTTTATTTATAAATCCATTAAAAGAATTTGTAATTCTTCTTCCTCCTCTAACAATCCAAAAGAAAATAGCTGGAGTGTTGAGTGCGTTGGATGATAAGATTGAGCTGAACAACAAAATAAACCAAAACCTTGAACAACAGGCTCAAGCCCTTTTCAAATCTTGGTTTATAGACTTTGAACCCTTCGGCGGCACAATGCCAACTGATTGGAAGATAGGAATAGTTGATGAAATTATAGAACTGTATGATTCAAAGCGGATTCCTTTATCTAGCAATCAACGAGAAAAAATGGCAAAACTTTATCCTTATTATGGTGCTACATCGCTAATGGACTATGTAGATGAGTATATTTTTGATGGAAAATATTTATTGCTGGGCGAAGATGGAACAGTTATAGATGACCAAGGATTTCCTATATTACAGTATGTTTGGGGAAAATTTTGGGTTAATAATCATGCACATATTATGAGAGGAAAGAACGGCTTTGATGTGGAAAGTCTATATTTATTTTTTAAGCAGAAGAATGTAAAAAATATTGTAACAGGCGCAGTTCAACCCAAAATTAATCAAGCAAATTTAAAGGCATTATCTGTAACGATACCGAGTGGAAATATAATGAATCGTTTTAATAAAACTATTCAGCCTCTATTTGATTTAATTCGTAATAAACACGAAGAAAATACTCGTCTAGTTCAACTTCGTGACACTCTCCTTCCAAAACTGATGAATGGAGAAATTGATGTTTCACAAGTTGACATTTCAAAAGAAATTGCTGATAATGCTATCAATTTATAACTAGGAGGTACAATGGAACTAAAAGATTTTATTGAACAATCAGTGTCAGACATTATAGAGGCAACACAAGATTTAAAGACTAAACACAATAGCCCATATTCTAATAAGAACCCAATAGCTCCAGATTTTGCCCAAAATTTAAATACATCTGCACATAAAATAGATTTTGATATTGCCATAACAACATCAGAAACAAATAACGAGAAATCAGGAGGAAAGATTGGAATTAAAGTTTTGAACGCAGGAATTGGCAAAGAAGATAGTTGTATGACAGAAAATGCTTCTCGTATAAAATTTTCAATTCCATTTTATCCTGAATACATTGATAAAAAACAGAAACAAAAGGACTAACCCCATGCCCAACACATTCATCAATCCTTGTTCTGAAGCGGCGTATGAAAACGCCATCATTGAGCTGTTTCAGGAAATGGGCTATACGCACGTTTACGGGCCGGCGGTGGAGGGGCGAGATTTTTGCTCTCCGCTGTATGATGATGTGTTGCAAAATTGCCTTTATAAATTAAACCCTGACCTTCCAGAGGCTGCCATCAACGAGGCGCTGTTCAAACTCAAAAACTTTGAAAATGCCGAACTGGTGCAGAAAAATGCCCTCTTTATGGATTATCTGCAAAATGGTATTTCCGTGCGATATACCGAAAAAGGCGAACCGCGCGACACCCTTGTTTATCTGATAGACTACACAACGCCCCAAAACAACTCGTTTATCATCGCCAATCAGTGGACTTTTGTGGAAAATAGCAATAAAAGACCGGACATTCTGCTGTTTATCAACGGTTTGCCGTTAGTATTAATGGAGCTGAAATCCCCCTCGCGGGAAGAAACCGATGTTTCCGAAGCCTACCGTCAAATCCAAAATTATAAATACGAAATCCCCTCAATGTTTGTTTATAACGCTATCTGCGTGATGAGCGATTTGTTGCACTCCAAAGCGGGAACGATAACTTCCGGCGAAGACCGCTTTATGGAGTGGAAAACCATTGACGGCGATTATGAAAATGTGCAACCCGCCCAGTTTGAGACCTTTTTTAGGGGAATGTTTGAAAAAACACGATTGCTGGACATTTTGAAGAACTTTATCTGCTTTTCGAACGAACAAAAGGGGGCGGCAAAAATTTTGGCGGGCTATCATCAATATTTTGCAGTTAAAAAAGCAGTTGAAACGACGAAAAAAGCTACCGAAACGGATGGCAAAGGCGGCGTCTTTTGGCATACGCAGGGGAGCGGCAAGTCTTTATCTATGGTGTTTTATGCGCATTTGTTACAAACGGCTTTAAATAGCCCGACCATTGTTGTTTTAACCGATAGAAACGATTTGGATGACCAGTTGTATGGGCAGTTTTGCAAATGTCAAGGATTTTTGCGCCAAGAGCCGATACAGGCAACGTGTCGCAAATTAACGGACAATACCTCTAAAAAAGATATTGGTTTATATGATTGGCTTAATGATAGACAAGTTAACGGTATTATCTTTACCACGATGCAAAAGTTTGAAGAAACCTCTGAAGCATTATCCGACCGCCGCAATATTGTGGTGATGGCAGATGAGGCACACCGCGGACAATATGGCTTGAGCGAAAAAATGGATAAAGATGGCAAAATCAAAAAAGGTGCCGCCCGCATTATTCGCGATAGCTTGCCAAACGCAACCTATATTGGCTTTACCGGCACGCCGATTTCTGAAAAAGACCGTAGCACGAGAGAAGTGTTTGGCAATTATATTGATGTTTATGATATGACACAAGCAGTAGAAGACGGCGCAACAAGACCGGTTTATTATGAAAGCCGCGTCATTAAACTGCATTTAAAACCCGAAGTACTGCACCTGATAGACACAGAATATGAGCTGATGGCAAATAATGCTGACCCCGAAGTGATAGAAAAGAGCAAAAAGAAGCTCGGGCAGATGGAAACTATTTTAGGCGATGACAGCACCATCAACTCATTGGTAACAGATATTTTAGACCACTATGAAAACAATCGCGCTAACTTATTAACGGGTAAAGCGATGATTGTTGCCTATTCGCGTTTGATAGCTTTAAAAATATATCAGAAAATTTTAGAATTACGCCCGAATTGGCAAGAAAAAATTGCCGTTGTGATGACATCATCTAATGATGACCCCGAAGATTGGCGTCAGATTATCGGGAATAACAGCCACAAAGAAGAGCTTGCCCGTAAATTTAAGGATAATGACGACCCGTTAAAAATTGCTATTGTTGTTGATATGTGGCTGACAGGATTTGATGTTCCCTCACTTGCCACGATGTATGTTTACAAGCCGATGAGCGGGCATAACTTAATGCAAGCGATTGCAAGAGTAAACCGTGTCTTTAGAGATAAAGAAGGCGGGTTAGTGGTGGACTATGTTGGTATTGCCGGTGCCTTAAAACAAGCGATGAATGATTATACGCTGCGGGATAGGAAAAATTATGGCGATATGGATGTAAGCAAAGCCGCATATCCTAAATTTATGGAAAAATTGAGTATCTGCCGAGATTTGTTGCATGGTTATGACTATAACGGCTTTATGGCAGGAACGGATTTTGAGCGCGCTAAACTGATTAGCGGTGCCGTAAACTTTATTATTGCCCGCGAAAAAGAAAAGCAAAAAGAGACGTATATTAAAGAAGCATTACTATTGCGCCAAGCTTTGTCGCTATGTTCGTCTATGGTTGCGGAGAATTTACGCATAGAGGCGGCATTTATGGAAGCAGTGCGTACTCTTGCCCAGCGGTTGACAAGTACAGGAGTGAACAAAAAAATCTCGTTGCCGGAGATGAATGCACGCATAAATGAGCTTTTAAAGCAAAGTATTAAAAGCGATGGCGTTATTAATCTGTTTTCAGACATCAAAGAAGAATTTTCGTTGTTTGACCCGAAGTTTTTAGAAGAAATCTCAAAAATGAAAGAGAAAAATCTGGCGGTTGAATTATTAAAAAGATTGATAGCCGAGCAAATCAGCATCTATCGGCGCACGAATGTCGTGAAATCCGAGAAGTTTAGCGAGTTAATCCAAGAAGCGATGAATCGCTATTTAAACGGAATGCTGACAAATGAACAAGTGATTGAAGAGTTACTGAACCTAGCCAAACAAATAGCCACAGCACGGCAAGAAGGGGAAGAGTTGGGGTTAAATGCGGAAGAAATGGCATTTTATGATGCTTTGAGCAAACCCGAAGCTGTTAAAGATTTTTATGAAAACGAAGAATTGATTGCGATAACCAAAGAATTAACAGAAACCTTGCGGAAGAACAAAACGATTGACTGGCAAAAGCGTGAAGCCGCTCGTGCTAAAATGCGTATGATGATTAAAAAACTCTTGAAAAAACATAAATATCCGCCAGAAGGTGTGGAAGATGCCGTCCAAACAGTTATGGCCCAATGTGAACTTTGGACAGATAATGTTATGGATGTCTAATGATTAAAGTTTTGTGCTTATTCCTCTACTCTGTAAGTTCTTAATTAAAAGTTATTTCTCTTAGATGTTATTAGGAGGGGTATGGTTTATTATCCCCAATATTAGTGTTGCCAATTTCAGGGGGAATAATATCTTTGTACGTTCTAAATTTTTGAAGTTAAAATTATGGCGAAAACATTTGATTATAATAGATAAAAATGGCTTTGCGCACTATGAGATTTTAAGGTACGATAGCAGCAGAGGCTAATGTACGATGGATGATAAATCTTTTAAATATTGATGAAATATTTGTTTAGACTTTGGTTTTTCAAAAAAAATTGTAATTTAAACTTGACTTATTAGCGCTAAAAAATGTATAAGAATTTATCGTACCTTAAAATCTCATAGTGCG
>JAGAZZ010000016.1 GCA_017939155.1 Alphaproteobacteria bacterium | reverse complement strand
CTGAAGTCACCGGATTATGGATTGCCACGGCGATGTGTAGCTTACGCTACGCGCCTCGCAATGACGCGGAGAGGGAAACTGTTAGAAAGGCTGACGTCGCGAGGCTCACGCTGTTCGGACAAGCCAGTTGTAGAGTTTGCTTGGTTGCCGTTGCCGGCAAGTCGCGCACTAACAACTGAATCGCTCTCGGTAAAAAGCGTCCACTGGACGTTTTTTATGTCTTTGAGCCGCAATGACTCATAGTGAGAGTGACGGCGCGGGGAGGGATGACAGTAAGAGGAGAGGGGGGATTAAAAAAGGTTGTCTAAGGGGATGACGGGAGGGGAAGAGTTTTTTTATTTTTTAGAAAGGAGTTAAGATGAGTAAGAAACCGGCGAGGGTTCAATTTAATGGTGGTGAGCTTAGTCCGTGGTTGTATGGACGGGTGGATATTGCCAAGTTTGACAAGACGGCGAAATTGTGCCGCAATTTTATTCCGATGGCTGAGGGGTGTTTGAAACGCCGCGGGGGATTAAGGTTTGTGGCGCAAACGCTTGCGGATACGGATGTTTCTTTTAAGATTAAGGTATATCCGGTTGAGGCGGAAGTTTTTATTAATAATGTGAAACAAAAAAGTGTTTATGTTGCGCGTGGCGATGTGGTTTATTATGAAGTTTTGGCTGATGGCTATGTGAGTGAAACCGGCAAAGTGACGGTTAATGCGAACACCGAGCTTGAGGTCAATTTGGTTTCGTTGGTTGAGCAATGTGTTTTAACGATTAACGCAACACCGCAAGATGCTAAAGTTTCCATTGAGGGATATGAACGCAAGAGCTTTGCCTGCCTTAAAAATGCAAAGGTGTTTTATGTGGTCAGCAAGCCTGGCTATGAGTCTGTTTCTTCTGAAGTGACGGTTGATAAAGATATGACGATTAATGTCAACTTAGTCCAGTCCACAACGGAAAGTTATAATTATGGCGATTGGGGCAAACCACAAGCGTTTGTTTCCTGCACGGCTTTTGGCGATATAATTCCGCAAAGAAAGTGCTTTTTGCTGAAATTTGAAAACGGGTATTTGCCGATTTTATTTGATGTGAACAAAAGGGCGCCTGGTGCGGAAGATATTAATGAGGGGCTGTTTGTGTATGATAAAGCGTTTGGCTATGATTCATACGCACACAATAAAGGCGCTTATAGTCTTACGGTTATTCGTGAAGAGAAAAGAGATATTTATTATGACAAACTTGACGGGTCTGTGTTTGCTGCGTTTGATAAACCGACGATGATGTTTTATGGATGGCAACTTGATGATAATGGCAATTACGCTTCGACATATTTGAATTATGACGGGTGTGTTTCGGGCAGTACGATTTATGTTTATTATAGAGGAAAAGAAGTATTTTCTATGAAAGGGAGAAAAAATGGTTAACGCGAGAAGTTTTTTAGTGCCGTTTTTGTATAGCCATAAGGTGGCATACGTGATTGAGTTCAGCCATGAGAAAATCAGGTTGTTTGCCAAAGGAAAATTGGTTAACGGACTGGTTTTATCCGGACAGGGCGGCAGCGGCGATTTGATTGTTGAAGATGACGGCAGTGCTCTCAATGCGGCAAGCGAAGAGGAAATTCAGAGCACATCTGCAACGGCTTATGAGATTGCTTCGCCTTATACGTTTGCTGATTTGTGGGATGAAGAAGGTTTGTGTTTTAAGTTGCAGACGATTCAACATTCTGATGTGCTGTATATTTTTAGCGAAAATCACCCGATTAAAGTTTTGAAAAGATATTCTAACCGTGAGTGGAAGCTTGAGGATTTAGAGCTTGTAAACGGACCGTTTATGGCGATGAACAGCACGGATACGATGATGACCGCCGTGGTGGGAGAGAATGGCGTTGTCAGTTTGACGACAACTCAAAATGTGTTTGCTTCGACCGATGTCGGGCGATTGGTACGTTTGCGCGCTTATAGCCAGACGGATAAGATTTGGTCTTCTAACGTTACGGTTGCAACCGGCGAGATATTTTTATCCGATAACAAGTATTATCAGGCGATAAACGCCGGTACGACGGGAACAAAGAAACCCACGCATACAAACGGCGTACGCTCAGACGGGGGCGTTCGCTGGAGATACGCGCATGACGGCTCGGGGATTGTGAAGATTACGGCAGTGACCTCGGACAAGGCGGCACAGGCAAAAGTTATGACCGAATTGCCGGCGGCTGTGGCTGACGGGACGGTTTATTGGGAGCTTGGTCTCTTGCATGGCGGTGACAAATATCCGCGGTCGGGGGCGTTTTTCAGGAACAGGTTTGCGTTTTTGGTTAATTCGGTTAACGGACCGCAGGTGTGTTTGTCGGTTTCCGGCGATTATAACAATTTTGCTGATATGGAGTTTGGCGAACAGGTGACTGAATCAGCGATTACCGTGCCGGTTTTAAGCACGGAATATAATGAGGGGCAATGGCTCTTTGCGGGCGATGTGTTGTTTGTCGGGACGGGGTCGGCGGAGTTTTTTATTGACCAGACGAATACCAGCTCGGCGCTTGCCAATGACAATATTAAAATTTCGCAGATTTCCAATGTCGGAAGCAAGGCGATTAAACCGGTCAGAGTTGGCGCGCATATCTTTTTTGTTGACCGTTTCGGGTTGTCTTTGCGGGATTTGTCTTACAACTATTACAATGACGGGTATGACCAAGTTGATATTTCTATTTTGGGAAAACATTTGTTTTCTTCGAGAATTGTGGCGATGGCTTATCAGGAAGTGCCGGATAAATTGCTTTGGTGTTTGACCGGTGATGGAAATGCCGTAGCTTTAACGTTTTCTGCCGAGCAGGAAGTGGCGGCTCTTTCCCGACATGATTTTAGCGGTGTTGCCGAGAGTTTGGCAATTGTGCCGGATTTTGAAAGCAACTCAGATGTTTTGTGGCTTGAAATTAAGCGTATGATTAACAAAAAGAGTTTACGTACGATTGAGATGGCAGAGCTCGGGATGCCTCTTGCCTGGCCTGACAACATTTCTTGGGCTGAGAATCTTGCTAAGCGTTCGGCGCTTGAGCGCGATTATGTTTTAAATCACGCCTTTTATTTGGACGGTGCCGTTCTTTTTGAGCGTGAGCGTAACGATACACGGGTTGAGTTGGATGGTTTAGACCATTTAGAAGGTGAAGTTGTTTCAATTTTTGCCGACGGTGCCATTTGTGATAAGCAAGTTGTCATCGGCGGAAAAATCAGCATTAAGCCTTTAACGAAACGTATTCTTGTCGGTAAAGAAATTGTCAGCAGCTACATTCCTCAGAGCTTTTATCTTGCCGATGAAACCGGAACCGGTATCGGTGAGCCCGAGCGTATCAACCATTTGTCTTTAATGCTTTATCATAGTGGTGGCGGTTCTATAGGTGAAGATGAAGCTCATTTGAGCGATATTTTGTATCGTCCGGCTGATGGGACACTTAATTCTCCTCATTCCTTGTTTAGTGGTATTAAAGAGATTCTCTTCAACGGTTCGACCAGCAAGAATGCGGCTTCTGCGGAGATTATCATTGAAAATAGGAGTCCGCTGCCGATGAATATATTGGCGATTATTCCATCTTTTTAAATACTTGGCGGAGCGTGCTAAATTGTGAATTAGCTCGCAGATGGAAGCCTCTTATAAATCCTCACGTACGTCTAAGTACGCTCCGGTTTATAAGCGGACATCTGCGGCTACTTCGCAATTTATCCCACTCCTTAGTTGGAGTGTGTTGCTTTTGGAGAAAATTTTGTGATTGAGCTCGCGGGAGGGGCTACTCTGCAGAGCAGTCATGTACCTTTATGTACACTCCTGCTCTTTGGTAGGCTCCCGCGGCTCACTCGCAAAATTTTCTCCTTAAAAATGGAGCGGGAGTTTGCGGATGGAAGCCTCTCTGCAGACGGGGCACGTACCTTTATGTACGCTCCTTCTCACGCTGTTCGGACAAGCCAGTTGTAGCGATTGTTTTGGTTGCCTTACGGCAAGTCACAACCCAACAACTGAATCGCTTTCGGTAAAAAGCGTCCACTGGACGTTTTTTACGTCTTTGAGCCGCAATGACTCGCGGTGGGGAGAGAGGTGACTGACGCCATGCACCTTGCAATGACGAGGGAGGGACATCCTCGCAAGAATTTAAGAGAAGTTTGCGACGTTACGAAGCGTTGTTTTATTGTAATTTGTGTGACTGAAGTCACCTGATTATGGATTGCCACGGCGATATGTAGCTTACGCTACGCGCCTCGCAATGACTAGGGGAGATGGGAGTGTTGCGGGGCGGAGCGTGCAAAGATAAGGTGTGCTTCGCACGAGTTATGGATTACCACGGCGATGTGTAGCTTACGCTACGCGCCTCGCAATGACTAGGGTGGGAGTATTATAGGTTGGCAATGATTCGGAGGGGGAATGTTATGTGGGGTTGATTTAGCAGAGGGTGTGATGATTAGAGCGTATTTGGCGGGTGATGCAAAAAGAGTTTTGGTGCAAGAGGTGCAGGCTAGGGAAGCGGCGGAGTTTGCTTGGTGTTTTGATAAAATGTCGGGATATAGTTTGGTTGATGAGAAGACGGGGGAAGTGTTGGGTGTGTTTTCGTATCAGGTAGAGCTTAATCAGGGAAAAAGAGAGGCGTGGTGTTATGCTTTGTTTTCTAAAAACAGCGGGCGGAAGATGTTGGAAGCGGTGCGCTTTTTGCAAAAAGAAATTGGGATTAAGATGAAAGACTTGGGGATTGATAGCGTTTTGATGACGGTTAAGAAAGGGTTTGTGCCGGGGGTGAGGCTGGCATTGGCTTTAGGGTTTAAGGCTAATGGTGTCTGTCCGGCGTTTTATGAAGGTATTGATTATCAGATTTTTGAAAGGAGTAAAATATAATGTTTGGGATTGCAGCAGGAGCGGTGGCGCTTAACTTTGCTTCGGGGTTGGTTAAAGGGGCACAGGAGAGCAAAAGTTATAAAGCTCAGGCAAAATTAATGGAACAGCAGGCGGCTATTTATCGGAAAAATGCGGCGTTGTTAAGAAGAAACGGGGCAAGAAACGAGGATATTATGCGTTCAGGCAACCGCGCGCAACTTTCTCGCATAACAGCGGCCGGCGGCGAGGCCGGTATGGGCGAGAGTGCGACTTTTGCCAGCGGGCTTGCAACAACAGCGGCGGCTTTGGAACAGAATGTTTTAAATGAGCGGTATCAGACAGAGAGCCAGGCGGAAAATTATTTGTATGATGCGCGATTGAGTGAAGAAAAGGCAAAATTATTGCGCAAGAGTGCAAAACGTTCGTTTAGAAACGGGCTTATCGGCGGAATTGATTCGGCTCTGTCGACAGCTAACTCTTATGGTATGTTTAAATAACGAAAGGATGAAAGATGGCAAACAGACAAAGAATACCCTCAGCTCAGATGGGTGGGGCGTTATTAAAAGAGCAAATTAGGACAGTGCCTTTAAATGTCAGGGATTTAAGCGGAATGTATGATGAGGACGGTGATGATATTGATATGATGTTGATGGAAACCGGCAAAAATTTTTTGGCACAACAAAAGAGAATTGAAGATAAGAAAAAAGCCATGGAGGCTGACCGGATAATGAACGAGCAGCGGTTGGCGCTTGCCAATACCTCAAGCTCAAAAGAGTTTGTCAAGCAGGCTAAAAACGCTCAAACCGCGTTTAAAACCGAGGCGGAAAAAGTTGAGGGGCTTAATGATTTTTTCAATACTCATTCTGATAAGTTAATGGCGGCAAACAACGCTGATATTAAAAATCTTTATGCGCTGAAAGAAAAAGAGTTTGGCAAAAACAGCCTTGATGAAATGCTTTCATTAAACCAAAATATGTTGGCACAGTCAGCGGCGTTTAAGGGGGATAAACTTTTAGCCCAAGGTGTGGAAGAGATTGCAGCAACCCCGTTTTTGGGAAAAGAGGAAAAACAAACCTATCGCCGGGAATATTTGAAGGGCGGCATTTTGAATTTGGCACTTAATGACGCTGACGGGGCAACAAAGGCGGCGGAAAAATATTTGCCCGATGACAGCGATATAATGTCACAAATTGCCGAGACCAAGCGTTTGCGTGAGGCGGCTTTGCGTAAAGCCAAAGACAAACAGCAAAGAGAAACGGATATTTCCGAGCTTGGCGATGCGTTTTCTTATTGGCAGGCGTTTGAAAAAGGGCAGATTGATGAGGCGACGTATTATGTTTTGCGCTCTAAAAACAAGGAAGAAACAAGAGTTTCTTTTGATAATGATTTTGCGGTTAGGGCGCCTTTGAGCAAGGCTTATCGGGCTATGCGGCGCTTGAACAAAAAAGAAGAGTTGAGTGCTCAAGAGATTAGAGAAGCGGGAAATTGCCTGATTGAGGCGTATAAAACAGGACAAATCGGGCTTGATGAAGCAGGCGGTGTGCAAAATCATATTGTGATGGCAGGTTTGGCACAACCGGAGACGGTTCGTTTGTTTGATACAAGTATTGACGAGCTGATTGACGCGGCGGTTGGCGGGGACGCTTCGGGGCATAGTTTGAGCGAAGAAATGTTTATGGAAGAAAAGGCTAAGTTTGCGTTTGATGTGTATGATGCTTTTTATGAAAAAAAGACGGCTTTGGCTGATGATTTTGAAGCGGCGGGCGGCACACTGACGGACGGGGTTTTGCGTCGTTTGGGGCGTGAGGCGGCTAAAGAAGTTGCTTTAGAGCTGGGGGTGAAACAAGGCAAAGGCGGTGTGTCTTTTGCGGCGCTTGAGCGGCAGATTCCCCTTTATTACAGCGGTGAGAACACCGCAGGTATTTGGCAGAAGTTTTGCCAAAAAGCACCATACGCCGAAGACAAAGAAGGATTGTTTGCCGAGATTTGTTTAGCCGAAGAAAGGGCGGAGGCGATGTTGCCCCGTTTTTATTTTCTTGATGAGGTGCAACGTGCCGGACTTAAGGCAGGCGATAAGTTTTATTTTCAGGGACGGCTGGCGCAGATTGGATAATTTTTAAGGATTAAATGATGGATGAGTTATTAAACGGTGGCGCGGTTGACGCCGAGAGTTTTGCAGGCGGGAATGAACTCCCGCCTTTTTCTTTGACAAATCAAGATGAGATGATGACACCGGTTCATCAAAATAACGGGCAGAGTTTGATGACCCCGGTGGTGTCACAAGAGGAGGTTATGCAGACGCCGGTTTTGAATGATGTCGGTGTTGATGAAGTGGCGCAGACGCCGGTTTTATCGTCGGTTCGTGAAGATGATGTTGGCGCTCAAACTTTGTTTGATGATGACGATGATGAAGATGATATGAGCGTTCTTTCTTTAGAGGGGAAGATGTGCCGGATTAACTTTTTAGAAAACGGTGTCAGCCTTGAGCAGGAGATGCCCAAAGCTCAGGCTATTGATGAAAAGGCGCCGTTTAACGGCTTTAAGGCGGCGGGTGATTATTTAAAAAACGCGTTTAATCTGGCGAATTATTGGGACGGTGTGCAACGGATGGGCGAAGATACCGCCGGTTATGTTTTTGCTTATCAAGAAGGAAAGATGGGCGAATTTAACGGCAAAGAATTTTTGCAAGAAGCAGGCAAGGCCGGGGTGAGAAGTTTGACGGGAAATGCGCTTAGGACGGCCGGTAATTTGCTTTCGATGTACGGAGCAAATTTGGCGGAAAAATCAACCCTGACAACGGTCTTGACGGCGGGAGCGGGGCTTGCTGCCAGCGATGCCGGTGAGCAGATTAAAAAGTTAGGAAAAGTTTTGCGCGACTATGCTGACGCGGCTGAAGGTTGGCAAGGCTGGGCGCCTGATGAGTCCGTTTATAAAGATGAGCCCAGTTTTATGAAGCTTGCCAATATTGTGGGCGCCGGGGCTTCGCAAGTTTTGGCAATGGTGCCGGTGTCAAAGGTTTTGGGGGCAAAAGCGGCTTACGGATTGTTTACGGCGCAGGGTGCCGGCGAGATTTTTAACGAAACGTTGGAAAAGACCGGTGATGTAGCGCAGGCGGATACTTTAGCGCTTGCCAACGCCGGGGTCAGCTTTGCCATTGACCGGATTTTTGACCCGTTACCGAAAACCGTTGAGAAAAACGCCAAAACCACAGCCAAGATGATTGCGCAGGATATGGTCGGTTCTCCTTTAAGAGAAGCCGGTGCCGAAGTTTTGCAACAAATGTTGGCGGAAAACCTGGTGCGCAAGGTGGGACTTGATGACACACAGGATTTGTTTGAGGCTTTGACCGAGAGCGCTATCGGCGCGTTTGCGGGAACGGGCGCGGTGATGGGCGCGGGCGGCGCGGTTTATTTTCCGACCAAAGGATTGATGGACGTTCGTGACAGAATTTATCGCAAGGGGGTTAGTGCCGAAGAGCTGGCGCAGACCGAAAAAGGAATGCTGTTATATCAGGAGGGACACGCACAAAGTTTTCAGAAAATTTTTGCTGACAGCTTTGAGCGTTCCCTTCAGAGTTTGGAGCGTGATACCAAGAAAATCAAAGATAAGAAAAAGCGGCTTTTAGAGCTTGAAAGCGTTAAAGGGTTTCCAAAAGTTTATGATACCGTGTTTGAACAGGTAAATAATGTGTTTAAAAACGAAGCGACGGCAAAGACCGCGGCTAATGTTATCGGTTCGATAGCAGTGGCGGTTCATCGAGTTGACCCGAATGTGACGCCGCAGATGATGGTTGATAAATTTTTGCCAAGATTTAAGGTGGCGGATTATGCAACGCTTGAGGCGCAGATTAACCAAAAGAATGCCGTGTCTTATATGATGATTGGACCCAGAGCCAAAAAAATTGACCAGCTTCAATTGGCGCAGGCTTTAGAGCTAGAAGCTGAAGGCAGCAGCGCAGACAAAATTTGGCGCAAGACCGGATTCTTCCGCGGACATGACGGCAAAATGCGCTTTGAAATCAGCTCTAAAGATGCTAAGGTTTTGCTTTGGGATGAGGGCAAAATTGAAGATGAAGCGAGAAAACTCTATCAAAAACGGCGGGGCGAACTGTTAGAACTTGAGAGTAATTTGGCGGTATTGCTTTCGGATAAAGACCTAGAGCGCAATGAGTCAATTTATAAAGATTTTGAGCACTATTTGCGTGATAACGCGACAGATGAGAGCTGGAATAAAGAAGGAATTTTTGATAAAAACTTAATCGAAAACTCCAAATGGCTTGAGGTGTATAAAGATGAGGTTTTGGCTAAAAGGGCGCTTGAGAGTATTTATTTGCAAAATTTGACTGCCAAGTTTGAAAAAGGCATGGAGATTTCCGATGATGAATTTAAAACAGTGCGCGCGATTGCCGAGGACAAGCGTTATAAGCATTTTTTGCGCAGTTATTGGAATCCGGTTATCGGCAGCAACAAGCATTTGCGGGAATTGCTTTTAAATACGGAAGAAAAGGGCGCGTTTGTCAAGCAACTTTTTGATATGCAACAGCAGTATATTGATAAACAGCGGTCCCGCAACGAAGCGCTTGAATATCTCAGAATGCGTAACCGCAAGGGATTTTATGCTGATGTTGATTTGGAAAATGCGTATAACGTGTATGCGGCGATTGTTGATGATTTACCTCAAGGCGTGGTTGACAGAAACTATCGACCCGAGCGGTTTAAAAAAGCATTTGCGCCGCAAAGTTTGGGCGAAAAGTTTTTAAGCGGAAAACGATTTGATTATATGCGCCCAAACGATAAGTTTAAGCTCGCGGAGGGTTTGGCTAAAGTTGAACAGATGTATCGGGTGCACAGATTAATGGAAGCCCTTGAAGAACGCGAAACGGCACGGCTTGACAATGTGGATGAGGCGGCAGGGCTTTTGGATGCGAAGACAAGCGCTCTTGCTAAGAAACGTTTGCAACAGCATCTTTTAGCCGAGGGGGGAGTGGAGATGAAGCTTTCTGATGTGCTTAAATATGACAAGCTTTATGAAAACTACCCAGAAATCGGCGAGGCACGGGTTGAGTTTAAGATGCTTAAGGGAGAAGAGCCGTATCACTTTTATTTTGATAATGAGAAAGGGTATGTTTTAGAGGTTAACGGCGACCAACTGAAATATGCCGATTTGAAAGAAGTGTTGTTGCAGGGGATTAATTTTGCGGTGCAAGATATTGAAGGCTATGACTATTCGCTTTCTGACAAGCAACGCAAAAACTTTATGAACCGTGCGATTATCAGAGGAAAGGTGAAGTACAGCGATGAGGTTGAGAATATGGTGGCGGATTATCTGAAGAACTTTCCGGTGTGGAATTATGCTGAAGATTTCATTGTCGGAAAAAAACTGCCGGTGTCTTTAGCTGATATTGACAAGAGCGGTGGTTTGGATGAACCGGGAAGCCAAAAGGTTGCCCAATATCGGGATATTGATTTTGCCAAGCTCAGAGGGGCAGTTAATATGCATTATGCTTTTTCGATGAATGCCGACGAAAAGCATTTGGCAGATATGGCGTTTGCCCATCTTGACAGATTAATGGCGCGATATTATGACAATGTTATGACTGAGGCAAGAGCTTTGACCGGATACCGCGGTGTAGCGTTTGACTGGGGTGGAATGACCGCACAGGGGCAACTTGACCAAGTGTCGTTGTTACAGCGTTTAGACTATTCTGACGAAGAGCTTAAAAACGTGCAACCGTATCAGGAGTTTAGCGATATGGACGGGTTTGAGTTTGTGCCGGAGATGATGGAAACGGACGAAGAGTTTGCTGACAGACATCGTATAGACCATAATAATCGTTATCAGTATATGGAAAGCATACTGCAAGGGAGCTATCAATTCGGGGATAGGATTATCACGCTTTTAAACGGAACGGAGATTGAGCCGATTATCCACGAAAGTTTCCACTATTTTTATGATATTATGAGTACCCCGGGGCTTTTGAACAACACGGCGGCATACGACTTTAAGGAAGCGATGGAGGGATTAAGAGAAGAATTCCTCTTGAAGTACCGGATTAAAGAAGTTGACGGCAAATATTATGCTTACGACAAATATCGAGATGTGGTGATGCCGGAGCTTACTTTGGGGTTTGAAAATGTGCCGGACTTAGTGGACGCTGCGGTTAAAGAACTGTTTGTCAAAGATTTTTTGAAAATTATTGACGGCACGTTTGAACCGGGTGGCGCTATGGAGGGCGCGGTTAACCTCTATCGGCAATGGTTGAACGAATTTACCAAGCATTTGGGGTTGAGCGTTCATAACACCGAGGGAGGCAGCCGGTGGTTGATTGAATTTTTACGTCATAAGATTCACGGCGATGTCGATAAAATCAAAGATGATGTGAAAATTTAATTGCAAAAACAAAAGAGAAGTTTTATAGTGTCTTTTAGTTTGATTTTGAGGAGTTTTGAGATGAAAAATGAAAATGAGACAAAGTTGGTCGAAAAAGAGAAAGTAAAACTTCTTGTGGTTTTGGTGCTGATGCTTGCGGGTGTGGGCGCGGCGTTTGAGCTTGAGCGCGCGTTCAGACCCCGGGCAGAGGCTACGGTGGTGGTTTATGAAAACGGCGAGGCGGCGGCAGCGGTTAAGCGTGAGGAAGCCGTGGTGCCTGTTGCGGCGACAGAATCCCCGCAAGTGGCGGCGACAGAGCCAGAGGTCGCAAAAGCTGAGGCTAAAGAAGCGAATGCCTTTTTTGAGTATCTGAAAGAAGTTGACGGCAAACTTAATGAGCTTGAACGGCGCGAGGCGGTTTTGGACAAGATTGAGACGTTAAAACCGCAAGTGGCGGAGCGTGCTGAGGTTAAGAAGCGCGATGATAACCTGATTGAAGTGTATGATAACGCGGGCGAAGTGGCGCAGGTTATTGAAGATAAGGCTGATGAGGCGGCGGAGGAAGCCGCGGTTTTATCTGAGGTGTTAGGACAAGAAGCGGAAACGGCTGAGGACGTTGTGACAGACACGGCGGAAGAGGCTATTGATGAAGCGCGAGAAGCAATTGAGGATTTGAGCGTTGAGGAGAGTGTGACCGCAACAGTAGAGAAAGAGGCTTTAGCGGTGGAAGAAAAGGCTTTGGAACGCGAAAGTGAGAAAGAATCGGCTGAAAGTGTTGAACCTGTTGAAAATACTGATAAAAATGATATTGCCGTGGATAACGACGGCGCGATTGATATGATGAAAGGGATTATTGAGCGAGAGGCAAAGGAAGAATAAGAAAATTTTTTTTAGGGCAACGGTTTGTTTTTTATAGCTTTTTTTGTGGTTTTTGTAGAAAAATGAAAAAAAAGTGATAAATTTGCAAAAGAGTTGTTGACTTATTATTTTTTTCTCTTTATAAACGCTTTTGTTCTGATACATGGTCCCATCGTCTAATGGTTAGGACATCGCCCTTTCACGGCGGTAATATGGGTTCAAATCCCGTTGGGATCACCAGTTTTGAAAGCTCTCGGTAAAACGAGGGCTTTTTTTTGTGTTGCTTGGGATTTGACCCCATGGGTTCTTCAATTCCGACTAATGTTTTCATTCGGGGCGGCGGCGCCTTCCTTTTGAAAACAAAGTCTCATTGTGTCTCCTGCAAAAATCTGCCGTTAAGGCAGTTTTTTGTGCGGCCATCCATTGGGATTACCAATTTTGAAAGCTCTCGGTTTATGACGAGGGCTTTTTTTGTGTTGCTCGGGATTTAGGACCAAGGGGGATTGGGGCTAATGGTTTTATTTAGGTGATTTTGCTACACTTAGATAAAGAGTGCTTCGCACGAGTTATGGATTGCCACGGTTGCTTATGGCTGACGCCATGCACCTCGCAATGACTCGTGGGGGTGGGTGTTCCGCCTTAGCAACATTAAGAGAAGTTTGCGCCGCTACGAAAAGCTGCGCTTTTCTACTTGTACGAACAACTAAGTGTTGCTGCGGCTAAAGCCTAGCAACACTAAGAGAAGTTTGCCGCGGCGATGTGTAGCTTACGCTACGCGCCTCGCAATGACTCGGGGAGGGGTAGAAAAGCTGACGTCGCGGGGCTCGCAATGACTCGGGGGAGGGGTGTTTGTTTTTCCCTCGCAATGATTCAAAAGAGAAGTTTATAAGGTGTGGAGGTGGTTTTGCGAGAAAATAGTTGATTATTTTTTGGGGATGGTTAAAATAGCCTTTAGTTTATTAAAAAAGGAGTGCAGACGATGGAGTTATGTTCGCGGGAAGCCTTGTTAATAGGTGGGATATATAGTGGTTTGAGTGTTCCTTTTTTATTTGTTCAAACGGAATTGAGCGAGCAGATTATGATGTGGCTGTTTGCGGCGTTTCTTGTTTCTGCGCTTATGCTTTATGTGGTGAGATTTTCGGGATTTGTGGGTAAGTTTTTTCAAGTTTGTCCGCGTGTTGCTTATTATATTGTTTCTATCGGGTGGATTCCGTTTGTGGAGATGATTGGGGTTTTTGTTGTTCTTTTACTGACGGTTGTTTGTGAGTGGTCGGATGAAACGATTGAAAGAGCGGCTGTTGTGTTTAGTTTGTTGAGTTATTTAGGCATTCCCCTTTCTTTGATAACGGCTTATTTTAGGGAAAAATTGTCAGATTAACGAAGGTTTTGGTATGTTAAGATTAAAGAAGATATTTTATTTTGTTTTGGGAATGCTGGTTATTCCTGCTGTTTTGGGAAAAGTCGTGGCGGGTGTTGTCGGCGCTGATGTGTTTGAGGGTATAAACTTTTTCGGATTAGTTTATTTTTTGGTTTATTTACTGTTTGCGCTGTTGTATCGGGGAAAGGTCAGAGAGATGGTGCCTAACCGGTATGTGTTTTACGGCGGGCTTTATTTGCCGTTTATCGGGTTGTTTGTTTGGCTGTATTTATAGGGGCTGTTTGTTTATTGATTTTTTCATAACAGTGTTAGTGCGGAAGTTTATGAGTGCAAAAAAAATCCGGTTTTTCTTCGTGAAAAGCCGGATTAGTTTTTTTAGATTTTGAGAATGTTGCCACGCACGATTTCAGTTTGGTCGTGCCAGATTACAATTTCAGCGCCTTTTAGCAGGTACATCGGATGGATTAACTCTACTGAAATTTCACCGTTTAGAACCACGGCTTTGCCTATCAGCTTTTGGTTTAGGGCTTTGATTTCAATATTTTCAAGATGAAGCTGCTGTAAGCGAAGGGCTAAATTTTCAAGCTCTTTTTTTGAAAGTTTGGTTGATAAAACAAACTTTGAGTATAGCTTTGTCGGCTTAGCAAAAATAAGCGGCGCCATACGGAACTTAGGGTAAAACACAGGGGAAAAGACCATAATGATTTCATCGCCTGCGTTAACTTCTTCTACCGCCAGTTTGTTCTTTGTTTCTGCTTGATATTTTATCAACCCGCGACAGTCGGCTTTAATCTGTTCATCATAGTTGTAGACATAGACTTCTTTTCCAACCGACAGACTGCCGCTTACGACCGTTCCGGAAACTAAACATCCCAGGTTTGAAAGCTTGATGTTTTTAATGCTGATACATAATTCTTGTTTCATAATTTTAAGTTTAATAATAATTTTAATCTGTTGGGGTGTAGCATAGAAAATTTTAAAACACAAGTGAAATTTTAGGAAAGCTTGGTGTAAGAAATAATAGATATCCTCGGGTAAACCCGAGGTTCTATAGTCGCTACAAACCTTACGGTTTGACCACGCTCGTTGGCGTGGAACGGTGTTGTTCCAACACCTTAGCATTCAGCCCCGAGTAAACTCGGGGTTTTCTGTAAGGAATCT
>JAGAZZ010000015.1 GCA_017939155.1 Alphaproteobacteria bacterium | reverse complement strand
ATACGACCTTTATTGCCTGTTTTGGGGCTTGAATATGAATATGCTTGATGTGTCGGAGATGAAGTGGCTGGAAGATAGCGTGGAAGATATTAAACGCATTAGTGAGAAAGTGAACGCGGCGGCGCCTTTGGCAACAGTTGCCGAGGTTAAAGATGAGGAAGCGACTGCTGAACCGAAGACGGCGTTTTCGAAGATGAAAGCGTTTGTGAGGAAAGCGGTTGATTGTTGTATTGAGTAAAAGGGGAATAGATTATGCGAAAAATTTTATTAGCGTTGGCGTTGGTCTTGTTTGGGTTTAATACGATGGCAGAAGAGGAGTTGGCGGGGGATAAAATTTATTTTTTCACACACAACGGCTGCCCGTATTGTGAAGCGGCGGAGGCGTATATCAGCCAAAATATGAAGAACTCGGCAATTGAACAAGTGAGCATTGACAAGCCGGGCGGGATGTATTGGTTTAGAAAATGCGTGCAAAAATTTAAGCTTGGCAGAGAGGTTGGCACGCCGCTGTTTTGTGTGGGCGATGAGTATCTGATGGGGTGGTCGGAAGACAACCAACAAAAGCTGGTTGAGCTGAGTAAAAAGTTTGGGAAATAAGGTAGGCTTGCGCATAAGTTATGGATTGTACCGCTACGAAGCTTCGTCTTATTGTAATTTGTGTGACTAAGTCACAAGTTATGGATTACCACGCCCTTGTGCAACTGACGTTGCGGGGCTCGTAATGACTCACAAAGAGAGGACGTTCTGGACTTGCAATGATGAAGAAGATAAATATAACGGCGGCGCTCGCAATGACGCAGAGGGAGATGGACGTTTGTGTTAAGTGGGCTCGCAATGACTCATGGGGAGGATAGACGTTTGCGTTAAGGGGTACGCAATGACTCGGAGAGAGGACTTTTTTCATCCCTCGCAACGGCGGGGGATTTTTTAACCGGATTTAAAGGATAGTGGAGTATGTTATAGGAAAATATTTATAGATGGAGAAGACTATGGTTAAAAAGGAAAATACCGTAGAAAAAAGAGTTAATAAAGCTGTTTCTGCGACGGGAAAGAAAAAAAATGTTATCAAAAAAGAAGTTGCTTCTAAAGTTATCCGAAGCAAAGCTGTCGCGATTGAAAAAGAAGAAAACACGCAGAAAGGTTCTTTTAAATGGTTTGTTTTATCATTGCTCCGTTTTGTTTATCATTTTATTTTTCTATCGGCGATGTGTTTTCTCGCTTTCTTCTTTTTTGTAATTGTTTCTCATTACCTTAGTCGTTTTTATGAATCATTTCCTGTATTTTGTGAAGTAACGCGAAATTCAATTATAACACGGCCTTATGGTTTGGCCGCAGTTTTAGTCTTATTCACTATCTTTTTGGCTTCTTTTCTTCGTAAAAAATTGGAAACATACATCCCCACAAACAAGACAACTTTTTATAATACTATTTGTATAAAAATGCCTAAATTTATAAAAAATATATTTTGTTTATTTTTGTCACTAGCTGTCGGGTTTGCAATCTTACTTTTCGCACAATATTGTATAAAGAAAATATCGGGAACGACTTTTTGCGTCGTCCGTTATATTTCAGATGCGTGCCGTAAAGACCCTTTGATGTGTGTTGCTAAACCGATTATCTATCTTTATCCGACGGAAACGACCGATGTTTCGGTGAAGCTCGGGGAGCCAGAGAAGCTGACACATACGTATCCGAAGTATGTTGAGGAGTGGAAAGTCAGAGCAGAGCCGAACGGGGATTTGACTGATACGGTTACCGGACGCAAATATTATGCGTTATATTGGGAAGGAACGGACGCAGATTTGCCGCGCTATGATGATGGCTTTGTAGTGGCTAAAGATGAAGTTGTGCCTTTTCTGGAAGAGAAACTCGCTGTTCTTGGGCTTAATGAGCGGGAGGCTAATGAGTTTATTATTTACTGGCTACCGAAGCTTGAGAGCACGCCGTATACTTTTATTCATTTTGTATCGCAAGACGAGCAAGATAAGAATATGCCGCTGACGGTTCAGCCGAAACCGGAAACGATTATTCGCGTGTTAATGGCGTTTAGGACGCTTGACAAACCGATTGAGGTTAAAGAGCAGATTTTGCCCGAAGCACCGAAGCGTGATGGGTTTACCGTTATTGAATGGGGCGGGACGGAGATTGATTCCAACTTGATTAAATAAAGCATTTTCTCTCGCAACGGCGGGGGATTTTTTAACTCGATTTAAAGGATAGTGGAGTATGTTATAGGAAAATTTTTATAGATGGAGATGACTATGGTTAAAACTAAGGACAAAAAAGAGGCGGTTTCTCATGAGCGTGATGTTGAGGTTGAAAATATACATTTTAAATCTACGTTTTTGCGTGATTGGATTGTTCTGATTGTTATTTTTGTGCTGTTTTTTGTGGCTTGGGGCTATATTTATAAAGCTCTTAATATGTTTTATGATACATTTCACATCTTTTGCGAGTGGAGTATAAATCCTGTTATGAAACCCAGCAGACATTTGTCCGCAATACTAATTTTATTTTTATCTTCCCTTCTGCTTTTTATTTATTTGAGCATAAAATTTGAAACATATAAACCTAAAAACGAAAAAGGGTTTCTTTGTTATTTTACAAAAGCGCCTAAATTTATCAAAATTATACTAGGTTATATTCTGTCCTGCGTTATCTGTTTTGCAATTTTTCTTCCTATACAATATACCCTAAAAAAGACAACAGGAATTACTTTTTGTTCTGCTCTTACTCGCTCTGAGGAGGGTTTTGATACTTGTCCTAGTTGTGGTGGGGATGTTTTTAAGCCTATCATTTATCTTTATCCAACGGAAACGACCGATGTTTCGGTGAAATTGGGGGCAAAGGAAAAATTGACGCATACGTATCCGAAGTATGTTGAGGAGTGGAACGTACGGGCTGAGCCGAACGGGGATTTGACTGATACGGTTACCGGACGCAAATATTATGCGTTATATTGGGAAGGAACGGACGCAGATTTGCCGCGCTATGATGATGGCTTTGTCGTGGCTAAAGACGAGGTTGTGCCGTTTTTGGAAGAAAAACTCGCTGTTCTTGGGCTTAATGAACGCGAAGCCAATGAGTTTATTATTTACTGGCTACCGAAGCTTGAGAGCGCGCCTTATACTTTTATTCATTTTGTATCGCAAGAAGAGCAAAATAAGAATATGCCGCTGACTATTCAGCCAGAGCCGGACATGATTATTCGGGTGTTGATGGCGTTTAAGAGTTTGGATAAACCGATTGAGGTTAAAGAGCAAATTTTGCCCGAAATGCCGAAGCGCAATGGCTTTACCGTTATTGAGTGGGGCGGAACGGAGATTCCGGTCTTGTGAAGTTTGTGCCGAAACGATTTGATAAGGTAACGCTAAAGCGTTCAGTTATTGATTGCGCCGCTACGAAAAGCTGCGCTTTTCTACTTGCGCGAACAACTAAGTGTTGCGTCGGTTGTTCCGCCCTAGCAACACTAAGAGAAGTTTGCTTCGGTTATTGCCTTACGGCTTACCTCGCAATGGCGGGGGATTTTTTTGTTTGCAATCGTGATTTATTTTGTTATAGTGGGGATATTAACAAGTGAGGGAATTATGGAACAATTACCGATTGAGATTATGAAAAAAGCGGTTAAAGGGATTAGCTATATTTCCCACCCTTTGCGTTTACGAATTTTAGAATATCTAGATGTTAACGGGAGCTCGTCGGTTTCAGCGATTACCAAAGCGCTCGGGGCAGAACAGGTGATTGTTTCGCAAGCTTTAAAAAAAATGCGCGAGAGCCATTTGGTGAAAACGACGCGCAAAGGGATTTTTATCTATTACGACATTATGGAAGAATATCCGGCAAGTATTTTTGTTTGCCTTAGAAAGCTTTATGCGTATATGACGGACTGCTTTTTCTTTTTACAAGACGGGGTTAAGGCAATTTTGCCGGCAGATTATACAATGATGACGGCGAACCGGATGAAGTTATTTGCGCATATTGAAAAAATGCGTATTCTCGAGTGGTTGGAGATTAAAGGAGCGCAGAATGTTACCGAGATTGTCAACGGGACGGGATTGGAGCAGATGAAAGTTTCGCAACAGCTCAAAAAGCTACGTGATGATGGCTTTGTGACTGTGACCCGCAAGGGACGGTTTATGATTTATGAGATTACCGAGGGCGTGCACAAGACCTGCATCGGGTGTATTCATAAGCGGTATGATAGCTTGGCTAATAAAGCAGAGTTTTAATTTCTTGACTCTTTTAGGGGTGTGTGCTATGGGTTAGTTTGAAAATGTATTATTGAACTAACTATTAAAAGAAAGCCAGCACGTAAAAGCCGTGCAGTTTTTATGACAAAAGATGAATTATTCAGAGTTATGGATGCGTTAAACCCCAGCCTTTCTCAAGTTAAGGATTATTTAGACCGGATGTGCGGTGTGACGCCTATGGAGTTGGTTTATCTCAAGGACGGGAAGTTTGTTTTTTCCAATTCTTATGAGGCTAACTCTGCAGACGAGTTATTTGGTTTTTCTATTCCTGATACAAAAAAGATTATCTGCCGGAAAGCGCTTAATCGTGATTGTATTAAAAAGCTTGATTTAGAAAATCACGCCACTTTGGCACAAAACATTCAAGACTGGCTTGCCCGAGAATTTTATCCGTTTAAAGCAAGGATGGCACAAAAAAATGACATTGACGTGCTTTATAAGTACCGTGGCGCTTTGCGGGAAACACTTGAGATTTTGCAATACAAAGGCGTTTCTGAGCTTCCGAAACCGAATCATGTTTTTCCGGCGTGGTTTAGAGCAAAAATCGGAGTTTGTTCTGACTTTAACGGGATGTCAAATCTACCCCATTATTTAAAATGTTATGGTGACATTTTGATTTTTGTGGATTTTCCGTGACGTATGAAAAGAAAAAAGAGCTCTTAACTGAGCTCTTTTTTGTTATTTTACTTCAAGTTTTGTTGATAAAAAGCGGTGATTTTATCAAACGGAATTTTCTCAAGATTATCGTATAAATCAACGTGGTTGGCATCGTTACCCTAAATCAATTTATTTATTCACATAGGCTTTGTATGCGGCTTGAGAGATTTGGGCGATTATTTCAGCATTAGTGTCATCGGTTTCATACGAATCGGTTATCATTACTGCCAGATAATACGTTTTGCCGTTATCTTTTATAATTGCTATATCATTATCGGCGATTTTTTTGCCACCCTGAAAGCGCGAAGAAGTGCCGGTTTTATGAGCAATATAGGTTGTTAACGCATTTTTCATCCTTATATAGATATCCTCGGGTAAACCCGAGGTTCTATAGTCGCTACAAACCTTACGGTTTGACCACGCTCGTTGGCGTGGAACGGTGTTGTTCCAACACCTTAGCATTCAGCCCCGAGTAAACTCGGGGTTTTCTGTAAGGAATCT
>JAGAZZ010000014.1 GCA_017939155.1 Alphaproteobacteria bacterium | reverse complement strand
TGTGTGTGTGTAGAAAACTGCGGGGTTCAGCGTTTCGCCTCCCGTTTTTAATCTTCTATTTTCTACGTTTAACAACATACCTTTTACCTCAACTTTCGTTTATAGTATAGGTAGTATAGCATAAAAAAAGCGTTAACGCAATATTTTTTTAGAGTTGCTTTCGCATATCAAGTGCCAGTTTGATTGTGCCGTCATCCATATAATCCAACTCACCGCCAACCGGAATGCCTTGGGCAAGAGCCGATATTTTGATACTTTTATCTTTTAAGAGAGAGGAAATATAGTGCATTGTGATTTGCCCGTCAACTGTGGCGGGGAGCGCCAAAATGACCTCATTTATTTCTTCTTTCTCAATTCTTGCGAGCAATGCGCCGATATTCAAATCATCCGGCGTTACCCCCTCAATAGCAGATAGGACACCGCCTAAGATATGATATTTTCCTTTATACAATCCACCGCGTTCTAAGGCCCATAAATCGCTTATATCCTGAACGATACACAAAAGCCCGCTTTCCCGTGCGGCAGAAGCGCAGATTGCACACGGGCTTTCGACATCATAATTCCCGCAGATTTCACAGACTTTGATGTGTTCCTCAACTTCTTGTAAGGCGGTAATCAACTGAGGGATTAGGGTTTCCTTTTTTTTCAACAGGCTTAATGTAATCCTTCTTGCTGACCTTGTGCCTAAAGAGGGAAGCTTGGCGATAATTTTTATTAGTTGCTCAATATAATTTTCTGACATTTTCAGCCTTAAAGCGGAAGTTTTAAGCCACCTAAGTTTACACCGCCGGTTGCCGCTTTCATCCCTTCTTCAGCCAAAGCTTCCACTTTTGAATGCGCGTCGTTATATGCAACTTGAATTAAATCTTCAAGCATCTCAACATCATCTGATGACACAAGTGATTTATCCAAAGAGATTTTTTTCATCTCAGATTTACCGTTTAAGGTAATGGCAACAAGCCCGTTGGCTGATGTTCCGGTGACTTCGGTTTGCGCCAATTTTTCTTGTGCTTCCTGCATTTTTTTCTGCATAACTTGCGCTTGTTTCATTAATCCTTGGATGTTTAACATTGTTTATTCCTCTTCATCAAAATAGGTTACGGGCATTGTTTCTTCCGGAATATCCGGCTCGGTTTCTGATAATTCCTGAAGATTTTTACGCACGATTGTTTCTATTTTCGCGCCTTTAAATTCTTCAAGAATCTTTTTTACTAACGGATATTCTGCAACATTTTTTTTGCTGGCTTCAACTGCTGTTTTCTCTTTATCCGCAATTGTTTCGCCCAGCTCGCCTTTTATGATTTCAATTTCCCACTTTTTACCGGTTGCCTCGGTTAGGAGTTTATGGAAATTCATAATAAAATCCTGATGGATTTTAGGGCTGATTGTCATAGCAATTTTTCCGTCGGAAAAACTTTGGAAGCATACTTCATTTTTGATTGAATATTCTATCAGCGCTTTTTTAGTTTTTTCCAAATAAGAAAGTAAATCTTCTATTGAATTGAGCGTTTGATAAGCTGTTATATTATTTTTTTTTTCATTTTCAACAGGAGCGGTCTGCTGAGTGGAAGAAATTAAATTAGAGTTTTTTTTTACTTCATTTAAAATCTCGAGCGGGGTCGGAAGTGCTGCGGAATAAGCTATACGCAACAAAATCATCTCCAACGCGTCAACAGCAGATGGCGCCAAATTCAGCTCACTGACACCTTTTATCAGCATTTGCCAAATCTTTGAAAGAATCGCTAACGAACACTCAGAGCTTAAAGATGAAAAAGTCTTTTTTTCTACTTCGCTAAAACTTGTTGTTTCTAACAATGATGGAACAATTTTGATTTTTGCCATATCGTGAGTGATGTTAATTAAATCCTGCAAAACAATCATCGGGGTTGCGCCGTTGGTATATTGCGAAGCAACCATTTCAAGAACGGACTCCATTTGTCCTTTGACAAGATTTTCAAATAACGCAAGTGTTTGACTTCTATCTGCCAAACCCAGCATTTTTTTTACAACATCGGTTTTTACGTTTGCATTGCTTAACACGATTGCCTGGTCTAACAACGATAAACCGTCGCGCGCAGAACCGTCCGCCGCTTTGGCGATTATATCCAGAGCTTCGGCTTCTGCCGGAATATTCTCATTTTTTAAGATTTTTGTAAATAGCGTCGTTAGCGTTTCAACCGTTAAGCGCTGTAAATCAAACCGCTGACAGCGTGAAAGAATCGTCACGGGAACTTTTCTGATTTCCGTGGTGGCAAAAATAAACTTGACGTGTGCGGGCGGTTCTTCTAAAGTTTTTAAAAGCGCGTTAAACGCTCCTTTGGAGAGCATGTGCACTTCGTCTATGATATAAATTTTATAACGAGCGTTGGTTGGCGCATAGCGTGCGCTGTCAAGCAATTCGCGAATATCATCAACGCCGGTATGCGAAGCGGCGTCAAGCTCCATGACATCCATGTGCCGACCGGCGGCTATGGCTTTGCAGTTATCACACACGCCGCAAGGATGAATAGTCGGTCCGCCTTTGCCATCCGGACCGATACAGTTAAGCGCACGGGCGATGAGCCTTGCGGTTGTTGTTTTACCGACTCCGCGAATTCCGGTTAAAATATAGGCATGGTGCAGACGATTGTTTTGAATGGCATTGGTTAGTGTTTGCACCAAAGCATCCTGCCCCAGCAAATCTTCAAAATTTTGCGGACGATACTTGCGTGCTAAAACAACATATTGATTTTCGTTTGTACTTTCTTCTGCCATTTCCGTTAACTTTTGAGGCGAAGGGATGCAGACCTCGTTTTAACTGCTACGGCTGCTTTCTTCCGAACCTGACCGGGTTTACAGCAAAACAACCCCGCACCCTTCATATTAATCTGAGTTTATATTGCGCAAATCAGAGTATTTTGCAAGTTAAAAATTGCAATTAACCCTAATTATTGTATAACCAGCTCAAAACTTCTGAACTGCTTTTGCCATAGAACTTAGGAAGATTGTCATACGGAATATAACGAATATCTATTTCCTTTGCAGCAAAATCAGCATTTTTCTTGTTTGCCGGAGAAACGACTTTGGTGCCGTCTTTGGTTATTTCTAACATTTCAAGGCTATGAAAGCTTTGACCGGTCGGCAAGATTTTGAAAAAGCCGTTGACACCGATAAATCCGCTTTTTCCGGTTATGCCGGCGTTCAGGTCATCCCTGTTTTTACCTGACAGAATTGAAGCTAACAGCACGCTGTCATAGGCAAACGAGTAAATTGTTTTAGGTTGCTCAGCAAAGGTCTTTTTATATTTATCGGCAAAATAGGCGCCGTAGCTTTTTGACACCATCGGATAAACACTGTGATACAAAATCGTTTCTTTGCTTAAATTGGTATTATCCCAAGCTGATGTTCCCATAAACAAGACATCAGGATACATAATGTCATTGTAGGCAAACATTGAGGCTATTGATTTTAAGCGATTACCATTGTCAGCAATCAACACCGTATCGAAATCAGGATTTGAGGACAGCTCTTTTACAATTGAGGAGAAGTCCATCCGGTTGGGATTATAAAACGCGACTTTTACTAACTTCATATTATTAGCTTCTGCAGACATAATCGCTGATTTAACGATATTTAAACCGCTGTTATTATCAGGAACAAGCATTGCCATACGGGTTTTATTTTGTGAGACGGCATACGAAACGGCACGGTCTATTTGCTCTCCGTTTAACAAGCCGATACTGTAAATTCCTTTTTGCAAAACCTGCGGCGAGGTTGTGAAAGAAACAACCGGAACATCCTCGGATAAGGCAATATTTGCCATTGCTTTAACCTCTTCGCCCATAAGCGGTCCCAAAATTAGCTCAGCACCTTCATCAATAGCTTTTTGTGCGGCCTGTGTTGCCCCTGCTTCAGTGCTTTTCGTATCATAAAATTTCAGCATTAAACGATTATTTTTCAAATCATCCAAAGCCATAAACATAGCATTTTGCATTCCTTGACCTATATCGGAAGCTTTACCGCTCAACGGGAGCAAGACTCCGACATTCAAGGTATTTTCTGTTGCCATAGAATTGTTTATCGTATCATAATCGACCACTTCATAACGTTGGTCTTGCAATTTAATACGATTATCCGTCAGGCTGGAATTACAGCTAACAAGACCGAAAACAAGAAAAAACAGAGCTATCTTTTTTAACACTTGCATTTATTCCTAAAATATTAAACAATTATGGTGTTTTATAAAACAAAAAACCTTTTTTGTAAAGAGTTAATAAAATGTTAAAGTCAGGTTTATACATTGTTGCCACACCTATCGGCAATTTGAAAGATTTATCAGAAAGAGCAAAAGAGATTTTAACTCAGGCTGATGTTATTGCCGCGGAAGATACCCGTGTTACGAAAAAATTATTTTCGCTTTTGGGGCTTTCTTTAAACCGACCTTTTGTTGCTTATGAAGACCATTTGGAGCAAGAAAGGCTTAACGACATCATTGAGCTGATTAAAGAAGGCAATAGCGTTGCTCTGGTCAGTGACGCCGGCTCACCGCTTATTTCCGACCCAGGGTATAAACTGGTCAGAGCATGCCGAAAAGAAGATGTTTATATAACAACTGTTCCGGGGGCGTGCGCCGTTATTTCCGCCTTACAGCTTTCAGGACTTCCAACAAATCGCTTTATGTTCGCGGGGTTTATCCCTAACAAAGACAAAGCCAGATTTGATTTATTTACAGAACTTCAAAATATCAATACGACATTGGTTTTGTATGAAACCGCTTTAAGGCTGGAAAAATCCCTTAAAGTGATTAATGACATTATGCCGCAGCGCGAGGTTGCCGTCGTCAGGGAAATCAGCAAACTTTACGAAGAGTGCCTTTCAGGCTTTGCCGGAGAGTTATTGAAAGAGCTTAAAGAAAGGACAATTAAGGGGGAAATTGTGCTTATTATCGCGCCACCTACGCAAACAGAACCGCAAGCTTTTGAGTGGGAAGCGCTTTTGAAAGAAGAATTAAAGAAAAGCACGGTTAAAGAAGCGGTCAAAAAAATTTGCGAAACTTATCATTTAAAGAGAAATGACGTTTATGCCAAAGCTTTGGAATTTAAAAATAAGCCCTTATAATTCGGGAAAAGTAGCCGAGTTTTTATGTCGGGTGTATATGCGTTTGCACGGATACCGCATTATCGCCAAAAATTACCATTGCGGAAGCGGTAAAAAAACACCTTACGGTGAACTTGATTTTGTAGCGTTAAAAGGAAAGCGCCTTGTTTTTTGCGAAGTAAAAAAACGCCGAAAAGATGAAGATTTTTTAAAAGCGCTCAGCTACAAACAGCAACAACGAATCATTTACGGCGGAGAGTATTTTATCAAACACCATAAACAGTATGGAATGTACAAAACCCAATATGATGTCTTTTTTGTTAAACTGCCGTTTTTTATCAAGAGAATCGAAAACGCACTTTATAACGACACTGTTCGCTGACTAATACATCACTTTGCTTAAGTATAATCCGCAAGCAGGTGCCGTTGCGCCAGCGACTGCTCTGTTTTTTGCCTCAAGAATCGTTTTAACGTCTTCAGGAGCAAATTTGCCGTCGCCGACTGATTTCAGCGTTCCCACCATATTGCGCACCTGATGATATAAAAATGAACGGGCTTCAACAATAAAATCTATTTCATCTCCGTTGGTGACAATATCAAGTTTATCCAGCGTTTTTAGCGGTGATAACGCCTGACAACCTGCCCCTCTGAATGAGGTGAAATCATGATGCCCCAAAAGATATTTTGCGCCTTCGCGCATTTTTTCGACATCTAGGGGATAGCCCACCGTCCATACGCGGTTTTGCAACAAAACCGTCGGGGCGCGGCGGTTTAGGATACGATAAATATATCCCCTGCCGGTGGCAGAGAATCGGGCATGAAAGTCCGGTGAAGTTTCTTCTACATCTATCACGGAAACGGGAGCTTCAAGAATCCGTAAACGTGCATTGAAAGCTTCGCGGATATGAAACAAATCCATTGATGTTTCTAAGTCAAAATGGGCCACCTGCCCTAAAGCGTGAACGCCGGCATCCGTCCGCCCTGCTCCGAAAACATCTACTGTTTGATGAGAAAAACCTTTTATGGCTTCTTCCAGATAATATTGAACACTAACCCCTTCGTTTTGCTTTTGCCAACCGAAGAGGTTAGTGCCATCATATTCTATGGTTATTTTATAGCGCATATATTTGATTAAGCCGCAACTAAATTCAAATCAGCCGGTTTAGAAATTGTGCGTTCAAAACCAAGAGCATCTTGAATACGCCAAATTACACGCAAAGCGTTTAAGGCATTTTCACCGGTAATACGCGGCGTTGCCTCACCTTTGACACAACTGATAAAGTGTGATAATTCGGCTTGTAAAGGTTGGTTTGTCGGAATAAACAATTGCTCAACACTTCCTTTTAAGCCATAATTCATCCACTCGGGAATTTCCTCCTGGTTAACGTAGGGCATACGACCTTGAGAGTGAACATTGATACTTTGGTTAATAAAGTCCATATCAATATAGTTTGTGTCTGTTGTCACAGCTAATGTGCGGACTCGGGCTTGTGTAATACGGCTGGCGGTGATGTTGGCTGTTGCGCCGTTTTCAAACTCTAATAATGCGGTAATGTAGTTTTTGCCGCTTTCATTGCCACCGGCTGTTTTGACGGCACTTGCCTGCACGTTGATAACCGGAGATTTTACTAAAGATTGAATGACCTCAACATCGTGAATCATTAAATCCATTGCCACATCAACATCTGTAATACGACCACTTGCGGCAGACATACGTTGTGCGGTTAAAGAACGGATTTTTGACGTGTCAGACAAGATTTTGCCCATTTGCTCTACTGCCGGATTAAAGCGTTCAATATGCCCGACGAGCAAAGTTACATTGTGTTCTTTAGCGGCGCTGATTAAGCGTTGGCATTCTTCCTCAGTTGTTGCCAAAGGTTTTTCTATCATACAATGAATACCTTTGTTTAAGAAGAACTCACCAACTTCACAGTGTGCAACAGATGTGGTTACAACGCTGACAGCGTCAACATTATGAGCCACCTCTTCTAATGAAGAAAAAGCTTTGATATTAAACATTTCAGCAGCTTTCTTCGCACTTTCGGCAAATACATCATATACGCCGACAAGCTCTACGCCCGGCAAAGATTTATATGTTTTTAAATGGTTTTTTCCCATCATACCGGCGCCAATGACGGCTACTTTAATTAAATTTGACATTCTAAACCCCTTTAAATTTGTCATTTTGGGGTATACATAACACCTTTTTTGAAAAAAATCTTCTAAAAAGATGTTACATTTTGTTACAAAGTTTGTGGGGATTATTTGAGATATACGGACATTATAAGCAACTCACCATCATCGGGGGCGTCTTTACAAGCGTCGATTATATCCTCGAATCCAAAATCTCCCAGACATTTTGTTGTTTTTGTGCAATAATTAATTCCATAATATTTCTCCTCATTTTTTCTGTTGCTTGCCTGCGCATCGCTGTTATATCGGTGAACCCAATGTATAGCTTCAGATTGCGGAAGAATAATTTGTGTAAAAAAATTACGGCATTGTTCTTCTACACCAAGACTACCTGTTTTAAGAATGACTGAAAAGTATATTGAATTTATATACGAGCTAAAGCTAATTACTGAGCCAAAATTATTATACAACCTCTTATCATTATCCCCTAAAAACCAGTTTGATGGAACTAAATTTGCATCATAAAAATATTTTGTAACTGAAGTATACGTTCCTGCTATTTTTGCTATTTTTATCCAATCTTTAGAATAAAACCTAAAATTCTGAACCATTAAAGCAACATCTTCTGTCCATTTATTGACTTTATATTTAGTCATTGCTTTTTGGTACGCACTAATTCCTCCGACAGATAATATTCCAACGATTGCCAGTACGCCTAACATCTCTATCATTGAACGACCGGTTTGATTTGATTGTTTTAAGCCCATATTTTCTATTCTCCTTTAAGTTACAAAAAATCGCCTAAAAGAGGCGATCGGAGAGTTAGAAAATCATACAGTTAGAAATGACCGTTCCGCCTTTAAAGCCTGAGAGCTTCTGAACATACGCAAGAACCTCCCCGACCATTTCATAGTCGGGGATATATCTATTGTTTCTGTATTTTACAGATAACAACATAACGGCGCTATATCCAACACCGCTAACTGTGAAGAGTTTTCTAAGACTCCGAGCCGTCTCCAGCTCTTGCATATTTGTTTTCAAATATACTGTTGTCAGGATATTTGATTTTTATGATTAGTCAAGAGGATTTATGTGGTGGTTACAGCTTGGGCTGAATTTAGTTTTAAAAGCTTGCTTTTTAAATAAATTCGGTCTAGTTATTCTCGTATAACTTTATAATTTTTTATATTATGATTACATTATTTATTTCAACCGTAGGGATGTGGTATGGTCTTATTCTCTTTACGCTTATCGGGCTTTATGGCTTGTCCAGATGGATGTTATTTCGTTATAACACGCTTTCTGAGCGAATTAGAAAAATGACCGACAAAGAGCTTTTGGATTTTTTTGACCACCTTGTTCAGGAGCTGGTAGCAAGACCTTCTCTTTGGAAAGAACAAGAACTTAACGAGTCTTGGCAGGCATATCAAGACCGAGAGCTGATTAAAAAGATGTCAGACGATGACCTTGTTTTTCATTGCGACAATCTGTCCGTACTTTGCAGGGCATTTGAGCACAGCAATCGCTGGCATAAAAGGCTTGCTTTGGTTCAAGAAGAAATGAAAAAACGACATCTGCTTTAACTTTTAACAAAAAACCTCATACTTTAGAGTATGAGGTTTTTGTTTTAATCAATCTCTGACAAGCGCTCAGCTTGGTCTTCAGTTATCAACGCGTCTATAATTTCATCCAGTGCTTCGCCGGATACGACGTCATCAAGTTTGTAGAGTGTCAGGTTAATCCGGTGGTCGGTTACACGACCTTGCGGATAATTATAAGTGCGAATCCGCTCACTTCTATCACCACTGCCGACTTGGAGCTTGCGCTTTTCAGAATATGTGGCGTCTATGTTGGCTTTTTGCGTATCATACAACTTGGCGCGCAAGTGGTTCATCGCTTTTTCTTTATTTTTGAATTGAGAGCGGTCATCTTGACATTGAACGACAATACCGGTGGGTATATGGGTAATGCGGACAGCCGACTCGGTACGGTTAACGTGTTGCCCACCGGCACCGGAAGCACGATAAACGTCAATTTTCAAATCTGCCGGATTGATATACATATCAACTTCTTCAATTTCCGGCAAAACGGCAACCGTTGCCGCCGAAGTATGCACACGCCCTTGCGACTCGGTAACCGGCACACGCTGCACTCGGTGCGCGCCGGATTCAAACTTTAATTTAGCAAACACATCTTTACCGGTGATTTTTGCCGAAGCTTCTTTATAACCGCCAATACCGTTTTCATTAGCGTCTAAAATTTCAAATTTCCACCCCTGTTTTTGAGAATACCTTTGATACATTTCAAACAGCACGGCGGCAAACAGAGCGGCTTCATCGCCACCTGTCCCGGCACGAACTTCTAAGATAGCGTTTTTCTCATCGTCTTCTTCTTTGGGCAGTAACAAGACTTTGATTTCTTTTTCAAGAGCGGGAAGCTTTTCTTTTAAGTCATAGTATTCGGCTTCGGCCAGTTCTTTCATCTCTTTGTCTAAAGAAGCGTCTTGCATCATTTCTTTAGCGTCATTAAAGCTTTGCTCCTGACGTTCATAATTTTGAATAGCCGCAACCACCGGCTCCAAAACAGAGATTTCTTTATTTAACTTAACCAGCTCGTCTGCTGACACATCGGGCGTTGAAAGTAAAGCTTGCACTTCTTCAAAACGACTGACGACACCAGCCAGTTTTTCTTGAAAATTCATTATTTTTATCCTTATTGTTTCATACTTGTTGTTTTATCTATCAGTTTTATTGGAAAATGCAACAATATTTTAATTAAGCGAATCGAGCGGAATATTCATTTTGCGCCGCGGAGCAACAATATCCTTTTCAACGCCTTTAATGAATACTTTTACATTCCCCGGACGACCGACAGATAAAAAGAGATTATCAGTATACTCTATTTCTTTTTTATCGCCGTTATGGAAAACGCCCTGGAAATAAACCTTATTTTTGTCTTTTAATTCAACCCAGGTTTCCCCCGTAAACTCCAGCACAACATTATTTTGTATAACAACAGGAGCTTCCTCAACTACCGGTTCAATGTTTTGTTCTACCGGTGCTTCAACATCAACTACTGTTTGAGTTATCTCTTCACCGGCTGTTAAAACATTGTTTTCTTCTACCACCGTGTCTTCTTGCTTTAGTGCTGTTTTTTCTTCGCTATTTATTTCATCTGAAACGATAGTTTCATTTTCAGGAGTTGTGATGGCAATAACAGTTTCCTCATTTGTTTTGGGAGCTGTTTGTGACATATACCAACTCCACCCGCCATAAATTGCAGCTAAGGCTAAGATACCTACTAAAATATGCCAACTGCCACTTTTATTGACTTCCGGTGTTTCAACAACTTCCTCTCCATTTTTTTGCTCTTCAACAGCTAACGCCGCCGTTTTATAAAGCTTAACAGCCCGTTCGGGACTAAGCCCCAAATAGCGTGCGTAGGTTCTGACATAACCTATGCCATAAGGAATGGGCGGCAAAACTTCATAATTGCTTTCTTCCAATGCGGTTAAATAGATTTTGCGGATACAGAGCTCGCTTGAGATTTCCTCAAGGCTTTTTTTACTCTTTAAACGACTGCTTTTTAAGATTGTGCCGATGTCGTCTATATCTATTTCTTCTAAATTCTGCGTGTCTGTTTCTTTCATGGTTCTATCCTTTATTTAAGGTTATGTGGGTATTAAAACATACTTTTTAATAGATTTCAATAGCGTGGTCATCCGCATAGCATTTTAATTGTGGGCGAAGCGTTCGACGTGAGGAGGAAAGAATATTATTCAGATAATCTTCTACCCCTTTGGCCGATAATGACCTTATCATTGCTTTAACCTTGCCATACGAAGCACTTGAAACCGATAAGTTGCGGAAACCTAAGCCGATTAAAGCCATGGCGTCAAGCGGATGGCTGGCCATTTCTCCGCAAACAGAACATTGCACATTTGCCGCGTTTGCTTCTTTAATGATTTTTTTCATTAAATTCAAAAATGGTGCGGACAACACATCATAGCGACCATTTAAGCGCGGATTTCCGCGGTCGCAAGCAAAGAAAAACTGGTATAAATCATTAGTGCCGACAGAAATGAAATCACAATATTTTAAGATTTCACGCAATTGAAAAACAACCGAAGGAACTTCTATCATCATTCCCAAACGGACTTTTTCAGGCATTTGTCCGCCTTCGCGCTCTTCCCGCTCATAGGCAAACATAAATGTTTCTTTTGCTTCCAGAAATTCATCTAAGTTTGAAATCATCGGGAACATCACGTTGAGTTCTTTTCCTGCCGCAGCTCTGATAAAAGCGCGCATTTGCTTGCGCAAAATAGCCCGTCTATCCAGCGTTATGCGAATCGAACGCCAACCAATGGCGGGGTTCTCTTCTTCAATACTGTTCCAGTAGGGCAAAAGCTTATCAGAACCGACATCAAGACTTCTAAAGACAACCCTTTTGCCATCTGCCGCGTCAAATAATTTTTTATAGCAAGCTACCTGTTTTTCAATATCAGGCATTTTTTCGGCTGACATAAAAGGAATTTCCGTTCTATAAAGCCCGACACCATCGCAATTTGTGCTTTTAATATAATCAAAATCAAAGTCCATACCGATATTGATATATAGGTTAACGCGTTCATTGTCTTTGGTTTTGCTTTTTAAGTTTTTCAGCTTTTGGATTTGTTCCAGCTCTTGTTTTTTTTCTTCAATTTTTGCGGAAATTTTCCTAACGATTTCTTTTGACGGATTGATATATACGGCACCTTGAGCACCATCTACGGCCATATAGACACCGTCTTTTATATCCTTAAAAAGCCCCTCTATGCCGGAAATAACCGGTACATTTAAGGCTTTGGCAACAATGGCGACGTGCATTGTCGGCGTACATTCCTCAATAATCAGCGCGCGGATTTTCTTATAATCATAATCCATTAAATCCGCCGGTCCCATTGAAGAAGCTACGATTACAATATCACTAAAATCACCTTTTTCAGCGTTGCAATCTTCCCCGCTTAAATATAAACGCAGACGGTCAGCAATATCCCGCAAGTCATGCAAGCGCTCTTTTAAGTAACTATCCGTTGCTCCGGAAAGCCTTGTCCACATTTCAGAATAAGCTTGTTCAACTGCCGCTTCAGCCGTCAGACCTGAATTAATATGATTAGTTATCCGGTTATACCAGCCCTTGTCATTGGCAATCATCCGATAAGCGTCAAGAATCTCAATATGCTCGCCGCTTTGCATATCCTCACGATTTAGCTTTGCTTCAAGGTCTGAGTTCATCTTTTCCCGAGCGTCTTCAAGCTTTTTCAGCTCAGTGTCTTTATCTTTGGCAAAGACCTCGGTAACAGCTTTGCGCCTATGGTGCACCACAACGTTTCCCACCCCGAAGCCCGAATTTATTATTGTACCTTTCAGGCGGTCTTTGGCAACAATACCGCGGCTTTTGATAAGCTTTTTGATATAAGCGGACATTTCTTCCGAGGAAATGAGTTCACTTAAGAACATACAAATTGTTTCAAATGCTTCCGCTTCGGTTTCATCATATTCATGAGGATTTTTATAGGTTGCAAGCAAGACGCCAATCGGTTTATTCCATCGCTTGAGCGGCGTGGCTATTTTAAAATATTCCTTGGTTTTTACAAATGATGTGCGGTTATCCGCTCCGGATTTACCAACCACACCTTCTTTAATACGCACGGCAGGAAGTGTTTTTTCCTCTGTTCCGACAATATGTTCGAGTGTCACGTCATCAGCTTTGATGAAGATGTCAGATGAAAAAGCGCCGGCTTTTTGGGCAATAATTTTTATTACCAAGCTCAGTTTTTCTGCGCTATTTTGCGTATTCAAATCATTGTGTATCTCTTTAATCACTTCAAGCGCAAAATTTTTATTTGTTTTTGGCATCCTTCCCCCAATGATAATTTCCTGCTTGTATTTTTGTTTTATACCACCTAATATTCTTATATTCCAGTTTATTTTTTAAAAAAGGATAAAATATTATGTCTACGAACTACAAAAAAGGTGATTTTGATACCAGACCCTGGGGAACTTGGGAGGTTTTGGATGCGGGAGAGCATTTTTGCGTTAAAAGGATTACGGTCAATCCGCAAGCAATATTATCCCTCCAGCTTCATCATTTCAGGGCGGAGCATTGGATTATTGCCGAAGGCGAGGCGATGATTGTGTTAGGAGAAGACACACTTTATCGTAAAGCTGACGACTCCGTTTATATTCCTGTCAAGACAAAACACCGGATTAAGAACACATCTTTAGATAAAAAGCTTGTCTTTATTGAAATTCAAACCGGTGAAACGCTTGATGAGAGCGACATTGTGCGTTTTGAAGATAATTACGGCAGAAGCAAATAAGATTTGCTTGTTGAAAAAGTTATGATTCATTTTTACAGATTTCTAAAAGTTAATTATTTGTTAAAAAGTAAGAACTTTTAGGAATCTGTAAATGTATTGTAACGAAGATTTTTATATGGCGCAAGAGGGTGGAATTGTGATTTCCGCGTATCCCGAGTTGCTTGACGAAAAAGCCGCTAACGGTGAGTTTTGCTGGGGGTATTATTTGAGAATCGAAAACAATTCGGATGAGAAAATCAGTTTGCTCGGCAAAAGCATTTCCGTTACAGACACCAAAGGTAATGCTGTTTCTGCCGTATATAACGGTTTTAACGGGCAGACTCCGGTTTTAGAACCTGGGGAAGTTTTTGAATTTGAAGATTATGCAACTTCTAAAGCCAGTGCCGTTTTATCGGGAAGTTGTTTAGTAGAATCCAAAAATAATCGACAGATAAAAAATATTGATTTACCGGTTTTAAGTTTGATTGCCAACGATAACGCACAAAGAGTGTTAAATTAAATTTATAGAATTGAGGAGTGTCATTTCTTTAAGCTCTGTATTACAAAACCCGCCATTTCGGCGGGTTTTGTTTTGAGCTTATTTATTTTATAATTTTAGCTTCCTTTATTTTTGCTGTAATTTCCATCATCTGGTTTAAGCCTACGGCATCCCAAGGAGAAACACCTCCCTCTTTTCCACCTCCGGCAATAACCATTGTTTCAGGAAATTTTACATTAGCAATTTCTTTTGCAATGCCAATTGCTGTTTCTTTTTCCAAAGTAGCTTTTTCTAACGGAGATAAGCCTGCGGCAACTTTTTGGCGTGCTACTTCTGCTTCGGCTTTTCCTATCTCAGCAACTTTTTCTGCTTCATATTTTGCTTGAAGAGCTTGAAGCTTGGCAACATCTGCCTTCTTTTCTGCTTCCACTACTGCCGTAATTTTTTCAACTTCAGCATTTGCTTTAGCCTCAGCCACACGCGCCTTACCTTGTTCTTCTGCGGTGATTGCATCTTGTTTTGCCTTTTCAGCATTAGCTGTGGACACAACTTTCATCTGATTGGCTTCTTTTTTCTTATCTATCAGTTCTTGTACTTTAGGGTCATAGTCAAAATCATTGACAACAAATTGCAAAATTTCAATACCATAATCATTTAATAAGGACGGTTTCTGAATGATTGGTTCGCCATTTTCATCTCTGGCGATACTAATGTTTAATTTCCTAAACTTCGTACCGTTTTCATCTATTGCATCCACCAATTTGGATGTTGTTTTAAAAATTCCTTTTTCCAGTTGTGATTTAGCCGCATCGGCAAATTCGGCACGTCTTGTCGAGTAAGAATCTTCTGCCGCCATCAATGTCGCCGCTTGTGAAAGAGCTTCTGCCACATTTTTTTGTATTAAATCACGTTTAACATTTTCAAAATTACCATAATCACGGTGTAAAATCTTTTGCTTATCTTCATTTAATGATAATCTGAATTTTACAGTTCCTTTTACCGGAGCTATGGAACCATCGTTAAAGCGTACTTTCATTCCGGATTCTTCAAAATCAATATCTTCAGAAACCGGATATGTTTCAATATCGCCAAACCCCTGCCAATATAAACCAGCATCGTTTCTTACGGTGATTTTACCTGTTCCGGCAGCTTGTTTAATCTGGTAATTACCATAGATGTTGGTTTCCCACAACATCGGAGCGCATCCGATAAAAACACCAGCCCCAATTATGCCTAAAATGGCTACAACATTTTTGTTCATTAAATTAGTCCTCCTTCATTAATTTTTTGATGATTTTTCTCTTTTTCTCAAAATCAGGGTATTTTTTTAAGAATTTTTGATATTCTTCAAACATTTCCACCATTTCTTTATTTTGCATCAGCTTTTCTGCTAATTCATGGCGTTTTACCCATTTTTGATATTCAAAATAGCCGTAAATTACAATACATACGGCAACAATGACCATAAAAGTGCTAAAATACATAAATAGTTCCCTTTTGGTATCAGTTATATTCTTTGACAGAATTGTTATTTCTGACGTACATATTCAGATATTCGTGGATATTTTGTTCCATTCTGACGTTAAATTGGTCAAAGAGCTTTTGAACCATATCATTCCAGTAGCGTTCTTTTTCAGCAATGTCAGTATCTACCGGAATACGCAATTCACGCCATGCGTTAATCGAGGTTTCTGCCGCAGAGAGATTGGCTTTATCGGTGATTTTTAACACAACAGATAAATTCGCACGATATTTTAAACGGTCTTTTTGTAAAAATTCTTCTGATTTTTCAACTTCTTCCGTTACTGAGGCATCTTTGATAATATATTGAGCAACACGGTTTGAAGAGAAGCCGTCCGCTTTCAGGCGGTCTTCTGCCCACAACTTAGCCGCTTTTTCGATTGAAACAGGAAATAAGTGTTCCACATTCGGACGGGTAAAGGAGGGCACAAATTCTGAAATAATATCCACTTTTTCAACATTTAGCTCTATTGGTGCCATATCTCTAAAACGAGGCTCGCAATATCTTAAATTAACCGCTTTAACGTCTGAGGTTGAATTGCATGAAAACAAAAACAAACTGCTAAATACCAGCATTATATTTTTTAACTTGTTCATAAGGCTATCCCTTTTTCTATTGTCCCATAAATAAGACTATCGTCCTTTTGTTGTATTTTAGATACAAAAGTTTAATACTTATTTAATATCAGTTAAGTTTTTGCATAATCTCAGGAATACTAAACTCGTAGACTTCGGAACAAAAACCGCACTTTGCCGTAATTTTGCCTTGTTCATCAACCATAGCCGCAAGGTCTTCTTCTGAAAAACCGCGCAACGTTTTTAACAGCTTTTCACGACTGCAGCGACAACTAAAGGTATAATGGTTGTTTTTAGTGATGACCAAATTATTAGCATGATACAGACGATGTAAAATTTCTTCCAAAGAAAGGTTTTCATCAAACAATTCTTCTTTGGTTAAAGAGTTCATCAGAACTTCGGCTTCATTTTTGAGTTCGGGAAGCTCTTTTAAATCAACATTTTTGCCGCCGAGTTCAGGAATACGCTGCAAGAGAATACCGCCGGCTTTCCACTCGCCGTCATCTTCGGACGGGATGTCGATAAAGAGCTTGAGCATAGTTTCGATTTGTTCGGATTGCTTGAAATAACGCAAAGCGCACTCGGTCAAATTTTTGCCTTGGAGCTCAACAACGCCTTGGTGATAATTGTTTTTGCCGTCATCTATGGTGAAAGCCAACGTACCGTTACCTAACAAATGCGGCGTTTCTTCAATCTTTCCTTCATTTTTGCGTAAAGCAAAAGCTTTTTGCAGGCGGTCTTTATCATAATTGGCACAAGCACGGAGCAACCCGTTTGATGTGACATCAGCCACGATTGTTGACACAGGGCCGTTTCCTTGAAGTTGGAGTGTAAACAGCCCCTCAAACTTTAAGGCATTTGCCAAAAGCACAGCCAAAGCCGTTGTTTCGGCAAGGGCTGAGGACACGTTTTTCATATAGCCATGCTTATGAATAATGGTTTTTAAAACATTATCCAAACGAGCAATGCGCCCGACAAACAAACCGTTATCTATCAAAAAAGATGTACATTCATCAAAATTTTTATTAGCCAATTTTTTAATCCTTTATATAATTAGTGCCGTATTATGAGTGAAGTTAGTTTATAAAAAGGTAAATTTCAAGTGTTTAGCGCAAAAACGACCAAATCCGCCCCGAAAAAGCCCTCAAAAGCGCGTTTACGCAATATTGCGCTGTATTATTTAGAGAGGTTTGAAACCTCAGAGGATAATTTACGGGCGGTTTTACGTCGACGAATCGATAAATACGCTTTTTTTGACAAAGAGTATAACCCGATGGAGGCGTATGCCTGGGCAGATGAAGTTGTTGAAGAATGCTCAAAACAAAATTTTGTAAATGATGAGCGGTTTGCTGGGTTTAAGATTAACAGCTATTTGAACGCCGGAAAGCCCCGACGCTATATTGAGCAAAAATTAAAGCAAAAAGGAATCGACGAGCAAACGATTGACCGTTTGTTTGAAAATACCGACTATTCAGAACTTGATACAGCGCTCAATTTTGCTAAAAAGAAAAAAATCGGACGGTTTCGGGCTGATGACGAAGCGCGTATAGCAAATCGGCAAAAAGATTTGGGGACGCTTGTGCGTGCCGGTTTTGATTTTGAAATTGCTAAAGAAGTGCTTGATGACGAGTAAACCTTACATCAGCCATTTTAAGATTTTTATGACACCCATTTTGGCAACGCTATTATGCGCGGAAACGTCTTTGCGATTTAGAATCTCTTTTTTGTTTTGATGATAAAATTCATAAGCGCGCAAAAGCATTTCTTCGTTTTTAAGCGTTGGGACGAATCCTAGCTTTTGTTTTATTTTAGCCGTATCAAAAATAAAGTTTGAGGCAATCATTTTATATTGATATGGACCTAACGGGGAAATTCCCAGCCAAAAGCAAATTTTCATTGCCAAAATCATTGGAAGCTTGGGAAAATGAAAAAGGCGGGTTTGAGAGCCGGATTTTTGAATAACATAGTTATAGACATCATTAAAGCTTTTTACGTCATCTGAGCCAATGTTAAACACGTCGGTATAATCCGCCTTTAAGGCTAATTCAAACGCTTTAGCCAAATCTTTGGCATAAATGAACTGGTAGCGGTTTGTGCCGTTTCCTACCATCGGCAGCTTACGGTTTTCATCTATAAACTCAAACAAGATACCTAAAAGCCCCAAGCGCCCCTCATCCATTATGGTTGGTGAGCGAAAGATGATGCTGTTGATTTTATCTTTATAAGAAAAAAGGATTTCTTCTGCTTTGAGTTTTGATTTACCGTAAATTTCTACGGGGTTTGGCGTTTCTTCTTCGGTAACCGGAGAATCGAAATTTTTTGCCCAAAGACAATTTGACGATACGAAGACTAATTTATTTACATTGTATTTTAGAGCAAATTTACAAACATTTTCTGTTCCGTCAACATTCGCGTGCCATAGACGCTTTAAGTCTTTTTTGACATGAGCCAAAAGTGCGGCGCAATGAAAAATGGCATCAAATTTATGGTTTGAGAAGATTTTTTCCATCAACTCGTCATCGTTAATGTCACCTTGATAGGCGGTAAAACGCTCGTGTTTGAAAGAATCCGGTTCAAGGTCTATACTGACGCATTCCGCGCCTTTTTCCAAAAAATATTTTTTTAAGACTGTTCCAAAGAACCCGGCACCACCGGTAATTAAGTAACAAGACATTATGCCTCCTCTTTTACATATACATTTACTAGAAGCATATATCAAAAAAATTAAATATTTTTAAACAAGGTGATGAAAAAAAATGGTCGTTTAAAATCAACAAATTTGATTTCTCGCGAATTAATATAAAACAAAAGGTTAAATTAAAGTTTAAGTGATGAAAAAAAACGACCCTTTTTTTTCATCAGGAGTTACTATGAACTTAAGAAATATTTGTGCCTTTCAAGCATTTTTACTTACAACAACAATGTTTGTTTCACCCGTTTTAGCTGGTTTTGAACCAATGCTTAAAGATGAAGCAGCTTATACAGTACAAGACGTTGAAGACAGCACTTTAACCAACGGCTTTTCTATTTATAGCACAGAAAAAAAGACAGAGACTTATACTTATCAAGATAAAGATGGCAATGAAAAGACTATTTCAGTTGATGTGATTGAGCTTGGAGATGCACAACATTATCAATATGAACAAAAACCGGGGTTAACCTCTGGCGCACAGGAAACGGAAACTCCTGACGGCAAAGACATTACCGCTATTTTTGCCAGCCAAAATTCTAATAATAACGAAGGACAATATACAAACACCCAAACCGTTCATGAACTTAAAGCAGAATTTATTGACAACCAAAACAATGTTAACGTGGGAGATTATCCCGGTAGCGCTCTTCGTAACAAAGGTAATGGCAATATAGATAAAGTCGTTGGCGATTTTATTAATAACAAAGTTACTGAAAACGGGTGGAATTCTGGTAGAGGGTCTATTTCCAACCAGGCTAATATTGGGACTATACAAGGAAATTTTATAAATAACTCTGTTGTTTCAAACAGAAATATGCCTATTTTAGGAGCAGCGATAGCTAATGGTACTCCTACTGCACATATCAGAACAATTGAAAACTCTGTTTTTGTCGGTAACAATTTATCTTCACAAAAATGGGTTGGCGGTGGAGCTATTTCTAATAACAATTCAGCTAAGATTGATTTGATTAGAAATTCCTTTTTTAGTGAAAACAACGCTGAAACAATCAAAAATCCCTCTGACCCAAATGCAGGACGTGGTGGTGCCATCTATAATGCAATGAACGATAGCAAAATCGGAGAAATTTCAGGCAGTACGTTTATCAAAAACAAGTCTAATGGCGGCGGGGCAATTTATAATGAGCAAAATGCCTCAATCCAAAAAATTAAAGATAATGTATTTATCGAAAACAAGGCAACTTTAGGCAATGGCGGTGCCATTTATAATGGTGCGACAATGGGGGATATTGAAAACGCAACGTTTGTTAAAAACACAGCGGCAACCTCCGGCGGTGCTATCTATACTCATGATACGATTAACAACATTAACGGCAATTTTATTGAAAACACAGCAAATCAGCGCGGTTCTGCCATTGATAACTATGAAAAAAATGCTAAAATTAACGGAACAATTTCAGGTAATTTTATCAGAAACGGCGGCAATGCCAGGTCTGTTATTGATAATAGCGACGGCGCATATATTAATAAAATTTCCGCTAATTTTATTGATAATGAAAAAGCTGCTATTTATAATAGCGGTGGAACAATTAATGAAATCAGCGACAGTTATTTTACCGGTGATATTGGCGTTATAAATATTAACAACAGTAAACTCGGCACAATAAACAATACTGTTTTTGCTGAGCATAATGTTAGTGCTCAAGATTCTCCTTCTGTTATATATAACTCTGCTGGTAGCTTTATTGATACTATTGACGCTGTGTTTTATAAAAATACAGGGATAATTGGTATCGGTATTTATAACACTGGCTCAATTGGTTCTATTTGTGGTATATTTGAAGAAAATATATCACGAAATGGAACAGCTGGTGCGATTTATAACTCAGGCGGAATTGACTCTATTTCCGGTAATTTTTATAAAAATGTTGCTATTGCGGGCGGCGCCATTCATAACGCTAGCTCAATTGCTTCTATTTCCGGTATATTTGAAGAAAATGTATCACAACAAGGACCGGGCGCTCTCTATAATACGGGAAATATTGGTCTTATTTCTGCCAGTTTTATAAAAAATTCAGCTGAAAATTACCACGGTGGCGCTATTTACAGTACAACAGACTTAACAGTTGCTGCAACTGATAAAGATATTGAATTTAGCGGAAATACGGATTCTACCGGCTCAAACGCCATTTACCTTGATGGAAATGAGGGTATGCACCTTGAGCTTTCCGCTGATAGCGGGAAAAAGCTTGTTGTTAATGATGGAATTGACAGCAAAAATGCCTTTGATTTATCTGTTGGTAAAACTTATATGGGAGGTGAAGTTGTTTTAAACAACGAGGTTAAAAACGTTGCTCATATTGATGTGACAGGTTCAACATTATCTTTGGGAGAAAATGCTTCTTTGGGTAATAATTCTGACACACTTCCTACTGTTAAACTAACGGGTGCTGAACTTAACCTTGCAAATAACAAGATTGGCGAAACCCATATCGGTTCGTTAAATTCTATACGTTCAGACCTTCGAGTTGATGTGGATTTAGAGAATAAACAGGCTGATATGTTATATGTTCACGGTAATGTGGAAGGGCAAACAAATGTTATTTTGAATTTAGGTGAGGACGCTTCTCTTACCGAGGCATTGCAGCTTGCCTTTGTTCAGTCTGAAAACGATATGACCGGAAACGCGGACTCTTTCTCGATTTACAGAATGATGAGGTCGCCTTTTGACGTTGATGTGGCATTTGTTCAAACAGGTGAAAATAAAAACCAGTGGTTGCTTGATATGGAAGGACAAGCCCCTGAGCCTGAGCCTGACCCTGAACCTGAACCAGAGCCTACACCTGACCCAGAACCAGAGCCTACGCCTGACCCAGAACCTGAACAGAAACCTACTCCTAAACCGTTACACCGCCTAACACCGGAAGCTTTAACTTATTTGAGTTTGCCAAGTGTTGTTATTGAACAAAGCAGATATGTCAGCCGTAATGTTTTAGATAAAGCAGACCAAAACGCATTTTTGGCAGAATCCGACAAACCTAAAACATGGGTTGATGTTCAAGGACGCTCAGCAAACTATGATAAAAAACTTGATATTGATGCGGACATTTGGGGAATAGATGCCGGAGCAACGCTTGGCGGAGATGCTTCAAACTCTTACGGCGTATTTGCTTCTTATCGCAAAGGCAATTATGACATCGGGCACAAATTTGGCGATTATTACAGCAAAACCAGCTCTGATGTTGATGTTTCCAGCTATCTGTTAGGCGGATATTATACGAAAAAATATAATAATCTCCGTTTAGCGGCAGATGTGTTTGCCGGCAGACAAAGCCTTGATGTCAAAACACATGACGGCGTTACAACCAAAACAAGTGCCAATGAACTCGGTTTTGGCGCAAGAGCGTATGGTTTTGCTTATCAAAACAATGCTTTTGGGGTTAAGCCGTTTGCCGGACTAAGTTATCATTATTATGACATTAAGTCATTAAAAGATGATTTTGCTAAAAAAGCCGCTTATGACGACTTATCACATCTTGAGCTTGAACTCGGCACTCAGTTTACTTATGGCTTTGAAAGCGGACTTAGAGCTTATTTGACACCAAGCCTTATTCAAAACATTACCAGCGGCGATGACGTTAAAATCACAAACTTGGATAAAGTTAACTCAGCCTATGAAGATGATTTGCTTGTTAAAACCGAGTTTGGAATCGGCTACGACTTTAGCGAAAGCTTTAACGCAGGCGCATTTATTAACTACACCTACGGCGCTAATTATGACGCTATTAGTGCAGGACTTGACGTTAAATATTTATTTTAAGGATTAACCGGCAAGATAAGTTTTAACGGCTTCGTTTTGTTCAAAGAGGTAAAGCAGATTTTTTAAGGCTTTGCCTCTTTGAGTTTCTAAAAGAAAATCCGTTTTTATAATTTTCGCAGCATCATCACGGGCTTTAAGCAACAAATCTTGATGATAGGGCATCACAGCCAGTTTAAATTCCGTAAAACCGGATTGGCGCGTACCTAAGAGCTCTCCCCCGCCTCTGAGTTCAAGGTCTTTTTCGGCAATATAAAAGCCGTCTTCGGTTTGTTTCATTATATTTAGACGTTCTTTTGCCACCGCGCTTAAGGGATAACTATACAATAAAAGGCATGAGCCGGCTTCGTTACCGCGTTTTATCCGCCCTCTTAACTGGTGAAGCTGAGCCAAGCCGAAACGCTCAGCGTGTTCTATTATCATTATTGTTGCTTCAGGGACATTCACACCGACTTCTATAACCGTTGTAGCAACAAGAAGCGTTTTTTTGCCTTGTTTAAATTCTTCCATCACGGCATCTTTTTCAGCTTCTTTCATTTTGCCATGGATTAAACCGACAGAATCACCAAACTGCTTTTGCAACATTTCATAGCGTTCGGTTGCGGCGGCTAAATCAGATTTTTCAGATTCTTCAACCAACGGACAGACCCAATAAGCTCTCGTGCCTTCGGCCAACTTCTTTTTTAATGCGTTAATAATATCCGGCATTTTGTTGGTGTTCATTATAACCGTTTGCGCCGGTTTACGACCTTTGGGAAGCTCGTTTATTTTTGAATAATCCATATCGCCGTATGCAGTTAAAAGCAGACTCCTAGGAATCGGGGTGGCAGTCATCACTAACACATCGCATTTTTCGCCTTTAGCGGACAAGGCCAAACGCTGGTTAACGCCAAAACGGTGTTGCTCGTCAATAACAATATATCCCAAATCTTTGAATATGACAGACTCGGTAAAAAGAGCGTGCGTGCCGATGATGATATTGATTTCCCCTGAAGCCAATTTTTCATAAACCTCGCGTTTTTCTTTAGCTTTCATTTTGCCGGTTAGAAGACCTATATTAATGTTTTGGTTTTGGCAAAGAGAGGTTATGGTTTCAAAATGCTGTTTGGCTAAAATCTCGGTAGGAGCCATCAGAGCCGCCTGCGCACCGTCTTCTATGACTTTGAGCATACTTAAAAGTGCGACCACCGTTTTGCCGGAACCGACATCACCTTGGAGCAAACGAAGCATTTTATAGGGAGCTTGTTGGTCTGCGGCAATTTCTTCTAGCGCGGTTTCTTGGGCTGAGGTTAGGGCAAAAGGAAGGTTTGAGTGGATGTTTTGATACAGCTCACCGGTTCCTTTAAACTCGCGCCCGTGCTTTTGTTTAAACTTTTGGCGCGTAAAAGCCAAGGCAAGCTGGTTTGAGAGAATTTCATCATAAGCTAGCCTGCGGCGCGCGGTTGAAGACGGGGATAAATCTGCAATATTTTTAGGATTATGGAGTCTTTTTATGGCGTCCTGAAAACTTATATATTCCAAATCATTTAAGGACTCGGGGGTTAACCATTCGGGAAGCTCGGGGACACGTTGCAAAGCTTCCTGCCCCAGTTTTATCAGCATTTTATTTGTCACACCGGCTGTTAGAGGATAAACCGGTTCTAAACGGGCAATTTCTGAAAGTTTTTCCGGAAAGGTAACATAATCCGGATGGCTCATCTGCCATGAGCCGTTAAAATACTCCACTTTTCCGCTAATTGCACGTTTTTCTCCTACGGGATAATTCTTTTTTAAGCTGTCGGGATAGGCTTTAAAAAACACCAAGACCAACTCTGATGTGCCGTCCGTGCAATAAATCCGGTACGGGTGTTTACGAGTGGCGGGGGGCTGATGTTCGGTGATGGTGACGATACCGGTCCAGATTTTTCCGTCTTTGGCGGCTATAAGAGGCGGTGTTGCGGTGCGGTCTGTTATATTATAAGGAAGATGAAACAAGATATCGATAATTTTTTCGCCACACAGATTTTTGATTAATTTGGCATAGCGCGCCCCTACCCCTTTTAAGGTCTCGATTTCACAAAATAACGGATATAAAATACTCGGACGCATATTTAAACCCTTTACAATTTTACTCTTTAGGCTATTTATTATAAAATATTTGATAACAGAAAAGTGCACAAATGTCTATTGATTTTAAAATATACGATAAAAAAACTTTAAGTGGGACGGTTAAAGACGCGGAAGCGTTTGCTATCAAGGACTTGTTTTATCAAACAGACAAAGATGTGTTATGCGTTTTAAGCGACGGGGTCAGCTTAAATAAAGTGTATCAGACTTTGCTGTTTATTGCGCCTGAGATTGAAGTGCTGACTTTGCCTGCGTGGGATAGTGTGCCATACGACCGTGTTTCACCGAATCCGGCTATTTTATCAAAAAGGATAGACACATTAGCCAAGCTTGTTTTAGAACAAAACAATAAAAAGCGGCGTTTGGTTTTAGCCAGTGTCGGCTCGGCTATTCAAAAACTACCGCCAAAGAAAATATTTTTTAATGCGAGAAAAAATCTTAAAGTCGGTGAAAAATTTAATTTTGAAGAATTTTTGCATTATGCGAGCATTAACGGCTATACGCGGGTTGAACAAGTTATGGAATCGGGCGAATATGCTGTTCGGGGAGATATTATCGACATTTTTCCGAGCGGCGCCGAACAACCGCTTCGAATCGATATGTTTGGCGATGAAATCGAACGATTAAGGCTCTTTGAAGTGGAAACACAACGCAGTATCGAAGAGGTACAATTTTATAATTTTGACAGCGCCAATGAGGTTGTTTTAGATAAAAACACAATTAAGACATTTCGGGCAAAATATCGGGAAGCTTTTGGCGCACAAGGAATAAAAGACGAACTTTACGAAAGCATTTCGGAGGGGAAAAAATATATCGGTATGGAAAACTGGCTGCCGTTTTTTTATGAAGATGCCCTGCCCTCGCTTTTTGATTATATGCCAACCGCGAATATTATTCTAGGAATCGAAGCAGAAAATGCTTTGAAAGCAAAAGAAGAAACGATTACCGACCATTATGAAGCCAGACTCGAGGCGCTTAAAATCAACGATGTTTCCGAAATTGACAAGTATCATCCGATTGAGCCTGATTTGCTATTTCTTGACCTTAAAACCTTTACGGAAATTTTGCAAAAAAGACAGTATTGCAAAATCTCTAACTTAAATGCTTTTGAGGGCGATGATGTGGTTGATTTCGGCACTGTGCCACAAAAGATTTTTGCCTCACTTAAAAATATTAACAAGCTCACGGTTTATGAAGATTTGGCAACAGAATTTAAAGCTCATAAAAACAAAAAAAAGATTATCTGTTGTTACAGCGAGGGTTCTCTTGATAGAATGAACAGCATTTTAGAAGAAAACGGCTTCAAAAATCTTGTCATTGCGCCAACTTGGGCTGAAGCAGAAGCTTTGGCTAATAAAGGCAAGACAGTGCTTGTGCTTTTGGAGATGGCTCACGGATTTCATTCAGATAAATATTTTATTGTTACCGAGCAAGACATTTGGGGGGAGAGGAAGAATCTACGCTTAAAGAAAAAAGTATCGGCAGAAAACTTAATTGCTGATATTTCTTCCTTAAATATCGGGGAATATGTCGTACATATCGAGCATGGAATCGGGCGTTTTGAAGGGCTTGAAAATATCGTGACGGACGGAGCCGCGCATGATTGTTTGAAATTAATTTATGCCAACAATGACAAACTCTACGTTCCGGTGGAGAATATTGACGTTATCAGCAGATACGGTGCAGAAGACAGCAATGTTACGCTTGATACGCTGGGTGGTTCTGCCTGGGAAGCCAAAAAAGCCAAGGTTAAAGAAAAAATCAGAGATATTGCCGAAAAGCTGATTAAAATTGCGGCGCAACGGCAGATGAAAAAAGCTGAAATATTTATTCCCGAACGCGGGGTTTATGACGAATTTTGCAATAAATTTCTTTATACCGAAACCGATGACCAGCTTAATGCCGTACAAGATGTTCTTAAAGATTTATCGGTTGGAATCCCAATGGACAGGCTGGTCTGCGGCGATGTTGGGTTTGGCAAAACAGAAGTTGCCTTAAGAGCTGCTTTTACCGTGGCTTCCAGCGGCGCGCAAGTTGCCTTGATTGTGCCGACAACCTTGCTTGCCAGACAGCATTATCTTAATTTTAAAGAGCGTTTAAAAGATTTTCCGATTAAAGTTAAGATGCTTTCGCGTTTGGTTAGCCCTAAGGAAGCAAAAGAAATCAAACAAGAGCTTAAAGACGGCGGATTAGAGATTGTTATCGGGACGCACGCTTTGCTTGCCAAAGATATTGAATTTTGTAATCTCGGGCTTTTGATTATTGATGAAGAGCAACATTTCGGGGTTGCACATAAAGAGCGTTTAAAACACTTAAAATCCGATGTTCATATTTTAACTTTAAGTGCTACGCCAATTCCAAGAACGCTGCAACTCTCTTTAACCGGCGTTAAACAGCTCAGCATTATTGCCACGCCGCCGGTTGACCGTTTGGCTGCCAGAACCTTTGTTATGCCGTTTGATAAGGTGATGATTAAAGAAGCGATTTATCGGGAAAAATACAGAGGCGGGCAGATTTTCTTTGTTTGCCCCAGGGTTTCCGATATTTTGCAAATTGAGCCCAAACTTCGCGAACTGGCACCGGATATTAAAATTGCCGTTGCTCACGGACAGATGTCGCCGACGCATTTGGAAGACGTTATGTGTGATTTTGCAGCAGGAAAGGCTGATATTTTGCTTTCGACGACAATCATCGAATCGGGAATCGATATGCCTAATGTCAATACGATGATTATTTATCGTTCGGATATGTTCGGGTTGGCGCAACTTTATCAACTTAGAGGAAGAATCGGACGTTCAAAACTCAGAGGATATTGCTATTTCACTATTCCCAACCAAAAAGTTTTAACCCCTATTGCACAAAAGAGGCTTAATATTTTACAAGCTTTAACGCAACTCGGCGCGGGTTTTTCTTTGGCTAACCACGATTTGGACATCAGAGGAGCGGGAAATATTTTAGGCGAAGAACAATCGGGACATATTAAAGATGTCGGTATTGCGCTTTATCATCATTTGTTAGAGGAAGAAATTAAACGCCTTAAATCAGGTCAAACGGAAGACAAAACTGATAAAAATATTAAATCTGACGAAGAGCTTAATGTACAGATTACAACCGGCGTACCGATTATTATTCCTGAAACTTATGTGGCTGATTTAGGTGTAAGGCTTGGGCTTTATAAGCGTATCGGCAACCTTAAGACAACTGATGAACTTAATGATATGCGGGAAGAACTGATTGACCGTTTCGGCAAGATTCCGGAAGAAGTTGAGAATCTGCTTAAAACAGTTGAGATTAAACAACTTTGCCGTTTGTGCAACGTTGAACGCATTGATGCAGGCGGACGCGGTATTTTAATCGGGTTTTATCACAATACTTTTAAGAATCCCGAACGATTAATCAAATTTATCGCAGGACAGTTCGGCGCGGTTAAAATCCGCCCCGACCAAAAACTTTTTATTGAACAGGATTTAGCTAATTATCGGGTTCGGTTGGAAACAATAAAAAAATATGTGCAGAAACTTTGCGAACTTGCGCTTTAAGATAATTTTTGCAAAAGTTTTTTATAAGCAGCGGTTAAACGTTTGAATTTTTCTTCAGCTTCTTTATCTTCCGGATTTAAATCAGGATGGCAGGTTTTGGCGATTTTTTTGTATTGTTTTTTCAGGCTTTTTAAATCAAATTCTTCTACGGACAAACCTAGACATTCCATATTTTTTCTATCTTCATTGGTAAAATATATGTTGTTTTCTATTTTATCAAAATTTGCGAATCCGTGCAAAAATTCCAGTTCTTCATTTAAATCGCAACCGAATTTGTATTTTACACGAGAGTGAAAACGGTTAAAACGCGTCTTTTTATGAAATTCCTCTGCCTGCTCCTCGCCATTTTCATCTTTATAGTAATTCCAAGCGGTATTATATTCTTGAACGTGCTCCAAACAAAACCAGTAATAGCTTTTAAGGGTTCTGTCTTTAGGGGCTTTGAACTCACCTTCCTTATCACAGCCGGGATGGTCACACTTATGCTTAATCCCTTCATTTTGCGGTGCAAAATATTTACGGGTTCTTTTTTTGGCATAAACTGACTTTATCACTTTTTTCCCTTTCAAACTAAAATCCGTGGCAGTTTAATATAAACTTTAATTGCTGTCAAACTGAATATCAAAAAACATTGGTGTATAAACAAAAGTTTATTGTCGCCTCAGAGATTTTTTAGGATTAGATTTAATCAGATTTATTTGAGGGGTTATATATGCCGGAACTTCCAGAAGTTGAAACAATTAAAGAAGCTATCAGACAAACCATTTCGGGTGCCATTATCGAATCGGTTGAAGTTTATAATCACCGACTCCGCCAAGAGATTCCGCAAGATTTAGAAAAAATTGCCTACAAAACCCACATTGCAAACATTTACCGACGCGCAAAATATATCGTTATTGATTTAGATAACGGGTACAGCCTTATTTTGCATTTAGGAATGAGCGGAAGAATCAAAATTCTTTCTGCGCAGCCGTTGAATTTAGAAAAGCATGACCACGTTGTCATTAAAACCACCAAAGGTGTCATTATTTATAATGACGCACGAAGATTTGGGCTTTTGACTTATTGTTTAACTAATAAGCTTGAACAGAATCCGCTCTTTACAGATTTAGGATTTGACCCTTTTGATGATAAAGCAACCGGCGAGTACCTTTTCAAAACTTTTAAGAATAAAAAAACTTATATAAAGCTTGCGCTTCTTGACCAACATATTCTTGCCGGAATCGGTAATATATATGCTTCGGAGGCTTTATATGAAGCAAAAATCTCACCGCTTCGGGTATGTTCGACTCTAACTTTAAAGGAATGCTCCTGTTTACTTGAAGCAGTCAGATTAATCTTAAAAAAAGCTATTGCCGCAGGTGGTTCGACTCTGCGCGATTACAAAAAGCCTGATGGCAGTCTCGGGTATTTTCAAAACCAGCATTGCGTTTATGACAAAGAGGGTAAACGTTGTCCTAACTGCACTTGTAACTTAAAGAAAACCGGCGGCATTAAAAAAGTTGTTTTAGGCGGTCGCTCCAGTTTTTATTGTGACTACTTACAAAAATAGGAAAATGATATGAAAAAAATTTATGCTTTGTTTTTATGTTTCTTTTTTATTTTTCAAGCCAATACAGGTTTTTGCGCTCAATTTATAGAAGGGTTTGAAGATATACCTCTTCTTTCGAGACTCAAACAATCGCCGGAAGGAACCCTAACTTTTGGCAACGAAGAAGCCGGTTATACTGAAACCACATTAGTTGCCAAGAAAGCTTTAACGTTTGAAAAGGTCAAACTTTTCTACACCGAAGCGCTGGCGCAAATGGGATGGGCACGCCTTTCTTCAAATAACACAACATTTTCTTTTTTGCGTGAAAATGACATTTTAGAAATATCGCAAACCCAAAAGCATCCTTTAAAAATCACCATCAGCTTGAAAAGCAAAAATTAATTTATTTTTTTTGAAAAAATTTGTTGACTATCAAAGATTATAGAGTATAAGTATTTCAGAATTTTATTTGTGTTTAACTAAATTTTAAGACAGGATAATGAAATGGCCAATCATAAATCGGCAAAAACAAGAATAAACAGAAACAACAAAAGAAGCGTTATTAACGGTGCCCGCAGAAGCAGAGTAAGAACTTTTGTAAAGAAAGTTATTGCTGCTGTTTTAGCTAGCGATAAAGAAGCTGCTGCCGCAGCTTTGAAAGTAGCTGAGAGCGAAATGATGAGAGCTGCACAGAAAGGCGTTTTTCATAAAAACAAAGCCGCTCGCACAATTTCTCGCTTGAGCCAAAAAGTTAAAGCTCTTTAGTTTTTATTTATTAAAATATAAGAACGCAAGCACCTTGTTCTTGAGAGTTGGTGTTTGCGTTTTTTTGTTTGTTTTCATATATTTATTCCGAATCGTTTTAAAAACCCTGTCAAGGGATTTTATTTAAATATTGTTAAAAAATGTGTTTGTTTTTTCTTTTTTTGTTGTTAAGGTCATTTTCGTCAGAAGATAAAAATCTTCCGGTTTCTTATAAAAGAGTTTTATATTTTTTATACGGAACTATGAAAGCATTTTTAGTCAAGAAGAATGCTTTTACTGTTTGAAAGAAATTCGGATATTTTTATTTTAACAGGAAATTAAATAAGTTTTTCCTTTCTGATTGAACGATTTTTATCAGGATTAAATATCGTCTATTATTTTGAAAATAACTCTGTTTGATATGAAAAGGCGTTTGTCATAACCTGGGAACTTATGATAGAGTCTATTTAAGAAAAACAAAAAAACTATGAATTTATGTAAAATATCTGAAGTGGGAGATAGATATGGCCGAAGAAGCATTAGTAAGCGAAGAGAGAACTGTTGATACACAATGGGGGTTGATTTGCAATCAATTAAAAACAGAATTTGGAGCAACCGCATTTGACAGTTGGCTTAAACCGCTTACGGTCGGAGATTTTAACAATGGTGTTATGAATATTTGCGCTCCGACAGCCTTTATGAAAAATTGGGTAGTTACACATTATGCAGATAGAATTAGCAAAATTTGGGAGCAACAAAATTCAAGCATTAAAAAGATTAATTTTATCGTTCAAAACGGTTTAAGTGACAGACGTAGCGTTGACACATCACTGCTTAAGAAGATTTCTTCAACACCAACGCCGCAAAATATTTACGGGTGCAGTATTAACAGCAGTTCTTTCGGCTTGGTTGCCGGAGCAAGCCTTGCTAATGATACATCAAGAAATACAGCCGCAGCTTCTCCGTTAAATCCAAATTACACCTTTGAAAATTTTGTTGTCGGCAAAACAAATGAGTTTGCGTACGCTGCCGCAAGAAAAGTTGCTGAAGCTAAAAATGTTTCGTTTAACCCGTTGTTTTTATATTCCAGTGTTGGTTTAGGCAAAACTCACTTAATGCACTCGATTATTTGGCACATCAAAAAGAATGACCCAAACCGTAATGTGATTTATTTAACAGCAGAGCAGTTTGTTTATAAGTTTGTTAAAGCATTGCGTTACAAAGATACGGCTGCTTTTAAGGAGCAATTCCGTTCGGTTGATGTTTTAATGGTTGATGACTTTCAGTTTATGGGCAACAAAGGCACAACACAAGAAGAGTTTTTCCATACATTCAGTTCTTTAGTTGAAGAAGGAAAGCAAGTTATCATTTCCGCAGATAAATCGCCGACAGATTTGGAAGGAATCGAAGAGCGCCTTAAGTCTCGTTTAGTTGGTGGCTTAGTGGTTGATATTATGCCGACAGATTTTGACTTAAGAATGAGCATTTTACAGAAAAAAGCTGAATTAATGGGAATTGAGTTACCGGTTAAAGTTGCTGAATTTTTAGCTCAAAAGATTACAGCAAACGTTCGTGAACTTGAAGGCTCTTTAAAGAGAATCGCCGCTCACTCTCAGCTTCTTTCCGGTAAAGAAATTACCTTGGATATGACACAAGATGTCTTAAAGGATATGCTTCGCTCCATTGACCGTAAGACAACTATTGATGAAATTCAAAAGAAAGTTGCCGAACATTTTAATATTTCGGTTAAAGAGCTTCAATCTTCTCGCAGAGCCAGAACAGTTGCCAGACCGCGACAGGTTGCTATGTATCTCGCCAAACAATTGACTTCTCGTTCATTACCGGAAATCGGTCGTAAATTTGAGCGTGACCACACAACAGTTATGCACGCGGTTAGAAAAATTGAAGAGCTGATTATTGAAGACCAGACTTTAGCTGAAAACATTGAAATTTTAAGAAGGACTCTTGAAAACTAACGTTTTTGCATAAAAAAATTGTTGACGACTTGTTTTTTGACTTCTGCTTTTATTGATTTGTGATAAAGTGTAGAAAGATAAAAACAAGTCTTTTTTTGGGATAAAAATAATGAAATTTACAATTGAACGCGCACATTTTTTAAAGACTCTCAGCCATGTTCAGAGCATTGTTGAGAAAAGAAATACCATACCGGTATTATCAAACGTCAGAATCGAAGCCAAAGGCAACAGTATTAATTTCAAAGCAACAGATATGGACATTGAAATCACAGAGATTGTTGAAGCCAATGTTTTTGAAGAAGGTGCAACAACTGCTCCGGCTCATATGCTTTATGACATTGTTAGAAAGCTCTCTGACGGTTCTGATGTTGAAATCAGTTTTCCTGATGACAAAGGTGCTTTGAGTATCGCTTCAGGACGCTCTAAGTTTTCTCTTTCGACCATCGGGGTTGAAGATTTTCCGATTATTTCAGGAGATGATTTGCCGATTAATTTTGAAATCAGCAAAGATGAATTGAAGACATTGATTGACCGTACGCAGTTTTCTGCTTCGGTTGAAGAAGCTCGTTATTATTTGAATGGTTTATATGTCCACGCTAAGACAGAAGGCGACGCAAATGTTTTGAGGGTCGTTGCAACCGACGGTCACCGTTTGGCTTGTGCCGAATCGCCTTTACCGGCAGGAGCTGAAAAGCTTGAGGGTGTTATTATTCCGAGAAAGTCTGTTTTAGAGATTAGAAAACTTCTGGATGATGCTTCTATTGACAACGTATCTATGGCTTTATCAGAAAACAAAGTTCGCATTTCTTTTGAAGACATCACTTTAACCTCAAAATTAATTGACGGGACATTTCCTGATTATGAAAGAGTTATTCCGACTGATAACGATAAAATTTTAGAAGTTAATGTCAAAGAGTTGGCGGCAGCTGTTGACCGTGTTTCGGTTGTAACAGAAAGAAGCCGCGGTATTCGTTTGATTACGGATACGAATCACGTTACGATTGCCGCTTCCAATGCTGAATTAGGCAATGCGACGGAAGAGCTGGAAGCAAAATATGATAAAGAAACGATTGATACCGGATATAACTTCCGTTACCTTTTGGATATTTTAGCACAGATTAAAGGCGAAGAAGTCCGTTTCAGCTTATCTGGTAGCGCTGCCGCAACTGTTATCAATGATACGTCTGACAACAGCGCTATTTATGTCTTGATGCCGATGAGAATCTAAGTGTCAGCTGTTGCGTGTTTTAATTGTGATTTCGATGAAGCTAAGGTTAGGTCTGCCGTCAAGCGCCTGACCTTAGTTAATTTTCGCAATTATAAATACTTACGTTTGAATTTAGATAAACCTTTTATCATCTTAAGCGGAGAAAACGGTAGCGGCAAAACAAATATTTTGGAAGCAATTTCATTTTTATCGCAAGGAAGAGGTCTGCGGGGCGCCAAATTATCTGAAATTAAGACATTTGATTTTTTAGCTTCCAGTTTGCCCACACCGACTTTTATTAATAATAACGGTTGGGCTGTTTCAGCAGAAATTGAAAAACTTGATGAAACCTTTTCAATCGGCACTGCGGTTGAAAGCGTTGTTAAAGAAGTTAGTTTTAATGAAACAAAAGAAGTTGAACGGCGAATTGTTCAGGTTAATAACCAAAAACTTCCCTCTCAAAATGAGTTAGGCAACTATCTTACCCTTATTTGGATTACACCGCAAATGGACAGATTGTTTTTAGGCGGAGCACAACATCGGCGGAGTTTCCTTGATAGAATCGTATATGCGTTTGATGTTGAACACGCTAAAAGGTTAACTTCTTTTGACAATTTGTATCGGCAATGGTTGCAGATTTTAAAGAGCGGCAACATCAATAATAATTGGCTCTTATCCATTGAAGAACAGATTGCCGGCTTAGGCGTAGCCATTGCCGCTGCTCGTTTGGAGCAGACAGAAAAACTAAATGCTTTTATGGAAAAGAATCCGGACGATATGTTTCCTGAAGCTATTTTAGAACTTGATGGAACGATTGAACAAATGATTCGCGAAAGACCAGCTGTTTATGTGGAGGATTTTTACCGCGAATCGTTGTTTAACCAGCGGCGAAGTGTGCTTTATAATGACACCGGTGCGGGAATTAACAAAACAGATTTAAAAGCCGTTTATAAAAAAAAGAACGTACCAGCGAATCTGTGTTCGACCGGAGAACAAAAGGCTTTGCTCTTAAGCATTATGCTCTCAGAAGCAAGATGTTTATCCCTCAACCGCGGTGTTCCGCCGATTTTACTTTTAGATGAGATTGCCGCACATTTAGATGACTTTAAGCGCGATGCCTTGCTTTTTAAGATTAAGGAACTGCAAACACAAAGTTTTTTGACCACGACAAATTTATTTGAATTTATGAGTATAAAAGAATCAGCGCAGTTTTTTGAGATTAAGGAAAATCAGGTTAAAGAAATTTGATTTTGCTAATATTGTTAATTTTATAACAAAAAGCGGCGCCTGTTTGACACCGCTTTTTTTTTAATTTGCTACTTATCCTAAAACTGTTCGAATTCGTGTTTCAAATCACGGTCAAACATGGAGCGAATCGTCTGTTTAACATCAGCCCCTTCATAAACAGCTTTATACAGCGCCTGACAAATCGGCATATTGATATTTTCTTTATCGGCAATATTTTTTACCGCTTTTAAGGTGTAATATCCCTCGGCAAGCTTACCAAAATTTTCACCCTTGGCAAACAGCTCACCAAACATCCGGTTATGGCTGTGTTTAGAGAAAAGGGTTGCTTCATAATCGCCGAGATGAGATAAGCCGTAAGCGGTCATCGGATTACCGCCAAAGTGTTTGATAAACCGCCCGACTTCCACTGGAGCACGCGCCATCAATGCGCCTTTTAAGCCGTACCACTCAAGACCGTCCAAAATCCCGGCGGCTATCCCTATTACATTTTTCAGAGCAGCACCGATTTGATTGCCGGTAAAATCCGCCCCGTAATAGAATCGAATTAAATCACTTTGCAAACTTTTTATCACTTTGTCTTTTATCTCTTCTTCATCGCTGTCTATCACTGCGCAGGACGGGACATTTTTCATATAGTCCTGAACATGACCGGGACCACCTAATGTAGCGATATGAATCGGTTGTTTGATTTCCTCACGCATTACCGTACTCAACAATTTTGCATTCGGCTCCTCAAGCCCTTTCATTGCTAAAAGAAAAGTTTTACCGGCAATATTATATCCGTTTAACTCTTTAGCAAGAGAGCGTAGGTGCTGTGACCCGATGGAAATGATAATTAAATCATTATCCAGCACATCTGCGATTTTTTCATACAAAAACATATTATCGCTTAAAGTTAAATACGGATTTTTGCGTGTTGTTTTCAACTCTATAAAATCCGGAGAATCGGGGCGGCTATAAATTTTCACTTTATCCATTTTACAATGATTTGCGGCATACCAAGCGAGGAATGTTCCCCAACGACCGCTGCCGATTACAGAAATTTCAGACATATCAGACCTCTTTATCTAAATAGTACCATATTATGAGGATATATTTAAGCCCAAAACGCTTTGTTGGCAAACCAAGTTTGCAAGAAATTAACAGGGGATAGAAGAAAAAAGGCCTCAGAGCTTCTTTTTAGTCCGTTGGCGACCAATGATAGCATTGATATAGTCAAACTTAACGAAAGACTTATAAGCATAATCCAAACTTTGTTTTTCATAGCTATAAAAAACTTTATTAGCTAAACCTTTAATTGCATCATCAATTTGCTTGAACGCCTCGTTATAATCTTTATTGAAATTATTTTTGGCTTTTTTTTGCACCACATCATGATAAGCGGCAATCACTTTAGCGGTTTCGTCTGCAGAATTAGCATATCCTTTTTTCTCAAACTCGTGCATTATTTGTGCCGTCGTTTGATAAAAACATTTATTAGTCAAAATACTTTTTTGCGCTTCATTTTTGCTGTCTATAATCATGGCAAGAACGTAAACCTCCAAAATATATGCTACTTATAACATAAAAATTTTATTTTTCAAGAGATTTTACTTATCACATTTGGCGATATTACTAATAAAACTTAAATTATGCTCTTTGGCGTATTTTATTTTACTATCAACAGGTATAGGATAGTTCATCGTGCAAGCCCAATCAGGTGTTGTTTTTAAATTATAATAGTGATTAAGGCAAAGACAGGCGTTTTGGTAAAAAAGCTCACCAAAAAACTGAAATTGTTTCTCTTTTACGGTTATTCCATAACCATATAACATTTGGCAAAAGACAATTACACCATATATTTTTACAATCTTAAATTTTGACGAGAAAAAAACCATCAGTATTGCCGGCAACAAAAGAAACAATACTTCATGATGCCTTATAAAACCGACTTTATAAGAATACACCTCTCCGTGCCTTAAGGCAACAACAGCGCAAACATTTACCATTACTGAAAAAATTATTGCCCATAAAGCTTGTATTTTTTTATTTTTGTACTGCTCAAAAAACGCAACACCTAAAAACACAAGCATAACAACTAGCAAAACCGGACAATATTGGGGAGAAATTATCTCCGTTAAAGAAAAAAGACTTACCCCTTCGACCACATAAAATGACAGACTAGAAAGATAATACCAAGAAAAGATATTAACTAATTTTACTTCTTTAACCGCTGCCGAATCCTTTTTAAACCAAATAATTGTCAGAAACAGAGCAAAAAGCAATAACAGAAAAAAACACTTTTTTATTGTATTTTGTTTTATCTGCGGGGTTATGTTTATCATTTCTTTAACGATATAAGCAATTACCGCCCCCAGAGCCAGTGGCAAATTCATTGACAAGACACTTAAAAACAAACTACAAATAAACAGGGCAAAGGAGCTCTTACTCTCATTTGCGCAAAAGCCAAAATAAACCGCAAACAAGAAAAATAATATATAAGTGTGTGTCTGAACAAGTATGCTCCACAACCAATTATATCCCAGAATCGGCGATAATAATGGCAGAAAGAACAGTGGCCAAAATGATATTTTGACTTCTGACTTACCCACAATCCGTGCATAAACCCCTATAAGACAAATATATATTGCAAAATTTACAAACGCAAAATAACGCAAATTCCAATCTGCACACAAATACATTATTTCAGAAATAATGTTATAGAAAAGCTGTAGATTTTCATTAAAAAAATTAAATACATTGTTAAAATTGCCTTGTGGCAAATTATCCCAAACATCCCAAAACGGCAAATCAAAGGCGTACCTATTTAGCAAAATAATATCATAAATTAATGCACTTAGTAAAATACCCAATGACACTAGATATGCTATCTTTTCCTTTTGAACTGATAATAAACTGAGATATTTCACCATTGCCCCGCTTGTATAATTTTTGCTTATCTTACAAAGCCGGTGATTAAATTCAAGCATTTATTTTTGCTTAAAAAAAGATTGACTTCTTGATATATTGCTTTTATAAAGGGGGCTGTAAACCGAGAGGCTGTTTTAGACAAGCCTTTAAATAATAACTAATTAACCGGAGATTTTAATTATGAAAAGAACTTATCAACCGAGTAAACTCGTCAGAGCCCGCCGTCATGGTTTTCGGACTCGTATGGCAACAGCCGGCGGTCGTAAGGTTTTAGCCGCTCGTCGTGCAAGAGGTCGTAAAAGACTTTCAGCTTAAGTTTTTAAGCTATGACAAAAATACTTACTTTTAAGAAAAGAAAAGATTTTTTAAGAGTCGCCCAAGGTTCTTATGTTGCTACACGCAATATGGTTCTGCAGGCGGCTCCCAGTTTATCTAAAACTGATAATATTATGGTGGGCTATACCGCCACAAAGAAAATCGGCAATGCCGTTATCCGAAATAGAAGCAAGAGGCGCCTCAGAGCCGTTGTGCGTGAAGTTTTGATTAAATATGCCTTTGAGGGGATTGACTATGTTTTTATAGCCAGAAATTCAACAGCAGAGTGCGATTATAAAGAGTTAAAGCAAGACACTATATATGCGTTGAAACGCATTAATAAAAACTTTTTACCGCAAAATGAAACGCAGAGCGTTATCGAATCGCACGATATTGCGGATGATAAAAATGTTTGATATTTTATCTTTATTTCTAAAGGGTGCAGTTATCACAACAATAAAGTTTTATAAAAAAGGCATTTCCCCCTTTTTGCCAAATGCCTGCCGTTTTCATCCAACATGTTCCGAGTATATGATTGAGGCAATTGAAGTTCACGGACTTATCAAAGGCATTTATCTGGGGGTAAAAAGAATCTGCAGATGCCATCCTTGGGGAGGGTCTGGTGAAGACCCCGTCCCGTTAAAAAAAGAAAACAAGTCTGATAAATTTAAATAAAAATACGGATTAAACAGCCTTCATGCTTTACAATACATCTTTTATGTATTAGAAAGTTGGAGAATGTTCTTAGCTTAAAAGCGATTTAGGAGATAATTATAATATGAAAGATGAATTAAAATCTTTATCTTGGGCGATTTTATTGTCATTTGCGGCAATCTATTCGGTTAACTATTTTTTCGGCATTAATAAGCAAAGCATTGTACAAGAACAAATTGCCGAAACAAAAAAAACAGCGGCTCAGGCGCAAGCGGCAATTATTGCTGAAGAAACGTCTTCACAAAAACTTAAAAGTGCTAAAGAAGTTCTTGAGCAGGATAGACGGCTTAGCTTCCAAAACGGCTCTGTATCAGGTAGCATCCGTTTAAAAGGGGCTCGTTTTGATGACTTATATCTGACTAAATATAATGTTTCTCTTGATGATAACAGCTCAAAAGTCGAATTATTAAAACCTGCGCAAACAGCTAATCATTATTTTGCTGATTTAGGTTGGCTTTCACTTGATAAATCGCTTAGTTTACCTAGCTCTTCCTCTTTATGGCAAAGCGAAGAGGCTACTTTAGAAGAAGGAAAGCCCGTTACCTTAACTTGGAATAATGATAACGGGTTAAAGATTGTCCGCAAAATTACTCTTGATAAAAATTATCTCTTTACGGTGCAAGACACTGTTATTAATACTTCCGACCGAGAGGTTGAGCTTTTCCCGTATGCGCTAATTAACCGCAATATTGAAGGTTATGTGGCTTCGCGGTCTGTTGTTCATGAAGGGATGAGTGCCGTCATTGATAACACTTTAAAAGAATTTAAATTTAACGATTTAGATAAAAATGAAAGCGAAACCTTTGACACTAAAGGCGGCTGGCTTGGCTTTTCTGACAGATATTGGTTTGTTTCTTTAGTTTTAGGCAATAAAGATAAAGCGCAAGTTACCTTGAAAAATAATGGTGATGAGAATTATCAAATTGACTATCTTGGGTCTAGAATGATTATACCGGCACATCAGTCTGAAACTTATACCTACAACCTTTTTGCCGGAGCTAAGGAAATTAAATTATTAGACGCTTATACAAAGAAAAACGGCTTTTCTAAATTTGATTTAGCGGTTGATTTCGGGTGGTATTATTTCTTAACCAAACCGTTCTTTTATATTTTAGATTTTCTTTATGGCTTTTTGGGCAATATGGGATGGGCAATTTTGCTGTTTGCGGCGTTGCTTCGTTTGTGTATGTTTCCGATTGCAAACAAGTCTTATACAAATATGGCTAAGATGAAAGCCTTGCAACCTAAACTTACCGACATTAGAAACAAATATGCCGATAACCCTCAGCTTATTCAAAAAGCAACACTTGACCTCTATAAAAAAGAGAAAGTCAATCCGGCGTCCGGTTGTTTGCCGATGTTAATTCAAATTCCGATTTTCTTTTCACTTTACAAGGTATTGAATATCTCAATTGAAATCAGACACGCTCCTTTTGTCGGTTGGATTAAGGATTTATCTGCTCCTGACCCGATGACGTTATCACAAATGTTGCATATATATGTTCCAGGGTTTATTGACATAGGATTGTGGCCGATATTTATGGGCTTTACGATGTGGATGCAACAAAAGCTTAATCCGGCGCCGGTTAATAAAGACCAAGCGATGATGTTTGCTTTGATGCCGGTGTTCTTTACGTTTATGCTAGGACACTTTGCTTCCGGTTTAGTTATTTACTGGACATTGAGCAACATCCTTTCGATTATCCAACAAAAGACCATTATGAAGAAAAATGGAGTAAACTAATGGAAGAAAATATCAGCGAAGAAACAAAATTGCGCCTCCAAAAAGGAAAAGAGCTTTTTAATAAAAAATGCGATTTTGTGTTGAGCGTTGCGCAATTAAAACAGCTTCCCGCTGATGACAGAGAAGAGATTGCTTTTGCCGGTCGCTCCAATGTTGGAAAATCAAGTTTAATTAATGCGCTTTTCGGACAGAGAAAATTGGCTAAGACATCGTCGACTCCGGGGAGAACTCAACAACTGAATTATTTTAATTTAGATGATAAATTATATTTGGTTGACCTACCCGGTTATGGCTTTGCAAAAGCCCCGAAGGATATTGTTAATAATTGGCAAAAGCTTATTAACACTTATTTGGTTGGCAGGGCGAATCTTCGGCGTGTTTTTTTGTTGATTGATTCCAGGCACGGCATCAAAAAAATTGATGAAGAAATAATGGATATGCTGGATAAAGCGGCAGTTACTTATCAAATCGTTTTAACAAAAATTGACAAGATAAGCGCAAAAGAGCTGGACAACGTTATAAATGCAACCAATGAAATCATAAAAAAACATACAGCCGCTCATATTGTCGTTTTAAAAACCAGCTCGGAAAAAAATCTCTTTCTTGATGAACTCAAGGCAGAAGTTGCAGATTTGCTTTAGGTAATTTCAGTTATACCACGAATATTGCCATCACGGACTATTTGGACAACGTGAAGTTTTTTACGCATTTCCTGAATTGTTTTTTCTACATCTATATGTGGTTGCGTACGCATAATACGTTTCACAAAGGCTTCATAGGCGGCTGTTGAACTCTCAGCGTGGATTGTAGCCAAGCAGTTATCGTGACCTGACCCCATAAGTTCCCAAATTGCGGCGGCATTACTTGTGGAAATTTCTCCACCGATAATTGCATCCGGCGTAAAACGAACAATAAGGTCAATTACTTTAGAATAATCCATATTGTTTGTTTGCTCGGTACGAGATAAAACAACGTGTACACGATTTGGTTGCGGAACATTTAATTCTCGCGTATCTTCTACTGTTATAACGCGTTTATGTATATCTAATAACTTTAGCAAATTATTTAATAGCGTTGTTTTACCAGTTCCGGTACCCCCGCTAATTAAAATGTGGTCGCCTCGGCGTAAAGCCAACAGTAACCGCTCATAAGCGTCATGAGGGTCTTTGATATTTTTTAGCGGATTTATTTCTTTTAGTTCTTTGCCTTGTTCTAATCCGTAATCGCTAAAACCAAAAGCAACATCATCTGTATGCAAACGAATCGTAATGGCAATTCCCCCGGTTGCAGCATCATCTAAATCATATTCAATGTTTTTACCGGCTATTCCTGTAAAACGGTGTCCGCCCGGAATACGGGCATAAACAACCGGAGAACCGCTTATCGGGTCAAACTCCTGTTCATTTAGATTGGCAATAATATGCAACAAGTTTGTCAGATATTCGCGAGATAATTTCGGGTCTTTATAGTTCACCCAGGGAAATGCGCGTTTCCCTCTTAAACGAAGCCATATATCTCCCGGATGGTTGATTGCAACCTCCTCGATGTTCTCTTGCTCATACCAATAGGCAAGCGGTCTTAAGACAGAACATAATACCTGGTCTTCCAACTTTCCCATTGTTTTACTCCCTAAAATATCTTCATAATCATTGTTGTTCAGTTTAGCCTATTTGAGCTTAACAGTCAATATATTCTAAAACGCTATATCAATTTCGCCATCTTCCTCGTCTTCTTCTGTGGGAACCGAAATACCTGAACCGTCTGCTGCCGGTGGCGGTATTGCCACACCTCCCCCTTGTTGTTGATTATTGTTCGCCGGTGCATTATTATTTGCGTTATTATTATTGCCTTGAACCTTCGTCTGTTTTGTATTATCTTCTTCGACATCGCTTTCATCAATTAAAACATCTTTGACACGGTCATCACGCAACCCAGCAACATTTTTTTCGATATCTTTGGTTGTTCTTAACCATAGGTCTGTCATCGGATAAATAATAATTCTTGTTCCGGCCGGAACAAATGTGACAGCTTGAATTTGAGATTTACTCGCTAATATCTGGTCTAAGATTTCATCCATTTTCTCTAAGAAATTAGACCTAGCATCTGAGGCAGCTTGTTGCTTTGAGTTTTCAACCTCACCTGTTGCGTCTTCATTGGTCGCCATCATATAAGCAATTGCTGATGTTGCCATGGTACCAAAAATCGGCAAAGTATATTTTTTCACCAGTTGTTCATCAACATAACCGAGTGCTCCACCGCCGCGACCTTGCGCATCGCCGGTTTGCGCACTTAAAATACGAAAAGCAATACCATCCGGTCTGATTATTCTATCCCAAGTGATTTCCATTTTTACGCCGCCGCTTGTTCCATCAAAACGACTTGTTTCATCAGCTTCCTGCAATCCGCCTATAATACGACTTCCAGCCGGAATAATGATATTTCTGCCTGCATCGCCATATATATTTCGTTCAACAATTGCTGTAACAGGAGCTTCACCTAAAGATATTAAAGAACGAGCCAGCACCGCCGGTATCGGTTTATCGGCCGTAATCATATTACTCATATCTACACGCAAGGTAGATACAGAACGGTTTAACCCCCAGTCATCCTGCCAACCGGTATATGCCGCCGTATCTGCTGAATTTGATATAACTTTGCCAGAAAGCGAGCGACGCCTATTATTCTGCAATTGTTGCAATATCGCCGCACGACGCGGATTGTAACGCCCGCCGGGACCTATACCACCGCCAGGACCGACGTTAGTTGGTTCATCTCCTGGAATGTAAGGAGAAATGGTGATTCCTCTGCCAACAGTTTTCCCCCATTCGCTACTGCTATTGCCTGTTTTTTTCCTATCAGGTTGCTCTTGCGGTGTGGTGTTTTCTGCTCCGATTTCATTACCTGCAGCATCGACAGGAGTTTTATTTATTACAGATGACTGCGTTTCATCGCTTTGTTCAATTGGTGTATCACCTTTTGGCGTATTCCCGTCTGAGCTATCTCTGCCTTTAGGTGTATTTTCACCGGGTGTAATACTAATACCCACTGTTTTGCCTGAGACATTTTGCTCTTCCGTTTCTTCCGGGGATGATATGCCTGTTTGGAGTTGTTCTTCTCTACCGCTAGTTTCTTCTTTTTGGATTTTTCGATAATATTGCAATGGGTTTGCTTTAGCTATTACGGTACCGTTCGCATCTAAAATTTCACCATTTTCGCTTAACTTACCAACCTCTATATTTTTAGCATTAATAACTCGACCATCAAGCTCCAAATAACCGATAATTTCGTGTTTATCATTTAAGATATTATAATCCCTGTTTCCTCTGGCGATAAGATTTTGTTTTTTATCTAAGACAAAACCTTGATAAGAAACGCCTTTCATATCTCCCATTATGCTGTATACACGACCGTTTTGAGCAATATATCCGGCTGTTTTTCCTTCATTATCATAAACGTATAAGTCATAAAGAGCATATCCTTTTTTATTGTCTTTTGTTTCTACGCTACCATCATATTTCACTGTTCCGATAATTTCTTTGGTGTCTGAAATAATTTTACCTTCAGAATTAACCCGACCTAAATAAATATTTTTATCATCAAAAGCCACATTATATTCAAACAAAACGCCAATACTTTCTCCTGTTTTGGAATATGCACTGCCGTCTGTGCCGACATAACCGATATTTGCTCCTGATAAATCTATAATATTTCCGGTAAAATCCGTAGCCCCTATGATATTATTATTGAAATCCATTACTGTTGTGTTTGGAATAATTGAACCAATAATTTCATTTTGAGCATTTCTTATTTTTTGGTGAATATCCTGACAACCTAAATTTTGATTTTTATAATTCAAGACTGTTCCCAAAGGTGTTTGCGTACCGATTACTTCACCAGTTTGATTGTTAATGGCTCTAGGATTTACAACATAACCGATGACTTCTTCAGCCTCGTTTACTACCTGGTTATTAGCTAAAACCATTCCCAAATAGGCTCCTTTTGAAGTTCTTGCCTCACCAGTTTCAGAGACAACACCTAAAAATTTACAAGACGAATCGACAACAGCTCCAAATGCAAGCGCTTTTCCGTATATGCCTCCCATATTATCAACAACAAATTGATTTGAGCTTACCCTGCCAATTATTTCATTTGTGTTTTTAACATTGCCGTCATACATATTGGCTCCTAAATAGTCACCATTGATACTGATGCTAACTGTAGCATTTCCCATACGCGCCCTATTTGCCAACGGTTTTTGATTTAAGGATACAACATTTCCATCAGGAAGCACTTTAGCTGATATTTCATTTTTCAAATCGACAACTAAATTTGACGGGTTCAGGCTACCGATACTTTCACCCATAAAATCCGTCACATACATTCCTGCCATTGTTTTACCAAGCAAATTATTATTTGCATCTATTGCCAACCCAGAAGAAGTTAATTTTGCTGTTTGCGGCGCAGATGAATTTCTGTCAAGACGCCCTGTACTGGTAATATTAGCTAAAACTTTTCCATCCGGAGCATAAACTTCCGAAAATTTATAATTTCTGCCTAAAAGCTCATTTGTTTCATCAAAAATATAGCCATACGGAGAGATTTTATAATCTTTTTTGTTATGATTTAATACTGAACCGATACCATTCATTCCGATAAAACTATTGGAATTATCAAAATTTAATAGAATCCCCGGTTGCAAACCTATTTCTTTTTGTTTACGGTCAAAAGCTCTATCTTTTTGCATATAGCCTATTTCTATACCGTCTAAAGACATAACGGCACCATTAACAGCTGCGTTAGCACTTAGTTCTCCTAAATAATCATAAATAGGTCCCCTGCTGTTTATCAATCCGATAATTTGACCTTTGGTATTAATAACATTGCCTGAAGCTCCTATCTTTCCAACGACCGTGCGCCCTTTGACAACAGAGCCTCCCGGCAAGACATATCCTAAAAATTTTCCGTTCAAATCATTGACCGTTGCTGCTATATTTATGCTAAACCCGATAACGCTGCCATCTTTATTAACCACACGATTATCAAAAGTTGTTACGGCTACCACCTCACCTTTATCAATAACTTCGCCATTATAGCTTACGACGCCTAAATAGCTTCCATCAAAGTTAAAAGCATAACCACTTTCTACCGTATGACCAACGGCTTCTCCGTCGGCATTATATGCAAAACCATTAGCCCGAATTGCCCCGATGACATTCTTTTTTAAATCAATAACTTTTCCATCCGGACCGATACTTCCTAAAAATTTGCCTAAAGATGATACAATCATTTTTGAAGGGATTAGTTTTCCTGCGAGAGTAATTTTTCTATCTGCATTAGCTGAGATATAGACATAACCTGAAGCGCTCACAAAACCGGTTGCTTCTCCTGAAAGATTATAAAATTTACCATCACCGGAAACTCTGCCGATTATCTCGCCTTTGTCATTATATGCCAAACCGGGAGAAACTACTGCTCCGATAACGTCAAAATTATTATTAACAATCAAACCTGTCGGCAAGACCTTACCTATAAGGCTATCATTCACTCCCGTTACTGAACCGTCATTGTTTACTTTGCCCAAAATGCTATTATTAACGGAAACCGCTATTCCTTGCGGAATAATTCCACCAATTAGTTCTTTTTTATCATTCAAAACAAAACCATCTGCGGTTATATTACCGATTAGTTCATTTTCAAAATTGATTACAGAGCCATCAGGAATAACTTTTCCTATTAAACCGCCATTAAAATCAAGAGCGCTGATGTCTGCAGCTTTAGCATTAGAACAAAAGAAGAATGCCATCCACAAGACTAAAATCAATTGATTTATTTTTAAGTTTTTAATGTGCAAATCAGTTCCTCCGATTTTGAGCGACTTCATCTAAGACATATCCGGAAACTTTATTTTTAGAGTTTACATACGACCCATTGCTGCGCAAGTAGCCTATTTTTGCATTTGTCGGACTTAACACACTTCCATCCGGAGCCAAACGCCCTAAAAACTTTCCATCATTACCCAGTATATTAGCACCGATTTTATAGGCATGTCCCATAATTTTTCCATTGTTATCTACAACTAAATTTGCAGAAATTACTTTTCCTATAACGGATGCCTCATCATTAAGCACTTTTCCCTCAGCATTCACATACCCGACAAATTTATCTTCTTGGTTAATGACAATATCCATATCTGCAATTTCACCTATCAATATCCCTTTATCATCCACAGCTTGACCTGTTCCCAAAATTTTTCCTATGCGTGTATTCTCTGGTGATAAGATACTACCATCAGCAGATACCTGACCAATAATTTGCCCGGAATAATTTAAAACAACACCTTTTTTAATCAAACTATAATTTTTATTTGATGTCCCTCCCGGTAGTATCGTTGTCACAACATTATTTTCTGTATCTATAATATCTCCGAGTGCATTCAGATAACCTTGCGTATTGCCTAAAACATCCACGATTAAATCTTCACTCACAACCTCGCCGACAATCTGCTTATTGACATCCAGGACATGACCGTCTGAGCTCACAAGACCGTTGACATTACCATCAGCATTGATAACTTTGCCACTTTTGTTGACATAGCCCAAGTATGAGCCATCATACCCGATACCGACACCGGTTTTGATAACACCGCCTTTATATTTACCTGAAGCATCAAACATCCGCCCTTTGGCATCAATATGCCCTAAAATTTCACCTTTTATATTTATGACATCAGCGTTATCATTAACAAAACCAACAGAATCCCCATAAAAATCAACCACATTGCCTTTATTAAGAAAACTTCCGGTTTTTTTAGCATAAAAAGACCTGCCATCTGCATTAATCTTGTCTACGGCAATGCCTTTTTTATTATACACCCAGCCATCAGCAAACAAGTGCCCGGTAATTTTGCCATTAGCATCAATTACGATATTTTTTTCTGATAAAATGATACCCTGTACTTGCTTCTTGGAATCTACCAATAAGTGATTAAACAAAATTTCTGTATTAGGAATCACGGTGGCACTGTCATAACCATAGCGTGACAAAGCATTGATATAGTTTCCTTTGGTATCAAATGCTTGCGTTTTATCCATAACCTGCCCGATGATAAAGCCGTCACGATTAAGGACTTCACCTTCAAGATTAGCGCAACCGACAGCCGTGTTGCCTGATTTTATTATTCCATCAGGGCCAAGTATTCCCATCATTTCTCCGTTATAATACAAAGCATAACCCGGCTCATAAACCTTACCAATCAGTTTTCCTTCGCTATTGACAATTTCACCATTAGGATTTGAGCAACCAACGTATTCACCTGTTTCGTTGCGTACAATACCATTATAATCGGCTTTACCGATGATATTACATTTGCTATCCCGTACAAGACCAATTTTGACAACATCACCAACCGTTGTACCGTCTTTGTCAACGATACTTCTATCAAAAAGCATACGATACCCGGTATCAGTACCGTTTTTAATTACACGTGCATTTCTATCAACAAATCCATATTGTTTGCATCCCCAGCCTACTGCCATACCGCCGATAACTGCTTTGCCGATAATTGCTTCATTTTCGGTGGCTTTAATTAAACCGTCAGGTAATACTTTACCGATAATTTCTTCTTTGGCATTTACAACTTCGCCTTTATTATTAACTATGCCCAGGCTGTATCCGTTCGGAGAAACTGCTATTAAATCTTTTTTGATAACCGCGCCTATTCTTACTCCGCGAGAAGTTATAACATTACCATTTTCATCAAGAAAACCGATTACTACTCCATCGGCATTATAAACTTTACCATCTTTGCCGACATAACCGATGACGTTACCATTGTTATCTACCGCTAAATTTGAGTATTCCCCGACTCTACCGATAACTTTACCGTTTTCATCTACGGTAAATTCGGTATCTTGTCCGACATAGCCGATAATGTTGCCGTTTTCATCAACAATGGTTCCATCTTCTCGCAAAGTCCCCATGACATTGCCATTCAAATCTCTTGGAATACCGTTTTCATCAATATAACCGATGATATTGCCATCTTTATCTAAAATAGCTTTTCTATTTATCACACGCAATTTTCCGACATCTTTGGAAGCGGCTCGACCGATTATCTCTCCGGTTCCGGCATATACCGTACCGTCTTTGTCAACAATTCCTATAATTTTTCCATCATTTCCGATAACGTGACCATTTTCATCGACATAACCGATAATATTACCATTTTCATCGACAACAACTCTAGCATAATCACCGGCTTTGCCGATAATATTGCCGTTAACGTCATGGATTGTTCCATCTTCGCCTAAATAGCCAATGACATTACCGTCAAAATCACGCACCGTTCCGTCATCATCTATATAACCTATTACATTGCCATTCTCGTCATAAGCCAAACGCTTGCTAACATCAGCTTTGCCCAATATCTCGCCACTGATACCGATAACATTTCCCTCATCATCAACAAAGCCCACCAGTTCTCCATTTTCTTTATAAACTTTTCCATCTTTACCGATATAGCCGATGACATTACCGTTTTCATCAACAGCCAAATCAACAAACTCATCTCCAACTTTACCTATTATATTACCATCTTTATCAATGATATTGCCATTTTCATCCACTTTACCAATCAGATTGCCATTAAAATCATAAACATTGCCGTTTTCATCAACATAACCTATCACATTGCCATCTTTATCATACGCCAAACGTCCGGTTTTACCGACAGAACCGATAATTTCTCCGGTATTTTTTATCACATTGCCGTTTTCATCAACATAACCGATTATATTGCCATTAAAATCTTTAACGCTTCCATCATCATCGACATAACCGATAACATTGCCGTTTTCATCGTAAACCAAATTTTTAGCGGCGCCGACTCTTCCAATAATATTCCCATCTTTATCAATAACATTTCCGTCTTTATCGACTTTACCGATGATATTACCGTTTTGGTCTATGACATTACCGTTTTCATCCACATAGCCTATGACATTACCATTTTTATCATAAGCCAGTCTAACACTTTTACAAGCGGTACAAATTATTTCGCCTGAGGCGATGACTTCTCCTTTGTCATTAACGTAACCGATTAATTTATTGTTTTTATCATAGGCAAAGTTATTCTCTTTAAGCTCGCCGATAATCTCATTACCGCGATTGCGCAAGATTTTTGAATTTTTATCCTGCCTACCGATGACATTGCTTAGAACAGCTAAAACATTTCCTTTATTATCAATTATACCGATTATTTTTTCTTTATCACCGCGAACATAGTTTTTTTCATCTGCAAAACCGATAATTTTGTTATCATTGCGCTTCACAACATTATGAGGAAAGCCTAACTTTCCTATTAAAATATTTTTAGAGTTGGTTATATTGCCATTTTTTTCTTTACCGATAATTTTATCATTAAAATCTTTAACAATATCTTTGTTGTCAAGATACCCCATAACTTTTCCGGTATTGTCCAGTGCTATTTTTTTGCGTATACAGGTTCTGCCGATTATTTCATTACCAGCTCTTATTACATTCCCGTTTTTATCAATAAAGCCGACAAGTTTGCGTCCGCATCCTAAAACACGATTATTAGAAGAAACATAGCCTAAAAATTTTCCATTTTTATCTAATGCCACCTTGGTAAATTTTCCTGCACGACCAATAACTTTGCCCAACTTGTCAACAATAGTTAAATCTGAGAGCATTTTGCCTATCAGATTTTCATCACAATCTTTGACAGTATTATCTTTAGTGACATAACCGATAACATTGTCTTCTTTGTCATAAGCCAAACGCCTAAAATTGCCAACACTACCGATAATCTCATCACTTGAGGCGATAATATTGCCATCCTTATCAACTATACCAATAACCTTACCGGTGCAGTCAATGACCCGTTTTTTATCATCTATATAGCCGATGAAAACGTCTTTATCACCAAAAGCCAATTCTCTTAATTCGCCCACGGTACCGATTTTTTTCTTATTTTTATCGAAAATATTACCATTTTTATCAGCCGTTCCAATGACTGCACCGCCACAGGCTATGACTCTGTTATCATTTTCAACATATCCCATAAATTTTTTATCATTATCAAGTGCTATAGGGCGAGAAATTCCGGCTTTTCCAATAATTTTGCCGTTAACACCTATCACATTACCATCTTTGTCAACATAGCCGATTAATTTTCCATCTTTTCCGATAACGCGACCATGTTCATCAATATAACCGATAACATTGCCATTTTTATCCAGCGCTACGGCTGCATATCCGCCGGCTCTGCCTATTTTTTGACCATTTTTATCAATTATTTCGCCTTTATCATTAACTTTTCCGATTAAATTTCCTTCAAAATCATATACATTGCCATCTTCATCAATATAGCCAATAACGTTGCCGTTTTCATCATAAGCTAAGCGACGTTGGTCTATTCCGGCAGACGAATCGTCCAAACCAATAATGTTGCCGTTTTCATCCACATAGCCTATCTGCCGCCCGTTTTCATCAAAAACTCGACCTTCATCATCAATATAGCCGATAACATTGCCATCTTTATCTAAGGCTAAACGCTGAAAAGCTCCGGCTTTACCTATAATATTGCCATCTTTATCAATAATATTTCCATCCTTATCTACTTTACCGATGATATTGCCATTAAAATCGCGCACATTGCCATCTTTATCGATATAGCCTATCACATTGCCATCTTTGTCATAGGCTAGATGTTGACTGGTTCCCACCTTACCAATGACTGTTCCTTTATTTTTATCTGGTGAAAATTTAACAACTTCACCATTTTCATCAATATAACCGATAGCTTTACCATCTTTGTCATAAACAATTTTACGGCTATCGCCATTTGTTCCTATTTTTTCATTTGACAGGCGATATACATTGCCATCTTCATCAACATACCCAATAACATTGCCATCCTTGTCAACAACACTATTGTCAGGCATTACCACGCCCAAAACATTACCATTTTCGTCAACAACGATATTGCCTGAAGAAGTTACCTTACCGATAATATTACCGTTTTCGTCAACTACTTCTCCGTTTTCATTTAAATGACCGATAATCTTATTTGGGTCATTAATATCGACAACCGTCCCGTCCGGATTTACCCGTCCGATAATCTTACCATTAATATCATATACAAAACCGGCCTCCACGGCTTTGCCGATTATATTGCCGTCTTTGTCTACAATGGTACCATCCGGCAACGCCCGACCAATGGTTTCACCTTGCAATCCGACAACAGTTCCATCTGTTTTCACATACCCTATAATATTGCCATCTTTATCATAGGCTAGACGCATATTCTGCGCGACACCGATTATATTACCATCGGCATCAACAATTAACCCATCTTCATTGACGGTTCCTATTAGATTTCCGTCCTGGTCATAAACATTGCCAGCTTCATCTATATAACCGATAATCTCCCCATTAGGACCGATAGCCAAGCGGTGCGCGCCGATACCGCCGCCACTGATAGCGCAATCTGAACCAGATTTACAAATTTGGCGACTGTCTTCCGGATAAACGGCTTTGCCACGGATACTGACTTCTTCAGATTTTGCATTTTCACGCCCTAATCTTGTTTCATACCAAATAATCTTAAAATTATTTTGTACATTTCCCGGCAGGTGCGGCACCCATGAAATTAATACATTACAGGTTTCATCTCCTCGAAGTTCGCGATTTTTACATTTATCACGAAATTCAAAACCATCATCCGTTTCTTCAACAAGCTCGACCCGCTCAATATGAATACTGTCGCTTCCATCTGTACCGATGGTTAGAACCGTTTGATTTTGTGTATCAACCCCTAACACAAATTCATTCATATTGATTTGCGCCGGCATAACGGTTATCGGTTTTTTACGTTCGGAAAAAATACCATCTTCTGTTTTGATTAGCTCTTCATCAGAATTTTCTATTTCAGGAACAATACTTTCTGTTCTTTCATATTCGGGAGTAGCTTCTTCCGGATTGTATTCGTCCTCATCAGATGATAGTATCAACACCCCGAAAAGAAATAGCATACCAAAGATAACACCGATTATGATTATCAGTCTTCTAGTCTTTTTTTCATATTCTTCAAACCGGGTGTTTTCGTTCATTGTATCCTAACCACGCTGCAAAAAATTCCGTTACGCCCTAGTCTACTGCAAACATCATCCCCTTCTTCTATTGATTTTACCGGACCGACACGCAAGTGAAAAACATCTTTTCCTTGTCCGTCTGCCGGAGCATCAACTGAATAAAACGGTTCGTATTTACCTAATGCGGCAGAATAACGTTTAGAAATATTGTTCCATAACTTCTCTAAATTATTAACATTTTCATCCGTTCCCAATTCTATTGAGATATTGCCATCGGCTTCATTATTTAAAGTTTGAGTATTACGAAACTCTTTTAAAAAGGCTTCAGCTTGAGATGAACTTGCAGATGGCTGAACATCGCTTCCTTCTTTAGGGCTGATTAAAACCGGACTTGAATTATTTGAAGAATTACCTATTTGCGGTGCCTTTTGGGCTATATTTTCAGTTTTTTCTGAAATTTTATCCTTTTGATATGTCACCGTTGTATCTAATGGTTCGTTATTATAATCCGGGGCTATTAATTCAGAATTTCCGACATTTATATCATACTGTCCGGTTACCTCCGGCTGTTGTGATGATGTTGCATTTGTTTGCGGTGCCACCACAGGAGTTACTTTTGGCAAAGTATCTATTGAAGGTATGTTATTTTGCTGTGTTCCGGTATTTGGTGATGAAAAGAGATTATCACTAAAGAAATCCAGACCATCTTGAGCTCCAGTATTTTGATTTTGTTTATTTTCAGAGGGCTGAGGCTGTGCATTTCCTGATGAAGAACTATAAACATCCTCATATCGTCCACCATTATGACTTTCATCCGTCGGAGTAGACGCATGTGCATTTTGCAAATCCCATTCGTTTGTTTTGGCATAGACTGTATTTTCAAGCCCATCAGAATCGGCACGGCGCAATTTTAAGCAAACAATACGCTTACCACTTCTTAAGACCATATCGCCCATTCCTTCGACTATAATCAGACGATTATTCGGACCGGCGGCGCGAAAACCAACCGGTGTTTCCGTCCGTTCCACAATCAATGTCACAATCGGGCGCTGAATAGCGGTTAAAGCCTTTTCACCCAAATCAATATAGGTAAAGATGTTATCCCGCCAAACACGTTCAGGTGCAATGATAATATCATCAGGATTTGGAACATAAACTTCAATATCAAAGCGGAATTTTGTCGGGTCTACGGGGATTTTCTCAATCCAATCTTCTTTTTGCAAATCACGCGTATAGGTTGCATCAGCACTTGTTCCTGCTGATACACCATCCGCGGCGCTCACTCTACCACCACCGATAACAGCAGAACCGTTTGTCCCAACGCCTTTGCGATTTTTTACCACTTCAATATCAATAATTGCGTTGGTAATCCTATCTGTATTAACCGTTTCGCTTTGAACATAAAAAACATATTTATTCCCTGAACGACCAAAGACAATCATATTTGTATCAACACCAACGAACTGAGATGCTTCCGGGTATACCATCAAACTTGAAGGTCCTTGAATTTCTGCATTAAATGACTGTCCGTCTCCTAAATAAACATTTTCGATAATTTCCCAGTTTGGAAAATTAATTAGCGTATACATTCCTTCGCGTATTCTAACAGGCAAAACCAATTCCGGCGTCCAATAATATTTTGTATATCCCGGGCGGGTTTGTCCTTCTCCCATGTGTTGTAAAGGGTCTTTCCAGGCATTTTGCATCATACCGAGCGCCCCGCTACCTAAATAATTTAAATTAGTTGCGGCATAATTTCCTTGAGATTGGTCTGCATTTTGGTCCAAACTGTTTTTGGTGACCTGTGCCTTAGCTGGTGTTCCCGCCAACATTCCTGCTAATATTAATACAGACATTCTATTTATAAGCTTGCTCATATCATACCCCAAATTTATTTATCGCGTTTGCTCTGTTTGTAATTTGTAACAGTAAAGCCCAGAGGATTTTTTAATCTTTCACCAAATTTGACCCGTTTAGCTTTATAGCGTATTTGCAACTGCACAACCCAAATACTTACGCGTGGCGTTTCAAATTCCGGTGACATATCTTCAACGCGAAATTCGACCTCCCACCAAATACCATTATTTTTACCGCGACCGACCTCGGTAACAGATAAAATTTTAATATTCCGTGTCACATTGTACTTGCGTATCTGCTCAATAACAGGGTCTGCGTGTTCCTTACGAAACTGCGTATAAATGGAATCACTTGACATTTCTCTTAATGTTCCATTTTCACCCCAGCGACTTTTCATCTCTTCAATATCATTAACGAAAGTATTACGCAACAATACATACTCGCGTACAAAGATTTCCGTCAGATATTTATATTCATAAATCCGTCTGACCGGCTCTATTCTGTAAATTTGTTCTTTTTTATCAGCAAAACTGAATAAATAAGGCTCCACGCGATACAAAGGAATCGTTGACATGATTACATACGTCAATATCAGATTACAACATAAGCTAACTGCAAAAACAATTGCAAAAGCTCTAGCCGTCCACAAATACCGTTTTTCAGTTGAGTTTTCAACCACAATATCCGCCTGAGGTCTTTTCACCATACGCACAGATTGAGGCTGTGGCGCTGCTTTAGCACCGTTACCTTCAAGCAAGGCCTTTTTGGTATTGTTTGACGATATTTGCTCTACCATTTCCTTTTTTCCTAAACAGACTACCCTAATGCTTTAAACCAATCAGGCAAGGTCTTGGGAAGTTCAACTTCTATGCAGGCACAAGGAGAAAGTTTCAATTCATAGATATCTTTACCGATACCAACCGGTTCCGGTTCATAATAGCTTCCGAGAAAATTACAGGCGGCTAATATAAAAACTGTAAAAACAACAATTAATGCTTTATACATCATATTCCTCTTTTTTTAGTATACTCCTGTTTTTATAATTATAACTTTTATTTTTAAATGTCTAATCAGAAAATAAAATGCGTCTACTTATCAACAGGCTAAATTACTATATTCTTATTTTAGCATAAAATTGTTTAACAATATTTTAATTTTCGATTTCGCTTTGGAAATAATCTGTTACGACAAAACCGAGCGGATTAAGCAAACGGCGATATGCCGTACGGCGATATTCATCTGTTTGGCATCTTATATTTACCGTCCAATAGCGCTCAACAACATTTGGTTTTGTCTCTGATACAACCTGGCTATTGATGTTGTAACTATAATCATAGGTTTTAAATTCCACTTTCCATATAAAGCTTTGTTCACCGCCGGAACGCGTAACAGACAGGATTTCCACCGAGCGGCTGGCTTGGTTTTCTCTTAATTCCTCTATAACTTTAGGAAATTGTTTTTCAAATTTTTTATAAACTTCATAAGTTGACAGATACGAAACCAAACCTCCCCACAACCAGCGCTTTTTCATCTCTGCATCATCTTTTATGTAGGTATTGCGCAACTCCACATATTGCTTAATAAAATTAACCATAATTTTTTCCCGAGATTCCATACGCCGGTTGATATATTCCCTTTTTACGAGTGAAGAAGAATCTGAAAGCTCGACAAATATCTGCGGGTCAAACATAATATTCGGGATAAGTTTCAAAATAGCCAATGTTGCACAAACTCCGTATAAAAGCGATAGTGTTGCCAATACCGCCATCAGTCGGCTAATCCATTTATAATATATCAGTTTGGCGCGCCTGACCTCAACGACATCTTCCGTAATAAACGCCGGCTGTTCGCTTTTTACATTTTTATTTTGAATACGAAGAATTTTTTGATTTGGCAGGTTTACCATTTTATTTCCTCTTAATATACCGGACAGTATGCAACTGACTGACTTTGGTTATCCATAGCCTTAATTCCTTCATCTTCGGAAATACGCGCCAGTGCACGATTAGTCTTCTCTTCGGGAATTTTATCTTTCAATGTGTCTTTGGACAGATTTGGCGTAAGAAGGACAACTTCCTTATTGTCTGTTTCTAACATATCGATATATTTTTGTATGTTATCTATACGTTCCTGAATACGCGAATCGGCTTCTCCCTTAACTTCATTAAAACCAGCTACTTTGACCTTTTCTCCGGTGTCTTTATCTTCATACGAATATCCATTTTTAGCGTTTGCCAGCGCTTCTTCTTTCAACGCTTTCAGATTACAAAAGATATTTTCATAAAGCGTTTTATCGCTTGGACAGTTTATCCCTTCGAAATTGCTGTAATCGGCACCATATTCTCCGGTTTCGCCATACTTTGTATCTTCACCATTTTCAGCTAAACCGCCATTATCTAAAATGTGAGCGGCACAGACCTCTGCGGTTTCCTTTTCATCATCTGTGATTGTCCAATTTGCTTCATGAAGTTGCTCACATAGACTTATTAACATTTTTTCTATATCATTTTCAATGTTATCAAGGTTTTCCTTAGCTCCATGTTCCATATTGACCGCTTCCAAGAAAGAACCCATCACATTATGTTTAAATGTTGCGGTTTCTGCCTTTCGGCGCTCGATGTCATTTTTATCATGTTTGCTGTCCAGTTGATATGTCAATATTTTTTCATGCAATGGACGATATTTCAAATTTTCGTTAAGGAACTGCCCCAATTCGCTGTAATTTTTATACATACCTCTTGTTGTTTTACTTAGCGAAGGCTGAGAATCTTCCGCATCCGGTTTGCCATGGTCTGCCATCAAATGACATATTCCACCTTTTTTCCCTTTATTGTAAACATAGCAGGAATTTGTTCCGTAAACATTGTTCAAAGCAATTTCCTGACAGGACGGTACAGCCCCGACACCTTCCGGCAATGAATTTCTGCTCTTAAATGTTATTTTTGATACATCGTCACCATCACCGGAAATATCCACATACGAGCCATTACTCATTTTACACGGATAAATTCCTCCACGACCGATTATTGTACGGTAATTTTCTGAGCTTCCTCCGTTTGGTGCTCCAAGCAATTTTCCATAGTCATTGCTGCTAAGCGAACGCTCAAAAAATGTCTTTTGGTATTTTCTATCCGAACGCAAATTCGGACGAGCCAACAAATATCTCCAAATTTCAGGAAGATACTCTATTTTATCGCTATCAGGATATTTGAAATTTAACAAATACGGAATTGCCGGTTTACCGTTTTCTTTCGGCGTATCGTCATAGTCAAGCGCGCTATAATAGAACACCTCACGAACCGGCGGCAAATTCAATAACGGCTTTCTAGGCGCATTATAATCTCGTCCGGCATTTTTATCCTTTTCAGGGTCTAGACCGATATAATTATTTCCGCGGGCAGGCAGACCGACAAAATATTCATCATCCGTAGATATACTGCCGGGAATACCAAAAATCTCTGTCAAGTTCACTCCGGACTTAAGCAAAGCGTTCTCATTTTTTGCCGTAGGTTTTTTTAAGGCTTTTATTAAGGCTTCATGCTCAGCGACAATGCTCTTATAACTTTCTGAGTTTGATAGATATGCAGCCTGCTCAGCGCTTATTTTACTTGTATCAAGTACACCTAAGCTCTCTGCCATAGCATTAACCTCATCAACCGCGGCATTGACCTCCTCTTCTATAATTTTATCAGCTTGTCTAATATAGTTAGAGATTGTGTTAGCGGCTAAATTTAAAACTTCTTCTTTAACATCGCCTTTTATAATCGCGTCAGCTATATCTGTCAGCTTTTGCGGTCCGTTAGCCAGTCCCATCACCGTGCCGTCGGTGACAAAAGTAGCAGGAACGCTAATCTTTTGTAAATTAGATATTACGGAAGCCGCATCCATATCCTTAAACCAGACACTATTCAAACTTTCTTTATTTGCAGATGTACCGTATTTTATTGCAGTTTCTAAATCTGCTCCATGATATGTTATTTCCTCAAGAGTTGTTTGGAGATTATCGGTTGTAAAGTTGGCATCACATTTTTTAAAGCAATACCCTGGCGGAACACAACATTTTTTATGTGTTGTATCTTTCATACGGTTTGATTGACTTGTTCCATCCGCTGTTTCAAGAAAGTCCTCAAATGCTTTGTTTTTACTTTCAATTTCTTCTTGCTTCGCTTTTGCCATCACGAGATACCTATCTGCAAAAGCTTCGGCGTTTGCTTTTATTTTATCTTCAAGCTGTTTTACTTTATCCTTTACTTCATTTTGCGCCGCTTTTGCACTCTCTATCTTTGGATTTTGCTCGGCAATTTTCTCTTTTGCTAAAGAAGGAATAACAAATGTTAATTCAGCTTCTTTGGGTTCGTCCTTCTCGACATATAAAACATCGCGAATATAAGTTTCACACTTAAATGTGTTAAGCTGTTGACATTGTTTTTCGCGGATTTCAGCTTTTTCAGAGCATTCTTGAGGACATGTTGCATTGACTTCGTAATTTACTTTGTTAATACAACCTTCCTCATTTTTTAATAAGAGCTGTCTGATTTTTAATGCGCATACGTCCTTTTCTGTAATCAGCTCTGAATTCAAACGTTGTTCTATGTCTTTATATTCTTTTTCAATGTCTGATGTACGTTGCTCAGTACGTTGCACTTCTTGATACAAGCGGTTTTTCTCTTTTGTTGCTTCGTCTATCTGCTGGTTATACATTTTCATACTGTCTTTTGCTGACTGGAGTTCTTTTTTATCGTTTTCCAGGTTGTCATTGTAGCTTTTGATGAAGTCTTTGATTTCTTGCTCGCCTTCAAGCTGTATTTCTAAAACATCATTAAAATAATCCATAGCAACTTTGCGTCCGAGGTCATGAGCCTTATTATAAACTCGTTTTTCTTGTTCTTCGGGATTTTGTGCACAACCGCCTAAAACTGTCGGGAAATATTGCTTAACAAGAGTGCTTACGCTAAAATCCCACTTTCCGGCACATTTATTTTCCTGATTTGTTTCAGGCAGACTCCGTCGACGAGTTCCTTTGTATGGACAGGTCTTGGATTTTGAGACAACCTGTTTTTCTGTTATTGTCTTTGTCGTAATTGTATAGTCATCAATTTTTTCATCTTTTTTGGTTGTTATAATTCCGGTATTATCGTTTTTTGTAACAGAACAAGTTAATGTCCGGTTTTCTGTTGTGGTTTCTCCTTCGTCATCTGTAACATTTATTGTTACGGTTTTAGGATAACCGGCGCAATATCTTTCACGAGCCATATTACGCGCGTCCTCAAGTGATGCACATTCAGTAACGGTTTGAATTAAAATATTGATTGGTTCATCTCCGGTATAAGCACTGCGCCTAGCCATACCCGCGGCTATTTTGTATGATTGCACACCCTGGTCCACACTTTTTATAATCATACGTATATTACGATATTTATTGTGCAGATATTCCTGTTGCAGGTTTTGTTGGTCATTCCACGGGTCAAATTTAAGGAGACCGCTTTCGGTTAATTCCATTACTTTATCAGAACCGATACGCCAAGCTTGTTCTGCTTTTTTGCGATTTTCGAGGTCTATTTTATCCGCCATTCCGCTTTCAAGCAAATAGTCCGCATTATCATAACTTGTATTATTGGTCGTCATACTTTGGAGCTGTTGACTGCCTGCTTCTTCATAATCATTTGGAATTGCGGGAATGTTCTCGTATTTTTCCATATCAATCGCTACTGTTTCTAAAACACACGGATGCAAACGTTGTTCGACAACAAGATTTCCATTCTCATCTTCATAACTGCAATTTTCTTTTGTATCTAAAACATATCCCTCGGGGCAACTGTTTGCTGTTGCGTAAAAACCTTCACACTCTCTGGTTGTCCCTATGATTGTTTCATTTATAGCTTCTTGATAAGTTTCTATTAACTCACGGGAAATACCGGAACGACTTGCATAATCATTTACCGGTGAGGAGGCACCCCATGCGGCACCACCGCCGTGACGACTTAGGAAATCTTGAACACATCTGTCACTTTCTGCAACTGTTTTCAAAGCACGGGCATGAACCTCTTTGGCTTTTTGATATTTGCGAAATTGTGCTTTATATTCAGGCATTTGATTTTTTAAATTATGAAATTGGACGGCCGAATCCAACATATCATCAATCGGTTTTAATTTTCTTAAAACTTCGGTATTATCCATATTAACGAGCTCAGCTTTGTCTTCATTTTTATCCGGACAATTATCCCCGCCGTTTTTGCATTCTTCCAAGCGATTGTAGGGATTGAGCAAAGATTGTGCATGATTATGGTCATAACTTTGGCTATAAGCAAACTGATAAGTTTTGTTAAGATATTTTTCCGCATTGCTTTCCTTTTTAGGCATAATCGGGTCTGCCTTATCTAATTGTTTAGCGGCACGATAGATTGCTTCGGTAGCGGTTAAATCTTCAACAATACGCATCAAACGGTCATACACAGTCGTTACAACATAGGCGTTCATTGCCGCCCCTAATTGACCGGCATTTTTGCCATCCGGGTCAGTAGGCGCTTCTTTGTTATTTTTTACCTTAACCATGTGCAGACCAAAAAAGGTGCATTTTTCCTCAGTTAAGCCGACGTCGTCCCAATCCCTGTTTAAGCAGAGGTCTAAGCGCTGAAGCGTTTTATCAACAGCGGCTAAGTAATCCTCCGTCAACCTTCCGGTTAAATAGGTATCGATAATCACATCTTGGCGATATTGCGTAGCTTTATGTTTATAAGCTGTTTGAAAGACCGGATAGTCTATTTTTACCGTTTTTTCACCCACTGATATTGTTAGTTCCTTTTCCGGCGGATAAGTCATAAAAAGTTTATAGTATGCGTTAAAATAATGTTCTTCATTTACATCGTTTTCCTCTATTTCCAACTCGCCATTTCCTTTTATCTCTTTTTTCATCGGCGTTTTAACTTTTCCACCCGTTTCAGAATTTGGAAGTATATTTTTCAGGTCGCTTAATTTCAACCCTCTCGCTTTTTTGATTGCTTGAAGCTTGTTGGTATTTAATTCTGAAAAATGCGTTTGGATTTGCCGATACAATGTTTGAGGATTAGCCGTAAGCATCTTAATAGCATTAGCGGGAATATCCAATTCAATATCCCACGGCATAGGAGGCGTTAAAAAGAAGGCTTTGGCTTCATTTACTGAGGCGCTTATGATAAGAGCGCCAACTATCAGACCTTTCAACATTTTTGATATTTTCTTCATGGCAACCTCCTTAATTCTCTTCTGTAAAATCTATTGTTTGGTTATATTTTTGGGCTAAATCTTTAATGTATTCTTCCGTTAAGATGTAGCGATTCAAATCAAATTCGGTATAATCATCATCGTCTTTCCATACTTTTTTCGGCTCTATACCTAATAAATCAGATGCGGCCATATATTGAATTTTTGCACTGAGAAGCTTGGCATATAACAACAATGCGCGTGCATTTTCCACACGGGTCGCCGCGTATGAAAGCATAGCCTCGAGTTCTCCGCTTGCTTCGGGAGCGTTTTTAAACACTTTTTCAATTGAAACCGTGCGCACCGGAATTTCACGCCGAACCGTTGCTGAAACCTGTATCAAATGCGCTGCGCTATTGACTAACAGATAGCGCCTTTCGCGCATAATCTTATCCATTGTACTTTGAAAAGCGAGCCTTGACTCTGAGTCTGACCCTCCCGCTATTTTTTCAGGATTATAAAAATAGCGCTCCAAAAACTCTTTATATTTATCTCCCGACAATTGGAATTTATCGGCAAACCCTTCACTATCCCATTCGTCATCACCACCACTTTCAACGCCGTAAAATTCTGTCATTTCCTTTTGTTCACTTAAAGCGTCTTCACGCATTTGGAGTTCGTGATATTCTGCGTCTGCATCGGTTCCGATGATGTTTGCTTCTGCTTGCAACGCATTTCGTTCTTCTTTTAACTGAGCTAAAAGAGCTGAGGTTTCTCTTACTCTTGCTTGATAGTCTTCACATTCTGCAACTAAAATTGTATATTTCTCATACTTTTTATTTTTTTCTGCTTCATCTTTTTCTGCTTCATAGGCAATTTTGGCTTGTTCTTTTTCCTGACATTTTTGAATTGCAAGATTTTGATATTCCGCGTGTTTGGCTGATGTTTGGCTGATGTTTTCATCGGTATAAGCCAGTTTGTTGTCATATTGTGCTTGCGCTGCCGCGCCATAAGCCTCTTTTTGAGCGGCAACTACTTTTCTA
>JAGAZZ010000003.1 GCA_017939155.1 Alphaproteobacteria bacterium | reverse complement strand
TTAGTTGTTCGCGCAAGTAGAAAAGCACAGCTTTTCGTAGCGGCGCAAACTTCTCTTAGTGTTGCTAGGCTTTAGCCGCGGCAACACTTAGTTGTTCGCGCAAGTAGAAAAGCACAGCTTTTCGTAGCGGCGCAATCCATAACTTGTGCGAAGCACGCTTTGATTATCTCTCCTCAATTTAAAACTAAAATCGCTCCTCTTAAGGAGCGATTTTGCATAGGGCTTGAAAAAATGCCCTGCTTGAAGTAAATTTCCGACTGCGGTGTACAAAATGAGTACATAAGCGAGCGCCGACACTTATTTGACCGGTGCTTTTGCGAGCCCCCAAAAAAGAAATCGCTCAACTAAATTGAGCGATTTCTTTCTACCTTATTGCGCTTCTATCTGCTTCTGCTCCTGCTCAGCAGCACGACTCAGCTCAATCTCACGGTCGTTCTGTGCCGCAACTTTGCGAAGCGAGCGCAAAACGCTGCCCGTTCCTGCCGGAACCAAACGACCGACAATAACGTTTTCTTTCAAACCGTGCAAGCTGTCAACCTTGCCCTCAACCGCAGCTTCGGTAAGAACACGGGTCGTTTCTTGGAAGGACGCCGCCGAAATAAAGGACTTCGTCTGCAAGCTTGCCTTGGTGATACCCAAGAGAACCGGAGTAGCCTCGGCAGGTCTGCCGCCTTCTTTCATGGCTTTTTCGTTAATGAGTTCAAACTCATCAGCGTCAACCTGTTCACCGACAAGCAATGTCGTATCGCCCGGCATTGTGACTTCAACTTTGCGCAACATCTGCGAAACGATAACTTCAATGTGCTTATCGTTAATCTTCACGCCTTGCATACGGTAAACGTCTTGAACTTCCTTAACCAGATATTCGGCTAATTTCTCAACACCCAAAACGCGCAAGATGTCGTGCGGTGCCGGTGTACCTTCAACCAGCATATCGCCTTTCTTAACCATATCGCCGTCTTGAACAACCAAACGTCTGCCCTTCGGAATCAGATATTCAAATTCTTTGTCGTCTTCGGTTTTAACCACAATGCGCTGTTTTGCTTTGTAGTCTTTACCAAATTCAACCATACCGTCCACATCGGAGATAATTGCCGGGTCCTTCGGCTTGCGGGCTTCAAACAACTCAGCAACACGCGGCAAACCACCGGTAATATCTTTAGACTTCAAGCTCTCTTTCGGCAATCTTGCGATAATGTCACCGGGATTGATTTCATCACCGTTGTCAACCGCCAAAACCGCATCAACAGAGAGATAATAGCGAACCTCTTTGCCGTTATCAAAGCAAACCGGTTTACCCTTCTTATCTTTCAAGACGATAGACGGACGCAAATTAGCATGAGCGTTGCCGCTACCTCTCCAGTCAGTCACAACCTTAGAAACAATACCTGTCGTCTCATCTTGTGTTTCTTTAACTGAAATACCTGAAATCAAGTCAACCAGTTCAACCTTACCGCCTTTTTCAGAAATAACCGGCGTTGTAAACGGGTCCCATTCAGCCACTTTTTGACCTTTTTCAACTTCACTGCCGACTTTAGCCAAAATCTTCGTACCGTAAGGAATACGATGGCGGGATTTATCACGCCCTTGGTTATCGGTAATAACCACATCGCAGTTACGAGAAAGCACAATCAAATTACCTTCGGCGTTTTCTACCGTATGGTCATTTTCAAGTTTCAAAATACCCGAGAACGGAACTTCAATGCTGGACTGTTCGGCCGACGCAGACGCCGCACCACCGATGTGGAACGTTCTCATCGTCAACTGCGTACCAGGTTCACCAATGGACTGTGCCGCGATAACACCGACAGCTTCACCAACATTAACCGGCGTACCTCTTGCCAAGTCACGTCCGTAACAAGCCGCACAAACGCCATGTTCGGATTCACAAGTCAACACAGAGCGAATCTTAACTTGTTCAACACCGGCTTTTTCAACTCTGTCAACATCGTTTTCATCAATCAGCTTGCCCTTGGCAACGATAACTTCGCCGGTCTCCGGATTCAAGATGTCTTCCTGTGCCGTACGACCCAAAATGCGCTCGCCGATGGAAGCAATCACATTACCGCCGTCAACAACCGGACGAACAATAATGCCTCTTTCCGTACCGCAGTTGGTTTCTGTAATCACAACATCTTGCGCAACGTCAACCAGACGACGTGTCAAATAACCGGAGTTAGCGGTTTTCAAAGCCGTATCGGACAAACCTTTACGCGCACCGTGTGTCGAGCTGAAGTATTCCGACACCGTCAAACCTTCTTTAAAGTTAGAGATAATCGGTTGCTCAATAATTGCGCCGTTCGGTTTTGCCATCAAGCCACGCATACCGGCCAATTGTCTCATTTGGTCTTTAGAACCACGCGCACCCGAATCAGCCATCATAAAGACGGAGTTCATATACCCATGGTCAATTTTAGAAATACCTTTCATCATTTCTTCCGTCAGCTTATAGTTACAAGCCGCCCAAATATCAATAACTTTGTTGTATTTCTCACCTTGGGTAATCAAACCGTTTTGATATTGTTGTTCAAATTCCTTAACCTGCTTAGAGGTTTCGGCAATAAGTTTCTTCTTTGCATCCGGTACAATCAAGTCGTCTTTACCAAACGAAATACCGGCTTTACAAGCATTTTCAAAACCAAGCGTCATAATCTTGTCAACCATAATGCAGGTTTCTTTCTGCCCGCAATAACGGTAAACCGTATCAATAATCTCGGCAATTTCTTTCTTTCTCAAAAGTCTGTTCACAAGAGAAATCGAGATTTTTTCATTATCCGGCAAAATGTCGGAAATAATGATACGTCCCGGTGTGGTTTCAAGCAATCCGTAAACGCGCTCGCCGTTATCATTGACATAGTGCATACGGCATTTAATCTTAGCGTGCAAATCAACCGCTTTAGCGTTCAAAGCGAGCATAACTTCGTTCACATCAGAATAAATGCTGCCTTCACCAATCACGCCGTCTGCCATATAAGAGAGGTAATAAATACCCAAAACCATATCTTGTGACGGCACGATAATCGGCTTACCGGAAGCCGGCGCCAAAATATTGTTGGTAGACATCATCAACACGCGTGCTTCTAACTGAGCTTCAATTGAAAGCGGAACGTGAACTGCCATTTGGTCACCGTCGAAGTCGGCGTTAAACGCGGTACAAACGAGCGGATGCAAGTGAATAGCTTTACCTTCAACCAGTACCGGTTCAAATGCCTGAATACCTAATCTGTGCAAGGTCGGCGCACGGTTTAACAATACCGGATGTTCGCGGATAACTTCTTCCAAAATATCCCAAACTTCCACACGCTCTTTTTCAACCATTCTCTTGGCGGCTTTAATTGTTGTTGCCAAACCGTAAAGTTCAAGTTTTGCATAAACAAACGGCTTAAAGAGTTCAAGCGCCATCTTCTTTGGCAAACCGCATTGGTGTAATTTAAGTTGCGGACCAACCGTAATAACTGAACGCCCTGAGTAGTCAACACGTTTACCTAACAAGTTCTGACGGAAACGACCTTGTTTACCTTTAAGCATATCAGACAAAGATTTCAGCGGACGTTTATTGGTTCCGGTAATTGCTCTGGCGCGACGACCGTTATCAAACAACGCGTCAACAGACTCTTGCAACATTCTCTTTTCATTGCGGATAATGATGTCCGGCGCTCTTAATTCAATCAATCTCTTCAAACGATTGTTACGGTTAATCACCCTACGGTACAAATCGTTCAAGTCAGAGGTTGCAAATCTGCCGCCGTCAAGCGGAACAAGCGGACGCAACTCCGGCGGAATAACCGGCAAAACATCCAAAATCATCCACTCGGGCTTAGTTCCCGAATCAATGAAAGATTCAATAATCTTTAAGCGTTTAACCACCTTTTTGCGCTTAGCTTCTGACGCAGAATCAGTCAACTCATCGCGAAGCGCTTTTTTCTCAGCCTCTAAATCAATATTAGCCAAAATTTCTTTAATCGCTTCCGCACCGATACCTGCCTTAAACGCATCTTCGCCAAACTCATCAAGCTTGTCTTGATATTCGTCTTCGGTGAGTAACTGGTTTTGTTTCAAATCAGTCAAGCCCGGTTCAATCACGATGTAGCTTTCAAAATAAAGCACGCGCTCCAACTGTTTCATCGGAATATCGGTAATCATCGAGATACGGCTTGGCAGCGATTTCAAGAACCAAATATGCGCAACCGGTGCCGCCAACTCAATGTGTCCCATTCTCTCACGGCGAACTTTAGAAAGTGTAACTTCAACGCCGCACTTTTCGCAGACAATACCGCGATATTTCATTCTCTTATATTTGCCGCACAAGCACTCATAGTCTTTCACCGGACCAAAAATTCTGGCGCAGAACAAACCGTCTCTTTCCGGCTTAAACGTGCGGTAGTTAATGGTTTCCGGCTTTTTAACTTCGCCGTAAGACCACGAACGGATTTGCTCTGGTGAAGCAATCGAGATTTTGATTTCGTCAAAAGACTCAGAAACAGCCTGCTGACCAAAAAAATTCATAATATCGTTCATATTCAAAAAACTCCTTTATCTTTAGGCTTCTTCTTCGTTTAACATCTCAACGTTCAAGCACAATGACTTGATTTCTTTAACCAAAACGTTAAAGCTCTCCGGAACGCCTGACTCAAAGCTGTCTTCGCCTCTGACAATAGACTCATAAACTTTGGTTCTGCCGTTCACGTCATCAGACTTGATGGTAAGCATTTCTTGCAGCGTGTAAGCCGCACCGTAGGCCTGTAATGCCCACACTTCCATTTCACCGAAACGTTGTCCGCCGAATTGTGCTTTACCACCCAAAGGTTGTTGTGTAACAAGGCTGTACGGACCAACCGAACGGGCGTGCATTTTTTCATCAACGATGTGGTGCAGTTTAATCATATAGATAATACCAACCGTCACTTTACGGTCAAACTTCTCACCGGTACGACCGTCATACAAATCAATCTGACCTGATGTCGGCAAGCCTGCCATCTTGAGCATACGGTTAATATCGTCACCGTTAGCGCCGTCAAATACCGGCGTTGCCATCGGAATACCTTTTTTAAGGTTACCAATCATCTCAAGTTTTTCCGGCTCGGTTAAAGTTTCGATTTCATTCTTATACTGCTTTTCGCCGTAAATTTCTTTTAATTTGGCGTTTAACTCGTCAATCGTCTTTTCGCCGCGCTTATATTGGTCGCAAAGCTCGTTTAATTGTTTACCGAGCTCTTTGGCAGCCCAACCCAAGTGCGTCTCAAGAATTTGTCCGACGTTCATACGAGAAGGCACGCCCAGCGGGTTTAACACGATGTCAACCGGTGTACCGTCTTCCATATAAGGCATATCCTCTAACGGAAGCACGCGGGAAACCGTACCTTTGTTACCGTGACGTCCGGCCATCTTATCACCGGTCTGCATTTTACGCTTGGTCGCGATAAACACTTTAACTTGTTTCAAAACGCCCGGCAATAAATCATCGCCTCTCTGCACTTCTTCAACTTTTTGTTCAAAGTGTTTTTGAACCTTGTCAAGACGTGCGTTAAACGCATTGGTAAATTCTTCAATCTTGCTCATTAATTCTTCATCTTTAATGATGATTTTGCCGAGCTGATATTCTGGAATTCCCTTCAAAACTTCTTCAGTCAAAACAAGCTTCTTGGCAATGCCTTTCGGCGCGTCAACCACGGTTTGTCCTAAAAGCATTTCTTTCAAACGTTGGTTATAGCTCTTTCTAACGATGTTCATTTCATCATCGCGGTCTTTTGCCAATTTAGAGATTTCACCTTGTTCAATTGCCAACGCACGTTCATCTTTTTCAACGCCTCTGCGGTTAAACACTTGAACATCAACCACAACGCCTTCAATACCTGGTTGCGCTCTTAAAGATGTATCACGAACATCACTGGCTTTTTCACCAAAGATGGCACGGAGCAATTTTTCTTCAGGAGTTACAACGCTCTCACCTTTCGGTGTTACCTTACCAACGAGAATATCGCCGGCTTTAACTTCCGCACCGATATAAATAATACCAGACTCATCAAGGTTACGAAGAGCATCTTCACCAACGTTCGGAATATCGCGGGTAATTTCTTCTTGACCTAACTTCGTATCACGCGCCATCACTTCAAATTCTTCAATATGAAGTGATGTCAAAACATCATCTCTCGAAATACGTTCTGAAAGCAAAATTGCGTCTTCGTAGTTCAAACCGTTCCACGGCATAAACGCAACAAGAACGTTCTTACCGAGAGCAAGCTCGCCCATATCCGTACAAGGACCGTCGGCAATAATATCACCGGCTTTGATTTCATCACCCACTTTAACCAAAGGAACTTGGTTAATGCAAGTATCTTGGTTAGAACGGCGGAATTTAGACAAGCGGTAAATTTCAACACCCATATCGGCAGCGTTCTCGGTATTATGAGAACGAATAACGATACGGTTAGCATCCACAGCCACAACTTCACCATCATATTTAGCCACTAATGTCGCACCGGAATCTTTTGCAACCGTTGCTTCAATACCGGTACCGACCAAAGGAGCTTCAGAGCGAAGCAAAGGCACGCCTTGCTTCTGCATGTTTGAACCCATCAACGCACGGTTCGCGTCATCGTTTTCCAAGAACGGAATAAGCGCTGCCGCAACCGAAACGAGCTGTTTTGGTGAAACGTCAATAAAGTTGATTTCTTCCGGTTTTGCGAAGATAACCTCACCCGCTTTACGGCAGGTAATCAAATCATTTTCAAAATGTCCGTCTTCTTTAACCTTGGCATTGGCTTCCGCCATAACATAACGGGATTCTTCATCAGCCGACAAATAAACCACGTCATTGGTCACAACGCCTTCAACCACCTTGCGGTACGGGCATTCGATAAAGCCGTATTTGTTAATGCGTGCGTAGGTTGATAACGCGTTAATCAAACCGATGTTCGGACCTTCCGGTGTTTCAATCGGGCAGATACGACCATAGTGGGTTGGGTGCACGTCGCGCACTTCAAAGCCTGCACGGTCACGACTCAAACCACCGGGACCTAACGCTGACAAACGGCGTTTGTGTGTAATCTCGGATAACGGGTTGTTTTGGTCCATAAATTGTGACAACTGCGAAGACCCGAAAAATTCTCTAATCACAGCGGCAATTGGCTTAGCGTTAACCAAATCTTGCGGCTTAACGTTGTTCAAAACTTCAGCGCTCATCTTTTCTCTGATAGCTCTTTCCATTCTGAGTAAGCCCATACGATATTGGTTTTCCATCAACTCACCAACTGAGCGAACACGACGGTTACCCAAGTGGTCAATATCGTCTACTTCACCTTTGCCGTCTTTAAGGTCAACCATATGTTTAACCACGCGCAAAATATCATCTTTACGCAAAACATGGCAGGTATCCGGTGCATCGGCAAAAGAAATATCCAACGCCGAATTCATCTTCACACGACCAACAGACGAAAGGTCATATCTTTCTTCATCAAAGAACAAATTTCTAAATACTGCCTCAGAAGCCTCAAGCGTTACCGGCTCGCCCGGACGCATAACTTTGTAAATATCACCCAAAGCTTCTTCTCTGTTGGTGTTGCGGTCGATTTCCAAGGTGTTGCGGATATACGGACCAACGTTAATGCCGTCGATATAAAGCAAATCAAACTCTTTAATCTTAGCATCATTAATAGCGTTCAAAACGTCTTCGTTCAGCTCGGCACCCGCGTCAGCGATAACTTCGCCGGTTTTAGCAACAACAACGGCTTTAGCCAAATATTTGCCATATAAATATTGGTCATTAACCAAAAAGCTCTTCAAGCCTTTTTCAACCAACTTCTGTGCGCTTCTCGGGGTTAATTTCTTGTCTTTTTCCCAAACGACTTTGCCCGTTTCGGCGTCAACCAAATCAAAGTCAAACTTAACGCCTTTCATTTTGGTTGCGTCAAAGTCAATCTTATAGCCTTTTTTAACCTTCTCAACATGGCTGATTTCATAGAAATAAGCCAAAATCTCTTCTTTGCTCATTCCCTTGATTTCACTTGGGTCAAGCTTCTTTCCTGCCTTTTTGGCAGCAGCCATTTTTTCTTCTGTTTCTTTAGAATATAAAGAGTAAAAGATAGTGGTTACCGGTAATTTACGACGCCTGTCAATACGTGCATAAACCAAATCTTTGGTGTCAAATTCAAAATCAAGCCAAGACCCGCGGTAAGGAATAATACGTGCCGCAAACAAGAAACTGCCGTTAGCAAGCGTTTTGCCTTTATCATGGTCAAAGAACACACCTGGGCTTCTGTGCATCTGTGAAACGACAACGCGCTCCGTACCGTTAACAATGAACGTTCCCTTTTCGGTCATCAAAGGAATATCGCCCATAAACACATCTTGCTCTTTAATGTCGTGAATATCTTTAGCGCCTGTTGCTTCATCAACATCATAAACCACCAAACGAAGCGTTGCTTTAACCGGCGCCGCGTACGTCAAGTCACGTTTAATGCACTCTTGCACATCATATTTAGGCTGGGAAAGTTCGTATTTAACAAACTCTAAAACCCCGTTTCCGGCAAAATCGCGAATAGGGAAAATAGACTTAAACACTTCTTCCAAACCAAACTCACAATGATTGCCATACATATCAACATTGTTGATAAAGCTGTTATAAGAGCCGGTTTGCACTTCAATCAAATTGGGAATATCGGCAACTGCGTCGATTCGCCCGAAATTTTTTCTTACACGTTTCTTGCTCGTATAAGATTCTTTCATCTCTTTTAATCCTTCAGGTTAGATTTCTGCGACAATACTTATGAAATTAAGCCCCAAATCAAATACTTGCACAATCTGCTCAAATATCCGATTCTCAAAGCCCTTCCAACCCCGACCGCAGAAGGTTTATACGAAAACTATAAATTTAAAATCTTTTCTTGAGTCACTAACGCCCCTTAAAATATTTTAATTTCAAGGGCTTGCGCTTCGTTCATCATAAAATTCAAAATAATTTTGTAATTACAAAACATTATATTTTTAAAGTCGCGCGCAGTATAACGCCAAAAAAAATACTTTTCAACATATTTTTTCGTTTTATAAAAATCTTAACTTGATTTTAACTCTTTAAATGTCAGCCGACTCAAAGAATCGCTAAAAATCAAATTTAAAACTAAAAATCGCTCCTTTTAAGGAGGATTTTGCATTGGTTTCGGAGAGTGCCGGCGCTGGAAGTGAATTTAAAATTGCGGTGTACATAAAAGTACGTGACCCAACTGAAGACAGGCTTCCATCTGTGAGTAAATATCACAAAATTTCAGGGAAATGGTGGACCGTAGAGGTAACCTCTCGCTTTGTAAATTTCGCTGCGCTCAATAACGACGCTCGGTCAAACAGTTGTAACATTTGCTTTCTCCGGCGTTCCCGCCGGGCGCAAATCAACAACAGCTACTCGTCTTTTGAAAAAAACATCCCCCGGACGTTTTTTTCTCAAAAGACGCCTCTGACCACATCCGGATGTGGCAATCGTCGCGTTACTCTCGTTCACCAATACGCATACCCCCCCACAAAAGGGGGACTTATGCGTATATTTCTTTGAAATTTTGCGAAGTGAACACAGATGTCCTGCAAAGAAGGGGAGCGTACATAAAAGTACGTGACCCGACTGAAGACAGGCTTCCATCTGTGAGTAAATATCACAAAATTTCAGGGAAATGGTGGACCGTAGAGGTAACGCTCCTCTGCCACATCCATGTCAAGGATGCATTCTACTTTTAAACTAACGGTCCGTTAATCAAATTTGCACTTCTTTTATCATGCCAAATAAATAATGCAAGCCTTTTTTCATAAAATTATTGAAAAGTTAACTTTTTTTGTGTATAACTCCTAAAGAGTTTAACGAAATAATTAAATGAAACAGCAAAAATATGAGCAATAACATAGATTTTACAGTAGATTATTCCAAATTAAACCCAATAGAGGAGTTTAACACCACAGAGTTGAAATATCCTCTTATCCTTTCGATTCCGCACGCCGGAACCGTTTTTCCCGAGGAATTTTTAAAAGCCGTCACTCCAACCGTGACCGAGTTGCGCAAAAATGAAGATTTATTTGTCAAAGACCTTTTAATGCCCGCAATCAAAGACCACGGCATTACGGCCTTGTGCTTAAACATTAACCGCTCGTTTATCGACGTCAACCGCGCCAAGCTCGAGCTTGACCCCTCAATGTTTTATGATTATCCTAAGGATGACATTGGTCTAAATCGCCAACGCGCCCGCTATGGCTTAGGCATTGTCCATAAGCTGACCGCGGACAGTCGCCCGATATATGCCAAACCGATTTCATATCAGGAAGTCGAGCAACGTATTAAAAAAGTCTATGACCCTTATCACAATCGCCTAAAGCAGCTTATTGAAGCCGTAACCGCAAAGTTTGGCTTCTGCTTAGTGCTGGATTGTCACTCTATGCCCTCTAAAATCTGTTCGATTATTTCCGAAAATCCGCGCATAGATATTTGCCTCGGCAATTTATTTGAACAAAGCTGTCCCAATAAAATCAGCTTTTTTGTTGAAAACGAGCTCTCCAAACGTGAATACTACGTTTCCAAAAACCGCCCCTACTCCGGCGCGTTCATCACCTTTAATTATTGCGAACCGCGAAAGCAATCTTACACCCTGCAGTTAGAGATAAACCGCGAAATCTATGCCGATGAAAAATTACTAAAAGAAAATTCGAATTTTCAACAAGTTAGGTATGACTTAAGCAAAATAGTCGTTAATCTGGCACATTTTTTGCTGGATTTTTAAAATAAATATGTTAAAAGCACCCCTTGAGTTTGTCAAAAGGAGCATTATATTCCCCTTTGGCATAAAGTAACCAACCCGGGTTTAAGGCCGGTTTTTTAACCGCCGGAGCCGAAAGTTTAAAGACAGGGACGCTCTTTTGCCTTAAAACGGTATCAAGGAAATATATATCGTGTTAAAACGCCTCAGCGTCTTCATGGCACTGGTTAGTATGTTAACTGCGCCATCAATGGCTTATGAAGCCCAAAACACCATAAATTTAAATCTTATTACAGATTTACCAAACCCAAACAAACAATCTTTAGATTTAAACACAAACGTTTCAGCTAAAACGCCCGCAAACGAGGAACTTTGCGCTCTGGCCGTTGCAGAGGCTGAAACTGCTTATGGAATAAAAAAGAACCTGCTTGCCACAATCGCCTCGGTTGAAAGCGGCAGATGGGATACCAAAACCAATCAGCGTGTTGCTTGGCCTTGGACAGTACATGCTAACGGCAAAGGCTATTACTATAAAAACAAAGCCGAAGCCGTCGCCGCAGTCATTGCCCTTCAAAACAAAGGCATCACCAACATTGATGTCGGCTGTATGCAAATAAACTTAAAATATCACGGCAACGCTTTTAAAAGCCTCGATGAAGCTTTTGACCCGAAAGCAAACACCGCTTACAGCGCAAGCTTCTTAAAAAAGCTCTACAACCGCACCAAAAGCTGGCAAAAAACCGCTATGCACTATCACTCCAAAATCACGAGCAAAGGCTTGGGCTATAAAAACCGGCTTGAAAAGCACTATGCCGAGTTTATCAGCAAAACACCAAAACAAACGCTGTTTTAAACCAAAAAAGACGCCCGAACGGACGTCTTTTTCTACTTTACGAAACGATAATACCCGTTGTCATCCAAGACATACAGGCTTCTGCTAATAGCGCATCTAAGCGCAGCAGCCCCCGTCACTCTGCAAACGGCACCGCAACGACGGTCATTATGGACAAACACATACAATGAGTATAAACCGTTCTCATGACCGATAGCAAGATAGTCAACCTCAAACATACTAAGAGAGTCTTGTTTTTTACTAAAAGCCACCTTATCCATCACTTCACCGGTCACCATATCCTTATAAGCAACAGCACCAAGCATAATAAGCATATGATGCAAACGTCTATCCAAAGCATAATCGAAGCTCAATACGCCGTCACCAACAGGAACACTAATCTGCCTGCCGTTGTCAAACACACCTGTTTGCCCGCTCTCCAGATGTTCGATAAAGAGTTTATGTGCAACATCGGACTGATAAATAATATCGCCGTCCGTCACACTTTTTGCCAAAACCGTTTTATCAGTCCTGTTCACTTCGGAAACGTTGTAAACTTCGCCACCCAAACCGGGCGCAGAACCCACAATCTCCGCACATCTCTTCTTTCGACCTAAAGAACGCCACGCGCCGGATTTAAAAAAACGCAAAATTCTCATAATAAATTTTTTAATTAATTAGACATAAAAATATAAAATCATATTTATACTAAGCTTTTTTTTCACACAAATCAAGTAAAAAATAAGCCCCCGCCGACTCAACAAAAAAAACGCTCTCAATAAACTGTTCATAGCCCCGCATTTAGACTTGAAAACACTAAAAAAACTGTTACATATAGCAAACAAAGGAAATATTTGAGGGACAAAAATGAAACAAATTGCAAAAATTTTAGCCGTATTCTTGCTTTTCTCCACATCTGCGCACGCCGCCGCCACCAAAGAGGACATTCAAAAGGTCGAAAATTATCTTAATTCGATTCAAACGTTGTCTGCTGATTTTGTGCAAATTGCCTCTAACGGTGAAAAAGTCGAAGGCAGACTTTACATTAAAAAGCCCAATAAAATCCGTATGGAATACAACGCCCCCTCAAACATCTTAATTGTCGGCAACGGCGACTATATTGTCTATTATGACAAAGAGTTAGACCAGATAACTAATATTGATTATGAGGATATTCCGGCAGCGCTTATTCTTGCCAACACGATTAAAATCAATAACCAAGACCTCAAGGTAACTAATTTTATCAAAGACCCCGGAATGACCAAAATCAGCTTAAAATACAACAAAGCTCAAGAATTGGGTCCTTTCACGCTGACTTTCGCCAACAATCCGTTTGAATTAAAACAGTGGAAAGTCATCACCCCGCAGTCTTTGGAGGTTTCCTTGTCATTGTATGATACGGTGACTGATGCAACGCTTAACGACACGCTGTTCACATTCAGCAAAAGAACCGAGCAAAACAAGACCCCGAAACACCGCCGCAAATAACCCTCTGTTAACAAAAAAAATATTGACCAACCCCAAAATTTATGCTAAATTAGCTCTAAATCAACACCACACTATCGGTTGGAGAGAAATATGGCTAAAAAAGCATCGCACTTACAAGGTTTGAACAGTGAAAATATTACCGAAGAGCAAAGGGATTTGCTAAACCAAGTTCTTGCCAACGCTCCCTATAACAGCAACGAACGCCAAAAAGCAGAAAGGCTCTTAAAAGTGCTGGATAACAGAGCTAATGCGCAAGAAAATGCTCAACAAAACCCAACACCCGCACCGGCAGATGAAAACGCCTCCACTCCAACAGCAGAAAACAATACCTCAAGCGATACCGATACCACAAACGAAAATACGACCGAAGAAAATACCACAGAAGAAAATACAACCGATGAAACCATCACTCCCGAGCCTCTCATCTTAAACGATGAAAACAACACCTCCGCGCCTAATTCATTCCCCATAAACGATGAAAATAACTCTCCGTCACCCTCAGAGAATAACACTTCTCAGCAAAACCAATATCAATATACCGTAAATCTTTATCCGTCTTATGACGAGGAAAAGGAAATTCTCAAAGGCTTAGAAGCTTCAAACACCAAACAAAGCTATTTAAGCTCCATTCCCAAACTAGGCTCCAAAAACATTAAAGAGACAATGGAACTTTCAACTCCCACGGAACGCCTGAATGCCTTTGTTTCACCGGATTTTTTGCTTGAGGCAAGCGAATACTATAACCAAAAAAAAGACCAAGAAAAACAAAATGAAATAAATACCCTGATTGCTGAACGCTTAAACAGCATAAAACCGGAAGACATCAACCCTAGCAACGCATACGCTTATCTGTTGTTAGCCGAGCAAATAAAAGAGGCTGGCTTTTCTTCTGTCTATCAAGATATACGACACGAAATTGCCACGGCTCTCTATCAATACGACCAAAAATATTTTCCGAAACAAGAAAACTCTCAAGACCCGACGCAATCATCAGAAAACAAGAGCCCCAAAGAAATAGCCGCTGATTTTGAAGCCAATTATAGCTCTGCGCTATATTATTACGAAGACAAATTGAAGAAAGAAGAAGACGAAGCTCTTTCTTTAATGGATGGTTACAGCTTTGAACCTCCGTCATGGAAAGACAATTACAAAAATTCCTGGGCTTCCCTGTTAAAGCAGCAAAACAAACCCAAAAAAGACTTTTATAACCTTGCCGCCCAATTAGCCGCTCTTGAACTGGCAAAAACTAAAAATCCGTCCCAGGAAGAAATGGACGAAGTTTTTAAAGAACAACTTGAGCAGCTTCTCCAACCCACAAGCGAAACACAACACTTTAGCTCAACAGAAATCGCCGCCAAATTAGCCGTTGGAGTTAACCGGGTAGAAGAAATAAAAACCCGCTCGGAGCAAAAATTCGGTTTGGGAACCAAATTAGCCGCAACCATTAAAAGAAAGCTCGAACCGCTTGATGAAAAATTATCCAGTCGTTACGGCAAAAAATACCAAACAGCCAAAAAATATGCACTCTTATGCGCCAAAGTTGGTATCGGTGTTGCTAAATCAACCGCAATGTTCACCGTTGCCGGGATGATTCCGCCTCCGGGTATCGGCACTGCCACGTTGATTGCATATAATACCGCCAAACAATGGAAAAATATGAAGCAACAACTCTCAGACCCTTCAATTTCCAAAAACAAAAAAACAGCGCTTTTACTGGGCGCCGGCGTCACCACTGCCCTAGGCGCCCTTTCTCTTGGCACCGGCGTTAACAGCGCTGTTCAAGCCTTAGGCTTAGATTCGCCAGCCGCTCTGCAAAGCGTCAACAACACAGCTTCGTCATTGGGAATATTCGGACGCGTTTCAATAGGTGCTGTTTTCAATACTGTCCCCAACTGGGTAGAAGCATACACCTTAAAACGCCAAGAAAAACAGTTAGCCCAAGCCCTCATAAATGAAACAGACCCTCAAAAGCGCCAAGAAATTATTAACAAGCAAAAAGCTCTACAAAACAGAAAGACAAAAAATAAAGAGGAAGGCATCAGCAAAGCTTTAGGTGCTTTCCTTGGTTCTGTATTAGCAATAGGAGTTAAAGTCGGCATATCACACGCTTCTTCTTCCGCCCCTCATGACACCGGTCAAGCCAATATAAACGCCACTCCAAACGACGTTCAAGACCACATTAAAACTGAAACACCGGTGCAAAACACTCCCGAACCGGTCAAAACTGACACTATCGCTCAAAACACCGCCGAGGTTGCCGACACCACTCGAACCGAAACTCCGGTACAAACCCAATATACCGCTGAGGTCGCGGACACCACTCGCACCGAAACACCGGTAGAAGCTCAAAACGCCGCCGCGGTTGCCGACACCACTCGAACTGAAACGCCGGTAGAAGCCAAATACGCCGCCGCTTCGGTTGAAACGCCCACGCAAGAGAACACTGACACAACTTCACACACCAAAGCCGCTCCCAACGTAGTCCGAGGCTATGCCGCTGCAGCAGAAAACACCGCAACAGCCGAACAAAACGAAGCTAAACCGACAACCCAATCTGCAGAACAGACCAAAGCCACGCAAAACTTAGAAGCTGCCAAAGCCGAAAACTCCGGTCATATAAACCGCTCTGCGCACACCAGCGCCACGGCAGATTTGGAAAGCAATCAAACCAAAGTAAGCTTTACAAACGAACAAATCCACACGACTGCGGAAAATATGAGCAAGATATACGGCGCCAACGCCTATATGGCAACACACGCCGCTCTTGCCGAGCCGCACGCTGTCGCCGCCGCTATGGGGATAGACAATATCCACACGTCAGCCGAGCTGTTAGAGTATATGCAGACCCACGATTGTTCCAACAACGAAGGTCTAAAAACCTATATGGCCGAGCATTTTGACGAACAGCAACGTTTTCATTATACCGAAACGCACCACACTGCGACTCATACAACAACGCACACAACGGTTCATCACGAACCCAAAGCCGCCGAACCGGCAACGCCGGCACCTGAACAAACTGAGCAAAACACCGGCTCCGGTTTGGGCTTTAAATTAGAACCCGTAGACCATTTCCCCGGCACTGAACCGCAAACCGCACCTCATCAAACCACCACCCACACGCCTCAACACCATACCCACGAACCTGCCTCTGACCATCACCACCCGGCAGAACAAGTCGCGGTTGACTTAGTGGTAGGCTCTCCTGAATGGGCACGCGCCAATGGTTGGGTTTATGACCCTGTTCTTTCAGATGGTCTAAATCGTCTCGGAGCAAGCGATGGCAGCCACAAAGGCTACCAAGGAGCTTATTACAAAATAGATGACCCTGACCGAGTTATGTTCTTACCTAATGACCCGCGTGATGGAGTACAATACGGAGATTACAAAAATTCGATGGCAGCGCGAGAAGCCGGACACAACCAATATAACCATTATAACCATGACAAACACGGCTATGGTTGCCCTGATGAAAAACACAATCACATCCCTAGGTCATACGGAATAGCACACCGTGTTCTTTACGGAACCGGCGTAATTCACCCGAACTCTGGCGTTGATAAAGTTGTTGCCGCAGTGGATAAAGGCGCCCTTACCGCCCACCAGGTTTTAGATGTCATCCATCACACCAAACACATCTTCCGCTGATAAACCAACTTTTAAGCCCTAAAAAAACACTTGCACCCCCTCTTTTTTTATGCTATACTATAAAAAACAGTTTAAAAGGAGGACATTATGAGCATTAAAGACAAAATCAGAAGCCAATTGCTAAAATTAGGCGTAGCCGCTAGCACTTTAGCCCCAATGGCACCAACAAGCGCCGAAGCCGCCACCCCTGAAGCTCCCGAGCAACCTAAAACCGAACAATATGCCCCCAATCAAGAACTTGATAATAATGACGGCAAAACAAGCAACGGTTTCAGATTAACCCCGATTGACCCAAATTCCCCCGAAGCCAGAAAGCTGAGGAATGGAAATACAAATACCCAAACGAATACCAATACGCGTACGCGCACAAACACAACAACAAGACAAACAAACCGTCAGTCAAATCCAAACAATCTTATAGAAGGCACACCGGAATGGGCACGCGCCAATGGCTGGGTTTATGACCCTGTTCTTTCAGATGGTCTAAATCGTCTCGGAGCAAGCGATGGCAGCCACAAAGGCTACCAAGGAGCTTATTGCAAAGCATCTGACCCAGACCAAGTTATGTTTTTGCCTAATGACCCGCGTGATGGTGTACAATACGGAGATTACAAAAATTCGATGGCAGCGCGAGAAGCCGGACACAACCAATATAACCATTACAACCATGACAAACACGGTTACGGTTGCCCTGACCAAAAGAGAACGTATGGCAATGGCTACGGGACACCTCATCGCGGCAGACCCAGCCGTGCAGAACGCATTGTGCACGGAGCCGTTACTGTCGGTGCAATCATCGATGCCGCTACACGCAGTGGTCGTTAAAACTCTCTCATCATCTCCTCAAAAAGGGCGGCAAAACCGCCCTTTCTCCTTTAAACTATATAGACCAGCGCTTTTGCAAGCCCTATTTAAAACCAAAAATTGCTCAACTAAGTTGAACAATTTTGCATAGGGCTTGTAGAGTGCCGGTGCTGGAAGCGAATTTAAAGTTGCGGTGTACAAAACGAGTACATAAGACTTTAAATTCGCAATCATGACCGGTGCTTTTGCGAGCCCCCCAAAGAAGAGGGACTTCCATCCGCGAACTAATTCACAATTTAGCAAGCCCTATTTAAAACCAAAAATTGCTCAACTTAGTTGAGCAATTTTGCAATGGGTTTGAGAAAGTGCGGTGCTATAAGTGGCGCCGTGAGCGCGGTGTACAAAATAGTACATAAGCGAGCGCCGGCGCTTATATGACCGTGCTTTATCAATCCCCCTCCAACACTTTCTCACCCTCTTGCCCAAAACTAACCATCCTCCTTGCCCCCGCTGCAATCAAGGCATCAAGCTGTTTACCAAACTTTTTCGAGCGCTTGAGCATCGTCACCTCAGCACCTTTTGCCATAATCTCTTTAGCTTTCAGCACAACTGCGGCAAAATCATCGTCGGCATTATAAGCCAAAACCACCTTTTCTGGTCGCAAAAAGTTATATTCTGACTCAAACAAAATCGAGCAAATCCGCTCAAAACCGATAGAAAAGCCCACTGCCGGCACCGATTCGCCCAAAAACTTGCCAATCATCTCGTCATAACGACCACCACCGGCAACTGATGAGCCGAACTTCGGGCTGACAATTTCAAACACCATCCCCGTGTAATAGCCCATACCGCGCACCAAAGACTTGTCATACACGGCCTCAAATTTGCCGTTAGAAATAGTCTTGGCAAACTCCAGCACGCGCTTTAAATTGGCAACAACGTCCACGTTTTGGCAGTATTTTTCCGCTGCATTAAGCGCATTGCCCTCAACGTCGGCAATAATGTCCGTAAACTTCGCCACAACCTCAGTCGCATATCCTTTTTCCAACAGCTCGGCCTTAACCCCGTCAAGCCCGATTTTATCAAGCTTGTCAAAAATAATGCACACGCTCATCACATCATCTTGAGCAAAACCCGCGCTCAAAATCATATCGGTCAAAATCCGCCTGTCGTTAAGACGTACGGTAAAGCCGTCAAAACCAATCGCTTCCAAAGCCGAGGTTGTTGCCGCAATCAGCTCCATCTCGGCGTTAACCGACGAATCGCCGATAATATCAATATCACATTGATAAAACTCACGAAACCGCCCTTTTTGCGGTCTTTCCGCCCGAAACACCCTGTCAATTTGGATAGACTTAAACGGCTGGTTCAAAAACTGTCTGTTATTGGCAAAATAGCGCGACAAAGGCATCGTTAAATCATATCTGAGCCCGCTGTCGACCAAATCATTTTCAGACAAATTTTCTTTTGTTAAATCAAGCTTTTGTCCGCGTTTTAAAAGTTTGAAAATCATCGAGAGGTTTTCGCCCCCGTCGCTCTTGTCTAAACGCTCAATATCTTCCATAATCGGGGTGGAAATTTTGTTAAAGCCGAATTTTTTATACGTTTCCTCAATTCTCTCTCTGACAAAATCTCTGAGTTCCATCTCTTTGGGTAAAAAATCTTTAGTGCCTCTGACCGGCTGCGCATTTAATTTCATAATTAACGATTCCTTAAAAAAACAAAGTTATTCTCTTTCTTATAAAACAAAAACCGCAAAAATCAAACGAATTTTATTTTTACTCTTTAAATTCTCAAATTTTTGTGTTATACTAAGATAAAGAAACAAACAAAGTGTGAGGAAACAATGACCACCGATTTAAAAAAACTCGAAGCGATGCAAAAACAAGCCTATTTTGAAAGCAAACTCAAAATGGTTCCCGCTTCAATCAAAGACATCTATTCCGCTATCTCGGGAGTTGACGTCCTGGTTGCCCGTGAGTTAGTTGTGGAGGGTCACGTCCTTATCGGCATAGAATATACGCCCGAAGGGCTTGCTGCTTCCGCCTACACCACGGATAAAACCGGCAAACGCATCACGCTTGACCGCGCTGAAAATCAGCAAACCAAAGAAGCGCACGCCCCGAAAGACTTAATTTCTGAGCGCTTAAACGAAGCGGCGAAAAATATTTCTCACCAACCGATAGCTAATGAACCGCAAACTTCCGTTAAGGTTAAAAAAGCGGTGCGCACCAACACCCCGACAAATCTCCAAACCTTAAAAGAGTTGCAAAATAGCAAACGCCAAAACGGCTAAACTTTTTTCCTCATCAGTCATAAAGGTTTAAAGACGCACAAAAAAAGACTTGTAAGCCCCCTGCTTACAAGTCTTTTCATCAAGCCTTAATATGTCCTTATCGGCTTCTGTTATGCTTCTTCAACAGAACCAACTGTTCACGCGCTTGCGCACGCTCAATAAGCGCCACCGCCAATTCCTTGCTAACCACCGAATCTTTACCATTTAAGCCGTTCGGCGCCAATTTCAAAACACTCTCCGGTCCTTCTGTAGTCAGAGCTTTAAGTGTCGGTTGCAAATCTGTTTTCAGGTTCACACCGGCTTTTTCCAAATCAGCCAGCGTCATCTGCTCTTTGCCTGCAGCCAACTGGTCATATTTCATTTCAGCCTGAGAGGGAAGTTTTATCGTTTCAGGCATTTTGCTCGGTTGAATATTCATATTGCTAATATTCAATTTCACTCCTTGAGCTTGCTTCGCATCATGGGACAAAACTTCGAGCTCAGGATTCTTTGCAACCTGAGGCATCTTTTCAACCGAAACACCGGAAAGTGCCGCAACTTTTGCCATTTTATCAGCATCGTTCACATCAATTGAGGCAAAATACTCAATAGACGCACCGGAGCGTTTAAAATCTTCGCCCATTGCTGTCATTGCATTTGCCGGTTCAAGCATACTTTTGAGCACCAGTTGATAAGCCGCTTCCGAACCAAAATTTGCCACCAATTTATTCAACGTTTCGTCTTTGTCTTGTTGCAGTTTAACCCCGGGGCGTTCCATCAAAACACGAATTTTTGCTACATTTGCATCATCTTTCATAACTTCTGCCACATTTCCTTTAGCAGGCGCTGACACAACAACCGGTGTGTTGTGATAAGCATCAGCCTCTCTGTGCATATCAGCTTTTACTGCTTGCCGGTCTTCAGAAGTTATCCTTATTTCCCCTTCTGCAACCGGAGATTGCTGTTGCACGGGAGCTTTCTTTGCTTCTGCTTCCAATGCTTGTTCTTGTCCCCCCATTGAGCGCGCCTTAAAGGCTTCAAAGTGTTTCGTCCCAAATTCCTCGCCATAAGCTAGTATCATATTTTCTTTGATACCCTCAAGCAAAGCAGCAACCTTATCAGCAGGAAACCGGCTCAAATCTAAACTAAAATCTCCCACCGGCGTTTGCCCGCTTATCTCAGCCTTAGAGTACCCGGTGGCAGCAATTATCTCCTTTTCCGGTATCTTCAATTCTACCATATTTACCTCAACAAAGGTACGGTCAAACATATTTAACCACAGTTTTTCATCATCGGAAAGTTTTTCCCCTTTTTCGACTTTTTGTATCAAGTTCTGTTTGTTGTTTTTTTCTAAACCATCACGATTGCTGACAAAATACTGACCACCAGGAAGTTCTATCGCTTCCACATTAACTTTTTGCCCCGCAACGTCAAGCTCACGCGTAATACTTTTAAATTCCTGCTCTGGCTCGTTCTTAACTTCTGCTTCCTTAGCCGGCACTTCTTTTTCTTGATGGGCATCTAAGCCTGAACGTTGAGCAAAAGCTTCAAAGCGTTTTGTTCCAAGCTCTTCGCCATAAGTCTTAATCATCTCTTGTTTAACAGAAGAAAGAAAGGAAGGTCTACCCTCACGTATACTGAAATCTTCATACAATGCAACAGTATCCTTACCTATACTAATATCAGCAACCGGCGCTTTTCCGATAACTTCATCTTTTGATAAACCTGCAACCTCATATAAATCAGCATTATAATCATATCCTTGACCTATAGTACTCTGCATCGCCTTCATAACGACTTCTCTGTCAGCTAACTTTAGCCACAATTCCTCATCATCGGAAAGTTTTTTCCCTTTTTCGACTTTTTCAATCAACTTTTGTTTCTTTTTATCGTCTAATGTATTAGAAGTAAAAACCACGTAGGAATCATTTAAAGGACCACGCGCCGTTATCTCAACTTTCTTTCCGCAAACTTTAAGCTCGCGCGTAATACTTCCGTCTTTATTTTCAGTATAATCCTGCTTTTTCGAAAAAGCGCCGAAAACATCATCAACCAATTTCTTAGCGCCGTCCTGTCCTTTTTGTAAAATATTTTTATTTTCATCAGTCATAACACATCTCCTATAATATAAGAATAATAGACTTCATACCTTAATAATACCTTAAAATCCCCTCCAAGTCAAACAAAAAACACCTCCCCACCGCTTTTGATACAAAAAAAGGGCAAATGCCCCACAAAGCCCCGCAAACGCCAAACCCCAAAACTCACTCCCGAGAGCAACCCACTCCAATAAAGGAATGGGAAATTAGGCGTACGTGAGGGTTCTCGGTAAAAAACGTCCAATGGACGCTTTTTACCGAGAACTATAGCAACTCTTGGTTCACGACTTGGCGGTAACGCCAACTAAGTGAACCTAGAGTTGGCTTGTCCGAAGCGAAGTTAGGGGGCAGAACATCTGCACCCTTACAAAGCAAGTTGAGGGAGGCTTCCATTTGGCGATTTGACCGGCTCCGCCAAATCTCAAGTCCTACTCCCGAGAGAAGCACACTCCAATAAAGGAGTGGGATAAAGTACGGTGCTATCGTTAAATGTCCTCCCTCAAACCGGAGCGTACTTAGGCGTACGTGAGGATTTGAGGGAGGCTTCCATTTGGCGATTTGACCGTGCTTTAGCACGCTCCGCCGAGTTGTCCCCGCTAGGGGCGCACTTTATACTCTGGCGGCACCACCAACCTCTCCCTCCTACTCACTTGACTCTCATCCGGCGTCGAACGCGCCATACCCAAATCTTTCTTTGTCAGCCCGCAACCCGCCAAAACAAGCATAAGCATAAATAAAACACAAATCTTTTTCATTTCATTACCCCTCTTTTACTTGTCGTTTTTGTGAACAATCCGAAAAAAACAATCCGTCAAAAATAATCATCACCGCGCCAATGCAAATAAAGCTGTCTGCCACATTAAACGCCGGCCAATGATGTGCGCCGATATGAACATCTAAAAAATCAAACACGGCACCGAGCCTTAACCGGTCAATCACGTTGCCGAGCGCCCCGCCGATAACAAACCCGAGCGCAAGCTTCATAAACAACATCTGCTCTTTTTTAAGCCAATAGAGCAAAAAGCCAACCACAATAAGCGAAAAGGCTGACAAGATATAAACGCCCATGCCGCCCAAATCATTAAACATCGAAAAGCTGACCCCCGTGTTCCACGCTGACACAAGGTTAAAAAACGAGCTCACTTCCAAAGCCTGCCCTCTTTCTGCCAAATATCCAAACACCAGCGCCTTGGTCACTTGGTCAAAAACCGTCACAAAAAACGCCGCAATCAATCCAACAAACACGTTAACTCCTTAATAAAAACACTAAAAAATAAATATGTTCCGACTATAAAACAAAAAACCGCGCTTGCAAACCTTATTTTTCTTTTTCCCCAAGCCTTAAAAACTCACGCCAGGCTTTTGCCGACACCAAAACCCTCAAGCCCGAATTTGGTGGCAATCGTTTCGGCAATATCTGCGTATGTTTTGCGCCGTTCCAAGCAATGCTCGGTCGTTTTTTTGCCAAACATCAGCACCGGCACGCACTCTCTGGTATGGTCAGTCCCTTTATATGTCGGGTCACAGCCATGGTCAGCGGTAATAAAGACAATATCATCATCACTAAGAACATCAGCAATTTCCGGCAACCGACTGTCAAAATACATCAACCCCTCGGCATAACCTTTCACATCGCGCCGATGTCCCCAATCCATATCAAAATTAACAAAATTTGTAAAAACGATTCCGTCTCCCTCTAGCGTCCGAACTTCCGCAAGCGTTGCGTCCCAAAGCTCCTCAAGTCCGCTCGCCAAAACTTTTTTTGTCACGCCGGAACCGGCATAAATATCGCTGATTTTACCAATCGCCACCACGTCAAGCCCGCTTGCTTTCACTTTATCCAAAATTGTCGGCGCAAATGGCGACACCGCGTAGTCATGTCGGTTCTTCGTGCGCACAAACGCTCCGGCTTTATCACCGACAAACGGTCTGGCAATCACCCGTCCGATGTGATACGGCTTCACTTCCTCAAACGCAATTTCACAAAGCTCATAAAGCCATTTTAAGCCAAACTTTTCTTCATGTGCGGCAATTTGCAAATTGCTGTCTGCCGAGGTGTAAAAAATCGGTTTACCGGAAGCGATATGCTCTTCGCCAAGTTCCTGAATAATCACCGTCCCTGATGCCGCAATATTTCCCAAAATTCCGGGGATTTCCGCACGTTTGCAAATTCTCTCCACCATATCCTGAGGAAAGCTCGGATAATCAAGCTTAAAATGTCCGAAATCCGTCCTGACCGGCACACCCGCCATCTCCCAATGTCCGGAAATGGTGTCTTTACCGGCGCTAATCTCTTCCATACAGCCATAACCGCCGCGCAAACCAAGCTTCGCTTCGCCTTTTTTTAACGGCGCTTCAACACCGCACGCCAATATCCCCGCTTTTTTCAACCCCAGCGCTTCCAAATTCGGCAAACAAAGCCCGTCATAATTTTGCGCAATATGCAAAAAAGTATTTGCCCCGTCATCATCAAAAGCTTTAGCGTCCTTTGCCCCGCCGACACCAAACGAATCCATCATCAAAATAACCACTTTAGCCATCGCAATTCTCCCATAACAATCAATATCGGCACTATACCCCCACCCGCCCAAAAACGCAAGCAAAATTTCACGCTCCGCCCGAGAAAGGCGGAAACTTCTCTTAGTGCTGCTAGGGAGGAACGACCGAAGCAACACTTAGTTGTTGCTACAAGTAGAAAGGCAAAGCCTTTCGTAGCGGTAGAAAATTTTGGTAGTGAACGCAAACTCCAATAAAGGAGTGCGAAATTTTGCGAAATGACCTTAGATGTCCCCCAAAGGAGCACGAACGTACATAAACGTACGTGACGCGACGACGTGGGGCTTCCATCCATGAATTCAATGCCAAAATTTCACACTCTGCCCCGAGAAAGGCGGTAAATTTTGGTAGTGAACGCAAACTCCAACCAAGGAGTGGGATTAATTGCGAAGTAGCCGCGGATGTCCTGGTTCAAAAATTTTAGTGTACATAATGGTACATGAATTTTTGAAACCAGGCTTCCATCTGCGAGCTAATTCACAATTTAGCACGCTCCGCCCACATTTAAAATTGTTTATAGACCCTATATTTATATTTACAAACCCAACACCTCAGGATATAAGTACACAAAAGTCCCACTCATAAAAGGAAAATAAGATGAAAAAACTGGTTTTGATGATAATGATGGCGTTCTTTGCCATAAGTCCGGCAAAGGCGCAATTGAACGTCAGCATTAGCGGCGCGGCACAGGCACCGATTCCGGTGGCGTTCCCCAAAATTATGTCGGATAATAACGGCGTTGGCGCTTTTTTAGGATTTTCGTATGCAAATAAAGTGCGCGATGTCGCTTTGGCGGATTTGGAAAGAAGCGGATTATTCAGAATCATTAATGAAAGAAGCTATATACAAAAGTTCTCTTCAATGGAACAAACGCCGGTTTTTGGCGACTGGAGAGTGATTAATGCACAAGTCCTCGTCCAATCGGCCATTTTGGAAGAAGAAGGCGATGAGCTGAAATTAAAGTTCAAATTATGGGACATTGTCAGCCAAAAAGAACTGCTTTTTGAGGTTTATACCGCAGATAAAGACAACTGGCGCAGAATGGCACACTCAATGGCTGACGCTATTTATGAGAGATTAACCGGCGATACGGGATATTTTAACACCGTGATTGCTTATATCTCAGAATCAGGTCCGTCTTCCAAACGGGTTAAACGCTTAGCTTTAATGGACCAAGACGGTGACGGACACCGCTTTTTGACCTCGGGCGCCAATTTGGTGCTGACCCCGCGTTTTTCACCGGATATGCAATACATTGCCTATTTGTCGTTTATTAATAACAAACCGCGGGTTTATATGTATAACTTAAAAACAAAAAGAACCGAGCTGTTGGGCAACTTCCCGGGGATGACCTTTGCGCCTGCGTTCTCACCGGATAGCAAATCTATTTTGTTAAGCTATGCCAAAAACGGTGTCACCGACATTTATGAGATGGATTTAGCCACCAGACAAACTAAAAAGCTCACCTCAGGTCCGAGCATTGACACCTCGCCAAATTACTCTCCGGATGGTGAAAAAATCGTCTTTAACTCAGACAGAGGCGGCAACCAACAATTGTATATAATGAACCGTGACGGCTCTAATGTAGAGCGTATCAGCTTCCGCCAAGGCAGCCGCTACGCCACGCCGGCCTGGTCACCAAGAGGGGATTATATCGCCTTTACGCGAATGGAAGGCGGTCAATTTTACATCGGCGTGATGTATCCTGACGGCACCGGCGAGCGCACTTTGGCATCAGGCTTTTTGGTTGAAGGACCAACATGGTCGCCAAACGGTCGTGTGCTGATGTTCTATCGCCAAAACCGCGGCACCGCCACCACCAATGGCGATACGCAGCTTTACTCAGTTGATGTCACCGGACAAAACGAGCGTTTGGTCATAACCCCCGGTGACGGGTCAGACCCGGCATGGTCACCTTTGTTGTAAAGATAAAAGATGAACAAGCTAAACAACACGGCTTTGCGTATTCTCTTTTCTTCTGACAATGAACTGTTTGTTGTCAAAAAACCGCTTACGCCCGATGAAAAAGCAAAATATGAGCGCTACACGGCAAAAGAAATAGAAACAGAATTATCATCGCAGATAAACAGAAACCAAAGCAGAGCCGTCCGTTTAGCAACCCCGCCACGCTCTATCACACCGGATTTTTCGGGGTATGAAAACGAGCTTTCCTCTGCCCCGCAAATGCCTGAGCCCCCAAAAGGCTATAAAAACATCTTTTTTCCTTGTCTGATGGATGATGCCCTTATTCCCGAAGATATGCGCAAGCTAGGTATCAAAGTGCATCGCAGAATACAAAAGTTTTTTCTCGACTATTCGCCGGAAGATGACGGGCTCATTTTTTATGATGAACACGGGCTTGAAACCGATGACTATGTTGATAACGGTCAGGCCGAAACCGATAACTTGGTTATAACCGTTAACACGCCGTGTTTTTTCATCACAATAGAAGATTATGCCCGTTTAGAAGCCGTCAAAAACAGATTAAGCCAAGCCAAAACTAAAAAAAGGCAAACTCAAATCTTAAATTCGCTAAATGACCAAGATTTTGCATTTTATAGTTTTTATGAGCATCAAGCTTTACTTGACAAGATGATAAGCACCATCTTAATCCACGAGTTTAAACACGTTAAAAACAATTTATTACAGCAAAACCGCCCCTACAAAAAAGACTACGCCGCTCCAAACACAACTGACCTCTATTTATTGGAAGCCGAAGACGAACGCACCGCCTATTTGGAATCTCTGTTTTTTACCATAAACGAATACTTAAAAAGAGAAAATTATGCAGACACATCACCATTTTGGGCAGATTTTTCCTGGCTTGCCCAAAAACTCGAAAAAAAATCTGAAAAGCAAATCAAATCTATGCTTTATCCGCCTGAAAAAATAATGAATAACGGCTTAAAAGAATGGGCAAATAAATTTTATAACACCTACACCGAACAATTTAAACAAAATCTGCTGACCGCAGTGCTGGACAATCCGTTAACCCCAAAAGATGCCAACCATAAAGAATACAAATTGGAACAACGGCTCTTATACACCTTTAAAATCTATAATCCGTACACCAAAAAAGAAGAAATCACCGGTCTGGCAGATAAAATCACCGTGCCGGTTCCCATAACCGCCAAAATAAAACGCGAGCTCATTATCCCCGCGCAAAAAGAACGCCAAGAATATTATGACACTTTCAAAGAGGCTTTTCAAAAACACCCCCTCACCAAAGAACTGATAATCACAGCCATCGCTCTTGCTGACAAACGCTACAAAAAAAGCATAAACCACCAAATTGCCCAAAAGCTTGAGAAAAACACGTCCGTTGCCCAAACGAACCTCTCCCCTTCCCTTATCCAAAAACTCCGCCGCCGCTTCACCCGTTCATAAGCCCCCCCTAATCTTAAATTGACATTAAAGAAAAAACCGCCTAAACTCTCCTCATAACCATCGGAGGAAAAATGAAAAAACTTTTAATAATATTATGCTTATGTACAATTCACCCGACAACAACATCAGCTAATAGTTTCTCCCCTCAGGAACAAGCCGAAAAAATCTACGACAACTGTCAAAAACAAATTCCTGTCGTAAACGAAAAAACGTCATCTTGGGAAATAAAGCCGATGTCGCCCACGAGCGTGCTTTAAGACAATGCTTAAAAAATGAAACTTTAAAAATTGCCGCAACATTCATCGCCCCAAATGAACTCAAAAACTTTAATACCGCCTTAGAACAAACCGAAACAGCCGCTTTTACTTTATATAAGACACTAATCTTCTGCCAAACAAAGCAAGACTCTTCTTGGTGCACACAAACTTACCAAGAAGACACCTCTCTTGGCAAACTTCTACTCGAAAAACAACTCACCGCGCAAACAATGCAAACGCTTATCAACACCCTAAACGCTAAACAAGGCAGTTTAATATTCTAAACCGACACTCCTCTTATTTTCAGCCTCTGTTTCTTCCTCATCTTCTGCTTTTTTCGCTGCATTTTCCGCTAAAACTTCTTGTAATACTTCTGCCATTTTTTCCACAGAAGGCATATCTTCAATACAAAAACGCCTCCCACAGCCCTAAAGCCGTAAGAAGCGCACAAAAAAAGCCGCACAAACGCAACCTCAAAAAAAACAAAAAGCCCCTCACGAAGCTCTCTCAGACAGCATTATACCATCATAAAACTTTTAATACCCCTCTCTGACATACTTGTCAAGTAAAAATGTTATATTGATGTTAATATAGTTTTCGGCTAAAAAAATACTCCCTCAAAGGAGTGCGAAATTTTAATATTCTCGCCAAAAATCTTTCCTTCCCACTCGGGTTTTAACGGAGAAACTTCTCTTAGTGTTGCTAGGGCGGAACAACCGAAGCAACACTTAGTTGTTGCTACAAGTAGAAAAGCAAAGCTTTTGTAGCGGTAGAAAATTTTGCTTTAATACCGCGGGAGCCTACCAAAAAACAGGAGCGTACAAACAGTCACGTGACTGTTCTGCAGAGTAGCCCCTCCCGCTACCCGTAACACACTCCAACTAAGGAGTGCGAAATTTTAATATTCTCGCCAAAAATCTTTCCTTCCCTCTCGGGTTTTAACGGAGAAAATTTTGCGAAGTGACCGCGGGAGCCTACCAAAAAACAGGAGCGTACAAATAAGTACGTGACTGTTTTGCAGAGTAGCCCCTCCCGCGAGTCAATTCACAAAATTTTCCCGTTAAAACGTATAGCGGAGACCGGCCGTTACTTCCATCAAATTATTCAAGTTCGCCATGCCGATGTAGGTATAACGCCCCATCACACGGAAAGAAACGTTGTTGTTAAAGTCATAAGAGAAACCGACACCGCCACGATAACCGATATGTTCTTTATCCATACTGCCCGGATTAAATTTATATTTAACATTATAATCGGCCAAACCTAAAGAACCTAACAGATTAAACCCAGAGCAGGCAACAGGAACACGTCCGTAAACATCAAGACCCCATGCATAAAATTCAGATTTGAGGTCACGCCCTCTTAAATGGGTTTTACGCTCGCCAGCCTGCTGAAAGAAAGCTTCAATGCTGGTATAACGCGCAATATCCGTACCAATATTAACCATCCAGGAATTATAATCCTTTTTAGCATCAGAAGCAATGGCACCGTGCTTTGCGTGCGAATAAACATAATCCGCACCGATATACGGACGAACCAAATTGCCCATACTCCAATCGGCGGCTTGGGCATTCATCGCAAAAACCGAAGCGGCTGCAGCTAATACATAAATTTTCTTCATAATTTATTCTCCATTACAAACTAAAATTAACTTTAGTCCTAAAGTATTACAAATCTCATAATACTTCTCGAAGCCATATATAGGCACAAATTTTATCTTTTAAATAGCAGAGCAAAATTTTTTACGCTTTATTTACAAAAATTGTTTAAAATCAAAGAAAAATAACACAAAGGAAATAAAATGGATTTTCAAGCACCCGATAAAAATTGTAATTTATGCGAACGATTATGCGCGTTTAGAAACATAAATCGCCAAAATTTTCCCGGCTATCACAATGCTCCGGTTGAAGCATTTGGCGCGCTTTCTTCTGAAATATTAATCGTCGGACTAGCCCCCGGTTTAAACGGCGCCAATCAAACCGGTCGCCCGTTTACAAACGACTACGCCGGTGATGTCCTTTACCCCATCTTAAAAGAATACGACTTAGCCACAGGAGATTACAAAAAAAGAAAAGATGACGGCTATGAACTAAAAAATGTCCGTATCACCAACGCCGTGCGCTGCGTTCCGCCGCAAAATAAACCGACAACTGCCGAAGAAAAAAACTGCCGCGCGTTCTTAAAAAACGAAATAAACGCTATGGAAAACCTGAAAGTTATCTTATGCCTAGGTTTAATTTCGCATAAAAACGTCTTGCAGGCCTTGGGCTTAAAACAATCTTATGCTAAATTCACGCACGGCGCCATTTATGACCTCCCTTACAAAAACATAAAACTGGTCGATAGCTACCACACCTCGCGCTATAACATTAATACCGGTGTTCTAACCTACGCCATGTTTGAGCAAATCATCAAAAATATCAAAGGACTGATAAACTAATGAACTTAAAAAAAATCTCCGAAATCATAACCTTAATTCTTCTCGTTATTGCAACCTTGACACTCTCGGTTTTGCTTTATGCCCGTTTTTTATACCCTGACGCCGATTATGAACAAATCACCATAACCATCGAACATTTAAGTCCGAAAGTCATCTTTGCCGCTCTAAACCTAAAAGACTATATTTTGGCTCTAGTGTTTTTTGCCTTTATCTATCCTTTATGCTACTTTTTATTAAGCAAAAAACAACAGTTTATCGCCCTTCTCATAATGTCTGGTTTAAGTTTATATCTAACCGGCTACCCAACGCACTTTATTTTAAACCAAACCAAAACCACTCTTTACGAACAACACTACATCGCCCCTAAAACCTTAAAGCTCACTTTTCCAAAACACAAGAAAAACCTTGTTTTGATATATCTCGAAAGTTTTGAACAAAACTTCACCGAGGAAAAATATTATTAAAAAAATCTCATCCCCAATCTCCAAAAATTGCAACAAGAAGAACAATTTATCACAAACTTTTCAAACCTCCCCGGCGCCACTTTTTCAGTTGCCGCGATAGTCGCTTCGCAATGCGGTATCCCAATACGCCCCCGCACCCAAAAAAACGACCTCTACACAAAGAGCCATTTTCTGCCTCAAGCCGTTTGTTTTCCTGAATTATTACGCCAAAACGGCTACCAAACCGCCCTCATTAAAGCCGCCGACATCACCTACACTGATGTTGATATTTTCGCCAAATCTCACGGCTATGAAAAAGCCATCGGTTTTGATGAAATCATACAAACTTATCCCGAAGATGAGCTAGAAAGCCACTTAGGCACATTTGACGGCATTAACGATAAAAGCCTCTTCGAATACGCAAAAAAACAGCTTGCAGAATTTGACCCCGACAAGCCTTTTATGCTTACCCTCTTTTCCCTTGACACGCACGGTCCAAACTATTTCAAAGACCCATCCTGCCCCGTTGTCTTCAACGATGAGCGTGACGCCTTTCTCTGCACCGATAAAATCGTTGCCGACTTTATCTCTTGGTTTAAAACCACACCTTATTATAAAAACACCACCATCGTTATTTTAGGCGACCATTTAATTCCATACGCCTTAAACCAAAAGACCCCAAAAAAACGTAGCACTTATAACGCTTTCCTAAACCTTGAGAACAGCTTAAAACTGGATACAACTAAAACCTACTCAACTTATGACTTCGCCCCGACAATCCTTGAGAGCTTAAATATCAAGCTTGATAATCGTGCCTTTGGTCTCGGTCGTTCCTTGTTTGCCAAAGAACCTACTTTGGTCGAGCAACTTGGCTTTTCCTACCTAAAAGACGCTTTAAGACAAAAATCAGACCTTTACGAACACTTCCAAACCCCTCCCAAAAAACGAAGCGGCGCTTATCTTCCCTATCAGCCGGGAACTGTCTTAAACGCCACCGAGGTTTTAGCTTATGCCGACGTTTATAAAAAAGTCTTAACCCGAAACTATCTTGACACCATCACCTTAACTCTGCCTAAACGCCCGCAAAAAGACCTGCAGCTCAAAATAAAATTTAACGCCGTCCTTAATCACAAACATAGCGTAACCGTCACCGCAAATGATGTCGTTATCGGTCGTGTTAAAGGCACAAAATATCCCAAATTTCCGTTTGAACTCACGGCAGACATCCCCGGAAACGCTCTAAAAGATAACAAATTAAAACTAATTTTCAGAAATGACTCCGGCACATACTATGTGACGCACATGGGCATCTCTTTAGAAGAACTTGTCATAACCGAAAAATAAAAAAAACAAAAACGCTTTTAATCAAACGTTTCAATCATTATTTTGTTAAAACAGCTCTGATTTTTTTAAGGAAACCAACCAAAATGCTAAAAAAACTTTTTTTAACTCTGTTTTTTATCACCGCGTTTATAACCAACGCCAACGCATTGAGCTTTACCAAAAAGCAAGACCTTGTTTCCTTAACCGTCACACCGGAATATAAAACCTTATCTCCAAACACTAAAACCATCTCTTTTATCATCAAAGCTGACATCAAACCAAACTGGCACCTCTATTGGGATAACCCCGGCGACACCGGCGACCCCGTCGTTTTAACCTTTTATGACTCCCCTCATTATCAAGAAAGAGCCTCACACCACTCTGCTCCCACAAAATCTGTCTTTGAAGAGATAATCACCTCCTATATCTATAAAAAAGAACTCTACTTTCTCGTCACTTTCAGCTTAAAAGACCTGCAAAACCTTGACCGCCTGCCTTTTGAAATCATCTTAACCTACACCGCCTGCAATGAAAGCTGTCTGCCCGGCAGCACACGTTTAAGCTTAGCTTTGCCCATCAAAGAAAATCAGGAAATCAACCCCACGTTTGTAACCCTCGCCCCAATTGCAAAAAACACTTTCCCCGAACAATTATACGCCGCTGCCTCATTAAATAATGACCTGATGGAGCTAAAGCTTGACGAGCAAATCATAAAAAACTGCAAAGAGCCGGAGTTTGTCAGCCTTCACCCCAAAAAAAGTGTCCTCTCAAACCTGCCCGAAACCACGGTCGCCGCCAAAAATCAGCTCAATGTCAATTTTGACAAAGACGAGCTTCCGCCGGATTCAAAGGGCATACTCCTCTGCCCCGGACACGTTTATTATCTCACCCCGAATGAAGAGGCACAACCATTTTCCGCCGCCTCACACCATGCCCCTTCCCCCGCGCCGGACAAAACATTTTATTATTACCTCTTCACCGCTTTTTTAGCCGGTCTTATCTTAAATTTAATGCCCTGCGTCCTCCCGGTTTTGGGCTTAAAAGCCCTCTATCTGGCCAATCATAACGACAAAGCCTCATCGCTGTCCGCCCTCTTATACACCTTAGGCGTTTTAAGCTCGTTTTTAACCTTATCGGCAATTCTTTATTATCTGCGACAAAAGGGACTTGAGCAAGGCTGGGGCTTTCAACTGCAATCGCCAATCTTTAACGCCATACTCCTCCTCTTGTTCTTCCTCATTTTCTTAAACCTGATAGACAAGCTCCCCCTGCCGGATTGTTTAGCCAACAAACTGAACCGCTTAAGTGGTAATAAAAGTTTCTTAACCGGATTTTTCGCCGTGCTCGTCGCCTGTCCGTGCACCGGACCATTTATGGGCGCCGCCGTCGGTTATGCGATAACGATGCCGGCTCCAATATATTTTGGCATCTTCATAAGCTTAAGTCTGGGCTATGCCCTCCCTTATGCGCTGGTAGAAAGTTTTCCGAGCTTTTTCTTAAAATTTCTCCCCAAACCGGGACGTTGGATGCTCACCTTAAAACACTTCTTGGCTATACCGATTGCCTTAACCTGTTTCTGGCTCGGCTGGGTTATTTTTAACCAATTAAGCCTCAATTCACCCAAAACGGAAATCACTTGGCAACCCTACTCTGAGCAGACCTTAAAAAACGCCTTAAAACAAAATAAACCGGTCTTGATTAACTTCACCGCCAAATGGTGCCTCGTCTGCCTCTTAAATGATAAAACCGCCCTCTCCACCAAAGCTTTCAAAGAGATGGCACAAAAACACAATCTCACCCTCTTAAAAGCAGACTGGACAAATCGTAATCCGGACATCGCCGCCACCCTAAAAACCTATAACCGCAACTCTATCCCGCTTTATGTCTATTACCCCAAAGCCAACGCTCCCTATAAAATTCTGCCCCAAATCCTAACCGTCGACATCCTCAAACAAACCCTTGAAACCCCATAGATATCCTCGGGTAAACCCGAGGTTCTATAGTCGCTACAAACCTTACGGTTTGACCACGCTCGTTGGCGTGGAACGGTGTTGTTCCAACACCTTAGCATTCAGCCCCGAGTAAACTCGGGGTTTTCTGTAAGGAATCT
>JAGAZZ010000013.1 GCA_017939155.1 Alphaproteobacteria bacterium | reverse complement strand
TATCGTATATACAATGAGTTAATATCGCGTGCTAAACCTAAAATGGTGGCATTAACCGCCATTATGCGCAAAATTATTATAGCCTTAAACGCTAAAATTAAAAATATCTGTGCATAAAATTTTTACTGGGTTGATGACTCGAGAGGGAAACTGTTAGAAAGGCTGACGTCGCGCTACTCACTCCGTTCGGACAAGCCAGTTGTAAAGATTGTTTTGGTTGCTTGACGTCAAGTCACAATCTAACAACTGAATCGCTCTCGGTAAAAAGCGTCCACCGGACGTTTTTTATGCCTTTGAGCCGCAATGACTCAATAGAAAGTGGTCGTTTCTCCCTAGTGATGGCGGGGGAGGGGAGAAGATTAGAGGTGAGGAAAAGTTGGTGATTGTGCTTGAAAAATTGTGAAAACGGGAAGATATTAAACTAGGATTATTAAAAAAAGGCAAGTGCCTTAACATTCGTTTTTTTAGAGGTGTTTTAAAATGGGAAAAATTGCAGTTATCGGCGTGAAAGAAGATACGGGACGCGAGTTTTTAAATATTTTATGTGAAAACGGGGTGAATGCGACTGAGGTGACGGCGCTGGAGCTTAAAGCCGTGCTCGGGACAGTGGTTTCTTTTGGTGAAGATGATGAGCTTGATATTGAAGCGTTGGAAGGATTTGACTTTAAGCGTGTGGAAGCGGCGGTGTTCTTTGGGGCTAAAGAGGTTTTGAAGCGCTATGTTAAAAAAGCGGTTGACGCCGGAATTAAAGTTATTGACGCGACCGGTGCGCTGATTGCTGATGAAACGGTGCCGATGGTCATAGACGGTGTGACGGATAAAGAGGTGCTTAAAAACACCCGCGCAGTGATGGCGGCAAGCTCGGCGGTTTATCAGGTTTTATTACCGCTTGCCGAGGTTTTGAAAAGTCATAAGCTCAAACGTTTGAGCGTTAATTTGTTTTGTTCGGCGTCACATTACGGCAGAGGAGGAATGGATGAACTGTTTACTCAGGCGCGTAAAATCTTTTTAAACGAATCGCTTGCCGACCATGAAGCGGTGTTTAAAAAACAAATTGCGTTTAATGTTTTGCCGCAAGTGGGCGAGTTTGTCGGTGATGAAACCGAGCTTGAGTGGCGGGTTAACGCCGAGATTAAAAAAGTTTTGGGCGGAGAGCTTAAAGTGGTTGCAAATGCCGCGTTTGTGCCAACGTTTATCGGCGACGGGGCGTTTGTTAATGCCGAGTTTGTTGATGATGTGGACGCTGATGAGCTCAGAGAATTGATGAAAAAAGCGCCGCAAGTGGTTGTATTTGATAAAACAGTTGACGGCGGCTATGTCAGCGTTGATGATGTTCAGGGCGAGGACAGCGTTTACGTGTCCCGTGTTAAACAAGATGTTTCGGTTGAGAACGGTATCAGCTTTTGGAGTGTTGCCGATAACCTCAGAGCAGGAAGCGCGGTTAACGTGTATGGGCTTTTGAAAGGTATGGGACTGTAAGCGTGTTTTGAGTGTAAAAAAAGATACTTTGCGTGTGAGGACGAGGTTTTAAGATGAAAAAAAGTGTTTATAGCTTGCTTTTGGTTTTTATGTTGGGCTTTGGTGCGGGAATGGTGCCAAATGCTTATGCCGAAGAGGCGGCGGCTCTTGTCAGCGTGGAAAACGGTGATGCGGAAGCGTTTGACTTTAAGCGCGTGACTGCGGCGTTAGAGAAAACCGAAGCTTTGGTTAAAAACGGCGACTTCACACGGCAAAGCCTTGATGAAGCTTTGACGTTTTTAAGTGAAACCGATGTGGCTTTGGACGCGGCGATTAAAAACATCGAAAAAGAATCCAAATACGCTCAGGACGCTTTAAGCGCTATCGGTGAGGCGCCGCAGGAAGGCGAAAACGAAGACCCCTCTATCGCCGAGATGAGAGAAAAGTATACGGCGTCGGTTAGCGCTTATAAAAATAAAATTATTGAGGCAAACTTATTAAAAACCGAAATTTCGCGTTTAAATGCGATTATCTCGGAAGCGAGAAGCCGCGTGCTTATCGGCAATTTGGTGGCTGAACAGAACGCGTTGATTTCGCCCAAAACATTTTGGCAGGCGTTTGCCGACGCGGCGGTGTTTTTTTGGGAAGTGGTGAAGTCACCGGCGGTTTGGTACGGCGAACTTTCCGATGAGGGGAGAAAGGCGCTTTATTCCAAAGGGTGGTATGTATTGCTGATTTTGGGCTTTGCTCTTTCTTTCGGGATGTTTGTACGAGGCTTTATTATCAGAAAATGGGGCTATCGCCATACTGACGAAATGCCCAGATACGGACAAAAAGTTTTGGTGGCAGGGATTACGGCGCTGGCGTACGGGGTTATTCCGTCGCTTCTTATCGGCGGGTGTTTGCTGTGGCAGATTACAAACGAGAGTCTGACCCACAGTAAATTCGGCGTGGTGCTGGCCAATGTGCTTTATTATTCGCTTTATATTACTTTGACCCGAGCAGCGGTTCGGGTGGTTTTGGCACCGTGGAACGGCAAGTGGCGGCTGTTTAACATCAGCGATGAGCGGGCGGAAAGAGTGTTTGGCGCGGCGACGTTTTCAATTATTTTATGGGGCGTTGTGGCGTGTTTGCAAAGTATCGCGGCTTATTTTGAAGTGTCTAAAGAGTTGTCTTTGTTGCTTGAAGTGACGATGGACGCGGTCAAAGCGTTTGTGATTATCTTTTTGACCGCAAGCGTGTTTGGCGAGATTAAGCCTAAAGCGCTTGAGAATGCGGCAAAGACAGATGACACAACACCGGAAAAAACGGTAGGGACGGCTGAAGATGAAGAGGAAAGCGTGGGCTTTCCGGTTAAAATTTTGATTTTTGCCTCGTTGTTTTCTTTGGTGACGTTCGGCGTGTCTTTGTTCGGCTATCCGGATTTGGCAAGTTTTATCTTTAACCGCTTTTTTATCTCTATTTTGATGTTTGGCGTGTTCGTGGTGGCAAGAAAAGTTATTTCCGACTTACTCAGACGCAGTATTGTCTTTTGGATTACGACGTTTCGTATGCGCAAAAAGCTGCTTTCTAAGGCGGACTTTTTGATGAGTTTGCTGATTACGCCGGTGTTGGTGATGTTTTTAATCTATTCGCTGCTCAGGTTATGGGGCGTTCCGGCAAGCTTTATGCTTTATGGTATCAAAAAGTTGGTGTTTGGCTTTAAGGTTGGCGGTATCCAGATTTCTTTGGTGGCGATTGTGGCAGGGCTCTTGGTGTTTTTAATTTCGCTGACGTTGACTAAAGTTTTCCGTAACCGGCTTTCTAATAATTTATTGAGCCGGATTAATATGGATGAGGGGATTAAACACTCGCTGGTGTCGGGTGTGACGTTCACCGGATTTATCATTTCGGTTATCTTAGCCGTGGCGGCGATGGGGGTTGACCTGTCAAACCTCGCGTTTATCGCCGGTGCGCTGTCAGTTGGTATCGGTTTTGGCTTGCAAGATGTGATTAAAAACTTAGTGAGCGGTATTATCATTTTGTTTGAGCGTCCGTTTAAGGTTGGTGATTGGGTGATTTTGGGCGGTGAAGAAGGCAAGATTAAACAAATCAATATCCGCTCAACCGAGCTTGAAACCTTTACGCGGCGCAGTGTCATTATTCCGAATGCTACGCTGATTTCTTCTTCTCTGGTGAATTTAACCCACGGGAACAACTGGCAGCGGCAGTCGATTTTGGTTGGTGTGTCGTATGATTCGGATGCTGATTTGGTGACAAAATTGTTGCTTGAGTGCGTCAAAAGCTCGAAAAAGGTAGCTAAAGTGCCGCAACCTTATGTCGTGTTTAAGGATTTTGCCTCCAGCTCTCTTGATTTTGAAGTGCGTTTTTATGTGTCCGATATTTGGAGCGGTTGGTCTGCTTCAAGCGATATTCGCTACGAGATTTTGCGGCGTTTCCGCGAAGAGGGGATTAATATTGCTTATCCGCAGGTGGTTGTTCACCAAGGCAGTGAGGATACGTCGGTTAAGGGGTGGCAGACGAACGTATAAAAGTTGGCGGAGGTCGGGAAAGTACGGTCAAATCGTCGGATGGAAGCCCCTCATAAATCCTCACGTACGCTTAAGTACGCTCCGGTTTATGAGCGGACATCCGGCGATAGCATCGCACTTTCTCGACCTCCTTGGTTGGAGTGTGTGGCAAGGGAAGAAAAGTCTTATGTGACTTTATGTACACTAGGATTTTTAAGAAATACCAAGCCCATCTCTATAAGCCTCAAATCTCAACCTCCTTTGCTGGAGTGTGTGGCAAGGGAGAGCACCGCACTTTTTCGACCTTCTTTGAGGGAGTGTGCGGCAAGGGAGAGCACCGCAGTTTCTCAACCTCCTTGGTTGGAGTGTGTGGCATAGAAAAAAGTTTTATTCCCCTTTGCATCACTGTTATCTGTAATTTAAAATAAAGTGAAAAAAATGCTTGACTCTTGATAAAAAAGCGTTTAAAAGCCTAGTTAACTTGAATGGAAAAGGGCGAAAGTCCTTTAATGTTCTTGCTGTCCAAGACCGTAGGCGGTTCTTTATAAATAGTTTTTGTGATGATTATCGCGTGAGCTATGAGCCTTAATATCCTACGCAGACGGAGGTATAAAATTTATCTTGATTTTTTCTCCCTTCGGACAGATTTGGTGCTGCTTTAGCGGCGCTCTTTTTACAGAGCGTTAATAAAGCAGATGTGGTAACGGTTTTGTGCATTATTTTTTAATAAGGTATAAAACTTAACATAATATTCTTGGAGACAAGTAGTGAATCGTGAAGAAAAAGCTGAACTCTTAAGCTTGGTAAACGGATTGGTTTCCGGTGCGGAATCTGTGGTTGTATCTCACTATAGAGGGTTGACCGTTGCAGAAATTTCCGAATTGCGTGCTAAAGCCCGTGACCTCGGCTGTGAGCTCAGAGTTACAAAAAACCGCATTACTCGTCTTGCCCTTAAAGGCACAAACTTTGAAGATTTGTCTGATTTGTTCACAGGTCCGACAATTATGGCGTATGCAAATGACCCGATTTCAGCTTGCAAGCTGTGCGTTGAATTTGCTAAAGCTAACGAAAAGTTTGTTGTTGTTGGCGGCGGTTTGTCTTCGGGCAAACTTTCTATGGCTGATATTGAAAGATTGGCAACTATTCCGTCTATGGACGAACTGCGTGCCAAACTCATCGGTCTGTTGCAAGCTCCGGGCGCTCAACTTGCGCGCGTTACAAAAGCTTACAGCGAGAAGGAAGCTGCTTAATTTTAAGGGAGCTTGGCCTGCGGTTCAACACTTTTTTGATGAAGTTTTGCTCGCGTTCGGCGGCTCTTTGGCAAGAAAAGTTGTTTGGTCAGACAGATAGTTTATTGATTATGAGTCTTATCAAGCGGTTAAATTAAAAAGTTTAGAAAAAAGTTTAATTTTATTGGAGAAAAAAAATGGCCGATTTAGCCAAATTAGTTGAAGAATTATCAGCATTGACAGTTATGGAAGCTGCTGATTTATCTAAAATGTTAGAAGAAAAATGGGGCGTTTCTGCAGCTGCTGCCGTTGCTGCTCCTGCTGCCG